>JBGCDB010000032.1:0-105978 GCA_045104955.1 Roseobacter sp.
GGTGGCTCTGCCCCCAAACACGTGCAGCAGTTGGTCGAAGAAAACCACCTGCGCTGGGACAGCCTTGGCGAATTCTGTGCCTTGGGTGAAAGCTTTAAGTTTTTGGCTGATGTCAAAGGCAACGCAAAAGCGCGCGTTTTGGGCAATGCTGTTGATGTCGCCACGCAAGGGATTTTAGACAACAACAAATCCCCTAGCCGCCGCGTGGGTCAGCCAGACAACCGCGACAGCCACTACTATTTCGCTCTATACTGGGCCCAAGCACTGGCAGCGCAAAGCAACGACGCCGACCTAGCCGCGCATTTCGCACCCATCGCTACCGCCTTGGCCGAAAACGAAGCCATAATCACCGCGGACCTTGCAGCTGTACAGGGGCCCGCGGCAGATACGGGCGGATATTACCACACAGATGATGCGAAAACCGACGCCGTGATGCGACCTTCGGCGACGCTAAACCAAATCATCGGATAGCTGTCGCGATTACAGTTAACTTGTCACTAAAAACCCTACGAGCCTGCCGTATCAATCCGGCGGGCTCTTTTTTTGGGGATGCCCGCTGAGTTCACTCTGCCCGCCGCTGCATTGAGCGAGCCGGGGTTCTGCCTAAGAGCAACAGGGGTTTTCGCGTTCTTGGCAATGCGCAAGCGTATGCAATACTGCACCATTGGCCGAAACAGCAACAGCGATACCTCATCGAATAATGCATGTAAGCATATGTTTTAATTTAACTTAAAACTTCCACGCGTATGATCTTTGGCACAGTCAGAACCATATTCAGACCGATAATAAGTTGTTTCAAGAACATACCGCTCTACTTTTCGTACTTGCCAGAAGACAGCAATGGATATGCTGATGCAGGGGAGCGGCACAAATATTATCACCTGTCGACGCCTGCGACAGCCCATCATGCAATGGTATCGCGCTACCGCAGGAAATCGTCGTTTACTCAAAAAGTCATACCGTCAGACAGGTTTACAAAGGCGGCCGCTGTGCACTGCGGCTGGAAGAAGATAAGGGAGAAGACACATGTTGAGGCGAATTTTGGTACCGGTGCGCGGCGACGGTATGGGAGAAGTGGTCCTATCGCATGCAGCGATGCTAGCACACCGACACAAAGCACATATAGTAGTTGCTCATTGTCGACCTCAACCCGAAGAGATGATCCCCTACAGTGTTCCGCTACCTGCCTTCATGCGTAAGACGATTATTGAACAGGCTTCAGAGCTTTCCGATCAAGAAGAAGAAGGCCTGCGTGAAAAACTCCATGAAGTGGCCGCAAAGCTAGACCTCGTGGAAACCGACACACCAGACGGCAATCGCGCAACGCTCCAGTTCATAGAAGAGACTGGCCGCATGATGGATGTCGTACGCCATAACGGCAGGCTCGCCGATCTGATCGTCGTCGCCAAACCGAATCGCGATCGCAATTTAGGGACGAATACGCTCAAGGCCGGGCTCTTCCAAACTGGACGACCGGTCCTAATGTGCCCTCCGAACGGTGAACCACCCGAAGATTTTGGTGCGCGCATTGCAATTGCATGGAACGGGTCATTGGAGGCGTCGCGCACCGTCAGTGTGACACGCGATCTAGCGGACGTCGCACAAGAAGTTACCATCCTTTCGGGCGGCAAAGGAGAGCCGCATGGCGCGACCACCGAAGAGTTGGTGGCATACTACAAATTAAGAGGCGTAAACGCACAAATACTGCGGTTTGACTCGCGTAATCCCGGCGCTGCGCTCTTGGAAAAAACACGCGAAGTTGGCGCACATCTGCTGATGATGGGCGCTTACGGGGTTAGTCACGAACGCGAAACACTTTTGGGCGGAAACACACAGGCCGTTGTCGACAACGCAGACATCCCAGTTGTGCTGGCTCACTAACGGTATGCAATTGTACGCAATAAAATATCTCTTGCCTTATCATTTGCGCAATATAGTTACTCACTCACCAACGACTGCAGACGAGCATTTGAGATCAAAGGCGTCGGCAGGAAATGACAGAGGAGGAATGTCAATGAACGTTACGAAAAGAGGACTTATGTCTTTGGCCTGCGCCAGCCTTTTGGCTGCCATGCCAGTTGCGGCGCTCGCAGATGGGTGGAAACCGAAGAAGCCGATCGACTTTACCATCATGGCAGGCCCTGGCGGCGGTGCTGACCAAATCGCACGTTTCATCCAGTCAGTTGCCGAAAAGCAGGACATGACAAATCGTCCGCTTGTGCCAAATAACAAAGGCGGTGGCTCCGGTGCCGAAGCGCTGATTCACGTCAGCAATGCAAGCGATCCTGACCACACAATCCTTGTGACGTTGAACTCTTTCTTCACCACGCCTCTGCGCCAGGCTAACCTGGGCATCGACATTCAAACATTTACGCCGGTCGCCATGATGGGCGTCGACCCGTTTGTGCTTTGGGTGCACAAAGATTCCGGTATCACGACCTTTGAAGAATACGTGGAAAAGGTGAAATCCATGAATGGCGATTTTGTCATGGGTGGCACAGGCGCGGGTCAGGAAGACTCAATCGTCATCGCTTACATGTCAAACGCCTATGGTTTGGATATCAACTATATTCCATATGACGGCGGCGGCGCTGTGGCCAAAGACCTTGCAGGCAAGCAGATCATGGCAACAGTGAACAACCCAGCCGAAGCCAAAGGCTTTTATGAAGCGGGCGACTTTGTACCGCTGATCGCGTTTTCTGACGAACGTATGCCAGCCTACCCTGACGTACCGACCATGAAAGAGAAAGGTAACGACTTCTCTTATTACAACCAGCGGGCGGTTGTGGGTGCACCAGGAATGTCGGACGAGGCAGCTGCCTACTATCAGGACCTTTTCACAAAGATCTATGAGACCGAAGAATGGCAGAGCTACCTGACGTCTGAAAGCCTGTCACCGCTGTGGATGAACGCTGATGAGCAGCGCGCCTACTGGGGTCTTCAAGTCGAAAACCACAAGACGCTTCTTGAAGCGCTCGAAGGCTAAATAAACGCGCCTATTCGGCGCGCACTAGACGAAAAAAGGGGAGAGCCAGATGCGATACGGCGAAATTTTTACCGCTGGGATTCTGGCTCTCATCTCCATGTACTTGATGTACAAAAGCGCAGAACTACCAATCGGATTTATCGAAGGCCGAGGGCCCGGCGGCGGTGCGTGGCCCTTTTGGCTCTCTACTATAATGCTGATCTCTTGCTTGATGATCGCATATAATTGGTGGCGCGGGACCAGCCCCCCTTCCCAATCAGACGAGCCTGTTCTGGACGAATACGGCTGGCGAATGCTGTTGCTTGTCGGCGGCGGGATCATCGGATTTGTCGCTTTGGTGAACATCATTTCGATGTACGGCGCGATCATGGTCTTCCTGATCTACTACATCAAATATCTTGGGCGTCACTCGTGGTTCCTGACGTTGTCGATAGCTGTCCCAGTACCGATTTTGTTCTTTTTCTTTTTCGAAGGTGCAATGCGAATAACCATGCCAACCGGCCTGCCGTTCACCGAACCCTTCTTTAATATCATGTACGAGATCATCTACTGATCCGTCACTACCTCGGAGAACACGGCCATCATGGAAGTCTTATCCCTACTTGGCGGCGGTATGCTGCTGGCGCTTCAGCCGCTGAACCTTTTGCTCATTCTGATCGGTGTGACGGTCGGTTTGTTTATCGGTGCGATGCCGGGTCTCGGGTCGGTAAACGGGGTTGCAATCTTGCTGCCTGTCACGTTTTTGGTCCCGCCAAGTGGTGCAATCATCTTTCTGGCCGCTATTTACTATGGCGCGATGTATGGGGGGGCAATTTCCTCTATCACGCTGGGTATTCCGGGAGCGTCGACGGCCGTTGCAACCACCTTTGATGGAAGGCCGCTTGCCCGGCAGGGCCGCGCAAGTCTTGCCTTGGTCACAGCAGCCCTGGCTTCTTTTGTTGGTGGCACAGTTGCCAATATCTTGTTCACTTTGTTTGCCCCACTTTTGGCCGGTCTTGCCTTGTCTTTTGGCCCGCCCGAGATTTTTGCTTTGATGCTGCTGGCCTTCGCTACATTTGTGGGCCTCGGCGGGGACGACATTCCAAAGACCATCTTCTCGATCTGCTTTGGTTTGACACTGGGCGCCGTTGGCTTTGACCAGATCTCTGGTGCACCAAGGCTGGTTCTTTTTGACATCAACGGATTCTTGCAAGGGATCGGCTTTCTGGTGCTTGCCATTGGGGTTTATGGTATCGGCGAAATGCTTTGGACCATCGAACAAACCCGCGGGGAAGTGGAAACAACGACGCCAAAAATGACCGCCAAAGGCATGGCCCAAGACACCAAAGAAGCCACCAAGAAAGGTTGGCGCGGCACCATGATCGGCTCTTTCCTGGGCTTTTTCGTGGGCATTTTGCCAGCTGCGGGTGCCACGCCGGGGTCGCTGATGTCATATGGTGTGACCAAAATGTTGTCTCGCAAGCCAGAAGAGTTTGGCCGCGGCAACCCCGATGGCGTTGCTGCACCAGAAGCCGCAAACAATTCAGCATCAACAGGCTCAATGCTACCAATGCTGACCTTGGGTATCCCGGGCTCGCCCACGACCGCGATTTTGTTGGGCGGCATGGTGATCTGGGGATTGGTGCCCGGCCCATTGCTGTTCACGCAAGAGACCGAGTTCGTCTGGGGCCTCATCGGGTCGTTCTACATTTCCAATCTTGCAGCCGTGTTGATAAATCTGGCATTCATCCCGCTCTTTATCTGGATGCTACGGATGCCCTTTACGATCCTCGCTCCGATGATCTTTGTGTTGTCAATTGCGGGTGGATATGCCGCAACCCGTGACATGTTTGATATCTGGCTGATGGTAATCTTTGGGCTTGGCGCCTTCTTTCTGCGCAAGTTCGACTATCCGCTCGCCCCCGCTGTTTTGGCCATCGTTCTTGGTCCAATTGCAGAACCGACACTGCGCCAATCACTGCTTTTGTCATCGGGTGACCCAAGCATCTTCTTTACGCGGCCAATCGCCGGTCCTATCACAGTGATCGCCCTGATCCTGATCTTTTTGCCGCTGCTTAAACTGTTGCGCCGCAAAAAGCCCGGCACGCGCGCAGCACAGTAAAGTACGTCAGATATGAAAAACGTACCTCTAGCGAGAAAGCCACCAACAGGGATCCACCCTGTTCATCCACAAGGGACCAGCACCAAAATATTCCAAAATCGTACGGTCAGGCAATTTGTCAAAGGGCCCTGCGCCGCTAGTTTGTAAGCTAGCTCTGGGGCTTTACATGCGGTCAAATCGCTAAAACACAAAACGAACATGCCAAACAATACCCGGCACAATAACTTACTAAGGACAGAAAAAATGCACACTACAGTTTCCGGTCTGATCGCAAGTCACGACGCAGACGCAATCGCCTTTGGATCCCCTAGTGCAAAATGGATGACCTATGGCGGCTTGCGAGACCTAACAGAAGATGTGCGCCACGCATTGCATGGTGCCGGGATTGGACGTGGTGACCGGGTCGCAATCGTTTTGCCGAACGGACCGGAAATGGCAGCAGCTTTCATTACGATTGCTCAGGTCGCCGTCACCGCGCCACTGAACCCGTCATACCGCGAAGACGAATATGCATTCTACCTAGAAGATCTGAGCGCGAAAGCGCTTGTCGTGATGGCCGGCGACGAAGGACCCGCGGTCGCTGCAGGAAAGCGGCTTGGCATCTCGATTGTTCGCGTCAACGTCGCAGAGGGCGCCTTGGCAGGGCAGTTCACTTTGTCGTCTGATGTGACCGGTCAAGCGGACGAAAGCGCCCCAGGCCCAGACGATGTTGCTTTGATCCTGCACACCTCAGGCACGACATCACGACCGAAAATTGTTCCACTTTTGCAGTCGAACGTGGCCGCCTCTGCAGAACATATTCGCGCGTCGCTAGAGCTGACAGCGCAAGATCGCTGCATGAACGTCATGCCGCTTTTCCATATTCATGGGCTGCTCGCAGCTGTTTCCGCATCACTGGCTGCAGGCGCGTCGATTTGGTGCACACCTGGATTTAACGCATTGCAGTTCTTTGGTTGGATGCGTGATGCAAAACCAACCTGGTACACCGCCGTTCCGACAATGCACCAGGCCATCTTGACGAGGGCAGGACGGAACGCAGAGATCATCGCAGAAGTGCCATTGCGCTTTTTGCGGTCTTCTTCGGCGTCTTTGCCCGCACAGGTCATGGGAGCATTGACAGAAACGTTTGGCGCGCCGGTGATCGAAGGCTACGGCATGACGGAAGCCGCGCATCAGATGGCGTCTAACCCGCTGCCCCCTCGTGCACAAAAGCCGGGTGCGGTCGGCGTCGAAGCCGGTCCAAAAGTGCGGGTCGCGCATGAGACAGAAGACCGGATTGTCGAAGGCACCGGAGAAGTTGTTATTTCCGGGCCGAACGTCACTCCGGGCTACGAAAACAATCCAGACGCCAACGCCAAAAGCTTTTTCGAAGCGGACGGCGCGCGTTGGTTCCGCACCGGCGATCAGGGTGCGTTTGACGATGAGGGCTACTTGCGCCTCACCGGGCGTTTAAAAGAAATCATCAACCGCGGTGGTGAAAAAATCAGCCCACTCGAAGTGGACGACGTACTGCTGGATCACCCGGCGGTCGCGCAGGTGGTCACATTTGCCCTGCCCCATGCAAAGCTTGGTGAAGAGGTTGCCGCGGCAGTCGTCTTGAACAGCGAAGCAACAGAGCGGGAAATCCGCGACTTTGCGGCCGAGCGCATGGCCGACTTCAAAGTTCCACGCAAGGTGATCATCCTTGATGAAATCCCCAAAGGGGCGACTGGAAAAATGCAGCGTATCGGAATGGCGGAAAAGCTTGGCCTTATCGAAAAGGCGTAACAGGTGACTTTGCAAACCCCACACAAGCCGTTTGCAAAGCTATTTTAGTGCAAAAGCTACATAAAAACAGGCCTATAACTGGGCGAAAAGGGACAATAAAATGAAGATATGCATCTTTGGTGCGGGCGCAATCGGCGGCTATATGGGCGTAAAACTGGCGCAGGCTGGTGCCGATGTCAGCTTGGTTGCACGAGGGCCGCATCTGGCCGCGATGAAAGCCAAAGGGCTGACCCTTATCGAAGAAACCGGCGAGACAACCGTTGATGTAACAGCGTCAGACAACCCCGCCGATCTTGGCCCACAAGACTATGTCATTGTCACACTCAAAGCGCATTCTGTACCGCCGGTCGTGTCTAAAATGCAGCCGCTCATTGGCGACCATACGACCATCGTAAGCGGTGTAAACGGCGTGCCGTGGTGGTATTTCCACAAACTGGACGGTCCGTTGGAAGGCACCCGACTGAACAGTGTCGACCCCGGCGATGCACAATGGAACGGTTTTGGCCCCGACCGCGTGTTGGGCTGTGTGGTCTACCCTGCCGCAGAAGTATCTGAACCCGGCACCATCAAACACATCGAAGGCAACCGGTTTTCGCTCGGAGAGCCAGACGGCACCAAATCAGACCGCGCCATGGCCCTATCCAAGGCGCTTTCAGCTGCTGGTTTGAAGGCACCCGTACGGCCACGTTTGCGCGATGAGATTTGGGTCAAGCTGTGGGGAAATTTATCATTTAACCCAATTTCCGCGCTGACTCACGCGACTTTGGATGTCTTGTGTACCGATCCGGGTACACGTGCCGTAGCCCGCGGCATGATGGTCGAAGCGCAGCTGGTTGCCGAAAAATTGGGTGTCAAATTTCCCATTGATGTAGACCGGCGCATCGACGGAGGGGCCGCCGTTGGCGCGCACCGGACATCCATGCTTCAAGACTTGGATGCCGGACGCCCAATGGAGATCGACGCGCTTTTAGGGTCTGTTCAGGAACTGGGCCGCGTCACAGACACGCCAACGCCTACGATTGACACGGTGCTGGCGTTGACACAACTGCGCGCAAAAACTGCTGGATTATACGGATCGTAACACATGCGGCATGTGGACAGAAACTGAACCGTAGCCGAAAGAACCCGTCCAAAAAGGGCTTTAGGCACCTTACTCCAGTTTTTGTAGTGCTTTCAAAACTTATGTGCTTATCCCCAATGGATGAAAGGCACAAAAGGGAACGGATTAGCTCATACCCAACGCTTCTTTGTACATTTCCAAAACCGCTTCTTCTTCGGCAATGTCATCCGCGTCGCGCTTGCGCAGCGCGATAACCTTGCGCAGAACCTTTGTGTCGTAACCGCGCGCTTTGGCTTCGGCCATAACTTCTTTTTGCTGCTCGGCGAGGTCTTTTTTCTCGGCGTCCAACCGTTCGATCCGCTCAACAAACTGGCGCAACTCGTTCGAGGTTACGCGGTAACTGGTGTCGGCGTCCGTTTCGATGACAGGCGGATTTGTTGCGGCATCGCTCATGCGGGGCTCCCGGAATTTGCTGCTGTTGCGCCTTGCCTACCCGCCCGGTTCACAAGTCGCAAGCCAGTTTGCCCCAGCGACCATAGAATAGTGCTTGAGCGCTTGCTCTGTGGTCGTGCGATGCGATAGTGGCGCAAACTTCTCTGCGTATTTTGCGCGACCATTTTAACACACGGCATACCGCGTCATCGATACCTCTAGGGCTCACAATGCAGCAAAAAACATCTTTTCGCGCAACCAACTGGCCACAGCGTATTGTGTGCCTGACCGAAGAAACCGTTGAGACGCTGTATCTTTTGGGTCAATCAGACAGGATCGTCGGTGTCACAGGCTATGCTGTCAGACCTCCGCAGGTCCGGCGGGAAAAACCAAGAGTGGGTGCCTTTACCTCTGCAGACGTGCCCAAGATCATCGAACTTCGGCCAGATCTGGTTTTAACCTTTTCAGACCTGCAGGCCGATATTGCAGCTGACCTGATACGCGCAGGCATAAGCGTGCATGCTTTTAACCAACGGACAATTGCTGGAATTTTGCAAATGATACAAACGCTGGGCGCTTTGACGGCGACGGCGGGTCACGCCCACGCTTTATGCGAACAATACAAGCGCAGAATAGAGCAATTGCGGAACACTGCGCGCGCCTCTCGGCCAAAAGTCTACTTTGAAGAATGGGACACACCGCCCATCGCGGGCATCGGCTGGGTGTCTGAGCTGATTGAGGTTGCGGGAGGCGTCGATATTTTTGCCCATCTGCAGCATCAGCAAGGGGCAAAGGCGCGTATATTAAACCCGCAAGATGTGATTGATGCTGCACCAGATATCATCCTTGCGTCATGGTGCGGCAAAAAAGTGCGTACGGATAAAATCGCAACGCGCCCCGGATGGGCCAAGATACCAGCCGTCCAAAACGGTCAGATTTATGAAATCAAATCACCTCTTATCTTGCAGCCGGGCCCCGCCGCTTTAAGCGACGGGTTGGATGCAATCGAAAGGGCGCTTTGGGCCTGAGCCAATAACACCCGCGACTTTTCGGGCTTGATTGAGATGTGCGCCTCGGCCGGACTTGCCAAAAGCAAACCAATTGAGTAGCCCAACCTTATGGACACATCTGATAGCACAACACTCTTCGATATCCTTATTTGGGGCGGCGCCGCATTGTCCTTGGCCGGACTTGTCGGTCTGATCTGGTGCATCATTTTTGTCGCACGCGCCAGACGCGCCAACCTTTCCGAAGATGAATTGCGCGGCCGGTTACGTAAAGCGCTGCCGCTGAACCTTGGGTCTTTGTTTTTGTCCGTAATTGGTCTGATGCTGGTGATCATTGGCATCTTCTTGTCATAAAAAAACGAGCGAAAACCAATTTGGCATTGCGAACCGCGCGGCTTGAGCACGTAAACAATAGCCATATCTGGACAGTAACGGCAGGCTCGCATACTCATTGAGTATGGATATTCGACAACTAACGCCCCGTTTTTACGTAGCCCCACAGATTTCGCCCGAAGATATACCAAGTATAGCCGAGGCTGGCATCCAGCTGATCATTTGCAATCGGCCCGACTTTGAAGTGCCTCCCAGCCATCAAGCTTCAGCCCTTGAAAATGCTGCGACCGAGGCAGGATTGATGTTTGCTGTGCAACCGCTGACGCACCAGACGATGGTACCCGAGGTCATCGAGGCAAATCGGACCTTGGCCGAAGAGTGCGAGGGCGCAACTCTCGCGTATTGTGCGTCAGGGACCCGTTCGACAATTGCTTGGGCTTTGGGCGCGGCCAAAGACATGCCGATCGATGACATCATCCAAGCGGCCCGGAACGCCGGATATGATTTGGCCAATTTACGTCAAACCTTGCAGGCTGCATCGCGATTATAACAAACTATGCTTAGGCGATGTTTAGTTTTGGCAAATCACCAAAGTCTGCATCATCGCCCAAATCGGGTAAATCCGGCAGGTCAGGCAAATCAAAGCTTTCACCGTCAGCTTCGACCCCGATGTTGTCCAAGTCAGGCAGGTCGGGCAGATCCGGCAGACCCTCAATATCCGGTAAATCGGGTAGATCCCCGATCAAACCATCGGCACCAGCCTTGATTATTTCTGGTGCATTAGGTAGTTCCAGTTCGGGCAAGTCCAAGTCAGCATAGTCTGCGCCATCTGAAAAATCAGATGGATCGAATGTTTGTTGAGCCATGCCCTCTCCCGCGTCTGATGCAACACCGCTGGACAACATCAAAGCGCGTCGCCCGTCCACTTGTCCCAACGCGCCCTTGGCCACGATGCGCCCATCGATCGATGTAAGTTCAACACTGTCAAAAACTTCCGTAGGCAAAGTGATAATTTCGCCTGGTTGCAGATTGCTCATCCGGGACAAGGGCAAGTGAAACCGGCACAGCTGCGCGCTCAAATCTACTTTGAGAGCCATTGTCGCAGCAGCAAGTGTTGGCGCTTGGGCGCGCACCTCTTCGCCCGTTTCTGACACTTTAACTTCGGGTTGAGGAGCAGGCACAGGCAGTATTAAAGTCAACATAGATTGGCAGGTCCCCCCCGCGACATCTATTGTAAGTTTGATCAGGTTGTATTCAGGTTCTTCCAAGGCAAGCTGAAACAAACGCTTGTTTTCCGCGCGTGAGCCAAATTTATACCTGTTCAGGATTTCCTTTTCTTTATCAGTCTCCAGCAGGTTATGCGCCCGTGTAAAAATGGCGTCCAATACGGGTGCACAGAGCGCTGCATCCGTAGCCGTCATCCGGCGTTCTGACATACCCGCAGCACCAACCCGCCCAGTGGTTTGTTGCTGCACCAACGCCGTGACCAAAGACGCATCCATCATTGCAGCACCGATACCGCCAGACGGACCATCCAGCAAAAGCATCAATGTCTGTTCGTCGATTTTATCGCCTAGATTATCGTTTGTGCACTTTTCTTGCGCGACACCGATCACAGCCAGTGCCAGGTCGAAAACTTCGTCTGCAACTTTTGCAATGCCCACGCGCAAAGCCTTAGGCACGGTCATAGCCCGCGCCTGATGTTCTTGCTTTCCAACCTGTGCTTTGCGTTGCAAAACTGACATGCGGTGTCCCTATCCCCAAACACGCGCGAAAAAATGCACTGTGCCCATTGGTTACAGGTAAACTAGGCAGAAATGGTTACCATTGCCTTTATGGCCACAGACCAAGTTATTAAAACGATGAAATATTCACTGTGCCGCCAAACGAATTTTCAGCGGCAGAACGACGCGAAAACCGGTCCCTTCAGCATCACCAAGGTAGCTAACATCGCCCCCAAGGCGCGACATAATTTCGCGACAAATGGCAAGGCCCAAACCGGCGCCGTTTCCATCTTCGGCCCCGATACGGCTAAACTTTTCAAACATAATCTCGCGCGCATCCTCAGGAATGCCGTGCCCATTGTCGACAAAATCTATGGCAATGACATCACCAAGACTAACGACTGAAATTTTAAGCGCGGGTGCAGTCGCCTGACAATATTTCTGCGCATTGGTAATCAAATTGATGAACACTTGGCTCAATCGGTCCAAATCCGTGTCCAACATCACCCTTTCTTCTAAACGGCGGCGCTTGATCGCAATTGGCTTGGCAAAACTTGCCTGTGCTGTTGTCACGGCTTGATCGAGAATATCGCTCAAATTGCCGGATTGCTTGTTAAGCGTCACTTGGCCATTTTCCAAAACACTCAGATCCAACAAATCGTCCAAAAGACGGGTCAGTCTAATGGCTTCAACATGGATGATATTGGCGTATTTTGCTTTCTCCAGCGGGCCGATCCCGTCGGTGTCGCGCAAAATCTCCGAAAAGGCACGGATGGACGTCATTGGCGTGCGCAACTCGTGGCTGATCTGACTGAGAAACGCATCTTTCTGGGCGCTTATCTGCATAAGCTTGGTGTTTGCATCCCGCAATTGCGCGGCGGTTTGGCTTAATTCACGTGATTTCACCTCAAGCTGGCTGGAATATTCCAACATTTGGGCGGATTCGTCGGCAACCGCCATCAAATCATGTACAGACACAGCCGTACCACCCACGATCTGTCCAATCATCGCATGCGCCGTAGCAGCCCCCACAGATCCCGCCAACTCTCGTTCTAGCTGTTGCAAAAACTCGGGCGTAGGTTCAGGCAGATGCCCATAAATGCCCTGAGCCTTAGCTTGCCGCTCAAATAAAACCCGCGCTTCCTCTGCCCCAAGAATTCGTTGCGCCATGATCATCAAATCTTCGCTTTCGGCGACGGTGGCATTCCACCCGCGCGACTGGCGTGAATGATCAAACACATTCACAAACTGCGAGCCTTGCAGCCGCTCAAGCGGATTTGGGAAAGTCGACAATGAAACGATGGTGAAAATGCTGATATTCAAAAGAAAGCTCCAGAACACCGCATGCACCATCGGATCCAGCCCACTGATCCCGAACAAAGCGTAAGGCCGCAGCAACCCCAGACCAAACAACCCGGTGTCAAAAACAGCACGGCTTAGCACGACATCCTCACCGAAACTGGGCAAAAACAACGTAAACATCCAAACGGCAAAGCCTGTCAGCAACCCTGAGATCGCGCCGGCCCCCGTTGCGCCACGCCAGAAAATTCCGCCCAGCATGGCAGGCAAGAACTGCGCAACACCAGCAAAAGAAATCAAACCAATTGCCGCCAATGCGCCAGAGCCGCCAGACGCCGCATAATAAATATACCCCAGCCCAATGATGCCTAAAATCGAGAATCGCCGCGACAAGATCACCATTTCGCGCACATCACCGGATTGGCTGGCCCCACCTTGGCGAATGTATAGAAAGATTGGCATTACAATGTGATTGGAAACCATCGTCGACAAGGCCAGTGTCGCAACAATCACCATGGACGTCGCAGAGGAAAACCCGCCCAAAAAGCTTAGCATTGCCAAGCCTTCGCGCCCCTGACTAAGTGGCAGGCTCAACACAAAAAGGTCCGGGTTTGACCCTTCGGGCAAGACTTCTAGTCCGATGACCGCGATGGGGACGACAAAAAGGCTCATCAACAGCAAATACAGCGGGAACGCCCAACTGGCGATTTGCAGATGCCGTTCATCATCGTTCTCAACGACCATAACCTGAAACATACGCGGCAAACACAAAAAGGCGGCCGCCGACAAAAACATCAACGTCGCCCACCGGCCGCCGTCCGTTTGCCACGTTCCAAGATCAGATGCATCAATGCGCGCCATGGTTTCAGGCAACCCACCAGCAATGCCCCAAACGACAAAGATACCAACCGCCAAAAGCGCGACAAGCTTGACCACAGCCTCGGCAGCAACGGCGATCACAACACCGTGGTGGCGTTCGTTTACATTCAAATTGCGTGTGCCAAAAATAACGGTGAAGACGGCCAAGCCAACCGCGATCCAGAAAGCCGCAGCTTTTGTATCCAGCGCAGACGCATTGCCCCCCTGCTCTGCTGCGGAAAATATGGAAAATGAAAGAGTTACAGACTGTAGTTGAAGCGCAATGTAAGGTGTGACCCCAACAACAGCCATCACCGTCACAATAATGGCCAACGCATTTGATTTGCCAAACCGAGATGAGATCAAATCGGCCACAGAGGTGACTTTGTGGCTCCGCCCGATCCTCACCAAACGACGCAGAATCCACCACCACCCAAGGATGACCAAACTGGGGCCCAAGTAGATTGTGACATATTCCAGCCCCGAGCGCGCAGCGTTTCCGACCGCACCATAAAACGTCCAGGCCGTGCAATAAATCGACAACGATAATGTATAGACCAGCGGCGAGCGCAGCAGCCAGCCTCCGCGCCCCCGCACGCCTGCCCGCTCAGCGGCGAAAGCGACCAGAAACAAAAGCGCTACATAGGCCAGACACACAGCGATCAACACATTAAGCGATGTCACGACCCATCCTCGCTGTCATCCGGGTCGTTAGCGACATTTCGCAGTTTTCCAACGATCAGGCCAGACAGGGCGATGAGAGCGACCCAAACCCCGAACACATAATAAAGGGCGTTCGACATAGACACCGTATCGCGTCCTGTCACATCACCGGTAGGCCACAACACCGGCATGATCCAAAGGCACATGCCCAGAATTACAATCAGCTTGACCGCATCCATCAAACGACGCCGACGATAGGTACTACGTTCTACAAACAGTTTTTGCGGGGCCCGTGCCACCTGCTTAGGCTTTTTGCTGGTGCACGTACAAAAGATCACGCACCGCGGTCAGCACTTCCGCGTTTGAGAAGGGTTTTGTCATAAAACGGCTCACCCCTGCTTTTTCTGCCATCTCGCGGTCGCGACTTTGACCGCGTGCCGTAAGCATTAATACAGGCAAATCCACTGTTTGCTCATGGGCACGCAACTCTTCGAGTATCTCAAAACCACTTTTGCCGGGCAACATGACATCAAGCACGACCAAATCCGGTTTCATTTCGCGAATGGTCTGAGCGGCGTCCGTGCCATTAGAATGCGTGTCCACTTGCCAGCCTTCACGGTTGAGCAAAAACCGCATGGCTTCGATGATGTTCAATTCATCTTCGACCAAAAGCACATGTTTGGACATCGTCCCCTCCTGACGTCACCCAATTAGCGGTCTTTTTTGACTCTTCGATCTGGCTGACACCTTCGACTATCGTCTGTTTTCAAATGGGTGTCAAAACTTTGCTTATGGTTTAGGCGCTAGCATTCGGAAAGGTTGTAGGCCAATTCTGAGGTTCAATCCCAGACCGGGAAAAAGCCGCAGCCATCCCCCTATATGACATCCGCCAAAATCGACGGCTCTCTGCGTCCGGGGCAGCGTTGTTTAGGACACACACCGCAGGTCGATCCGACCTCTAATACGGATACATCATCCAAAGCAGGTTGCGGCAAAAGCAGCATCGTCGCCTCAACCAGTGGCGGCGTGTTGTAGCTGAGCTCTCCCACCACCTCTGCGACAGCAAAACACATGAAACGGGCGCGCCCCCGACCCAGTTGAACCATCGGGGCCTGTACCACCTGCCCCGGCTGTCCTAGCGCTGAAAACAAAGGCCACAGCGCACACGCCGCCCCGAACCGCGGGATGACCATCTGACCAATAGGTTTGCGGAACAAAATGCTGCCCGCCCGGTCACAAACGACCAAACCGCTTTCCAAGTCAGGCAAGGCCGCCAGGCTTCTCAGGCAGGTGGCGACGGGCGCTTTCAGCGCCTTGGACAATGCAATGGGATCAGGCCCATGAGTTTTTAAAGCCAACGACAAGGCCTGAGGTGGCACGATTTGCGCATCTTCGCTGACGCGTTGCAGCACAGAGCGGGCAAGGTTCTGTGCCCCTGTGCTGCGCAATGCAGGCGCCTGTGAAATCACGCCATCTATGTTATCCACGCCCGCTTCGATGCCTGCGAAATGGTAATTGTTTTGCGACAAGAAGGCATCCAATTCATCTTGGGGACTATTGCCAGCACCCTCTTCGATACGCCCCGCTTCAAAATAACTCACCAACGATTTTGAGCTGTCTGCAAGCCGTCTGCTGTCTTCGTTCAGATTGGCGTGAAACCTGTCGCGCCATTCATCCTCAAGGTCTTTTTCGTCGGCCAAAATAGATGCTGTTGACCGGATCGCGGCAGCAGTCGACAATAATTCATGGACGGATGCCGCCAGCTTTGGGTCATGGGTCAAACGGTCGCTTAAGGTTTCTACCGTGCGCTCTAGCGATGCATTGCGCCTGTGTGCTGCTGCCAATACCTCTGCCCAACCGGGAAATCGCCCAGCCAATTCATCTGCGCGTGCAACCTCATTGGCCGGCAGATTTGCGGCTTTTGCCGCGTCGCGCAAACTGGCGATTAATGCAGCTTCCGCGCCTTCAGTTAACATCGAAGGCTCAACCCCAAGAGCACGCGCGATATCCACCAAAAGTTTACCGCCGATTCTGCGGCGATTGTGTTCAATCAGGTTCAGGTAAGAGGCCGAAATTCCCAAGGTACGCGCAAGGTCGACCTGCCGCAGTCCCGCGATAGATCGCCGTTCTCTGATACGGCTTCCTGTCAGTCCTTCACGCGGCATAGCGGCCCCTTTGGCATTGTTGCTTAATTTCAATGGCTTTCTGCAGCGCAACATCATTTAATTTACAGTTAACGCACGCCATTTGTAGATTTATTTACAAAATAATTGTGCATTTCAAGGGACTTGTTGCGCAATTTTCTCTTGCCGGGCACAAATAAGTTTGCACTAACGTGCTTCATGCGCGCGCTGCAGGGAGATGACAGCGGGCGCCTGATGAAACAACTGGGAGGATTTAAATGTCCAATTCGAACTTTACACGTCGTAGCGTAATCAAGACGGGCGCTGTTGCAGGTGCTGCAGGTCTGTCTTTGCCGACGTATCTGCGCGCTGACGGCCACGCAGGCTTTACCAACGCGCCACAAGGCGGCACAGTCACACTTGGCTTCAACGTACCTCAGTCTGGCCCCTATGCGGACGAAGGCGCAGACGAGCTGCGCGCCTATGAGCTGGCTGTTGAGCACCTGAACGGTGGCGGTGACGGCGGCCTTTTGAACACGTTCTCGTCCAAAGCGCTGGATGGCACAGGTATTCTTGGCAAAAAAGTCGAATACGTCACAGGCGACACGCAGACAAAATCCGACGCCGCGCGCGCTTCCGCACGTTCGATGATCGAAAAAGACGGCGCCATCATGATCACGGGTGGGTCCTCCTCCGGTGTGGCTGTTGCGGTTCAGGCGTTGTGCCAAGAAGCGGGCGTCATCTTTATGGCCGGTCTCACGCACTCCAACGACACGACCGGCAAGGACAAGAAGGCAAATGGCTTCCGCCACTTCTTTAACTCCTACATGACTGGTGCAGCACTTGCGCCCGTTCTTGCCAACAACTACGGCACCGACCGTAAGGCATATCACCTGACAGCGGACTACAACTGGGGTTACACCACAGAAGAAGCTGTGCGCACGTCTACCGAAGCTATGGGCTGGGAAACAGTCGGCACGGTTCTGACACCGCTGACACAGACGGACTTCTCGTCCTACATCGCGCCGGTTCTGCAATCGGACGCGGACGTGCTGGTTCTGAACCACTACGGCGGTAACATGGTGAACTCGTTGACAAACGCGGTTCAGTTTGGCCTGCGTGACCGTGTTGCAAACGGCAAGAACTTTGAAATCGTTGTTCCGCTCTATTCTCGCCTGATGGCGAAAGGTGCGGGTGCCAACGTTAAGGGGATCTTTGGCTCTACAAACTGGCACTGGTCGCTGCAAGACGATGGATCGAAGGAGTTCGTCAAATCCTTCGGCACCAAATACGGCTTCCCACCCTCACAGGCGGCGCACACATGCTACGTACAGGCCCTGCTCTACGCAGATGCGGTACAGCGTGCAGGCTCGTTCAACCCATGTGCGGTTGGCGAAGCACTGAAAGACTTCCAGTTTGACGGTATGGGCACCGGCCCAACACTGTACCGTGGCGAAGATCATCAGTGCTTCAAAGACGTGCTGGTCGTGAAAGGGAAAGAGAACCCGACATCCGAGTTCGACCTTCTCGAAATCGTTGAGATTACACCGGTCAGCCAAGTCACCTACGACGCCTCCATCTTCGGTGGCGAACTGGGTGCCTGCAACCCCGGCGCGTAAGCACATCTCGTAAATTATCGGGCGGCAGTCATTGCCGCCCGATCCTTCCCCATTTTTTGGGGTAACTCCGTTTCATGAAGGTGGGACCATGGACGCAATTATCCTTCAAATCCTCAATGGCCTCGATAAGGGCTCAGCATATGCGCTGATCGCATTGGGATTGACGTTGATCTTCGGCACCTTGGGTGTCGTTAACTTTGCGCATGGCGCGCTTTTCATGATTGGTGCTTTCTGTGCCGTGACATTCAGCCGTATGCTGAGCGTCAGCCACGAGGTGGCAGTCCCCGGGGAGACTGACTTTTTAGGCAATCCTTTAATGCGGGATGTGCCATATCTGTATGATATTTTGGGCGAGGCGTCGGGCGCTGCAGTCATTGACTGGGCTGTGCCGCTCTCGATCCTCTTTGCAATACCAGTGATGATCTTTATCGGCTTTGCGATGGAACGCGGCCTTGTAAAACACTTTTACAAGCGCCCCCATGCGGATCAGATCCTGGTCACCTTTGGTTTGGCGATCGTTTTGCAAGAAGTCATCAAGTACTTCTATGGCGCCAACCCCATTCCCACGCCTGCACCTTCAGCCTTCACCGGTTCGTTCGACTTCGGCGCGGTTCTGGGTTTTGACCCCGGGCTGATCATATATCCCTACTGGCGTATCATCTACTTTGCCTTCGCGGCACTGATCATTGGCGCTGTATTCGCTTTCTTGCAATTCACCACATTCGGCATGGTTGTCCGTGCGGGCATGGCAGATCGCGAAACCGTTGGGCTTTTAGGCATCAATATCGACAAGCGCTTTACCATTATGTTCGGCATTGCCGCAGCTGTGGCGGGCCTGGCTGGGGTTATGTACACCCCGATCAACTCGCCCAATTACCACATGGGCATGGACTTTCTTGTACTGAGCTTTGTTGTGGTTGTCGTGGGGGGCATGGGTTCTTTGCCGGGCGCGGTTGCCGCGGGCTTCCTGCTCGGCGTATTGGAGAGCTTTGCCTCCATGCCGGTCGTGCTCGATATTCTGCCGGGCATCAACCAGATCATCATTTACCTGGTCGCAATCGTTATCTTGCTGACCCGCCCGCGGGGCCTGATGGGCCGCAAAGGTGTGATGGAGGACTAAACCAATGCTTAAATTAAACAAACAAGACACCAAGCTGCTGCTTTTGGTCCTCGTGCTGACCATGGCAGCCCCCTTCCTCCTCAACCCCTTCCCCGAAGGGTCCGCCATGGCGCAGTTCAACGCAGGCTACCCCGACCTGATGCAGCGCTTCGTGATCTTTGGAATCTTTGCCATCGGCTTTAACATCCTCTTTGGTTTGACGGGATATCTGTCCTTTGGCCATGCGGCGTTCTTGGGTGTGGGGTCCTATGCGGCGATGTGGATGTTCAAAATCTTTGGTATGAACGTCCTGCCAGCACTTGCGCTTTCAATCGTCATGTCCGGCCTGTTTGCTGTGGTGATCGGCTACGTTAGCTTGCGACGGTCTGGTATCTACTTTTCGATCCTGACACTTGCATTTGCGATGATGTCATACGCGTTGGCCTATTCGGTGCTTGCGACCGACATGGACGGTCCTGACAAGCAAGGTCTTTTGCAAAAAGGCCTCACTGGTGGCGAAACAGGGCTTCAACTGACTTTGGACGACCCGCGTATTCTGGGGTCTCAAGTCACCGAGCAAGGCAACATTCCAGTGCCAAGCTTATTCGGCCTTGAGATGCGCAGCGCAACCGAGCTGAATATAGGCGATTGGGTCTTTACCTTCTCGGCAGGCTACTATTTCTCTGCATTCATCATGCTGATTGCTTTCTACATCTCAATCCGCATTTTCCGGTCTCCTTTCGGTCTCGTTCTAAAGTCGATCAAATCGAACCAACAAAGGCTCAACTACACGGGTATGAACCCCAAGCCGTATATGCTTGCAGCCTTTGTGATCTCGGGCATGTATGCGGGCCTTGCGGGTGGCTTGATGGCATCGATGGACCCTCTCGCAGGACCTGAACGGATGTTCTGGACAGCCTCTGGCGAGGTGGTTCTGATGACGATCCTTGGCGGTGTGGGAACGTTGATTGGCCCCGTGTTAGGTGCGGGTGCGATCAAATACATGGAGAACATCCTGTCTAAGATCAACTCGGACATCCTGCATACGTGGTTTGCGTTCCTGCCTGACGGCCTTGAAGATATCATCGTGTCGATGATCTATCCCTTCATCGGTAAAGGATGGCACCTTACGCTGGGCCTCATCTTTATGATGGTCGTGATCTTTCTGCCCGGTGGCCTTGTCCAAGGCGGACAAAAGGTTGCAGCGCTCTTTAAACGCAAAAAAGCCGAGGATGAAAAAACCGACGGCAAAACCACACCGGCAGAATAGGGAGACGACGTTATGGGTATTCTTGAAGTCAAAGGTGTCAACAAACGGTTCGGTGGTCTGCAGGCTCTGGGTGATGTGAACCTCTCTGTAAAAGAGAACTCGGTTCATGCCATCATCGGACCGAACGGTGCGGGCAAGTCTACACTGCTCAATTGCTTGGTGGGCAAACTGATCCCAGATACAGGCTCGGTCATGTTTGACGGCCAATCGGTTTTGGGGCGCAAGCCGCATGAAATCTGCCAAATGGGCATCAGTCGCGTGTTTCAAACCCCAGAGATCTTTGGTGATCTGACAGTGTTGGAAAACATGTTGATCCCCTGTTTTGCAAAGCGCGACGGGGCATTTCAGCTCAATGGCGTGGCGTCCGTGACAAGCCAGAAGGAAATCGTCGAACGTGCGGAATTCATGCTCGAAGAAATGGGTATGGCGGACAAGCATGGTATGACGGCAAGCTCAATGTCGCGGGGCGACAAACGCCGCCTTGAGATTGGCATGTGTCTCAGCCAAGAGCCGCGCTTGCTGCTTTTGGACGAACCCACAGCGGGCATGGCGCGGGCCGATACCAACAATACCATCGACTTGCTCAAACAAATCAGTGATGAGCGCGACATCACAATCGCCATCATCGAACACGACATGCATGTGGTCTTCAGCCTTTCAGAACGCATTACCGTTTTGGCGCAAGGCACACCGCTGGTCGAAGATACGCCCGATAACATCAAGGGCCACCCCAAAGTGCGCGAAGCCTATCTGGGCGAAACCCAGACAGCGGCGTAAGGAGCATCTGATATGAACGTCAAACCCGATTTCTCCAAAAACGCCAACCAGGCGGCGACTGCCCCCGCATTCTTGTCGGTCTGGGACATGCACGCCTACTACGGCGAAAGCTATATCGTGCAAGGCATCAGCTTTAACGTCCACGAAGGCGAAATTCTTGCCCTGTTGGGCCGAAACGGCGCAGGCAAAACATCGACCCTGCGTGCCATTGCTCGCTTGTCGGACCCAGAGGTTCGCCACGGCGAAATTTGGCTTGATCACCAGCCGTTGCACAAAATGTCCAGCTATCAAGCCAGCCAAGCGGGCTTGGGGCTTGTCCCCGAAGACCGGCGGATCATTGCAGGACTTACGGTCGAAGAAAACCTTAAGCTTGCACAGATTGCGCCCCCTGTTGGCTGGTCAATCGACCGCGTCTATGACCTGTTCCCGCGCCTGCGCGAACGACGCAATCAAGAAGGTGTGACCTTGTCAGGCGGCGAACAGCAGATGTTGTCTATTGCACGCGCTTTGTGTCGTGACATTAAGGTTCTGCTGTTGGACGAACCGTATGAAGGCCTTGCACCCGTCATCGTCGACGAGATTGAAAAAACTCTCCGCATCATCAAAGAGCAAGGCATTACGACGATCTTGGTCGAACAGAACGCCGTGCGGGCCCTGCAATTGGCCGACCGTGCTGTGATCCTAGATACAGGCGGAATTGTTTTTGACGGAACTGCCGCAGAGGTGCTTGAAAACCAAGAACTGCGCGAAGAATACCTCGCTATTTAAGGCGCGCGGTACAACCTAAAGCATCCTAAAACCCCCAGGCTCGTAAAATGAGGCTGGGGGTTTTGTCTTGCCTATAGCCCGCGGGCTATGTGAAAGTTTGTGGCGACCTTAGCACTGTTTACCAGATCGGCACTCAGGCAGTTGATGGCGGCTGCAAAGCCTGTGCCATGTTCGCATGCGGCCCCTGCTTATAACACATCAGCGATTTGCTGCGGTGCAACTGCTGTGTCAGCGGGGCGTACCCGCCGAGTCCCAACATGCAACGATCCCGCTTTGTGATCGCTGATGACACACCTGCTATGCGTCAAGCCGTGATCCGATCGCCAATAGCGCGTCCCGCAATACCCCATGCGCGCCGCCGTCTTGCAGTGCTGTTGTCATTTGCAAACTTAACGTACCCTGCGTTGCCAGCGCGTCGCGCTCTTGCGGCAAAAGATGTGCACCTTCATCTGGCAAAGCTGCAAGAAATCCTGTCAAAAGCTGCCGGGTAAAGCGTGCTGCCTGATCATTGTCCCCTGTCTGCGCCCCCAGCCACGTCGCCGCCGTTGTCATCAAATCCAACACCCCCGGCACAAAAGCACAGATTGCAAAATGTTGATTAAAGGCCTTTTCATCGACCACCTCAAAAACAAAGTTTTCGGGTTCGAACAATTCTTTGAGCTGAATTGCACTGGGGCATGCAGCCAATGGGCAGCCACCTTGTTCTAGATACCCAAGTGGGATTGTCATCGTCATATCATGTGCAGGCGCGCAAAGCTGGCCAAGCCTGTGCAATGAGATGCCAGCCATAACTGAGATGATGCGTTGATCCGCTCGGAAATGTAACGGCGCGATCACATCTGCCGCCACCTGCGGACGAAGGCACAAGAATACAATATCTGACCGATCCAGAACATGTTGGTTATCACCCACAGACACCCCATGCGTTTGTGCAAGCGCCGCTGCGGTGTCGGCATTCCGATTGGATACTGTCACTGAGTATCCTTTTCCCACAAGAAACCGGATCAGCGGGGCGGCGATGTGACCTGTGCCAATAAAACCAATACGTGCCATATACAGATGCCTTTCTAGCGTGGAAATCTACGAACCGCCCGATTGTTTGAAGAGCAGGTCGCAAAGGACTGCCGAGCGCGATCCCGAGCTTGCACATTTTATTTTGCAACTTAGGTTTGCAAATTTTTAAATTCACTTTGCAAACCTTTTATACTCACATAATCGCTTCTATTCAGTATCTTATAGCGGCGCTGAAAACTCATTTATCGGGATGCAGCTTCGCTCTCAGTTCTGTCTTGAGGACCTTGCCATAGTTGTTTTTGGGCAAAGCATCGATCTGGATATAGGCTTTTGGCCGCTTGAACCGTGCAATATTATCCAAGCAAAGCTTATCAAGAGAAACCGGATCCGCTTCGCCGACAACAAAGGCCACAACCTCTTCGCCCCACTCGGGGTGGGCCCGCCCCACGACAGATACTTCGATCACGTTGGGGTCAGCCAATAGCACCTCTTCTACTTCTCTGGGGTACACGTTAGAGCCGCCAGTGATGATCATATCTTTGGACCGGTCCTGCATTGTCAGGTATCCATCTGCATTCATAAAACCCATGTCACCCGTCATCAGCCATCCGTTGACTAATGTCTTCGCCGTTGCGGTGTCATTTTGCCAATATCCGGGCATTACAGTATCACCGCGCACCATGATCTCGCCTTGCGTGCCCGCTGGCAACAAGCGGCCATCGCTATCCCCTATCGCGACTTCGACCGCGGATTGGGCGCGCCCCACAGACTGCAGCCGTGCGGCCCAGTCGGGATGCACACGGTCACAGACATCCGCCCGGCTTAAGACTGTGATCCCCATCGGGCATTCGCCCTGCCCGTATATCTGGATGAACTTGGGGCCAAAGTGATCCACGGCAGCAATAATGTCCGCATTATACATTGGCCCGCCGGCGTATATGACGCTGCGCAGTCCCGTCCCAGCCTGCCCGGTAGCAATGGCTTCGCGGGTCATGCGCTGAACCATCGTTGGCGCGGCAAAAAGTTGTGCAGACCCAAAATATGCGGCCAACTCGAAGATCTCGGATGGTTCAAATCCACCAGAGGGTGGGCACACATGCCGGGCACCAGCGCGAATGTGCACCATGTTGTAGATGCCTGCGCCATGGCTCATGGGGGCCGCGTAAATCGTGCAATCGTCAGCATGCACGTCATCAACTTCGGCAAGATAGCACAGCGACATTGCAGTCAACATCCGGTGGGTGATCATTACGCCCTTTGGCTTGCCTGTCGTCCCAGAAGTATAGAACAACCACGCCAAGTCTTCGGGCTTGCGTTCAACCATATGCCTAAGGGGTTCATGAGCACGCAGCATTTCAAAATCTGTACTTGGAACCTGAATTACCAATGTCTCAACGTCTTCTGAGGCCAAGGATTGTGACAGCTCTGGTGATGCAAAGACATGCGTCACCCGCGCGTCGTCTAAGATAAAAGCGGCCTCACGGCCATGCAGTTTTGCATTAATGGGCACAACAACGCCACCACAGGCCCATACGCCATAAAACACCGTCAAATAATCAGGTATGTTCTTCATGAAAATCGCAACACGGTCCCCAGGCTGAACGCCCTGCTCTGCAAGCCACCCCGCAACTGAAAGCGCATCCGCCCAAAACGTGCCGTAGTCGGCCACACATGTCCGACCCGAAAAAAGCGCGGGCCACTGGGGCGATAGGGCCGCGCGACGCTCTAACCAATGCGCAAGGTTCATGGCTGCTCTTTGCTCCGTTACACTTCAATCTGTGTCATCACAGTATCGTCGCAAGAGGCGGGTTTCCATAGCGTCAACCATAGCCTATAACGACCCGGCAGGAACAAGGGCTGATGACAACAAGGCCTACCCCGAACGGTCGAGGATATACATGACAAAGAAGAACCATGACGCAGATGTGGCCTTTATCCAGGCCCTGGCAGAATTGCTGCGCGAAAACGACCTGACAGAGCTTCAGGTTAAACGTGACTATGGCGCCGATGACAGCCTGAACGTACGCGTCAGCCGCCATCATCAACAGACCGTCACGCAGGTCGCACCAACACAGATTGCCGCCCCTACGGCACCAGCGGCGGCCCCCACTGCAGCCCCAGCCACCGACACAGACCCCGCGGATCTCCCGGGCGCAGTGACTTCGCCGATGGTTGGAACGGTGTATATGCAAGCTGAACCGGGTGCTCCGGCATTCATTACGGTGGGCGCAAAAGTTGCCGAAGGCGACACACTGCTGATCGTTGAAGCAATGAAAACGATGAACCATATCCCAGCGCCCCGCTCCGGTACGATCAAACGGATCGTCGTCGAAGATGGCGCTGCGGTTGAATTCGGCACCCCCCTCGTCATCCTCGAATAGGAGGGTCCGCCCATGTTCAACAAAATCTTGATTGCCAACCGGGGCGAGATTGCCCTGCGCGTGGTACGCGCCGCGCGTGAAATGGGCATCGCAACAGTTGCCGTGCATTCGACCGCAGATAGCGACGCCATGCATGTGCGTATGGCTGACGAAAGCGTCTGTATTGGACCGCCCGCTGGTGCGCAAAGCTACCTATCTGTGCCTGCCATCATTTCGGCCTGCGAAATCACCGGTGCCGAGGCGATACATCCAGGTTATGGCTTTTTGTCCGAAAACTCTGAATTTGTGCAAATTGTAGAGGATCACGGGATCACCTTCATCGGCCCCACTGCCGAACATATTCGCGTTATGGGCGACAAGATCACGGCCAAAGACACCATGCGCAAACTGGGCGTGCCGTGTGTTCCGGGGTCCGAAGGTGGGGTGGCCACGCTGGACGATGCGAAGAAAATCGGCGAAGAATTTGGCTATCCGGTGATCATCAAAGCCACAGCAGGCGGTGGCGGACGCGGTATGAAAGTCGCGCAAAACGCAGATGAGATGGAAAAAGCCTTTATGACCGCGCGGGCGGAGGGCAAATCCAACTTTGGCAATGACGAAGTCTACATTGAAAAATACCTGACCACGCCACGTCACATTGAAATTCAGGTTTTTGGCGACGGTAAGGGCCGCGCTGTACACTTGGGTGAACGCGATTGTTCGCTACAGCGTCGCCACCAAAAAGTATTCGAAGAAGCCCCCGGCCCCGCCATCAGCCCGGAAGAGCGCGCGGAAATCGGCAAGATCTGTGCGGACGCGGTAGCCCGTATCAATTACATCGGCGCAGGCACGATCGAGTTTCTGTATGAAAACGGCGAATTCTATTTCATCGAGATGAACACGCGGCTTCAGGTGGAACATCCGGTGACCGAAGCGATTTTTGGCGTTGATTTGGTGCGCGAACAAATTCGTGTCGCGTCGGGCTTGCCCATGTCGTTTGAGCAAGACGAGCTGCACATCAACGGTCATTCTATCGAAGTCCGGATTAACGCAGAAAAACTGCCAAATTTCGCGCCCTGCCCTGGCCGTATTACTCAGTATCATGCGCCCGGCGGTTTGGGCGTGCGGATGGATTCCGCGCTGTATGATGGCTATTCCATTCCACCTTACTACGACAGTTTAATCGGTAAATTGATCGTACACGGCCGGGACCGTCCCGAAGCCTTGGCCCGACTACACCGCGCATTGGGAGAGTTAATCGTAGACGGTGTTGATACCACTGTGCCTTTGTTCCACGCGCTTTTGCAAGAAGACGATGTGCTTTCCGGTGCGTATAACATTCACTGGCTGGAACACTGGCTGGAAACCAATCTTGGCGGCACCTGACGCAGGCCTTTTATGGTGCTAACTGCAGACCTGTTGATGCAAGGCTATGCCAGTGGGATTTTCCCGATGGCCGAAAGCCGGGACGACTCAGAAATCTTTTGGGTCGATCCCCAAAGGCGGGGCGTAATGCCCTTGCGCGGTTTCCATGTTTCACGGTCCTTGCGGCGCGCTATGCGGCAGACGTCTTTTACAATAACCATCAACGAAGGTTTCGAAGAAGTCCTTGAAGGCTGCGCAGACCGTGCCGAGACCTGGATAAACGACGAAATACGGGACCTGTACATCGCACTACATAAACAGGGCAAAGCCCATTCGCTTGAGGTCCGCGAAGAGGGGACGCTGATAGGAGGTGTCTACGGCGTGGTCTTGGGCGCTGCGTTCTTTGGGGAAAGCATGTTTTCGCGGCGCACAAATGCGTCAAAAATTGCACTTGCCTGTTTGGTAGATCGGTTACTGGACGGCGGGTTTATACTTTTTGATACTCAGTTTTTGACGGAACACCTCGCATCATTGGGCGCGATTGAGATCAGTCGCCGTGATTATCATCGCGCCTTGGACCAAGCAACGCAGCGCCCTGCAAGTTACCTAAACCCGCCCTTACGGTCCCCTCAGGAGGTTGTGCAGCGCATGACCCAAATGTCATATCGCGGGTGATCCATGGCAGATAACGCCGGTGACGAAGCCACCATCCATCCGGAAAACAACATGTCCCCGGATTGGGCATCAGTCACTGCCAACGATGCGAACGCGTCACTGGCAGGGTTTCCAACTGGATATCTGCATGAATTCAGTGTGATGTTAATACGTTCGACCTCGGCGACACCGGGAGATGGAATGATGACGTCATATACATCGCCACTTAGTCGGTCGATGACGCGCAGCTGTGCGCCCGTCGCCTCAGTGGCTTGCTGCTGCGCATAAGCCGGCGCGACAAGCACCAATACAGCAAGCACCAAGCGCAAAATCATTCAGACGAGCCGCTGACAAACTTGAGTAAAAGTGACACTAAGCTTACTGCGCCTTGGGTATCGTCAATCGTGTCGCCTGCTTCGTAAAAGAAAGGTGAGCCACCCGGCACAATTTCCACAAAATTTCCGCCCAAAAGACCTTCGGACGAGATAATAATCGCGCTATCGTCCGGCACTTCGATGTCTGAGTTTACCATCACAACCGTGTCGGCGCGATACGTTTCGGGATTCAAAATGACCGTATCGACTGTACCGATTTTAACGCCAGCGAGCCGCACATCAGACCCAACACTGACCCCTTCAAGGCTACGAAAGCTCGCTTCAAGCGGATATGTTGCGGAACCGCCCGAATATCCCGACACCTGACCGGCGTAAGCAACGAACGCGATAGCAGCAGCAAGAACACCTGCGCCAACCAGAACTTCTGTCGTGTTTTCAGCCATTTAGTTTACTCCGGCGTCCAAGCCTCGTAGTCATTGCGGCGTGCCGGTTCGGCCCGGCGGATCGACCCTTTTGGCGCATATGCCATGGCGGTGCCCGTCAGATTTTCCTGATGCGGTTTCTGCCACGGTTTATGTTGAAGCGGTGCTTCGTCAGGGGTTTCATCCCAAGTGTGGTGCAACCAGCCGTGCCAGTCTGCGTCTACGCGGCTTGCCTCTGCCTCACCATTGTAGATCACCCAGCGACGCGATTTGTCTTTGTTTTCGTAAAAGATGTTGCCTTGGCTATCTTCGCCAACCTTAACGCCATTGCGCCACGTCCAAAGTTGCGTGTTCAGCGTTTGGCCGTTCCACCAAGTCACGCTTCGCAAAATATTGGTTAAAATGCCCATGGGCCGTCTCCGATCACACTGTTGTATTACGTATGCAGGATTGTGATGAAAACGTCCAGATGGTTGCGCGCAATGCCGCGGCTATTCGGGCAATAGAGCGGTGACTTCAATTTCTATTTTGAATTTAGGATCAATGAGGCCACATTCGATCATAGTTGCCGCCGGTTTATGATCACCAAAGGCCGCTCGCAAAACAGGCCAGCACGGTTCGAAATCAGTGGCTTTAGGTAAGAAATACTGTACGCGAACAACATTTGCAAAATCGGTTCCAGCTTTTTGCAAAGCCGACTGAATGATGTCGAGAGCCCCTTTGCACTGCGCTTGGACCGTATCGCCTTCAGCAACTGTTCCAGATACGTGTACCCAACCACCGGCAACAACTGCGCGGCAATAGCCTACTTTATCCTCATAAATGGATCCTGATGGGATACGTTCGATTGTCATATTCAATATCCTTGTAACTTTAGATCAACGCAAACGCACGCACGCCGCACCTGTTGAAGACTGCCAAAATTGCAAAGCAAAAAAAAACGGCGCGCCGTTTCAGGCACGCCGTTTGCTTTGCTCAGTTTCAAACAGATTATCCTGCGCTGGCAGGTTCTTTTTCGGCGTCTGCATGGATCATCAGCGGCGCTGCGTCAGAATTCACGGCCTCTTCGTTGACGACAACTTCGTTTACGCTGTCCAAACCAGGAAGATCGAACATTGTGTTCAGCAAAATGTCCTCAAGAATAGACCGTAGACCGCGCGCACCGGTTTTCCGTTCAATCGCCCGTTTTGCAATAGCCGAGAGCGCATCATCCGTGAACGTCAGTTGCGTATCCTCAAGTTCAAAGAGACGTTGATATTGCTTGACCAAGGCGTTTTTCGGTTGCGTCAGGATCGTAACAAGTGCGTCCTCGTCCAAGTCTTCCAACGTTGCCAACACCGGCAAACGACCGACGAATTCGGGGATCAGGCCAAACTTCAGCAAATCCTCAGGTTCTAGGTCTGTGAAAATCTCGCCTACGCCGCGTTCATCGTTGTCGCGCACGTCAGCCCCAAAGCCCATGGCAGATCCTTTGCCACGCGCGGCAATGATCCGATCAAGCCCGGCGAAAGCGCCCCCGCAGATGAAAAGGATATTCGTCGTGTCGACCTGCAAGAATTCTTGCTGCGGATGCTTGCGGCCGCCCTGCGGCGGAACAGAGGCAACGGTGCCTTCCATCAGCTTTAGCAATGCTTGCTGCACACCTTCGCCCGACACGTCACGCGTAATCGACGGGTTTTCCGACTTACGGGTAATCTTATCGACCTCGTCGATGTAAACGATACCGCGTTGTGCACGTTCCACGTTGTATTCTGACGCCTGCAGCAGCTTCAGAATAATGTTTTCGACGTCTTCGCCAACATATCCCGCTTCGGTCAGTGTCGTGGCGTCAGCCATCGTAAATGGAACATCCAAAATGCGGGCCAAGGTCTGCGCAAGCAGCGTCTTACCGCACCCCGTGGGGCCAATGAGAAGAATATTGGATTTCGCCAGTTCGATATCGCCACCCTTTTGGGCATGGTTCAAGCGCTTGTAGTGATTGTGCACCGCCACTGACAGGACCCGTTTCGCCATCGCTTGACCAATGACGTAATCATCCAGAACGGAACAAATATCCTTGGGGGTGGGCACGCCATCTGTCGCTTTCAACCCGGATGCTTTGGTCTCTTCGCGGATGATGTCCATGCAAAGCTCGACGCATTCATCACAAATGAACACCGTGGGGCCAGCAATGAGCTTGCGCACTTCATGTTGGCTTTTGCCACAAAAGCTGCAGTAAAGCGTGTTCTTGCTGTCGCCGCTTGAATTCGTTGCCATACTCGGCCTTTCAGATCTCGCGTGTGTGGTACAACCTATCTTTATAGGCTGTACCCTTCATTTATTGCAGCTTACGGCAGCATATACCCGTCCACAATCGCAAAATGGTAAACGGTGTGTAAGCAACCGTACCACATTAGCTTGCGTCATCATCTTTGCTGCGGTTTTCGACAATCTCATCAATCAAGCCAAATTCCTTCGCCTCTTCGGGCGACATGAAGTTGTCACGCTCCAGTGCATTCTCTACTTTTTTGAGCGTTTGGCCGGTATGCTTGACGTATATCTCGTTTAGCCGGTCTTTGAGTTTCTGAGTTTCTGCCGCGTGAATCATGATGTCCGTTGCTTGGCCCTGATACCCGCCCGATGGCTGGTGCACCATCACACGCGAATTCGGCAACGAAAAGCGCATGCCTTCATCGCCCGCAGTCAGCAAAAGCGATCCCATGGAAGCCGCTTGCCCAATTACCAGCGTAGACACCTTGGGCTTGATGTATTGCATCGTATCGTAGATCGACAAACCAGACGTGACAACACCGCCGGGGCTATTGATATACATGGATATTTCTTTTGAAGGGTTCTCAGCTTCGAGGTGTAAAAGCTGCGCGACAATCAGCGAAGACATGCCATCATGTACCGGGCCATTCAGGAAGATAATCCGTTCTTTCAGCAAGCGCGAGAAGATGTCGTAAGCCCGTTCGCCACGGCTTGTTTGTTCCACAACCATGGGAACAAGATTCATATATGTTTCGATTGGGTCGTTCATGAAGGATGCCTGTCTGCTACGTCGTCAGCAAGGACCATACCCGCTAACCGTTGACAGAAGCTTAGTATTGGCGCCGGGGGGCTGCAAGGGGGCCTGCACAACTTTGACGTTCATTGTTGAACTGTTGCCAAGACCTTCTATCTGGCCCCTCATGAGCGATGAATTTATTCCGACACGCACTGCAGCACTGGCAAAACTGCATGATTTCCTTGACCATGCTGGGCGCGCTTACACAGACCGGCGCAACTATGATTTCGGGCATGGGCATCATGCTCATGTCTCGCAGCTGTCTCCCTATTTGCGCCACAGGCTGATCTCAGAAGCGGAGGTGCTCGAGGCTGTTTTGGATAGACACAGCTACTCCGCTGCGGAAAAATTTATTCAAGAGGTCTTTTGGCGCACCTATTGGAAAGGCTGGCTAGAGATGCGGCCTGCTGTCTGGGATCACTACCAAACGTCGCTTAATGGGGCATGGAATGCACTCCAAACACAGGGTGGCTTACGTCAAGAATGGGAATACGCCTGTTTAGGAAAGACCGAGATTGAATGCTTTAACTCTTGGGCGCATGAACTTGTTTCTACGGGATATTTACACAATCATGCACGCATGTGGTTTGCTTCTATTTGGATTTTTACACTAAATCTGCCTTGGCAGCTTGGGGCTGATTTCTTCTTGCGCCACTTGCTGGATGGGGATCCGGCCTCCAATACCTTGGGATGGCGCTGGGTGGCAGGTATACAGACCCCCGGAAAAACCTATCTGGCACGTACAAGCAACATTTCCAAATTCACTGACGGGCGTTTTCACCCCAAGTGGCAATTGGCCAGTGAAGCGCCGCCCCGCGAGGCCCCGCCTGCCCCCACGCCACGTATCTTACACTGGCCACAATCACCAAAGCCGACAGCCCGCACCGGCGTGCTGCTGCATGAGGAAGACCTGTCGCCGTCATTTTTACAAGGCGATGCCCCTTATGCTGGCTGTGCCATTTTAGCACCGCAAACAGATTTTGGACCGCTTACCGCGTCAGATCATGTGACTTCCTTCAAATCAGGTGCGCTATGCGATGCGAAAACCCGCCTGGAGACTGCGCTTGGAAACGCGACAACGGTGACGCACGCGCAAGACATCGTCGACTGGGCAAAAACCAACCAATTGGATCAAATTATAACGCCTTATGCGCCCGTTGGCCCCGTTGCCAAAGTGTTTGAGGCGATAAGCAACATGCCAGACTGCCCGCCTCTACACACATTGTCGCGTCCCTACGACCGGATGACATGGCCACACGCCACAAAAGGGTTTTTCCCCTTCAAAAAACAGCTGCCAAAGTTCGTTCAAGAATTGCGCGCGCGCCTGCTGATTTAATCTGACCGTCGTCACTCCGTCATCTGACCTTTACACTACAAAGGCATTTCACTGTCATTGGGGGCGCGCAAGATTCGCTTTAGCACACCTTCCCCAAGATCCATGCAACCGGGAGTTTCAGATGAACCGTACAGACATTTTGCAAGACCCCAGCATCGGCAACAAAGCGGAAGCCTTTGAAGCCTTTGATGATATTCCGACAAACCCCAACCTTGAGAACACAATCGGTGATGTGATTGCAGCGCGCTATGGCCGCCGCGACATGTTAAAGGGCATGCTGGGCGTAACCGCCACGACTGCTCTTTTTGGAACTTCTGCGATGATTGCCCCGAAACAGGCAGCAGCTGCGACGGCTGGGGACAGCCGCTATGTCTTTGACGAACTGGCATGGGGCAATGATGAAACTCACCACATCGCGGACGGATACAACGCCGATATCCTTTTGCGGTGGGGAGACCCGATTACAAGCGACGCGCCAGAATTTGATGTGATGAACCAAACAGCGGCCGCTCAGCTGCAGCAGTTTGGGTACAACAATGACTACGTGGGCTTTACCCCATTGAACGATGCAGGCACGCGCGGTCTGCTTTGTGTGAACCATGAATACACCAACGAGGAAGTCATGTTTCCCGGTCTCGGTCGCCAAGACCGAGCAGGGTTTGAGGGAATGACCTCCGACTTGGTAGAGATTGAGATGGCCGCGCATGGCGGCACGGTCGTCGAGATCGAACAGGGTACGGATGGCAAATGGGCGCTTGTGCGCGACAGCAAGTACAATCGCCGCATCACGCCACTGAACACCGAGATGACCTTTTCAGGGGCTGCAGCTGGGAATGACCGCATGAAAACCAATGCCGACCCTGATGGCATAACAGTGATCGGCACGCTCAACAACTGCGCCGGCGGGATGACGCCCTGGGGAACCTACCTGATGGCCGAAGAGAACTTTCATGGCTATTTCTGGAGCGACGTTTTGGACGCCGATGGCAAAATAGACCTCTCGGCCCAAGCCGAAGCTAAGCAAATGAAACGGTATGGGGTGCCCGGACGTTGGTATGCGTGGGGCCGGTACAATGATCGGTTTAACATTGATAAAGAACCAAATGAACCCAATAGGTTCGGATGGGTTGTTGAAGTAGATCCGCGTGATCCCGACACCAAGCCGATCAAACATACGGCCCTTGGACGTTTTCGTCACGAAGGGGCAGAGACCACCGTGTCAAGCGATGGGCATCTCGTTGTGTATTCTGGCGACGACAACCGTTTCGACTATCAGTACAAGTATGTCTCGGCCGGCAAGATAGACGAAGAAACCGCAGTCTTTGGGAGTTCGCTCTTGTCTGACGGTACGCTTTATGTGGCGCGTTTTGATGCGGATGGGACAATTGAATGGCTGCCTTTGGTGCATGGCAACGGCCCACTGAATGCGCAAAATGGATTTGCGTCTCAGGCGGACGTCTTGATCGATACGCGTCTTGCTGCGGACCTTTTAGGGGCCACCCCCATGGACCGGCCCGAAGATGCACAACCTGGCCCCAACGGCACTGCCTATCTGATGTTGACCAATAACACACGCCGCAAGGCCGATCAGGTCAATGCAGCCAATCCGCGCCCCGATAGCGCATTTGGACACATCATTGAGATAAAAGAAGACAACCAAGATCACGCCGCGACAAAAGGCACGTGGTCAATCTTGGTCAAATGTGGCGATCCGTCGATCACGGACGTCGGCGCGCAATGGAACCCGGAAACATCCGAAAACGGTTGGTTTGGGTCCCCCGACAACTGTGCCATTGATGCAGATGGGCGGCTATGGATCTCTACCGACCAAGGATCAAACTGGGGTAAAACCGGCAAATCAGATGGTCTTTATGCGCTTGAAACATCCGGAGACTTGCGCGGCCACTCAAAGCTGTTTTTCCGCTGCCCTGTTGGAGGAGAGCTATGTGGCCCCTACTTCCACACCAACGGAGAAACGCTGTTTCTAGCGGTTCAGCACCCCGGCACGGATGGCACCAAGGATTTCAAAGGGTTTGAGCGCGCCTCCACTTTTGAAGACCCAGCAACCCGCTGGCCGGACTTTGACCCTGCAATGCCACCCCGGCCTTCTGTTGTTGTGGTGACAAAACAAGGGGGCGGCAAAATCGCAGTGTAATTTTAAACAGGTAGTTTTAGTTTCAGGTGGCCCCGCATCCCCTGCGGGGCCTATTTTATTCTGAGAAACACGCATTCATAGCATCTGCAACCTGATCAAGAAGCGCGGTGTAATACCCTGTTCCCAAAGCAATATCTACGCCAACAGCGTCAAGGGTCACAACTTTGATCTCGGCACCATCTGACACCGCTTCAATCAACCCACGGTTTGCGAGCGGTTCGGCAAAAGCACAAGAGGCCCCCGTTTCCAAAACAACCTCGCGCACCTCAGCCAAACGTGCGGCACTCGCCGCGCTATCATCTGCCAAAGTGATTGCGGCTGCTGCTTCAACACCAAAACGCGCTTCGAAGTAGTGATAAGAGTCGTGGAACACAATGAAGGACTGCCCTTGATAGGCCTCAAGGTTTTTTGCAATCTGATCCGCGGTTTCGCGCAATGTTTTTTGCGCATTCGTAGCATTCATACGGTAGGTCGACGCATTATCAGGATCGATTTCGCTCAGCTGATCCGCAATTACCGTATACCAGATCATCGCGTTCTCTGGGTTTAACCAAGCATGGGGGTCAACGGCACCTTCTTTGCTGTGGTCATGCCCGTGATCATCATGCGCGTGGTCCTCGTCATGACCATGTTCTTTATCGTGATCATGTTCTGCGTCCGCATGCTTTTCATCTGAATGCTCGTCATGGTCGTGCGCGTCTTCATGCGCGTGGTCTTCTTCATGCGCATGGTCTTCTTCATGCGCATGGTCTTCATCCTTGCCATGTGCATCTTCGTGTTCCTTGTCGTGATCATGCTCATCTTCGCCGTGATCGTGCTGCTCAAACCGTGCCCCCTGCCGGAAGGGCAAAAGCGTTAAATCCGGCGTTTCGATCAAAGTGACTTGCACCGCGTCCTCTGCCAAGGTGCTCAACGGATCTGCCATCCACGGCGTCAAGTCAGGCCCGACCCAAAAGACGACTGCCGCTTGTGACACGGCGCGGGCCTCAGATGGGCGCATCGCATAGCCATGGGGCGACGCCCCCGGTGGAATAATTAAATCCGGCGAACCGACGCCTTCCATGACTTGAGATACCAACCCATGAACCGGAGCAATATCCACCGCAACACGCGGTGCATCGGCCTGAACACTCGTTGCTCCCGCAACGGTCAAAACAGAAATTAAAAAACGCATCTTACCACCTTCTTTCAGCATCAACTAGCTTGCTAACAGTCATGTTATAACATATCAATCACAAATCGAGTGGAGGTGCAAATGTCTTCGAATGGGTTTAACTGCCATGACCATACGGTCTGTGTTGAGACGGCGCTGCGCCGCGCAGAAGATCATTGCACTGCTTCTGGACTTAAATTCACAGCCGTTCGCCGCCGTGCGCTTGAGATTTTGCTAATTGAACATCGAGCGCTTGGCGCCTACGACTTGCTTGCGCATCTTGCAAAAGATGGGTTGGGGTCTCAGCCACCGGTGGCCTACCGCGCACTCGATTTCTTGGTAAAGGCCGAATTAGCGCATAAAATTGAGGGGCTTAACGCTTATATCGCCTGCACACATAGTGACGAAAGCCACACGCCTGCATTTTTGGTCTGTGTCAGCTGCAAATCAGTCGTGGAAACGCATACTTCTCCCGATTTTGGTCAATTGGGTTCGTTTGCGCACGATGTGGGTTTCCAGATCAGACGGACGGTTGTAGAAGCCCAAGGCTTATGCCCCAATTGTCAGTAACGCAAATGCCTAGCCTGATCGAAACCAAAAACTTATCGCTCGCCTATCAAGGCCACGTGGTTCTGCGCGATGTTAATTTTCAGCTCAAACCAGCAGAGATCGTTACCATCGTCGGTCCAAATGGGTCCGGGAAATCAAGCCTATTGCGTGCGTTAATTGGCGCATTACCCGCACATTCAGGGAAGATAACACGCAGCAAAGGGTTGCGGATCGGATATGTCCCCCAAAGCTTGGCAATAGACGCCACCCTACCCCTGACAGTGTCGCGTTTTTTAAACCTGCCGCATCGTATCAGTACCTCAAAAGAACGGCAGGCCCTAGAGGATGCTGGGGTTCCAGCGCTGGCTGGCCAGCAACTAAAAGGCCTTTCAGGGGGGCAGTTTCAACGCGTACTTTTGGCACGCGCCTTGTTGGAAGACCCTGATCTTTTGATCCTTGATGAAGCCACGCAAGGCTTGGATCAACCTGGTGCCGCCAGCTTTTACCGTCAGATCGAAAATGTCAGAAAAACAAAAGGGTGCGCTGTTTTGATGGTGAGCCATGATTTGCATGTTGTGATGGCAGCTTCAGACAGAGTTCTCTGCGTGAACGGTCATATTTGTTGCGAAGGCGCACCCGAGACTGTCGCCAGCGCCCCTGAATACCGCGCACTATTTGGAACGGGCACGCAAGGGGCATTGGCGCTTTACCGACATGAACACAGACATGGCCCCGAATGTGATCATACGCATGAGGACGCTTCTTAGTGCTTGATGACTTTATGGTACGCGCGGCGCTTGCCGGGCTTGGCGTCGCGATCGCGGCCGCGCCTTTGGGGTGTTTTGTGGTTTGGCGGCGCTTTGCCTACATCGGCGACGCAACCGCACATGCGTCGATCCTTGGTGTGGCGATAGCACTTGCCATGGATGTCCCTATTTTTGGCGGCGTTTTATTCATTGCCCTCGGCGTGGCTGTTTTGTTAACCACGTTGAGCGGTCGCAACTTAGGCAGTGACGCACTATTGGGGGTCATTGCCCATTCTGCTTTGGCGCTGGGGCTCGTCGCTGTCTCTTTTTTGCCAAATGTGCGCGTTGACCTGATGGGCTATCTGGTGGGCGATATTCTGGCTGTTTCCGTCGCTGACCTTGCGGTCATATGGGGCGGTGCCGCGATCGTGTTGGGCATGGTCTGTTGGAGGTGGTCTGCGTTGCTGGCCACAACGCTGAGCGCAGATTTAGCGCAAGCTGCGGGTTTGCGCCCTCAACGAGAACAGTTCATGCTGACCTTAGCCTTGGCCGTTATGGTGGCGGTCGCCATAAAGGTCGTCGGCGCGTTGTTGATCGGCGCATTGTTGATCATCCCTGCTGCAGCAGCGCGACCCTTGGCAAAAACGCCCGAAGCCATGGCCGTTTATGCCACTTTGATTGCCACTTGCTCCGCCTTGGGGGGGTTAATGCTTTCCTTTTCGCTGGACACACCGACAGGTCCCACGATCGTCGTAACAGCCGCTATGTTTTTTGTCATTTCACAAGGTTTCCAGGCCACAAGACGCGCTTGATCTATTCTAAATTTAGAACAAATTGAGGATCTTATTCTGGAATTGTTCTCAAATTCTGTACAATTATCGTCAAAAAGCGATGGCAACGTTAACTTGTCTAAGTTACCCGGTTTTTTGTCTTGAACTGCGGTTGATCCCACAATTTTTCGTTAATTACGCGCGCAATACGGTCCACAGCAATGTCGATATCTGTAGTTTCCAGGTAGAGCGGCGTAAACCCAAACCGCATAATGTTAGGGGCCCGAAAATCGCCAATGACGTCCAGATGAATAAGGGCTTGAATTGCGGCATATCCATGCTCAAAGGCAAAGGATACTTGGCTACCGCGCAGTGCAGGATCACGCGGACTGGCCAATTCTAATGCAGGCACATGCGCTTCGACTTGTGTGATGAAGTGTTCTTGCAAAGCAACCGACGCGGCCCGCACTTCGGACATATCAATATCATCCCAGAGTTCCAATGCTGCCTCTAGCGCCGCCATTTGCAACACAGGCGGGGTGCCCACCCGCATCCGCTCGATCCCGTGCCCGGGCGTGTAACTTAGGTCAAAGGCAAAAGGCGCGCGATGCCCGAGCCACCCGCTAAGCGTAGGCTCCACCGTCTCGGCCAAATCAGGGCGCACGTAGATAAAACCCGGCGCACCGGGGCCCGCGTTTAGGTATTTATAAGTGCATCCGATCGCAAATTCAGCATTGCTGGCAGTAAGATCCAGTTCAATCGCTCCCGCAGAATGGGCCAAATCCCAGATCATGACAGCGCCTTTTGATTGTGCAGTCTGGGTCAACGCCATCATGTCGTGCAGGCGGCCGGTTCGGTAATCGACCTGTGTCAACATCACAGCAGCCACCGTGTCATCTATGGCCCCTGCGACATCTTCGGGGGACACAGTGCGCAGCGTGTACCCCTGCCCCAACATTTTGATCAGACCTTCTGCCATGTAAAGATCACTTGGGAAGTTGCCAGTATCAGACAGAATGACCTTTCGGCCCGGGTTCATCTTTAACGCGGCAGACAACGCCTGAAATACTTTGATAGATAGCGTGTCGCCCATCACAACCGACCCCGGTGCCGCACCGATGATCCGACCGACCATATCGCCTACGCGGCTGGGTTGTTCCATCCAACCCGCGGCATTCCAACCTTTGATCAGCAGTTTGCCCCATTCATCCTCAACGACGCCCGCAACCCGGTGTGCTGCGCCTTTCGGCAAGGGGCCCAAAGAGTTACCGTCAAGATAGACAAGCCCTTTGGGAAGCTCAAACGCTTCCTTTCGCAGCACTGACGCCATGAGAGTTCCTTTTCAACACATCCGCACCTTGGCACACCAAAGCGATTTTTCGTCTGTTTAGCGGATACGCAAACCGCTGTCTTGGTCAAAGACCATCGCCCGGCGTGTCTCGAAGGTGATATCGACGGTGTCGCCGGCTTTGGCACGGTCATCGCCTCGTTCTTCGACGATTAAGCGTTCGCCCGTTGGGGTCACAAGGTGCAAGTACGACACGCCGCCCAAGGCTTCTGACAGTTCAGCCTGAAGCGCGCCCGCCCCGATCTGAACGTCGAGGTGTTCGGGGCGCACACCCAAAGTGACCGGCGTGCCCAAGGCGGGCAATGCTGCATCAACCGCCACCACGCGGCCCAACCCAGGCGTGTCTACGCCGCCTTCCACCACTGTACCATTCAGGAAATTCATAGCGGGCGAGCCAATGAAGCCTGCCACAAACCTGTTATCAGGGTCCCGGTACAAATCAAGCGGCGCGCCAACCTGTTCGATATAGCCCGCGCGCAACACTACGATCTTATCTGCCAATGTCATGGCTTCGACCTGATCATGGGTCACGTAGATCATCGTGGCGCCAATTTCTTTGTGCAGACGGGCGATTTCAACCCGCATTTCGACCCGCAATTCCGCATCAAGGTTCGACAAGGGTTCGTCGAACAAGAAAACCTCGGGGCCCCGGACAATGGCACGTCCAATGGCGACACGCTGCCGCTGCCCTCCTGATAGCGCTTTGGGTTTGCGCTTAAGGTAATCATCCAGTTTCAGAATGTCAGAAGCCGCGTTGACCTTCTGCGCGATTTCCGCCTTGGGCACGCCATTCATTTTCAGGCCAAACCCCATGTTTTCTTCCACCGTCATATGCGGGTAAAGCGCGTAGGTCTGAAATACCATCGCCACGCCCCGCTCGGACGGGTCCATTTTGGTGACATCCCGGCTGCCGATATGCATCGTGCCTTCGGTCGTTTCCTCAAGGCCCGCAATCATGCGTAACAAAGTGGATTTTCCGCACCCTGACGGGCCCACGAATACACAAAACTCACCATCGTCGATTTGCAAATCGATCCCGTGGATCACCTGAGTGTCCCCGTAGCGTTTGATCGTCTTATCGAGCGTTACACCTGTCATGAGGTTATGTCCCTGTCTTTTGCAAAGTGGATTCCGGAAAGCGCCAGTCTTGCGCATCCAAAGCAATTGCGTTGGCGGTTTGCGCAAGCCTTGGGGCCAACGCTTCGAGTTGTTTGAGGCTGATTATCTGCGTCGAACCTGTCACTGATATTGCGCCCAACACCTTGCCCATGCTGGATAAAATAGGTTGAGCCACACAAACGATACCCGGTTCATGCTCTTCTCGGTCAAAGGCGTATCCGCGCGCACGTATGGCGCTTAGCTCAGTGCAAAGCGCATCAGCCGTTGTGTAGGTATTTGGTGTAAAGCGGTGAAATGATTGCTGCTCAAGCGCGTGCGCCAGTTCGTCGTCAGGCAAGAAGGCCATCATCGCTTTGCCCACGCCTGTGCAATAGGCGGGACCCACTTTGCCCGCGTCACTGAACATCTCGATGGGGTGCACGGCATTGCGTTTATCCACGTAAAGCACCTGTGCATTGTCCAGTTGTGCAAGATGCACAGTATGCCCCAGACCTGCGCTGAGTACATCCAAATGAGGCCGCGCAATCGGCGCAAGCGAACTTTGCAGCCAGGCGCCGTGCGCCAACCGAACCAGACGCATACCAAGGCGGTAGGTTTGCGTTTCCGTGTCATAGGTCAACATGTTTTGGTTGGTCAGCGTTTGAAGCAAACGGTACAAGGTTGCCTTGGGCAACGCGCTATCTGCAAGCAATCGGCCAAAGCGCACCGGCTGCCCGTAAGCCGCCACCTGATCCAGCACATCCAGCGCTTTGCCAACCGTTCCGTCGCCCGACATATACAACACCCTCCCCTTGCACTTTGCTCGATGAACCAGATCACAGCGCACGCTGATCTCTCGTTCGGCGTCACAAAGAACACGGTTGACAGTCTAGCCAGAGTGCGGTGTAGTTTTCAATATATAAAACAAGGTTTCAAATAATGAAACCAAATTCGAGAACGACACAGTTAAAATCGCGAACGTACCTTAGGGAGGACACCATGCGTTTCACCACCAAATCAATGCTTATGGCATTGGCCGGATCCACCATGATGGCTGGCGCCGCATCAGCTGAGCTGACGGGCGAATTGAAGATTTTTCTTGATACATCAAACCCGGCGCCGCGCGCGACCATGGAAAAGATGATCAGTGATTTCGGCGCTCTGCACCCAAATCTAGAGATCTCGACCACCGTGATCGACCGCGAAGCCTATAAAACGCAAATCCGCAACTTTCTGACAGCAGACAGCCCCGATGTTGCAACATGGTATGCGGCGAACCGTATGACACCTTACGTCAACGCAGGCCTCTTTGAGGATGTGTCGGATCTGTGGCAAGAGCCTGAAATAGCTGAAAACCTTGCGTCCACCAAAGGGGCGATGACCATTGATGGCAAACAATGGGGCGTGCCTTATACGTACTACCAGTGGGGTATCTATTATCGCAAAGACATCTACGAAAATCTGGGGCTGACCGAACCCACAAACTTTGACGAGATGAAGTCAAATTGTCAGGTGCTGCTGGATTCCGGCACCAAATGCTACACCATCGGGTCCAAGTTTCTTTGGACGGCAGGCGGCTGGTTCGACTATCTGAACATGCGCACCAACGGGTTTGATTTCCACATGGAACTGGCCGCAGGCGAGGTAAAGTGGACCGATGACCGCGTGCGCGCAACCTTTGCAAACTGGCGTGAGCTGATCGACATGGGCGCTTTTGTCGACAACCATCAGAACTATAGCTGGCAAGAAGCCCTTCCGTTCATGGTTAACGGTGACGCGGCAGCCTACCTGATGGGCAACTTTGCCGTGGCCCCCCTGCGCGAGGCCGGCTTGACCGACGACCAATTGGACTTCTACCAGTTCCCGGCGATCAATCCGGATGTTGAGTTGGCCGAAGATGCGCCAACAGATACATTCCACATCCCCGCCAATGCAGCCAATAAAGAAGCCGCGCGTGAATTCCTGCGCTATGCGGTTTCAGCGGATGTACAGACCGAAATCAACAACGGCGCAAACCTTGGCCAGTTGCCCGTCAACGCCAGCGCCTCGGTAGATGACGATAAGTTCCTGAACGAAGGCTTCGCGATGCTGTCCACAAACAGCCCCGGCGGTGTGGCACAATTCTTTGACCGCGACTATCCGGCAGAGATGGCGGCCGAAGCAATGCAGGGTCTGCAGGAGTTCATGGTGATCCCAGATAATCTGGACGACATTCTGAACCGTTTGGACAAGGTCCAAGAGCGGGTCTACCAGTAAAAAAACAATAGGACCGGGCACCTGTATTCAGTGCCCGGTCTTATTCGGATCTTTGCGACCTATTCGCCTGCACGTCACCCCCGCCGTGTTGCCGTATGCGCCGCGCCAGTAAGGAGATGCGTCGATGACTGACACACCAGCTCTTCAGAACGCCAATGCGTCAAAACGCAGTTGGTACAAGCGCAACGAAATCGCAGTCACGCCGTGGCTCTTTCTGGCGCCCGCAATCTTGTTCTTTGCGTTTTATGTCATCTGGCCGATTTATCAGTCCATTGTTATTTCATTTTACGATTGGGATGGATTGGGGGATGCGCGTTACATCGGCGTCGCCAACTATGTCGAGCTGATGGACGACCGCGCGTTCGAAGTCTCTCTTTGGAACAACCTCAAATGGTTGTTGTTTTACCTGCTGGCGATCCCCGGAGGATTGTTCATTGCATTGTTCCTAAACCAGACTGTAACCGGCATCCGCATCTACAAGTCTTTGTTTTTCTTTCCTTTTGTCCTAAGCCAAGTCGTTGTTGGTCTTGTGTTTTCTTGGTTCTACCTACCCAATGAAGGCTTATTAAACAGCGTCCTTGGCCTTGTCGGTCTGGGTCCGGTTAACGTCTTGGGCGACCCCACATGGGCAACCTACGGGATCATCGCAGCTGGCCTTTGGCCACAGACCGCTTACTGCATGATCTTGTACCTTACAGGGCTCAATGCAGTGGACCCCGAACAGATCGAAGCGGGACGGTTGGACAACGCCAAAGGCTGGAAAATGCTGTGGTACATCATTATTCCGCAACTCAAGCCCGCGACTTTCATTGCCTTCGTTGTGACAATCATTGGGGCACTGCGATCGTTCGATCTGATCTCTATTATGACCAACGGCGGACCCTTTGGGCAAACCCGCGTCCTGTCTTTTTACATGTTCGAAAAAGCATTGTCGGAATACGGGTTCCGCATGGGCTACGGCGCGGCAATCGCGGTGGTGCTGTTTTTGATCATGCTGGTCTTTATCGCCTACTTCCTATGGTCCATGTGGAAAGAGGAAAAAGGCCGATGACCCGCAAGGACTTTGACCAAATCTGCGCGGGTCAGCCCGGCGCTGTGCTGTCCCAACCCGGAGAGTTGGACGCATGGAAAGTTGGCGGCAAAATGTTTGCTTGTTTCGGGCACAGCGACAAGCGTGCGCTCAACACCGAACATGTTGCTGTGAAATGCACCGATGCCGATACGGCCACAATGCTGATCGACGCGGGTGCAGCGCGCAAAGCGCCCTATTTCCATAAATCCTGGGTACAGCTTGATCTGCCAAGCCTAGACACAGACGAAGCCCAGCACCGCGTCGCGGTCAGTTATGACACGATCCATCGCGGTTTGCCCAAGTCCATTCGGGAGGCACTTTGATATGTTCCCAACCCCTATTGAAAGAACCTCACGCTCTTGGCAGCTGACCTATCAGTCCTTGTTGCCCATAGCGTTGATCATGTGGTTGTTGCCGCTTATTGCTGTTGCGGTCTTTTCAATCAAACCGGCAGTGGATTTCACCCAAGGTAATTACTGGGGCGCGCCGTCTTCTTTCGAGTTGTTTAACAACTACGGGCAGGTGTTTTTTAATTCAGACATGCCCCGCTACATGATGAATTCGGTCTTGATTACTGTGCCCACAGTTATCGGGGCTGTGGCCTTGTCGTGTTTGGCGGGTTTTGCGCTGGGGGTCTACAAATTCAAATCCAACATCTGGATTTTCTTTATGTTCGTAGCAGGCAATTTCGTACCGTTTCAAATTCTGATGGTACCTGTGCGCGATCTGACGCTGGACATGGGTTTATACAATACCAAAACTGGGCTCGTGCTGTTTCATATCGCGTTTCAAACCGGGTTTTGCACACTCTTTATGCGCAATTTTATCCGCGCCCTGCCCTTTGAATTGATCGAGGCTGCACGCGTCGAAGGCATCGCTGAATGGAAGATTTTCTGGTACGTTGTCATCCCGCTGATGAAGCCTGCGATTGCCGCGTTGTCGGTGCTGATCTTCACCTTTATCTGGAATGACTTTTTTTGGGCCGTTGTTCTGACCCAAGGCCCCGAAAGCCAACCTGTGACCGCCGGCATCACCAGCTTTAACGCCCAATTTCGCGCAGCCTATCATTTGATGAGCGCGGGTTCGATCGTGGCTGCTTTGCCGCCTGTGTTGATGTTCTTTTTGATGCAGAAACACTTCATCGCTGGTCTAACGCTTGGGGCTGTAAAGTGACACAACACTGGAGGCTGGACGACGCACGTCAGACCCTTGTTCTGGGGTCTGAGAATGGCCGCTGTCCCGAGGTGATCTATTGGGGCGCGCCGCTGCCTTTGAACGAAGATCTGTCTGAATTGGCTGCTGCATCCGCATTGGATGTGACCGGGGGCATGTTGGACGCGAACCCGGATTTGTCCCTATGCCCTGAGGCTGCGCGCAGCTTTCCGGGCCAACCGGGCATGATCATCCGCGATCTAGACGGCACGCCACTTTTGCCAAAATTCAAGCTGCAAGACGTGGTACAGGATGCGCAAAACATCACTGTGACATGCAAGGATACACGAAACCACCTTACGTACAGTGCCGCGTTCACATTGGACCCAGACACCCACGTTATCGCGATGACAGCGCACTTAAAGTCTGAAAGCGCTGTGCACCTGCATTGGCTCTCAGCCCCAGTTATACCTGCGCCGCAAAACAGCGATGAGATGATTGATTTCGCAGGCCGTTGGTGTGGTGAATTTCAAATGAACCGCACCCATTGGTCCCCCGGAATCCGCTACCGCGAAAACCGTACCGGGCGTACGGGACACGAACATTTCCCTGCTCTGATCGTGCCATGTCGCGGTGCCACCAATACGCATGGTGAAGCTTTTGCGTTTCATTATGGCTGGTCAGGGGGCCACCGGATGATCGCAGAAGAGTTGCCCGATGGCCGTCGTCAAATCCAATTCGGCCACGCGGCACGCATGGAAACCGCCCCGGCCACACAGTTCAGCACAGCCCCGCTTTATGCAGTTTATTCGTCGGATGGGCTGAACGGATGCGCAGTGTCTTTTCAGCGCCACCTGCGGGATCGCCTCGTTACGTGGACCGACACAAGCCGCCCGCGCCCTGTCCACTATAACTGTTGGGAAGCAGTGTATTTCGATCACGATTTACCCAAACTGCAAGAGATCGCAACCCTTGCTGCGTCCTTGGGAGCGGAACGGTTTGTGCTGGATGATGGCTGGTTTGGGCGGCGCGATGATGACACATCAAGCCTTTCGGATTGGGAGGTCGATCCGCGCAAATACCCGCAAGGCCTGGGCCCGCTTATTGACCATGTGCACCGCGAAAACATGAGCTTTGGCATCTGGTTTGAACCAGAGATGATCAACCCGGACAGTGACATTCACCGTGCCCACCCCGACTGGGCGTTAGGGGCGGAGGATCAGATTTTGGGCCGTCAACAAAAAGCGCTGAACATGGCGCTGCCCGAAGTGCGCGATTTTCTCTATGATCGGATCAGCCCCCTGCTGGCTGCACATCCAATCGACTACATAAAATGGGACCACAACCGCGTGCTGCCGATGCCCGATGCCGCACAAACACGCGGATCTTACGCGTTGCTAGAAAGGCTGCGCACCAACTTTCCACATGTCGAGATTGAAAGCTGCGCCTCCGGTGGTGGGCGTATCGACTTTGGCATTATGCGCCAGACGCAACGGGTCTGGCTGTCTGACAGCAATGATGCGTTGGAACGGATGAAAATGCAGCACAATGCTGCCCTGTTTCTGCCCGCAGCCGTGACTGGCAGCCATGTAGGGCCGCGCCGCTGCCATACATCTGGGCGCGTGCTGGATATCGAAATCCGTGCATGGGTTGCGGCCCAACGTCACCTGGGATTTGAAATGGACCCCCGCGAGTTGACCGATCACGAAGCGGGCGTGCTGAAATACATCACAGGCTGGTGGAAACAGAACCGTGACTGGATGTATGGGGCCGATATCCTCCGCCTGGAAAGCACCGACCCGGCCGTCATTGCAGAACAGCAAATGAATCGCGATGCCACGCGCTTTGTGGTTTTTGCAGGCAAGGCTGAGACGTCGCAGCAAATCGCACCCCGGCCTTTGCAATTGACGCGGTTGGACCCAACTATTCTCTACCGTGTGAACTTGCTCAACCGTACTTCGGCCAGCCATTTGTCGCGGGGACAGTTGGCATTAAAGGATCGTTCTGTGACACTGTCAGGGGCGGCACTTATGTCTAGCGGTCTGCGCCTCCCTTGGAGCTTTCCCGAAACAATGTGGGTGCTGGAGGGCGAAAAACTATGAGCCTACCACGCGCCCCAGACTTAAAAAGTGCCATGGGCATTCGTGATGCATGAAAGGTGATGACATGACAAAAACTGCAACATTCCACGATCTGCAGGGGGCTTCGGTTTACATCACTGGGGGCGGCTCTGGCATTGGCGCAAGCCTGACCGATGGGTTTTTGGCGCAAGGCGCGCAGGTTGCTTTCATCGGACGCTCAGACGCCAGTGCATTTGTAGAAGAAATGCAGGCCAAACACGGTCGTGCACCTTTATTCTTGCAAGGTGACATCACAGACACCGATCGCTTGCGCGAAACGGTTCAGGCCGCCACCGCAGCCCATGGCCCTATCACAACACTGGTGTCAAACGCCGCAAATGACCAGCGACACAAGTGGCTTGATCTTGACCCTGACGAATGGGACCGGCTGTTGGAGATCAACCTCAAAGCCTACTTTTTCGCAGCCCAAGCCGTTGTGCCGGGCATGCAAGCCGCAGGCACCGGGTCAATCATCAATTTCAGTTCAATAAGCTATATGATGGGCAATGCAGGATACCCCGCCTACACGGCCGCAAATGGCGGGATAACCGCAATGACGCGCAGCCTTGCACGCGAAGTAGGCCCTGACGGCATTCGTGTGAATGCCCTCGCGCCGGGCTGGGTCTTAACCCCAAAACAAATGGACAAATGGGCAACTCCAGAAGGGCTTGCCGCCCACCTTGACCGCCAATGCCTAAAAACGCATCTCGTGCCACAAGATGTTGTAGACGCAGTACTATTTTTGGCATCCAAAACAAGCCGTATGATGACTGGGCAATGCATGGTCGTCGATGGCGGGGTCGTGACAACCGGGTGACACAGCGATGACGGATCATATCAAAGCAGATTGGATCGCCCTCGACTGGGGCACTTCGAACGTGCGCGCCTTTGCCATGCAAGGCGCAACTGTCTTGGCGCGCGCCCGGTCCGAAGATGGCATGGGCGGGCTGGAGAAGGACGGCTTTGAACCTGCAATGCACCGCTTGATTGCCCCATGGGCTACGCCGGAAAAGGTTCCAGTTGTGGCATGCGGGATGGTTGGGTCACGACAAGGCTGGGTCGAAGCCCCGTACCGCGCCGTGCCCTGCGCACCGCTTGCAGCAGACCTAACCCGTGCGCCGACATCAACGGGCCGCAAAGTCTACGTCGTGCCGGGCCTTGCGCAAAACACGCCCGCCGATGTGATGCGCGGCGAAGAAACACAAATCGCCGGTTTCCTTAGCCTTAACCCGTCATGGGACGGGGTTTTGTGCCTCCCCGGCACCCACACCAAATGGGTCGAGCTGAGCGCGGGCGAAGTCGTCAGCTTTCAGACCTTCATGACCGGCGAGATGTTCGCCTTACTGTCCGCATCCTCGGTGCTTCGCCATTCTGTTGCGCCGCAAGCATGGGACGATGATGCTTTCGATCTCGCCATCTTGGATGCCATCAGCAAACCAGAACGTCTGGCGGCTCGGCTGTTTTCCCTGCGCGCCGCTGACCTGTTGTCAGGGCGGCCTGCAGCACAAACACGCGCAGCCTTGTCAGGCTATCTGATTGGTGCAGAACTGGCAGCCTCAAAACCCTATTGGCTGGGCCAGCAACTTGCTATTTTAGGTACCGGTACTCAGGCACGCGCGTATCAATCTGCCCTGACCGCCCAAGGCGTACCTGCCATGCTGGTCGATGTTGAAAAAGCCACGTTGGCGGGGCTGACAGCCGCGCATAGAACCTTGAAAGAAACAACATGACATTGCCCTTGATTGCGATTTTACGCGGTGTAACCCCAACTGAGGCCCCCGCCATTGCCGACGCGTTGATCGCAGAAGGCATTACACAGATTGAGGTGCCGCTAAATTCGCCCGACCCACTGGACAGCATTGCCCGCCTTGCCCGTCAGTTTGGCGCGGATGCGTTGATCGGTGCAGGTACTGTCTTGACGATCCAAGACGTGGCAGCCGTTGCAGACGCGGGCGGTCGGTTGATCGTTTCGCCCAACTGCGACACCGAAGTGATCGCCGCGACCAAAGCACGTGACATGCAAAGCTGGCCAGGCGTTTTCACCCCTACAGAAGCTTTTGCAGCGATTGCCGCAGGCGCAGACGGGCTTAAACTGTTCCCTGGTTCAATGGCGGGTCCCGAGGGGCTTGCCGCGATGCGGGCAATATTGCCGCAAGGCACCAAGGTCTTTGCTGTCGGTGGGGCTGGCCCAGAGAACTTTGATCTGTGGATCAGGGCCAGTGCGGACGGCTTTGGTTTGGGGTCGGCGCTATATAAACCCGGGCTAAGTGCCGCTGAAGTTGGCGGTCGTGCACGGGCAATTGTGGCGGCTTATCACAGCGCGCTTGCATGACCTTATCGGTCTTTGACACCCGCGCATGTCGATTGGGCGAAGGCCCGCTGTGGCACCCGGAACGCAAACAGCTTTTCTGGTTTGATATCGTAGAAAAACAGCTGTTGTCGCGCGGTCCTGATGGCCCTTTGACGTGGCAATTTGATGAACCCGTTTCTGCTGCCGGTTGGATTGATAGCGACACTTTGCTGATTGGATCAGCCACCGGTCTGTGGCGATTTTCGATAGAGTCCGGCGACCAGCGCCTCATTTGCAATCTGGAACATGATAATCCAAATACCCGGTCCAACGACGGGCGTGCAGACCCTTGGGGCGGATTTTGGATCGGCACCATGGGGCGACATGCTCAAGCCGGCGCTGGTGCGATTTACCGCTACTATCAGGGCCAACTGCGCCGCTTGATATCAAACGTAACGATCAGCAATGCGATCTGTTTTGCCCCAGACCGGTCCTGCGCATATTTCACCGATACGTCAACCGGCAAGGTCATGTCCTTGGCGCTGGATCGCACTGGATGGCCCTGCGCGCCGCCGTGCGTTTTTGTCGATCTTAGCCCCGAGGGCATAAATCCTGACGGCGCGGTAACCGACGCGAATGGAACAGTATGGATTGCACAATGGGGGGGCGCCCGCGTCGCAGCCTATGACACATCAGGTCAGTTCATCCACGCGATCAACGTGGGCGTAGACCACACCACATGCCCCGCGTTCGGAGGGGATGATTTCACAACGCTTTATGTCACCTCCGCGACCCAAGGGATTGCTGCAGCTAAAATAGCATCTGTTCCCGAACAAGGCATGACATTCCAAATCAAAGGCGCAGGGGTAGGCCTGCCAGAACCAAGGGTCCTGCTATGAAACGCACATTAGGTGTCTGCTATTACCCAGAACACTGGCCCGAGGACATGTGGGCGCAAGACGCAGCACAGATGGTTGACGCAGGCCTGACGTGGGTCCGGATCGGCGAATTCGCATGGAGCAGGCTAGAACCCAGTCCTGACACCTACACATTCGATTGGCTCGACCGCGCGATTGATGTGCTAAGCAACGCGGGCCTCAAGGTCATATTAGGCACGCCGACCTGTACGCCACCCCGTTGGATGCTTGATCAGTTTCCCGATATGTTGGCGATGGATGCACAAGGCCAGCCGCGGAAGTTTGGCGCGCGGCGACACTATTGCTTTAGCCACGATGGCTATCGGGCTGCAGCAGGCAAGATCGCAGACGTCTTGGGCAAAAGATACGGGCAAGACCCGCGCATACACGCTTGGCAGATCGACAATGAATACGGCTGCCACGATACGGTGATCTCATATTCAGACGTGGCGCGCGTGGCATTTCAAAATTGGTTGGCGCACAAATACGGGACAATTGACGCGCTGAACACCGCGTGGGGCACAGTGTTTTGGTCGATGGAATACACGCAGTTTGATCAGATTGACCTGCCCAATCTGACCGTCACCCAACCGCATCCAAGTCATGAACTGGCGTTCCGGCGGTTTAGCTCGGATCAGGTGGTGTGTTTTCACGAAACCCAAGTACGCGCCCTGCGCGCTCATACATCTGCACCGCTTATTCACAATTACATGGGTCGGGTGTTGGAGTTTGACCATTTCGACGTCGGCGCCTCTATCGATATTGCCAGTTGGGACAGCTACCCAATCGGGTTCCTCTCCGACCGGCTAGAAGGCTCGCAGGCACACAAGGATCGCTATTTGCAACAGGGCGACCCGGACATGCAGGCTTTTCACCACGATTTGTACCGCGCCGTTGGCCGCGACAATCGGTGGTGGGTCATGGAGCAACAACCGGGGCCTGTGAACTGGGCGCCCTACAACCCTGCCCCTTTGCCCGGCATGGTGCGCCTATGGACATGGGAGGCGTTTGCCCACGGTGCCGATATGGTCAGCTATTTCCGCTGGCGCCAAGCGCCCTTTGCACAAGAACAAATGCACGCGGGTTTGCGCCGTCCCGACAACGTGCCTGCACCGGGACTGCACGAAGTGTTCCAAGTGGCGCAAGAAATTAACGACATGCCCGACGTCGCCTTGCGTCAAGCAAGCGTCGCTTTGATCTTTGACTACCCGTCAGACTGGGCATGGACCACCCTGCCACAAGGCGAGGACTTCAGCTATTTCCGGCTGATGTTTGATGCCTACCGCGCGCTGCGCAAACATGGGCTGTCAGTGGATGTTCTGCCGTCTAGCACTGACGATCTAAGCACTTACAAACTTGTTCTGGCCCCAGGCCTCGCGACCATTCCCGATACTTTGAGCCAGGCGCTGGGGAAAACGCATGCGATACTTGGGCCTAGAACTGGGGCAGTCACGACCGAACTGACCATCCCCAACCCAATGGGCCCAAGTGTGCCGGGCTTGGACGTTACCGTCACCCGCGTTGAAAGCGTCCCACCTGCGACCGCCCGCCCTGTGATTGGCGGAGGTACTGCACGCCACTGGATTGAAACACTAGAAGGTGACGCAGACGTCCTATTTGAAACCACCAAAAACGACCCCGTGGTGATGGGGCATGACGCATTATGGTATCTGGGATGCTGGCCAGATGCCGCACTATGGGACCGGGTCGTTGCGCGGGCGGTACAAAACTGTGGTCTTGATACAATTCCTCTGCCCGATGGCGTTCGCATCCGGGATACAGAAACCCACCGGTTCTACTTTAACTATGGGCCAGAGGATATTGAATTTGAGGGCATAAAACTTGAGCCTGCAGGCGTCCATTGGCATGCACATCGCGGTAAAGACTAGACCGATAGAACACCCATCAGCTGATCTTTGGAGAGCGAGACTTTAGCGCCTTCCAATTCGATCTTGCCCCGCTTCATGACATAGATGCTATCGGCCAGATCGTAACCGAAATCAAAGTACTGTTCGACCAATAATATGGCCATGTCGCCCTGATCCCGAAGATAGGCAATTACACGTCCGATTTGCTGAATGATATTGGGTTGGATGCCCTCTGTTGGTTCATCCAACAGCAACAATTTCGGCTTGGTTACCAGCGCGCGTCCGATAGCCAGCTGCTGTTGCTGCCCACCAGAAAGATCGCCACCACGGCGGTGCCGCATTTCTTTCAAGACGGGGAAAAGCTCAAATATCTCATCTGGAACTCCATGGTTTGATTTAGGCAGACACGCGAACCCTGTTTCAAGGTTCTCTTGCACTGTCATCAATGGAAAGATCTCGCGCCCCTGTGGCACATAGGCGATGCCCTTTTGCGCCAGCGCATGAGCTGGCAAAACGTCAAGCTGCTCGTCTCTGAAGGTAACCGTCCCACCCGAGCGCGGATGCGTACCCGCTATTGCACTAAGCAGCGATGTCTTGCCCACACCATTGGTGCCCATCAGACAGCACACCTCGCCTTTTTGTGCTGTCAAAGAAATTCCGTTAAGGATTGGGCTTTGTCCATATTTTAGCGTCAGGTCGCGAATGTCTAACATCTTTTACCGCCCCAAATAGACATCAATGACGTCTTGGTTTTGTGTCACGTGATCGAGCGATCCCTCGGCCAAAACCGACCCTTCATGCAGCACCGTGACCTTGCAATTCAAGCGCCGCACAAACTCCATGTCATGCTCCACAACAACTACCGCGCGGGTTTTTGCAGCCTCAACCAGAATGTCAGTCGTATGGTCCCGTTCAGCGGCTGTCATGCCCGCAGCCGGTTCATCGACCAACAACAAACGTGGGTCTTGGGCAAGTAGCATACCGATCTCTAACCATTGCTTTTGTCCGTGGCTCAGCTCTCCTGCGATGCGGGGCAATGCGTCTAGCAGACCAATCTCTTCGGCAAGCTTTTCAATGGCTTGTGCCCCCTTGCGGGTTTTCTTGTATAACAATACGTCAAAGGGGCCGCGCTTGTTTTTCAGCGCCATGGCCAGATTTTCACGCACAGTTTGTGCCTCAAATACAGTCGGGCGCTGGAACTTGCGCCCCACACCCGCCCGCGCAATCTGGCTTTCTGACATCTTGAGCAAGGATCGGTTTTTATCGCCCCAGATCACCGCACCCTCGTCAGGGCGGGTTTTGCCGGTGACAATATCCATAAAGGTTGTCTTGCCTGCCCCGTTAGGCCCAATGATCGCACGCATTTCGGCCGGACCAATTTGAAAACTCAGATTGTTGATCGCCTTGAACCCATCAAAGGACACCGACACGCCAGAGACTTCTAGTAAGGTGGAACTGTTCATTTTTTGCGCACCACATAATCAATCAGGCCACCAATTCCTTTCGGGGCAAAAAGCGTCACCAAGACAAAAGAAAGCCCCAGCAATACCAACCACCAATCTGTCCATTGAATGACGTAAAAACCAAGGTTCACATCCGGCGCCCCGCCGCCTGTGAACCAACTGGACAGCAAAGACACAAATGCCGCCCCGATCACCGCACCATAAAGCCTGCCGCGCCCTCCGATGGCGACCCAGACCGCCAGATAGATCGACGCGATAGGTGCAATCTCGGCAGGGTTGATGATACCCGCTTGTGGATAATACAGCGCCCCCGCAATGGCCGCGATGATCGCTGTGCCGGTAAAGACCACCAATTTGTAGCCTTCGACGTCGTAGCCCAAAAAGCGCACGCGTGCCTCATCGTCGCGGATACCCCGCAGCACCGAGCCGAACTTGCCCGAGACCACCCAAGCACAAAGGACATAGCCCAGTCCAAGCGCCGCAGCAGACGCCCAGAAAAACCAGATCGAGATCGTCGCCTGCGAAATATCGCCTGCGCCGGGAATGTTCTGCAGACCTGACAGACCGTTGTTGCCGCGCAAGCCACTGTCGTTTTGGAATAGATGCAGCGCCAAAGCCAACGTCATCGCCTGCGTCAAGATTGACAGATAAACACCCGTTACCCGGCTACGAAACGCGAGCCAGCCAAAGACCAAAGCCAAAAACCCTGGTACGATCACCACCAGCGCCAGTTGCGCAAACAAGCTATCGGCAAAATACCAGACCGCAGGAATATCCGAGCCGCCCACAACACCAAAGATCTGTGTGCCAATCGCCTCGCGGACTTCGATCGGTGTCGGGGGCAGCGCTGCGTTTTCCATGGAAACGGTCACAATGTCTTTGGTGCGCTCGTACATCAGCCACATGCCGATCATATAGCCGCCCAACCCAAAGAACGCGAAATGCCCAAGGCTAAGGATACCGCAGTACCCCCAAACCAGATCCATCGCCAAGGCCACCAGGCACAGGCACAGCGTCTTGCCCAATGTCTTGACGAAAGACGTCGAAAGGAAGCCGGTACCTGTCGCCTCGCTCAGCAGGGTGACCGCCAGCGTAAAGACTGCCAAGCACAGCAAAAAGATCAACACAGAGGGATGACGTGCCACAAAGGGACGGCGCGGTGCTGCTGGGGCAGATGTGTCAACAGAGGCCATAGGTCAGTCTCCTGCCGCGCGGCCCTTGAGCGCGATGATCCCGCGCGGCCTGAATTGGATAAAGAGGATAATAAACAAGATCATATAGGTCTGCGCGGCCAGCGTGTTTGACGGGTTGAACCACTCGATCACCTTTTGCAGGTTGCCGATCATCGTGGCCCCCAGCAAGGTGCCCCAGATGTTGCCCACCCCACCCACAACGACAGTCATGAAGCTTTGCACGATGTAATCAGACCCAAGTTCAGATGTGACCTTGGCATACAGCCCGATGGCAACCCCTGCGATCCCCGCAATCCCCGAACCAAGGCCAAATGTCAGCATGTTGATCTTGGCAGGATTGATCCCCATGGAAGCCGCCATCTTTGGGTTTTGCGTCACAGCGCGCACTTCAAGCCCCAAACGCGTCCGGTTCAGGATAAAGAGCAACAAGATCAAGAACGCCACGCCCAGCACGAAAATCGCAATGCGGATGTAGCTGATCGATACAACGTCATTCATTGCCCACGCCCCATCCAGCCAATCAGGGGCTGTCAGCGGGCGCGCTTGGGTGCCAAAGATGTTTTTAGCCAATTGTTGTAACGCGATAGAGATACCAAAAGTCGCCAACAATGTCTCAAGCGGACGCTTGTACAGGTGCCGAATGACCAAGCGTTCCATCGCCACCCCTGCTGCAAACGTCACGGCAAAAGCCATCGGTAGCGCAACAATCAGTGACCACGTGTAATCGGTGATGAACAGTTGCACCACATAGCCCGTATAAGCGCCCATCATGATAAATTCGCCATGCGCCATGTTGATCACGCGCATCACGCCAAATGTGATGGCCAGGCCAATCGCCGCCAAAAAGTAGATGGATGCTAAAGACACACCATCCAACAACAAATCAAGCGTCTGATAGACGCCCACCCGCTGTTCAATCGTGCCAAGCGCAGTCTCGGCAGCGGCAGTCACCTCTGCGTCGCGTTCCGAATACAGGTCGTAAAATAGATGGTCGCCCAAAGCAGCCAGTTGTTGTTCTTGGGTCAGGCGCGCAGGAACAGTGCCCGCTGCAGCCAGCGCGTCATAGGCGGCATCGCGCGCCTCTTCTGTGTTCAGCGTCTCGACAGCGAACGGCCCAATTTGCCCATCGCTTATATTGGCAACAAGCGCTGCATCCCGCAAATCGCGCGTCACCAAGGGGGGCGCGAAACTAGCCTCAACCAACATGGTGTAGGCTTCGTCCACACTGAATTCATCCTCGCCGGGCTGTAAGCGGATGGCTATGTTTTCACCCTCTGGCTGCGTTTCAAAAACGGCGCGGCGGGTTGATAGGATCGGATTGAGCGCTGCGCGGGTTTCTACACTCAAACTACCGGACAGTGCCTCAATCGCAGTTACGCGCGCCGCAGAGGATTCGCCAAACCGCGCGGTCAAAAGACGGACAAGTGTTTCTTTGCGCGCTCTCAAGCCGGGGTCTTGTTCTGATGCCAGAGATTTCGACAGCGGTTCAAGCTGGGACGCTTCTGGGTCTCGTTCGATCGCTTGCAAAGCCGCCGCGCGCCGTTCCGGATCAGGGTCAGACAGTTGAAATTGCACAAGTGCCACAGCGATCACAGACCGCACGCCTGAATTGGGTTTAAGCTGCTTGATAGACTTTTTTTCAACGCGACCGACGCTCTCGCCCGTGTCTAGATCGGTTAAGGTAAAGGACTTGTCGTCATTCTCGGTGGCATAGAAAAACGCTTTGTCATCTTTGCGCATCCAGACATTTTTCTCTTGCCAGCTTTGCAAGAACGCAGGCACCTGAGGTAGCCCGCTGCCCACAAGGTCTTCGATGACCGGATCTATGGTTTTACGAGAGGCACGTTCCACAGCGGGTTGATGTACCGCCAGTACGTCTTGCAGTGTTTGGGCGCCTACAGGTGCAGCCAGACACAACAAGAAAGCGCAGACAAAGCGCAGCAAATACGTGTGAAATGACATTAAAATGGCCCCTACCCCCGGGTCAAACGCGCCGAGATGAACCCGGCGCGTTTGGATTTTTCTTTAGTAGTTCGACTTGATCTGAACGCAGGTGTTGGTCTCAGAGTTGAACATGCCGCAGCCCAGTTTCTGCCAGTCGGAAACCAGCACTTTGGATTCTGGCAAGAAGTCTGTCCACGCGTCGCCTGGTACTTCTTCGGTTTGGGAGATGATGTCGAATTGACCATCGTCTTGGATTTCACCGATCAAGACCGGCTTGGCCAAGTGGTGGTTAGGCAACATTTTCGCCATACCGCCGGTGAGGTTTGGGAATTCCTGACCATACATCGCTTCGCGGACTGCATCCACATCTGTGGTGCCAGCCGCTTCAACGGCGTTCACCCACATGTTGAAGCCGATATAGTGGGCCTCCATTGGGTCGTTTGTGACGCGCTCGTCGCCCATTTTCGCTTTCCACGCGTCGATGAAATCGGTGTTTGCGTCAGATTCGGCAGATTGGAAGTAATTCCATGCCGCCAAATGACCAACCAAGTTGGACGTGTCCAAGCCAGACAGTTCTTCTTCACCGACGGAGAAGGCAACCACTGGGATATCGTCAGCAGAAATACCAGCCGCTGCCAGCTCTTTATAGAACCCGATATTCGCGTCACCGTTGATGGTTGAGATCACACCAACCTTTTTACCATCTGCGCCCAGTGCCACAACGTCAGAGACAATTTTGGACCAATCAGAGTGACCGAAAGGCGTATAGTTCACAAAGATATCTTCGGCAGGGATGCCCTTGTCCTGTAGATATGCTTCGAGAATGTTGTTTGTTGTCCGTGGGTAAACGTAGTCTGTGCCCAGCAATGCGAATTTCTCAACTTCAAGCTCTTCCAAGAAGTAATCCGTTGCAGGGATCGCTTGTTGGTTCGGGGCGGCGCCTGTGTAAAACACATTTTTTGAGCTTTCCTCGCCCTCGTACTGAACGGGGTAGAACATCAAGCCGTTAAGTTCTTCCAGAACAGGCAACGCTGATTTACGCGAAACGGAAGTCCACGAGCCGAAGATCACATCGACTTCGCTGACGGTCAGCAATTCACGTGCTTTTTCAGCAAACAGCGGCCAGTCGGACGCAGGGTCAACCACGACGGCTTCAAGCTGTTTACCCAAGACACCGCCTTTGGCGTTTTGCTGCTCAATCAGCAAAAGCATCGTGTCTTTAAGCGTTGTTTCAGAAATAGCCATCGTGCCCGACAAAGAGTGCAGCACACCAATTTTGATCGTCTCTTCCGCCATCAGCGGAGCTGCCAAAGCGCAGGTCGCTGCCGTCGCGGCGAGTGTGGATTTAAGAAGGTTCATTGTAATCGTGTCCCCAGCCACGGGGGCCTTACCTTGCCAATCCGCACAAACGCAGGCTAGGGTGTCCCCCGCAACTTTCCTAAGTTGCGTTGAGTGCGGTGGCTGACCGATGTCCAATCTTGACGCCGCCGCACGCTTCACCACAGATCACAGTGATCTCGTAGCGTGGGGGTCAGCTTGGCTAATCCACCGGATCAGTAAAGCATTGGTGAATTTTGAAACAGCCACCCTGCATACCTGCCACTAAAATGGGCGCAAATTGCGCAAATTGCTTAAAAATTGATCTCACCAGGAACAAAATTAAGGCTAATTGCGCCTAATGCACCTGCACAGACCACATGGTGGCACACATCAGCACTGTGCGATTCTGCGCTGCAGCGAAATACGAGACTTATGTCTTTACGTCAGGGTCTGTGCGCCCAATATGCGTTGCAAGATCTGTCATGCTTACGACGGCATCGCGCACTTGTTCCAATGCCTCTTCGGCAGACAATGTGTGATCCCCCAAAGCGTCGGTGTATTGTTCCAGATAGACCCGCAACGTGGCACCTTGCGTCCCCGTGCCAGACAAACGCAGCACGGCACGACCACCACCTGCAAAGTTTATCCGCAAACCTTGATTGTGGCTTACAGATCCATCAACCGGATCGTGATAGGAAAAACTATCAGCCGCTTCTACCGTTTGCCCTGCCCATGTGCTGCCCGGCAAATCTGATAGCTGCGCCTCAAGCGCAGACATCAACGCGTTTGCAGCTTCCGTCGGTACCGCCTCATAGTCGTGGCGCGAATAGTAGTTTCGCCCGAAAGTCGCCCAGTGGTCGGTCAGAATATCCCCCACAGACACTTTGCGTTCAGCCAAAATGTTCAGCCACAACAGCACAGCCCACAGGCCGTCTTTTTCACGCACATGGTCTGATCCCGTACCGGCACTCTCTTCCCCGCACAGGGTGACTTTGCCCGCATCCAGCAAATTGCCAAAGAACTTCCACCCCGTGGGCGTTTCAAAACAACCTATTCCAAGCTTTTCCGCAACACGGTCACAGGCCGCACTTGTCGGCATTGAACGCGCCACTCCAGCAAGCCCCGCTTTGTATGCAGGCGCCAAATGCGCATTCGCAGCCAGCACCGCGAGGCTATCCGACGGGGTCACATAGGCCCCGCGCCCTACGATCATGTTACGGTCACCGTCCCCATCTGAGGCGGCCCCAAAATCAGGCGCGGCGTCTGACATCATCTCGTCCATAAGCGTTTTGGCCCAGACGGGGTTTGGGTCTGGATGGCCACCGCCAAAGTCTTCGCTAGGCACCGCGTTAATGACGGACCCCGCAGCCGCGCCGAGTTTGTCTTCGATGATGGTGCGGGCATAAGGCCCCGTGATCGCATGCATGGCATCGAAACGCAGCGTAAAACCCGATACAAAAAGCGCGCGGATTTTGTCAAAATCGAACAAGCTTTCCATCAGGTCTGCGTATTCAGCCACCGGGTCAGTTACTTCAACTTCTAGCCCATCGAGGGTATGCGTGCCCTGCTGGGATAAATCCAGATCTGCCGCATCGGAGATATGATACTCCGTGATGGTTTGTGTTTGTTCAAAAAGCTTGGCGGTAATGTTTTCCGGCGCGGGGCCACCGTTGGAAATATTGTATTTAATGCCAAAGTCTTCGTCGATACCGCCGGGGTTATGACTTGCAGAAAGCACCAGCCCTCCATCCGTGCCGCGCTTGCGGATAAGGTGTGACACGGCCGGTGTAGACAACAATCCACCCTGCCCGACAATGACCTTGCGCGCACCATTGGCTGCAGCCATCTTCAGGATCGTTTGAATCGCGTCTCTATTAAAAAACCGCCCATCGCCACCCACAACAAAGGTCTTGCCCGCCACACCACCGATCGCATTGAACGTCGATTGCACGAAGCATTCCAGATAGCCGGGTTCCATGAAGACGCGGGTCTTTTTACGCAGACCTGATGTGCCCGGTTTTTGCCCTTCGAACGGTCCTTTGGAAATGGTCAATGTGGTCATTGGCTGTCCTTTCGCGTCTTTTTGGTACGGCCCGCGTGGGCCATGATCTTTGCCGTTTGCGCCAGTGCGGCGCTTTGGGCGATTTGTGGTATAGTCAACGGCGCGCGTCTGCGCCAGTTGGGATGCTGATCTATCGTGCCGGGCAAGTTCTGCGCCTGCGTGACATCGAGCAGATCGTCCAGCTGCACTGCGACCAAGGCCGAAGGCGCCTGCGCCAGTTGCGCGTGCATTTTGTCGCGCAGCTCCGATGCTTGATCTGCATCAGCGGATGTCAGGTTATAGGCCCGGCTTAATTGTTTTTTCTCGCGGGTACGTGCGGCGCGCAGCTTGGTGCGGTCGCCTTTGTCGATCCACGCAAGATCATGCCACCAGTCGATATCACTACCTGACCAATAGCCTTTGAATGTGGGCGTGTCATGTGTCCCAAAGCATGCCAACGATTGCGCACGTAAGCGGTCCAGAGGCAAAAAGCGGCCGTTGCTGTCTTTTTCGTATTGCAACACGCTATAGCTATAAAGCCCCTGCTGCATCATCGTTTCCCGAAAGCCTTGGGGAACAAGGCCAAGATCTTCGCCAACAATAACTGTGCCTGACAAATGCGCCTCAACCGCGATGATGGCCATCAACGTCCGGAATGGCTGCCTGATGTACCCGCCCGGGCTGCCGTCTTCTGGCAGCCAAAAGCTGCGGTTCAAACCCAATGCATGGTCAATTCGAAACAATCCGCAGTGGCGCAAAGCGTAGCGCAGAGTATCACGGAAGTCTTTATAGCCTGTGGCGCGCAACTTGTGAGGCGACAGTGCCGCCAGTTGCCAGTTCTGTCCCGCCGGGCTTAGCTGATCTGGTGGCGCGCCCAGCGACACGCCCTGCGCGGTAGACGGCGACCCCCAGCTTTCTGCGCCCCCCAAACGTGCGCCAACCGCAAGATCAAGATACAACCCCAGCGCCATACCCGATGAGATCGCCGCGTCCTGCGCCGCACCAAGCTGCGTATCGGCCTGCCACTGCAGCCACCGGTGAAAATCACACGCTTGCGGGTTCATGGTAATCGAAGGAGCGGGCCCCTGTTGAAGTGCACTTGGCCATTGCCGCCAGTCGGGCCCATGCGTTTCGCTTAGTGCTTCGAACGCCGCAAATCTGTCCAATGCATCGCCGCCAAGTGCCACAAACGCAGCATAAGCATCGCGATCGGCCGTACTGCTATGTGATTGAAAGCGCGCATACGCTTGCCTTAGCAAAGGGCGGTGCTGTCCTCGATAGGCATAATACTCCAGAAGATCGCCGTCATTTTCGGTCAGTTTACCCAAGACCGAAATATGATCCGTGTTCAAAAACCCACGATGTGTGGGCGAATAGGGGCTGATGGTATCTGTTGCGGCCCATCCCAGCGCGTGCACCGGATTAACCCCAAGAAACCCTGCCCCCTGCGTACCAAGCGTTGCCGCAAGGTGACCCAGATCGCTGTAATCCCCAAAGGCTTTGGACGGTGAGCCACGCAGCCCGTAGAGGGCTGCAACCACACCCCAAGTCGCCGCCTGCCCTGTGGCGTCCCGCAAAAGGGGTGCGGATGCGGGAGCGGCAATCACAAAAGCGGTTTGTTCGCCCTCAGCCCCCCGCATGAACAGTTTATAAAAACCAATGGGCAAAGCAGGCACCAAGGCTGCGCCATCGCTGATACCTTCCGCAAGGGTTTGCGTGCCCGCGTCAGGCAGTATGGCCCAATCGACGCCCTGTTTCATGGACACGGATGTGGCCACCCCCGCGACCAACACAATGTCGGCGTCCGTATAGGCGCGATTTTGGGCTTCTTTCGTTTCGGCAAGCGTATCGGCAACCTCGGCTGCTGTGGCGACCTCGTAGCCAAGCGCGCGCAACAATGCACGTTGCGTGTCAGCAGACGCCCTGTGCGTGACCCCTTGCATATCTTTAAAATCGGCAAACACGCCCGCCAAATCGGCGAGCCGGTTGAGGGCCTGATCCGCGTTTTGCACGACTAGTTCACCGGACCAAGCGTCAGCGCCAAGACCTGCTCCGCATCCAAATCCACGGCTGTTCCTGCACGTCGTACGGCTTGGGATTTGGCAGCGGTATCAATCGATACATCCCACCCATACCCCTTTGGCGCTGCAGGCAATACGACTTGCGCGGCTTCAGGGCTTCGGTTGATGACAACCAGCACAGTATCATCGATGTCAGCATGATTTGGGGCCTCGGCACTGCCGCGATACAGCACGCAAAGCTGCGGTAGCGACGGGTCGCGCCAGTTCAATGGCATCCCAGCAAAATCGAGCCATTCAACGTCGGGCAGGCCGTCACAGGCTCGTGTGCTCCCATGCAAAAACCGCGTTTGACGCACAGCGGGATGCGCGCGACGAAAGCACGACAATGCTTCGACAAAGGCACAAAGATCATCATCGCCTTTGTCCCAATCGATCCAAGCGATGGGGTTGTCTTGACAGTAGGCGTTGTTGTTGCCGGCCTGCGAATGTGCGATCTCGTCACCCGCTAATATCATCGGCGTGCCTTGTGACAAAAACAACGTGGCCAGCATATTGCGTTGGCGACGGGTGCGCCGGGCCAGTATCTTTGGGTCATCTGTCGGACCTTCGACCCCGCAATTGTCAGAGTAATTCGAATTGTGCCCGTCTTGGTTTTGCTCCTGGTTCGCTTCGTTATGGCGTTTGTTATAGGCTGTCATGTCAGCCAGCGTGAACCCATCGTGGGCCGCTAAAAAGTTCACAGACGACCATGCGCGCCGCCCTGCCCGGTCAAATTCGCCCGCCGATCCCAAAAGGCGCGCACCTAAATCCTGCGCGCCATGCGCATCCCCTCGCCAGAACCGTCGCACGGCGTCGCGGTAAGCGTCATTCCATTCCGCAAACTCGGGCGTGAAGCCCCCCAAGCGGTAGCCACCGGGGCCGATATCCCAAGGTTCGGCAATCAGTTTCACACCGGCCAGTATCGGGTCTTGGCGCAAAGCATCAAAAAAGCCGCCGCGCGCATCAAAGCCATGATCTTCGCGACCTAGTGTCGTGGCCAGATCAAAACGAAAGCCATCTATGCCCATGCAGTCGACCCAGAACCGCAGACTGTCCATGACCAGACGCAGCACATTCGGGTTGGCCACATTCACGGTGTTGCCGGTGCCGGTATCATTCACGTAGTAGCGGGACTGCCCCTGCAAAAGCCGGTAATAGGATGCGTTGTCCAAGCCCCGAAAGCTTAGCGTTGGGCCGCGGTGGTCGCCTTCGGCGGTATGGTTGTAAACCACATCCAGAATGACTTCGATCCCGGCATCATGAAACCGCTGCACCATTGCGCGGAACCCGGCGATCCCCGCAGGGCCAAAGTAGCGCGGCTCGGGCGTCATAAAACCGATGGTGTTATACCCCCAGTAGTTTGTCAGTCCTTTTTTCAGCAAGAAGCCATCGTTCAAAAAGCTGTGCACCGGCAACAATTCGATCGCAGTGACACCCAAGCGGTGCAAATGATCGATCATTGCGCCCGACGCTAACCCGTCATACGTACCGCGCAGGCCCGCTGCGATATCCAATCTTTGCGCGGTCAGTCCTTTGACATGCGCTTCATAGATCAGCGTATCCATCCATGGTGTTTCGAGACGCATCTGGCCGGTTGGAAACATATTAGGGTCCGACACGACAGACTTGGCGACATATGGGGCGGAATCCCGTGCGTCAAATGACAGATCTAGATCAGCTGCCTTTTCAATATACCCCAAAGTGGACGGATGGTTTGAAAACGCACCGCACAGTTCACGCGTATAGGGATCAAGCAACAGCTTGTGCGGGTTGAATCGATGCCCCTGCTCAGGTGCATAGGTCCCATGGGCACGGTAGCCATAGACCGCCCCCGCTTTCAGCCCCTGCACATACCCATGCCAGATATCGCCCGTCCGCTCCGGAAGAGGTATACGCGCGGTCTCGGTCGCGCCGTCGGGCGTGAATAAACACACTTCAATTTTGGTAGCATGGGCGGAAAACACGGCAAAGTTTACACCATCGTCGTCCGCATGCGCGCCCATATGCGCCGGGCTACCTTCTGAAACAGAAAACTGCATGTGATGTTACCGGTCCGTCAGCGCGCTGTAGATCGCATGATACGCGACAGAGGATACGTCCCACCCCACGGGGTGGCGCATCGCGCGGCGCACCATGCCTGCCCATGCCTTCGTGTCACGGTACAAATCACACGTCCGTTCAATCGCATGGCCAAGGGCTGCGCTTGTGACTGGCACAAACTGCACGCCGGTTGCGCAGTCTGCCACGCGCGCGGCATCATTGGCGTCAATCACCGTATCCGCCAACCCGCCTGTGCGCGCCACCACCGGAATTGTGCCGTATCGAAGACCATAAAGTTGGGTCAACCCGCAAGGCTCAAAACGAGAAGGAATAAGTATGGCATCACTGCCACCCTGCATTAAATGTGATAGCGGCTCGTCATAGCCAATCACGACGCCAACGGCACCGGGATATCGATGCGCCGCTGCAACAAATTCAGCCTCGAAGGTTTTGTCACCACTGCCCAAGACGGCCAGACGTGCGCCCTGTGCCACAAGCCGCGGGAGCACCTCGAGCAAAAGGTCGATCCCTTTTTGTGCGGTCAATCGGCTCACAACACAAAACACCGGTGCGTCGTCGGCCGCAGTCAGCCCAAAGCGGGTCAAAAGAGCTTCGCGGTTTTGTGCTTTTTTCTTGAGTGTGCGCGCTGTGTAGGTGGTCGCCAAATGGGCATCCTGTTCCGGGTCCCACACGTCCAGATCAATGCCGTTCAGAATACCATGCAAGTCGCCTTGACGCGCGGACAGCAACCCTTCGAGCCCCATGCCAAACTCGGGCTGCAGAATTTCTTGTGCATAGGTTGGGCTGACAGTTGTGATTTTATCTGCATAGGCCACACCCGCTTTCAAAAACCCGATGTTGCCGTAATATTCCAAACCATCCATCGTAAACAGGGCATCATCAAGGCCCAGTGGGCCCATCATCTCGCGCCCAAAGACGCCTTGAAAAGCGATGTTGTGAATGGTCAAAACGCACGGTGGCGTATGCCCCCGCATTTGCCGCAAATAAGCGGGTACAAGACCGGCTTGCCAATCATGAGCATGCACAACATCGGGCTTCCATCCATCTATTCCCGCTGCCGCCAATTCTGCGCCAACAAAAGAAAGTGCGCCGAACCGCAGCGCATTGTCCGCCCAATCCATGCCATCTGCATCAAGGTAGATATTGCCTTCACGGTCAAACAGATGCGGTGCATCCAACAGCAAAAGATCAATTCCCTGATCTTGTACCGCCACGACGCAGGCTTCATGACCGTGCAGGCTATCGCTTTGCCAAACCACTGTGCCGCGCTGCGCGAGCTCTTTCAGCGCAGGATAGCACGGCATCAATACGCGCGCTGCAACACCATTTGCAGCAAGAGATTTGGGCACCGCGCCAATCACATCGGCAAGGCCACCCGTTTTAACAAAAGGCGCGCATTCAGAGGCGACAAAGAGTACGTTCACGCTAGCCTTCCAAGTTATCAATCATGGGCTGGGTAATCAGGCAGATACCATTTTCCGTCCGGCGGAACCGTTTGGCATCCAACTCCGGGTCTTCGCCCACGACCAAACCCTGCGGGATAACCACACCGCGGTCAACGACCACATTCGTCAGCCGCGCGTTGCGGTTTATCTCAGCGTAGGGCATGGCCACGACGCCCTTCAGTTCGGAATACGAATGCGTCCGCACCCCGGTAAACAAAAAGCAGCGATCCAGTTGCGAACCTGAAATAATACAGCCCCCCGACACCATGGAAGACACAGCATGTCCACGCCGCCCTTCTTGGTTATGGATGAATTTTGCCGGGGGCGTCAGTTCTGAATAGGTCCAGATCGGCCATTCGGTGTCGTAGAGGTCAAGATCAGGTTCAAAATCTGTCAGATCAATATTTGCCTGCCAGAAAGCATCAATCGTTCCTACGTCACGCCAATAAGAACCATCCTCGTTTTCGGTCCGAACGCAAGAGCGGCTGAAGGGGTGCGCCACGGCCTTGCCTTCGCGTACGATCTTGGGGATCACATCGCCGCCAAAATCATGATTGTACCCTTCTTGGGCTGCACATTCTTCCATGACCTTAAATAGGTATTCCGTCTCAAACACATAAATGCCCATGCTGGCCAATGCTTCATCCGGGCTTCCGGGCATGGCGGGCGGATCTTTGGGTTTTTCGACAAAATCCAGAATGCGATCTTCGGTATCGACCTTCATCACGCCAAAGCCTGTGGCCTCCATCCGCGGGACTTCGATACAGCCCACCGTCACGTCCGCACCGCTGTCCACGTGATGACGGATCATTTCGGAGTAATCCTGTTTATAGATGTGGTCGCCGGCCAGAATAATTATGTATTTAGGCCCGTAGCCTTCAATGATGTCTTTGTTCTGGGCCACAGCATCTGCTGTGCCCTTGTACCAGTTCTCATTGTTTAGCTGTTGCGAAGCGGGCAAAATATCCAAGGATTCATTGCGCTCCGCGCGGAAAAAGCTCCAACCGCGCTGCAGGTGTCGAATGAGTGAATGCGCTTTGTATTGCGTGGCCACCCCAATCCGCCGGATGCCGGAGTTTACCGCGTTGGACAAAGGAAAGTCGATAATCCGGCTTTTGCCACCAAAATACATCGCAGGTTTTGCACGCCGGTCCGTCAGCTCATAAAGCCTGCTGCCCCGTCCCCCCGCCAAGACAAACGCCATGGTCTGTTGCGCAAGGCGCTGTGATTCACGATTCATTGGTTATCCTCCCCGTATTCTTTATATCCGGCGCGCCGGATGTTCAGTCTTGGTCCAACTCGAAAAAGACTGTCGTCAGTGGTGGTATCACTATGGTGATCGAATGCGCGCGCCCGGATGCTGCGACCTCGTCGCTGCTGACCCCCCCAAGATTACCGCGCCCATCACCACCATAACATGCCGCATTCGTATTTAAACGCTCGGACCAGCGACCTGGTTCCGGAACGCCAACGCGCAAGTTGTCGCGCGCTACAGGTGTAAAGTTTGAAACGACCAAAACAGGAGCCGCATTCTGCGACCCGCGCCGCACCCAGACAAAAACAGACCGGTCTGCGTCGTTTTCCTCGACCCATTCAAAACCCTGCGGTTTTGCATCAAGTTGATACAACGCAGGCGTCGATTGATACAGGCCATTCAAATCGCGCACCAAGGCCTGCATACCGCTGTGCAAATCATGGTCCAAGAGATGCCAATCAAGGCTCGCGTTGTGGTTCCATTCCATGCCTTGGGCAAATTCGCACCCCATGAACAGCAGCTTTTTGCCCGGATGCCCCCACATGAACCCATAGTAGGCGCGCAGATTGGCGAATTTATCGCCCCCTTCGCCCGGCATTTTATCAAGCAGGGACCCTTTGCCGTGTACCACCTCATCATGGCTTAGCGGCAGAATAAAGTTTTCTGAGAAGGCGTAGTGTAACCCAAAGGTCATTTTGGAATGATGGTATTTCCGGTTGATCGGGTCCTCGGCCATATAGCTGAGCGTGTCGTTCATCCACCCCATATTCCATTTGAAGCCAAACCCCAGCCCCCCCGCATCCACCGGCGCGCTGACGCCCGGAAACGCGGTCGATTCTTCGGCCACCGTCATGATGCCCGGTACTTCGCCGTAGGCATCCACGTTCATCTTTTGTAGAAAACCGATGGCTTCGTAGTTTTCGCGTCCGCCATCTTTGTTCGGTATCCATTCACCCTCTTTGCGTGAATAATCGCGGTACAGCATTGAGGCCACAGCATCTACACGCAGCCCATCAAGATGATGCTCTTGCAGCCAATAAAGTGCATTGGCTGTCAGATAGTTTTCAACCTCGACCCGGCCGTAATTGAACACCAATGTGTTCCAATCAGGATGAAACCCTTCTTTGCGGTCGCCATGTTCATAAAGCGGTGTGCCGTCGAATTGGCTCAAGCCGTGGGCGTCTTCGGGGAAATGCCCCGGCACCCAATCGAGTATCACGCCAATGTCTGCGGCGTGGCAGGCTTGGATCAAGGCGCGGAACTCATCAGCGGTGCCGTGCCGGATCGTGGGTGCAAACAAACCCACCGGCTGATATCCCCATGACCCGTCAAAGGGGAATTCAGACACTGGCATCAATTCGACATGCGTAAATCCAAGGTCTTTGACATATGCCACCAAGTCCTGCGCCAATTCCAGATAGCTTAACGGGCGGTTGCCTTCGTCCGGCACACGGCGCCATGATCCCAGGTGCACCTCGTAGATAGAGATCGGCTGGTCAATTTGTTGACGCACGGCGCGTTTGGTCATCCAAGGTGTGTCACCCCAATTAAACTGCGTAAGATCCCGTACCACGGACGCGGTCTGCGGCGGATGTTCTGCGCCAAAGCCGATGGGGTCTGCCTTTTGTGGCAAAAGCGTACCTTGCGCGTCCAGCAATTCGTATTTGTAAGCCTCCCCCGGACCGATGTCAGGCACAAAAGTTTCCCACACACCCGTTTGGCCTCGTCTACGCATCAAGGTACGCCGCCCGTCCCACGTATTGAAATTACCAACAACGGACACGCGCGATGCATTGGGCGCCCAAACAGCAAAATGTGTTCCGGTTGCCCCTTCATGTTCAATCACATGCGCGCCCAAGACTTTCCACAGTTGCCTGTGCGCGCCCTCGCCGATCAGATGCTCGTCCAATTCCCCCATGACAGGGCCAAACCGGTAAGGGTCATCTGCCGACCATGTGTGATCCCCTTGCGTGACTTGCAAATGATACGCAAACCGCTTTTTACGTCGCGCCGCGATACCTTCGAAAAAGCCCGGCGCATCGTCAACTGGTTTCAGATCAACGATTTTGCGCCCTGTCTTGACATCCACCGCCGTGATCGCCTGCGCATCGGGCACATAGGCGCGCAGCGCAAGCTTGCCGTCTTCGTCATGCAGACCCAGCACTGAAAATGGGTCGCTGTGATGTCCGGCCACCAGCATGTCGACATCATGTTTGTTCATCGGCATCAGGGCAGCCCCTTGTATTAAGCTACGTCACGTTTCGTTTTTGCAGCACCGGTCAAGCTTTTGACTTTCCAGATGTCGTTGGCATAGCCGCTGATCGTACGATCAGAAGAAAACCACCCCACCCGCGCTGTGTTCAAGGCTGCCATTTTTGTCCAGGACGCACGGTCCTGGAAGGCCGCATCCACATCACGTTGTGCCGCGAAATAGCTATCGAAATCACAGGTGACGAGGAAATAATCATGGTTATAAAGCCCGTCAACCAAGCCAGCAAAGCGGTCCTTGTCTTTCCCTGAAAACACTCCTGACGCGATCTGATTCAATACGCGCATCAAGCGCGGGCTGGCTTCAATAGCGGACCGGGCATATCCGGGCTCTGCCCGGCGGGCGACAACCTCTGCCGCTGTCAGCCCAAAGAGAAAGAAATTCTCGGCCCCCACACAGTCACGGATTTCGACGTTTGCACCATCCAGCGTGCCGATCGTCGGCGCGCCATTTAAGGCGAACTTCATGTTGCCAGTGCCAGACGCTTCTTTGCCCGCGGTCGAGATTTGTTCAGACAGATCCGCGGCCGGGATCAAGACTTCGGCCATCGAGACGTTGTAGTTTTCAGGATAAACGATCTGTAGACAGTCCCGTGTAACCGGGTCCGCGTTGATGGTTTTAGCCACATCATTGATCAGGTGAATGATTTCCTTCGCGACCACATAGCCCGGCGCTGCCTTCCCCCCAAAAAGCTTGACCCGCGGCGTCCAGTTTCCGTTGGGGTTGTCGCGGATATCATTCCACAGAGCGACAGTTTCCAGCAGGTTCATCAGCTGGCGTTTGTATTCATGCAAGCGTTTGATCTGCACATCATACATCGCCTGCGGGTCCAGGCTGACCCCGTTGCGCGCCATCAGCCAATTAGACAAATGCACCTTATTGGCATCCTTTGCCGCTTGGAACTTGTCCAAAAAGCCTGCGTCCGCAGTATAAGGGACAAGGTTTGACAGCTGGTCCAAATTATCAGGCCAGTTCGTGCCAATGGTATCATTGATCAAGCCCCGCAAAGGACGGTTACACGAATACAGCCACCGACGAGGTGTGATCCCATTGGTCTGGTTCAGGATCCGGTCGGGATAGGCCGCATGCAAATCAGCAAAGACCGTTTCTTTGACCAATTCAGAATGCAGAGCTGACACGCCATTCACGTGATGCGCCATGATAAAGGCAAGCTCGCCCATTTTTACTTCGCCATGCTCAAGAATGCGGACGCCTTCGCCGACGGTAGCAAAATGCGCAGCCTCGATAAGCTGGATGATCCGGTGGTGACGCGGCAAAACCCGTGCGAACAGGTCTTCTGGCCAGCGCTCCAGCGCCTCTGGCAGCAGCGTGTGGTTGGTATACGCCAAACATCCCCGCGCAGTGCTGATCGCTTGCGCCACTTCAAAACCATGCTCGTCCATCAACAAACGCACCAGTTCCGGCCCAGCAATGGCGGGATGGGTGTCATTCAGCTGAATGGCCACATGGTTTTCAAGCTCCCGCAGATCCCCTCCTTCGCTCAGGAAGCGGCGCAATAAGTCCTGCAACGAAGCAGAGGTGAAAAAGTATTCCTGCTTAAGACGCAGTTCCTTGCCCACATCGGTGGTGTCATCGGGATACAGCACACGGCTGATCGTGCGCGCCAAAGCCTCAGGCGCGCTGGCGGCGATGTAATCCCCCCGGTTAAAGCTTTCGAGGTCAAAGATCGTGGTGGGTTTGGCCGCCCAAAGACGCAGCGTATTGGCCCACCGTCCCTGCCAGCCCACAACGGGCGTGTCATAAGCGGATGCCATCACCGTCTCGCCCGCATGCCAGACCGTTTTGCCATCCTCAGATGTGACATGCCCGCCAAAGCTGATCGGGTAGGACACTTCGGGGCGTTCAAATTCCCAAACATGGTTTTGTGCCAACCATGTCTCGGCGGTTTCGGTCTGTGCGCCATCCTCAAAATGCTGCTGAAACAGCCCATGTTCATAGCGGATACCGTAGCCGTAGGCCGGGATCCCCAGGGTCGAAAGCGAATCCATGAAACACGCAGCCAGACGCCCCAAACCGCCGTTGCCCAAAGCCGCATCAGGTTCGTTGGCGACCACCTCAGCATAGCTTTGCCCCAGTCCGTCCATGGCTTGCTCGGCGATCTCTTCGAGGCCAAGGTTCACGGCCACGTCTTCGACCAGACGGCCGATCAGGAATTCCATCGACAGGTAATACACGCGCTTGCCGCGCGCCTCATATGTCTTACGTGTGCTTTCAAACCACGGGTCCACAACATGGTCGCGCAAGGCCAGCGACAAGGACATCCGCCAGTCATAAAGTGATGCATGTTCTGGGTCTTTGCCAAGTGACAGCTTCAAATGCCTCAGGATGCTATCCGAAAACGCAGCGACAGTAATTTGGGACGGGTGATTTACAGACATCGGGTCTCTTTACTCTGGTTGTGGCATGGAAGGATGCGCATCAAAAGGGGTGGCCGTTCGTGTAACAAAGGACAAGGTGCAGTGCTATCCCTAACCGGGCAAAGCCAGTTCATTTAGCCACGGTGGGTTTGCGCCAGCGCGCGACACGGTGATGCTGGCAACAGCAGCCCCCATGCCCAAAGCACCGGCAAGATCAGCGGGGGAAATATCAGAAATACGGTTTTTTTGCAAAAGACCGAGCTTTTGCAAGTGTTGCAGGACGCCTGCGTTAAAAGTATCGCCTGCCCCCACGGTATCGACCACAGTCGCTTTTTGCGCCGGGACGTCCACCTGTTCGCCCGCTCGTGTAAACGCAGAAGCGCCATCGCTGCCACGGGTCACAATGACGACGCTTGGGCCCTTGGATAACAAAGCCCTGGCTTTGTCTTCAAGACTGGCATCCTCAGGTATGATCCAATCCAGATCAACGTCCGACACTTTTAGGACATCCGTCGCCGCCATCATTTTATCCAAACGCGCGCGGTAGCGGGCTTCGTCCTGAATAAAACCAGGGCGGATGTTTGGGTCCATCACAATGGCACGCGCATCGGTTTCCTGAAGCGCGATCTGCGCATAGAAATCGGCGCACGGCTCCCCTGCGAGGCTAATGCCACCGAGGTAGATCGCATTTATTTCAGCAGGCAGCTCAAAGGTTTGATCCGGCGTCAGACTGCGACCGGCGGTGTTCTCGTCATAAAAAGTATAGGTGGCATGACCGTCATCCAGTTGCACAAAAGCCAAGGTGCTCGGCAGATCAGAGCGCACAGCAAAACGCGCATCAACATGGCTTGCCGCCAGATCAGCGGCAAGCTGCGCACCAAACAAGTCATTCGAGAGCCCGGTCAGAAACCCAGTGGGCACGTCCAACCGACCTAAAGCAATGGCGGTGTTGAAAATAGCCCCACCTGAATGGGGTACAAATCCAAACCCGCCGCCCTCTACAGGTGTCGGGATCATGTCGATCAAGGCTTCGCCACAACATAATATCATCTTTAGGGCTCCTTACAGCCGCGGCTTATTACCTGCGATGCGCGCGGCTAGCGCGGCAGGCTTGCTGCATCCTTCGCCAAGGCTTCAATGCCTGCCCAATCGCCGTTTTCGACAAGGTTCGAAGGGGCCACCCAACTGCCACCAGCACAGACAACATTAGGCAAAGACAAATAGCTGGCCGCGTTTTGAGGGCTCACACCACCGGTCGGGCAAAATGAGATTTGCGGCAACGGCGCACCGATGGCTTTCAGCGCGGGCGCGCCGCCCGAAGCCTCAGCCGGGAAAAACTTGAGCATATCATAACCGCGCTCCAATAGCCGCATCGCTTCGGTTGCCGTCGCCGCACCTGCCAACAATGGCAGCCCTTCGGCCTCGCAGGCATCCATTAACGCAGCCGTCGCACCCGGTGAAACACCAAAAGTGGCACCTGCCGCTTTGGCCGCGCGCACATCATCGGGGGTGACAAGCGTGCCTGCCCCCACTACGCCGCCGGGCACTTTCGCCATCTCAGATATTACATCAAGGGCGGCAGGCGTGCGCAATGTGACTTCGAGAGCGGGCAGCCCCCCTGCAACCAGCGCCTCGGCCAATGGTCGGGCGTGGCGCGCGTCTTTCACAACCAAAACCGGCACAATCGGGGCCATGCCGCAGATCTCTCTGGCACGTTTACTTGCGTCTTGTGGGGTCATTTGATCGTTCCCTTAGTTCTTAGAATACACTGGCACCGGTATCAGCCGTACCGACCGATTGCCTAAATCCTGCGAATAGCTCGCGGCCCAATCCATGCTCATTTCCGGACAGATCCGCTGTTGCATGGGCCCGGGTTAGAACACCTTCCGTGAGGATATCAAGACTGCCAGCAACGGCATCGACCCGGACAATATCGCCATCTTGCAGCTGTGCTATGGCACCGCCATCAAGGGCCTCGGGGCTGACGTGAATGGCAGCGGGCACAGAACCCGACGCACCCGACATGCGCCCATCCGTCACCAAAGCCACGTTGATGCCTTTGGCCTGCAAGTTTTTCAACAAAGGCGTAAGGCTGTGCAGTTCAGGCATCCCATTCGCTTTTGGCCCCTGAAACCGGACAACGATAACTGTGTCGGAGGTGATCTCACTTGCACGGCACGCATCTTTTACGGACCCTTGGTCATGGAAGACACGCACGGGCGCTTGGACAATTTGATGCTCGGGCTTGACTGCCGACACCTTCATGACCGCGTTCCCCAAAGTACCCTTGAGCCGCTTAAGCCCCCCTGTCGATTGGAACGGGTTTGCCGCAGGGCGCACGATTTTCTCGTTGAGGCTTTTGGTGGTGCCCTCTTCCCAAATCAGCACCCCATCTTTGAGCTTGGGTTCTTGCGTATAGGTTTCAAGCCCGCCGCCACCCACAGTTTTTGTATCCGGGTGCAACAGGCCTGCGCCCAACAGCTCGTGGATCATATAGCCCAAGCCGCCCGCAGCATGGAAATGGTTCACATCCGCCAAACCGTTTGGATAAACACGCGCCAACAAAGGCGTCACCTCGGAAATATCCGAAAAATCCTGCCAATCGAGGATAATCCCCCCTGCCCGCGCCATGGCAACAAGGTGAATGAGCAAATTGGTGGAGCCCCCCGTTGCGTTTAAACCAACGATCCCATTCACAAAGGCTTTTTCCGTCAACACATCGCAGACGGGCAAATACGCGTCGCCCAGGTCACACAACGCCAGCGCCCGTTGCGCCCCTGCTTTAGTCAGCGCATCCCGCAAACCTGTGTTGGGCGTGACAAAACTGGTACCAGGCAAATGCATGCCCATGAATTCCATCAGCATCTGGTTGGTATTGGCGGTGCCGTAAAACGTACAGGTGCCCGGCCCATGGTAGGCGCCCATCTCGGCGGCCATCAATTCCTCGCGCCCCACTTCGCCTGCAGCAAATTTTTGGCGCACTTGGCTCTTTTCGTCATTGGATAGGCCTGATGTCATCGGGCCTGCAGGCAAAAATACGGTTGGAATGTGCCCGAAGGTTTGCGCCGCGATCACCAAACCCGGCACGATCTTGTCACACACACCTAGATAAACAGCCGCATCAAAAGTGTTGTGGCTCATCGCCACGGCCGTGGCCATGGCGATCACATCACGCGAAAACAGGCTCAGCTCCATTCCCGGCTCACCCTGGGTGACCCCGTCGCACATGGCAGGCACGCCGCCTGCAACCTGCGCTGTACCACCAACGTCGCGGGCCGCTTCGCGGATCAAGTTTGGATACCGTTCAAAGGGTTGGTGCGCGGACAACATGTCATTGTACGTCGTCACGATGCCCAAATTGCCCGCTGTCTCATGCGCCATTTTCGCTTGATCTTGCCCGGCACCTGCATAGGCATGCGCTTGGCCGCTGCAACTAAGGTGCGCCCGCGCAGGCCCTTTGACGCGCGCAGCTTCCATGCGACCAAGATAGTCGCGGCGCGGTCCTGCGCTGCGTTCGATAATGCGGTCCGTTACACGGGCGATTGTATCGTTCAATGACATGTCACAGGTTTCCTCGTGTTGCCTGTTCTTGGCCTAACCAGCTTTACGTCTTTGCCAATTGCGCAAGTTTGCGGCCCGTATCGATCATGCGGTTCGAGAACCCCCATTCGTTGTCATACCAGCTGACCACACGTACCATACCGTCTTGGGTGACGCTGGTTTGCGCGGGCGCAAAGGTCGAGGAATGTGGATCATGGTTGAAGTCGATCGATACCAATGGGTCTTCTTCGTACCCCAGCACGCCCTTCAAGGGACCTTCGGCTGCGGCCTTCATGGCGGCGTTGATTTCGTCTTTTGTGGTCGCCTTTTCAGGTACGATGCACAGATCAACCAAAGATACATTTGCAGTTGGAACACGCACCGCTGAGCCTTCGAGACGCCCTTCAAGACGCGGCAACACAAGCGAAATCGCTTTGGCAGCACCGGTAGACGTCGGCACCATTGATACGGCTGCCGCCCGACCACGATAGGGGTCTTTGTGGGCTGAATCGTGCGACGGCTGATCGCCTGTATACGCGTGAATAGTGGTCATATACCCCGTTTTGATCCCGACAAGCTCGTCCAGAACATGCGCGACAGGGGCAAGACAGTTTGTCGTGCAAGATGCGTTAGATACGATCACATCGTCTTTGGTCAGGTCACTGTCATTGACCCCGAAGACAACCGTGCGGTCTGCATTGGCACCAGGCGCTGAAATCAACACCCGCTTTGAGCCATTCTTCAAATGTGCAGCGGCCTTGTCGCGGGCAGTAAAAAAGCCCGTGCATTCCATCGCCACATCAACATCGGCCCAAGGTAGCTCTGCAGGGTCACGCAAGGCCGTCACCTTAATCGGCTTGCCGTTTACAATCAGCATATCACCCGACACTTCGACATCACCGATAAACCGGCCGTGTACACTGTCATAGCGCAATAGATGCGCCAGCGTTTCCGGGCTGGACAGGTCATTGATCGCGACGACTTCGACGTCATCCACCTTGTTTTCCACCAAAGCGCGCAGCACGCCCCGCCCAATTCGACCAAAGCCGTTAATACCAACCGTATGAGACATCTGTTCCTCCTCAAAATACAGGTTTTGAGCGCCCGAAGTGGCCCCCAGCCATCGTTAGCGCTAACAACCATAAACGAAACGAAATATCAATGCTGTTTTTGCGCGCCCTGCAATGCATACAACGCATAGCACGAAATTTGTGCCTAAATCGCTTGTTTTATGATCTCAACCAGCGTTTCACGGGACAGTTCGCATGGATTTGCGCGCATTGAAGAGCTGGTCGCTGCCTCATTTGCGATTTGTTCAAGGTCGGTGCCAGCAGGTACCCACTCCGTCAATCTGGGAACGTTCCACCGATCCAGCAGCAGCGGCAATTGCGCAAATGCAGTCGGGATGGGCAAATCCAACATGTCCGCGATCCACACGGCAACTTGGTCAAAACGCGCTGTATCCATGCCCTCAGCTTCTAATGCTGCAGTGTTGGCTTGGAGTACCGGGCCCAGAAGGCGACCACAGATCAACCCGTGCGGCGCATGCAACCTGCCCCCCATCACCCCCGCCAACCCATGAACCGCACCTAACCCAGCATTAGCCAAAGTCATCCCGCCGATCATGCTGGTATAAGCAATCGCGTCGCGGGCCTGCTCGTTTTCGCCATGGGCCAGATGATTAATCGCGGCCAACCCTTTTGGGATTGCATCATGGCACAAGGCATCCGTCATCGGATTGGATTTATTGCACAGATAGGGCTCAATCACCTGCGTGATCGCATCCAACCCAGAGGACAGCGTAACCGCACGCGGGCTGTTGTCCGTTAATTCAGGATCGATAATCGCCACATCCGGCAGCATGCGGTCATCCCGTAGGCTGACTTTGCGACCCGCCTCCGGCACAAGGATGACGGCGTTTTTTGTCAGCTCCGCCCCCGTGCCGGACGTCGTCGGGATCGCCACAAATGGCAAAGGTGCAGCACCAAGCGGTTGCCCGCCCCCCACACCTTCCAGATAGGCGATCGGGCGATCTTGCGCAGGCAAAAGTGCAGCGATCGCTTTGCCCAAATCAATGACTGCCCCACCCCCGACAGCAACGACTGCATCCACATTCAACGGGCGCAGCGTATTCAATGCGGTTTCAACCATGGGCAGGCTAGGTTCTTGGGTGCAGAAAACCTCATGCACCTCAGCTTTGTTTGCGACCAGATCACGCGAGAGTTGATCGACCCAAGGAACCGAGCGGCCTCGAACCAAGGCAACCTGCGCCCCAAAGCGGCCTAATACTTCAGGTGCCTGGACACGAATGCCCCGACCAAACCTGATGTCTGCTGCCGTTCGAAAGCTGAAAGGGATCACAGCCTTTGGCCCTAAACCGTTAAAGTGGCATCAACAGCCCGGCGCCACGCGGCGTATTTCTCGTCACGCATTTCGCTTTCCATCTGCGGTGCAAAAGTACGCTCTAACGCCCAAGCAGATGCAAATCCCGCCTGATCGGGATAGATGCCAGCGCGCTGTCCCGCCAGCCAAGCAGCCCCCAAAGCTGTTGTTTCCAAGACCTCAGGACGATCAACAGCAGCACCAATGATATCAGACAGAAATTGCATCGCCCAATCAGAGGCCGACATCCCACCATCAACACGCAGTGTCGCGCGCGCACCGGTCGTCTGCCAATCGGCTGTCATCGCTTCCAGCAGGTCACGCGTCTGATAGCCGACGCTTTCAAGCGCAGCCTTGGCAAATTCTTCCGGTCCAGAGTTCCGCGTCAAACCATAGACAGCACCACGACATTCCGCGTTCCAGTAAGGCGCACCCAGCCCCACGAATGCAGGTACAAGGATCACATTTTGGTTGGGATCTGCATGCTCAGCCAAGGGTTGCGTCTCTGCCGCCTCACGGATGATCTTGAGCCCATCACGCAGCCACTGCACCACTGCACCTGCGACAAAAATAGATCCTTCGAGCGCATATGTCGGCTTGCCATCAAACTGGTAGGCAATCGTCGTCAAAAGCCGGTTATGAGACGTTACCGCGGTCTCACCGGTGTTTAAAAGTGCAAAACATCCTGTACCATAGGTCGACTTTAGCATCCCCGGCTCAAAGCACGCCTGCCCGATGGTTGCAGCCTGCTGGTCGCCTGCGACGCCCAAAATGGGCACCTCACGCCCGAATAGATCAGACCGCGCCATGCCAAAATCAGCAGCACAGTCTTTGACGTCGGGCAGCATGTTTTGAGGAATATCGAAAAGCGCGCAGATGGTCGTGCTCCACCGTCCTTTGTGAATGTCATACAACGACGTGCGTGCGGCATTCGTCGCATCCGTGACGTGGGACGCCCCACCCGTCAGTTTCCAAATCAGGAAGGTATCAACCGTCCCAAACAACAACTCTCCACGTGCGGCGCGATCGCGCGCGCCGTCAACATTATCGAGTATCCATTTCAGTTTGGTGGCTGAGAAATATGGATCAGCCAGCAAGCCCGTGCGGGCGGTGATCATCTTATCATGACCTGCTTCGCGCAACGCGCGGCAATAGTCTGCTGTGCGGCGGTCCTGCCAGACGATTGCATTATAAACAGGCTTGCCGGTGTTCTTGTCCCAAACCACGACGGTTTCACGCTGGTTTGTGATGCCAATTGCGGCAATGTCGTCGGGCTTTAGCCCCGCTTTCTCAATTGCGGCGCGGCAAGTGCCCGCAACGGTCGACCACAAATCACCCGGATCATGTTCGACCCACCCGCTGTCAGGAAAGTGCTGCGTGAACTCTTCTTGTGCGCTTGCGGTGATGTTCATATCCGCATCAAAAAGAATGGCACGCGACGATGTGGTGCCCTGATCAATGGCCAGAATATGGGTCATGGGTCCCTCGACTGAATTCTTGAATGTTTGGCGGGCAGGCCCCGCGAAAAAACGGGGCGCAATAGATGCGCCCCGGTTCGTTATCTTAGCAAAGACTTACTGCCAGGATTTGATCAGCTCGTCGTAGCTGACTGTCATTGGCTCTTCATCTTCATTCTCAAGCGCTGGGAACGGCGCGCCTGGCTGTGCAAACCAATGCTCTGCGCCCAGTTCTTCGTTCATGACTGGGCCAAGATCGCCTTGTACCCCTGCACGCTCAAGACGCTCAAGAACCGCTTCTTGGGCTTCACAAAGTGAATCCAACGCTTCTTGTGCCGTTTTCTGACCGGACATCGCATCCCCGATGTTCTGCCACCACAGCTGCGCCAGACGTGGGTAGTCCGGAACGTTGGTGCCTGTTGGCGACCACGCAACACGTGCAGGTGAGCGGTAGAATTCGATCAGACCACCCAGTTTATCCGCACGATCCGTGAAGTGCTGGCTGTCGATGGTGGACTCGCGAATGAACGTAAGACCAACGTCAGACTTCTTCAGGTCAACCGTTTTGGACGTGACGAACTGCGCATAGAGCCATGCGGCCTGTGCACGATCCACTGGCGTGGATTTCATCAGTGTCCAAGAGCCCGCATCCTGGTAGCCGATCTTCTGGCCTTCTTTCCAGTATGCGCCGTGTGGGCTAGGTGCCATCCGCCACTTGGGTGTGCCATCTTCATTCATGACGGGCAATCCGGGCTCAACCGTTGCGGCTGTAAAGGCGGTGTACCAGAACATCTGCTGGGCCACGTTGCCTTGCGCCGGGATTGGACCCGCTTCGCCGAATGTCATACCGGCAGCCGCTGGTGGAGAGTACTTTTGCAGCCACTCGATCGCTTTGTTCACAGCGTAAACAGCAGCAGGTGAGTTGGTTGCACCACCACGCGCCACACAGGACCCGGTTGGCTGGGAATTTTCGTTTACACGAATGCCCCATTCATCGACTGGCAGACCGTTTGGTTCACCGACGTCGCCCATGCCCGCCATGGACATCCACGCGTCAGTGTAGCGCCAACCCAAAGACGGGTCTTTCTTGCCGTAGTCCATGTTGCCAAAGACTTCGCCCTCAACGCCCATATGCGACAGGTCACGGCCTGTGAAGAACTCAGCGATGTCCTCATAGGCAGACCAGTTTACTGGAACACCGAGGTCATAGCCAAACGCCGCTTTAAAGTCGGCCTTGTTCTTTTCGTCGTTGAACCAATCATAGCGGAACCAATAGAGGTTCGCGAACTGCTGCGTTGGCATCTGATAGATTTTGCCATCGGGACCCGTCGTAAAGCTCAGACCGATGAAGTCTTCCAGATCAAGCGTTGGCAACGTAACAGAAGCGCCCTCGCCCGCCATCCAGTCGGTCAAGTTACGCACCTGCTGGTAGCGCCAGTGCGTGCCGATCAGGTCGGAATCGTTGACGTAGCCGTCATAGATGTTCTCGCCGGTTTGCATTTGCGTTTGCAGCTTTTCGACCACGTCGCCTTCACCGATCAGGTCATGTGTGACCTGAATGCCGGTGATTGCCGTGAACGCAGGTGCGAGCACCTGGCTTTCATATTCATGGGTGGTGATCGTCTCAGAGACGACTTTGATCTCCATGCCCTGATATGGCTGGGCCGCTTCGACAAAGAACTGCATTTCTGCTTCTTGCTCTGCGCGGCTCAGTACGGACAAACCACCGATCTCATTGTCGAGAAACTCCATGGCTGCATCCATGTCGGCAAAGGCCGGCATCGCGATGAGCGACGCGACCATGGCACCCATGGCCGTGGTTGATCTTAGTGAAAAGTTCATTTGTGTCCTCCCTTAGACTTTTTTGAACTATTGTGTATGGGTGCCCAAATGCGTTTTGGACACACCAGTCTTCCTGACTATACCCAGCGGAAAACCGCAACGGCATAGGCAAGGCAGGCCAACAGCGCATAAGGCTGTGGTGCCACCTCAAGACCCAGCCATATCAGGTTGATAAAGGCCGAGCCCAACAGCGTGATAAACAAACGATCACCCCGCGTTGTCTCAATCCGCAAGATGCCCACGCGGGGCGTCTCCGGGAATTTAATTGCAAGGATCGTAAAGATGACCAGCAAACTTGCGATGATCATGAAGAAGATCGCCGTCGGCCATGTCCATGCCATCCATTCCATTGTCACTTACCTCCCGCGTTCAATTTTGCCACGACGGCTGCCACATCCATGTCCGTCGCCGGTACAGACTTCATATCGCCCGGAAACGCACCCTTTCCTATCTTGTTAGGCACGGTGCACTTTCTTCCGTCATTCATCGTCACGACGTCAGATTGCACATATTTGCTTGAGTACTCTCGTTGAACGGAAGCCACATGCGCGGGCTCCACCCATACGTCACTATAAAGGTTCACCAGCGCCATCACACCCTCCCCAGGGCAAAGCCCTTGGCAATGTAGTTACGCACGAAATAGATCACCAAAGCCCCAGGCACGATCGTCAAGACACCGGCAGCAGCCAAGACCCCCCAGTCAATGCCTGCCGCCCCTTGCGTTCGTGTCATGATGGCAGCGATCGGCTTGGCGTCAACCGTAGTCAGTGTACGGCTTAGCAGCAATTCCACCCACGAGAACATGAAGCAGAAAAACGCAGCCACCCCAATGCCCGAAGCAATGAGCGGTGTGAAAATCTGAACAAAGAAACGTGGGAAGGAATAGCCGTCCAGATAGGCCGTTTCGTCTATCTCTTTTGGCACGCCCCGCATGAACCCTTCGAGGATCCAGACCGCAAGCGGCACGTTGAAAAGGCAGTGCGCAAGGGCCACCGCGATATGTGTGTCGAACAAACCGACGCTTGAATACAGCTGAAAGAACGGCAACGCGAACACAGCAGGTGGCGCCATTCGGTTGGTGAGCAGCCAAAAGAATAAATGCTTGTCCCCCATAAAGCTGTACCGCGAAAACGCATACGCGGCGGGCAAAGCAACTGCTAGGCTGATCACCGTATTCATCACCACGTAAATCAACGAGTTGATGTAACCAATGTACCAACTTTCATCCGTGAGAATCTTGGCATAGTTCTCCAACGTGAAAGTTTGCGGCCACAACGAGAATGAACCCAAAATTTCCGTGTTCGTCTTTAGGCTCATATTGAGCAACCAATATATCGGCAACATGAGGAACAGCAGATAAAGCCCCATGATCAAAGCAGATTTATTGATACGCCGTGGTTTCGCAGTTGTATCCGACATCACACACCATCCCGTTTATCAAGGTTCGTCATGACGGTGTAGAACACCCAAGAGATCAAAAGGATCACAAGGAAATACATGATCGAGAACGCCGCCGCCGGACCAAGGTCGAACTGACCCAGCGCCATCTTGACCAAGTCAATCGACAAGAAGGTCGTCGAACTGCCCGGCCCCCCACCGGTTACCACAAAGGGTTCGGTGTAAATCATAAAGCTGTCCATAAAGCGCAGCAGGATCGCGATCATCAAAACGCCCGCCATTTTGGGCAGCTCGATGTACCGAAAGACCTTCCACCGGCTGGCTTGGTCGATCTTTGCCGCTTGGTAATAGGCGTCAGGAATAGACTGCAAACCAGCATAGGCCAACAAAGCCACCAACGATGTCCAATGCCAAACATCCATGACAATCAATGTGATCCACGCGGCTAAAGGGTCCTGTGTGTAGTTGTAAGAAATGCCGATCTTGTCCAGCGTATAGCCCAACAGACCAATATCGACGCGGCCAAACACCTGCCAGATGGTTCCAACTACGTTCCATGGGATCAGCAGCGGCAAGGACATGAAAACCAAACAGAAAGACGCCCAAAAACCCCCTTTTGGCATGTTGAGCGCGATAAATACGCCCAAGGGGATTTGGATCAGCAAGATGATTGCGGAAAATGTCAGCTGACGCCACAGGGCCGACCACATGCGGTCAGACTGCAACAGGTCTTGAAACCACCCTATGCCATTCCAAAAAAACTGGTTGTTCCCAAAGGTATCCTGCACCGAATAATTCACCACAGTCATCAGCGGGATCACCGCAGAAAACGCAACCAGAACCAGAACTGGCAGCACCAGGAACCACGCCTTTTGATTGACCGTTTTGTTCATCAGGCTGCTTCCCCTTGTGGTGCGACGCGCCAGTCATCGGCGTACACATTGATACCATTTGGGTCCAAGGTGATATGCTGGACACCCTCAGATATTACATCACCTTCACCCGCGATCGCACTGATTTCATTTCCATTTACATCAAGTCTAACAATTTTATGTCGCCCCACGTCCTCTACACGGGTGACGCGCGCGGCCAGCCCGGATGGGTCATCTGTCAGCTTGATAAATTCAGGTCGCACACCAACCTGCGTTTTACCGGAGGTAGGCCCATAGCCCGCACCCAGTTGCACTTGCGTTCCTGCAATGCCTGCCGTCGTCCCGGTAATTTCAGCATCAAAGAGGTTCATCCCCGGCGATCCGATAAAGTACCCCACGAAGGTATGCGCGGGTCGCTCAAACAGCTCTTGTGGTGTTCCGATTTGAACGACACGCCCATCGTACATAACCACCACCTTGTCTGCAAAGGTCAACGCTTCGGTCTGGTCGTGGGTCACGTAGATCATCGTATGACCGAATTCGTGGTGCAATGATTTCAGCTGCGTGCGCAATTCCCACTTCATATGCGGGTCGATCACAGTCAACGGCTCATCAAACAAAAGCGCGTTCACATCCTCGCGCACCATCCCGCGCCCGAGTGAAATTTTTTGTTTCGCGTCCGCCGTCAATCCCCGTGCTTTGCGGTTCAGCTCTGCCTCCATACCGATCATCTTGGCAATTTTTTGAACCCGCTCAGCAACATAGGTCGCATCTGCACCCCGATTGCGCAGCGGAAAGGCCAAATTATCGTGCACCGTCATCGTGTCGTAGACGACGGGAAACTGAAAGACTTGTGCAATGTTCCGCTCTGCTGTCGGGGCGTGCGTTACGTCTTTGTCGTTAAACAAAATCCGGCCTTGGCTTGGATGCAAAAGTCCCGAGATGATGTTCAACAGCGTAGATTTTCCGCAACCAGAGGCACCCAACAACGCATAGGCTTCGCCGTCCACCCAATCGTGGTTCAATTCCTTCAGAGCAAAATCGTCTTCTGACGTTGGCGCCTTAAGGTATGAATGCGCCAGGTTATCCAGTGTAATCTTCGCCATTACGCGGCCTCCGCATAAGGTGCGGCCGACACGAGTTGGCCGTCTTTCGCAAAAAGGTAGACATGTGACGGGTCCAGATAGACGTTTATCTGTTGCCCCAACGTCAGGTCCTGTACGCCGTGCACCAAGCCAACCCAGCGGGCGCCTTTGTACTCCAAATGCACAAAGGTTTCGGAGCCGGTAATTTCTGTCACAGTCAAATTTGCTTCAAAACGCATGGCGCTTTCGGATGGCGGGGACAATTCCAAATGATTGGGTCGAAAACCCGCCAAGTAATGACCATCTGCCAGCCCAGAAGCTGCCGAAGACACCGCCGTTGACTGCCCATCCCCAAATTCAAGGGCCGCCCCCGATTTGGTGACCTCCAGAAAGTTCATCGGCGGATCTGAGAAAACCCGCGCCGTAGTGGCATCCACGGGCTTTCGGTAGACCGATGGCGTAGGCCCGAACTGAGTAACCTGCCCTTCCCACATTGCAGCGGTATTGCCGCCTAGCAAAAGTGCCTCTTCCGGTTCTGTGGTGGCATAAACAAATATGGAACCAGACGCTTCGAAGATCTTCGGAATTTCCGCTCGCAATTCTTCACGCAGCTTGTAATCGAGGTTCGCCAATGGCTCATCCAGCAACACGAGACCCGCGTTTTTCACCAAGGCGCGGGCCAAGGCGCAGCGCTGTTGTTGCCCCCCCGATAGCTCGAGCGGCTTGCGCTCCAACATTGGTGACAATTGCATCAATTCAGCCGTCTCGCGCACCCGCGCGTCAATCTCACTGCGCGACTGACCCATCAGCTTCATCGGCGAGGCGATATTGTCGTATACGGTCATTGAGGGGTAGTTGATGAACTGTTGATACACCATCGCCACCTTGCGGTCCTGCACACGCATGCCAGTGACATCATCACCGTTCCAGATCACGCGACCCGTCGCAGGCACATCAAGCCCGGCCATCAAGCGCATCAGGCTTGTTTTTCCTGACAAAGTCGGGCCAAGCAACACGTTCATGGTGCCTTTTTCCAGTGTGATGTCTGTCGGGAAGATGTGCGTTTCCCCGCCGACGACTTTCGACACGCCCTCAAGTATTAAGGTCATGCCTACCCCCTTCTATTCCGCCGCCTGAGCGTCGTCTTGCGACACCTCTTTGGCAATAAATTTCTCAAGCGCTGCAATTTGTTCGTCTGACAACCGCAACCCCAGTTTGTTCCGCCGCCAGACAACATCTTGTGCTGAACGGGCATATTCTCTTGTTATTAGCCAGCGCACTTCACGTTCTGACAGGCCCTCTCCAAACATGCGGCCCAAGCCCTGCATAGAGGTAGCCTCAGACAGCACCGACCATGCCTCTGTGCCGTAAGCACGTATCAATCGACGAGTCGTGAACGCGTCCAAAAACGGATAATCCTGCGCCAGCTTGGCAACCAACGCGTCAAATCCATCCACGGGAAAATCACCACCCGGCAAAGCGACACCCGCCGTCCAGTGCCCGGATGTGCCAGGAAAGAACGGTACTATCTTATCCATCGCGTCCTCGGCCAGCTTTCGGTAGGTCGTTATTTTTCCACCAAAAACGTTCAGAATTGGCGCGCCACCTGCTGTGTCGACCTTTAGCGTGTAATCACGCGTTGCTGCTGTCGCACTGCTGGCACCATCGTCATAAAGGGGGCGCACACCTGAATAGCTCCAGACGACATCATCTTGCGACAAGTCCTGCTTGAGATACCGGTTTATAAAATTCAGCAGATAATCCCGTTCAGCGTCTGTGCAAACAGGCGGCGCATCCGGGTCACTGTGTTCGGCATCCGTCGTGCCGATCAGCGTAAAATCTGTTTCATAAGGAATTGCAAAAATGATCCGTCCGTCAGTGCCCTGAAAGAAATAACACTTGTCGTGGTCATAAAGTTTGCGCGTCACGATGTGGCTCCCACGCACCAAACGCACACCCTCAGACGAATTCATCCGCACTTTTTGTTGGATGATATCACCAACCCAAGGACCGCCCGCATTTACAAGCATACGCGCAAGAACCGTATCGGTTTGCCCGGTCAGCGCATCTTCGACAGTTACATGCCAAAGATCGCCTTCACGCGCAGCCGAAACAACCTTTGTGCGCACCATAATCTGCGCGCCCCGTGCTTCTGCATCGCGCGCATTCAAGACCACCAAACGGGAATCTTCGATCCAACAATCAGAGTATTCAAAGGCTTTTACAAACTTGCTGTCCAAAGGCGCGCCTTCAGGGCTGTTCGTTAAGTCCAGCGTTTTTGTACCTGGCAAAATCTTACGACCGCCCAAGTTGTCATAAAGCATCAAGCCAAAACGGATAAGCCACGCAGGTCGGCGCCCCTTCATCCAAGGCATCACGACATTCAAGATGCGCGAGGTCGGTGTCGCCCCTTCAAAGCGCATATCGGCATGATATGGCAACACAAACCGCATGGGCCAACTGATATGCGGCATCGCCTTGAGCAAAACCTCACGTTCAGCCAATGCATGCTTTACCAGATTTATCTCAAAATACTCGAGATACCTCAAACCGCCATGAAAAAGCTTGGTAGATGCCGAAGAAGTTGCAGATGCAAGATCATTCATTTCGGCCAGTGCAACATGCAAGCCACGCCCAGCAGCATCGCGTGCAATACCGCATCCATTGATGCCGCCGCCGATCACAAAAAGATCAAAAACCTCTGATCGCTGTGCTGTCACGCCTTCCCCCCAGACATCCTCCACAACCAATGGGGTAGCTTAGCTGTAGCGCGCTTACAAGCGTTTATTTTCGCAAAAGTTCGTTTTTGAAATTTCCGAACACATCGAGCGGGTTCAAACGTGCCACATAAATCTGCCAGTTCTGATATTTAAGACATCGCCCAACCGGTAAAGTAATGAGCGCCGCCACCCAGATTTCTTTAGAAACCAGATTTACATCGCCAAATACTCCAAGAATGGATACATTGCGGAGAGAAATTGCATAGATAGGCCATATGTCTCAGACTTTTCGACATCCCGATATTCTCGAAATCGCTAAGCGAGAGGGTAAAGTTACAGTCGACCAGCTCGCTGACCATTTTGGCGTCACGCTACAGACTATTCGGCGCGACCTCACTGAACTGGCAGAAGCGAACAAACTCGAACGTGTACACGGTGGAGCCATTTTGCCGTCGGGCACAACCAACATTGGTTATGATGATCGTCGCAACCTGAACGAGGGTGCTAAAACGGCTATTGCGCGCGCCTGTTCTGAACAGATTCCTGAAGGCTGTTCCGTCTTTCTAAATATTGGCACCAGTACCGAAGCCGTCGCACGGCAACTGCTCAATCACAAGGACTTGCTGGTTGTCACGAACAATATGAATGTGGCGAACATTCTCATTGCCAACCAAGACTGCGAGACAATCGTGACGGGCGGAAAGCTTCGCCGGGCGGACGGTGGCCTGATCGGAACCGTTGCGATTGACACGATACGACAATTCAAATTTGACATTGCCGTAGTTGGGTGTTCGGCCTTGGATACAGAGGGTGATTTGCTGGACTTCGACCTAGAAGAGGTCGGCGTAAGCCAAACAATCATAGCTCAATCAAGAAAGTGCTTTTTGGTTGCAGATACATCAAAATTCAAAAGATCGGCCCCTGTTCGGATTGCATCAATGGGGTCGTTAACAACCGTTTTCACTGATCGTCCGTTTCCAGAAACACTGTCCAAACGATGTGAGGATTGGGGAACAGAGGTCGTTGTTACCTCATATGCAGGCGCGCACCTTACCGAGGATTAGACACACTTGCATGCCAAAGTGACAAGCACTTTCCAACATGATCGGCAGAAAAACAACCTAGCACCTGATAGCCTTGAAATAACGCCGTAAAAACATGCGGCCCCAGTGAATCGAAACTGCCCCAGATTTTGATGCCATCTGTCGATTTATCTGTTTCGGCATTCTGTTCACATGCATTTTCAAGAACGGCCGCGTACTGCCCATCGCCCCAAACGGACAGTGCACCTGAGGGTGAAATAGACGCAAAAGCCAGCGCATATTCCTTGCTGCTTTCTAGAAATACATCCAGTTCAGACGGCATATTTTCATGGTTTAGGACAGTGTCCATGACAGCATTCAAATCGCGTGCCGAGACACCTTCAAACGGCGCTGAGGCGGCAGTATCACACAAGTTTGAAGACACATAGATGTCTTGTTTTTTATCGGCCAGCCCGCGCATAATTTCAATTATGGACGCGGCATCTGCGGACGCCACATGTTTACCTTGCCAGTTCTGATCACAAACTTCATCTGAGCACATCGCAACCTTTAGAATACGCCGTTCCATAACTTCTAGGGTGACGAATTCATGCGATGCATTTCGAAAAGTCAGATTGCGGCGCAAGACAGTTTCATCAATTTCATGTATCATACCGGCCAAAAGCGGTTCGTTCACACGAGACACCGGTTTCAGACGTCTACCAAGTTCAGAGACGTCCTCTGGAGCCGCCGAAAGCGCTGCAACCGCGCGCATAAAGCGCCCTGTTTCATCGTTCGCCACTACGAAACCTCGGCGGTGACACGCGATAGTAGATCACGCGCCTGCGCTAACACTGCATCACACTCAACATCTATCGGAGCAACAACACATAACGCTTCTTGTGCGGGGTGTGCTGCGCGTATGAATAATTGAAGTTCTGACAAATCTGGAACAAGCGCATAGTCTGGCATATCACTTGACAGAAATTTCCCAGCAATCTGCGCCGATGGTCCCAACAATGAGAACCGCGCCGCGGAGCACATTGCATCAAGCTTTTCTTGAGTTGTTCGTTCTGCGGTATCAGCGGCCAATACCATCCCCGTTGACAGATCTGCAAAGACCACCATCGAACATCCGGCAAACCGGTTTCTGAAAGCCGCCAATTCTTCGCCTATTGTCACGAATTCCACCGTTTTCCGGTTGTGCTACTCACTTGATCTTTCGACAGGTACAAGAAATACCGCCAGAACATGTGTGTCCGGTTAACGCGTTAGGAGAATTTTGGCATAAAGGATTTTAATTCATCGGGGCTGCTTGCGTCTTCGACGGGACGCTCAACCGCTGGTCTGCGCAGGACCGGTTTACGGGGTTGAACCTGGGTTTGTTGTACAGCAGCGGTCTCTTCTTGCGCATCCTCCAAAGTATCTTTCAGCGGCAGACTGACAATAGCAAGTGGATCATCCAACTCGATAGTTCCCTCAAGCCGTTGAATAATTTTTAGAAAATCACTCACAAATGGCTCAACCCCACTCTGCTCCCAAAGATCCGCGTCATCCCCCGCGTCACGCGCAGCAGTCAAAGACACCATTCGAATGCTTTCAAAAAGAGTGCCCGCTTCGCCATTTACCCTTTTGAGCACCTTTTCTTTATCGCGCGGGGTCAAAAGCATGTCGCCGCGGGTCAAAAGTAAAATTGAATGTTCTTGCGTTTTTTCGTCGATACCGTCCCATACCGCTGCTTCACTTTGGCGCCATGCTTGCGTCGACGGGCTGCACCACACAACGCCGTCGGCCAGCGGCATGATGCGTTCCCAAACCGCACTAGACATGTTGGGGTCAGAGATACCCGGCATGTCTATGATATCGCAGTATTCAAGAATTTGTTCTTCGCAATAGAAACGAATAAATGCCACGTCTTCTGGGTTAATGTTTTGCAACGCACCCAGATCACACGGCGTCTCACTGCCATCAAGACCAACAATTACCGAAGGTTGGGTACCATGGCTTATCCAAACTGGTGGCAACTGCGTTGCAACCACCTGAACAGGCAGTGGATCTGTACCGATCATCAAGTTAGCCAGAGTGCTTTTGCCCGCGCTGAATTCACCCATTAATGCGATGCGAGGTCGCCGCGGCCCGGCGGGCGGCGCTAATTTCACTTCTTCAGCATCATTTGGTTGATCGGTCATTATGTTACATACTCGTTGAGAATATCGAGGGTTTGTTCCAAGCGCGCATGCCGATCACTTTGCGCGTTTTTGCTTACAAATTCTTTAAGCTCCTCCGGATTTGCCCGCTGCATGCGATCTAGCGTTTCAAAAACTGAAAACTGTTCACTCAGGAATGCATCAAACATTGTGCACGCCTCATTTCGAACGCCCTGTGCCAAGTCATCTCTGAGTTCCGCAATGACCGGTGTGGTTTCAGATTTGATGAGATCATAAAAGTTCTGCGCGTAGGCTTTGTAGCCGCGTCGTTGCAACCACCAACGCTTCCACCAGCTTCCACTCAGATCCAGCGCGATCGTGCGCCCCAAAGAAACCGGCGCAGGGACCTGTGGAGCCCGTGGCAGAGCGATTTCTAGATCGCCCCCCTCCAGCGCAAAGACGGATCGATATACTGATGAAAAATCCGCCGAGGCAGCTTTGGTGGCTTTTACAAATGCAGCCTGACTTTTGCGCACCAAAACCTTATGCGACGAACTCAGCAAGACCCGTAAACCAGCCGGATCATATGTCCACGGTGTCGTTTCACCAGATTTTTCAAGATGATCAACAAGGGATGCGGTGGCTCGGTCCAAAAAGCTTTCCTGCACACGTTCCATACGCTCTGAAAACGCATCGATGATTTGTGCAAACTCAGTGGACAGTGCGTCTTTGTGCTGAGCCATCAGTTCCTTAAGCTGCGTTTCGGCATTTTTGCCGCTGATCGCTGATTGTTGCGCGCTTTGGCCGTCTGCCGAACCGATCCTGTCAGCGGCCACTAAGCCCGCAGCAAGGTTCTTGGCACTGGACCCGATGCGTTCAAGCAAGACGGCGCCAACACCCTCTGTAATGCGCGATGCAATCGCCTGCTGAAGCCCCGGCAGCCCTGACAACCGCCATGCATCTTCTTCGGTGAGCGTGTCGCTGTGCGCAGGCGTATCGCCCGTATCCACACCAGAAACAGACCAGTTACGCAGCGCGTTAACGCTTCCTATCGGCAGGTCCGATAACCGTGTTTGAAGCGCATAAGATGCCCACAACGCGCTTCCAAAGACGATTTCTACGTCGCTGGGGCCTTTATGCTTTTCAAGCGTCGCATTGATCCCCTCTTTGATCTGCGGGATTTGGTTTGCGGGATCCGACAGTTCATCCACCCGGTTCACAAAGATGATGATATCCCGCGATTTAACCTGAGAAATCAACCGAATGAGGCCCATGTCAGATGAAGACAATGCCTGATGCGCAGATAATACAACAACACAAATGCGACTGTCGCGGATCGATCGGATCGTGATCTGTTCACGCATCATGAAAGTATCGTTCACGCCAGGTGTGTCGCGAATGCACAAACGCATCGGTAGCGCTGGACGCTGCATGTTCAGATCAGCTGACTTGGTAATGTCAGCAAACCGGCCCTGCGTATCGGCAGCAAGATCTTCGCCTTCTTCCAAATCGTCACCTAAACATACGAAACGTTCGATCAGGTCTTTGTCGAAATAGCCATAGTCGCGCTGCTGGCCCAAAAGCATCTCAAACTTCCGTCCCAAGCGGGCGCGGGATTTTTCGCGCATCTCGGCAACTTGTTCTTTGATTTTCTCCAGCTCTGCATCCGCTCCGGCACGGCTGGCCAGTTCACCGATCCGCCCACCGCTTGAAATCAGCTTGTCCCACTCATCTTTGTCAAAGAACCGAAAAGATGCGCTATTCTCAAAGCCAGATTGTGCGGGATGCAGGTGCAAAGACGTAACCACGGACGTCCACGGGTTTACGTCTGCCGGCAACAAATCCGGCGCACCGATCATGGCGTTGACCAACGACGTTTTACCAGATTTGATCTGGCCGATCATCGTGACTGACGGCTCAAAGGTTTCCAGCTGGCGTATCATGCGATCCGCACGGCGCACGGTATTTTCGTCGCCTAGGTCCTTTAAAGTGCGTAGCGCCGTTTTCAACGCGTCAGCAGATTGGACGAAGTCGCGCAAATCACCCAAGCCTTCTTGCAAAAGCTCAGTTGCCTTTGCCTCGACAAAGGACGTCGTGTCTGAAGTGTTCAGAACGTTCATCCCATCCTCCTTTCAGTTTGCACCAAAATCAGGATCGGAAATTCTATGTCAGTTACCTCGTGTCGATTGTACATTGTGCCACCCCACGTCTTTAGCTTGCCCCTAAAGTGGTCAGGAATTGTGCTGCGAATGTGGCTGAAGGCTGGCGCAAAAGCTGTGCGTTACTACAGTTTTATTTAAACCGAGAGCTGTTCAAGGTCGCGACGGACCTGCAACAGGATTGTCACCGCGTCGGCAGCAGATCGCGTGTCGTTCTCCATCGCCATCAACATAATCTTGTCTGATGCTTCCTCAAAAGCTGCACACCAGGGTGCGACTTCGGGCACTTGTGCAATCTCATCTTGCAGCAACTCAATTACTTGCTCAGAAATCGTACCGCAGACGTCCAACACCGCGGAATGATCAGCATCGGTGTCATCAAAGCTAAGCTCGGCCAGATCCAAAGCCTGTTCCATTATGACATCACGAGCGCGCCGGAAAGGACCGGTATCATGGACGCTGTTCCGTGGTTCAGCAGGTTTGGCCAAGACCTCGGTCGCGGCCGCAGGCTCACATTCGCCAAGTAAACCATGCCTCTCCAAAAATAGCAGCGCACTGTCTAAATCTGCACGCTGACCGGACGATACGATCTTGGCAACAACATCAACCAGCGCTTTCACACCGCTCGCAGACCACAGTTGGTCCGGGACAGGTTCGCCGTTTTGCAGTGTTTTGGCCAATCGCGATGTCGTCGTGGGCAAAAGACTGTGGAATTCTTGTTCGACGATCGTCTGCAGTGTTGCAATTCTTTGTGCCAAGGCGGCGGGATCAGACATCAAATCCGCCTTCGTGAGAACTAAAAAACTATTATCTTTTAGGGCGTCAGAGGTTTGAGCCCAAATTTGCTGCTCTACTTGATCAAACGCTTGCGTGCACCACAATGCAATATCTGCGCTGGAAAGTGCTTCGTCCATTTGCGCCTTGAACGCTAGTGGATCATCAGGTGCGGCGACATCAATCAGGGCCGCCTGCCCCAATGGCCCGTCAGGCATCGTGATCACGATGCTGTCGCCAAGGTGTTGCAAATTGGGGACTTTTTCCGGGCTGTGCGATAAGATACGCGTCTGTGATTGCACCGCATCACAGCTGGAAACACCAGCCAACACGTCACTCAGCTGGGATTTGCCCACACCTTTGGGGCCCAGAATGGTAACGCATACCCCTGATTTTAGCCGTTCAAACAGTTTTTCGGCTTGCGACTGCCCTGCAGCTGTCAGCTTACCGCTTTGGATCGCGGTCCGCAGCCGTTCTTGGGCCGCCGGGGCAGAGAAATCATCCAACACAGCGTATATGCGGGTGCGATACCGCTTCGTCACGCGCGCCGGCTGCGTGGTCTTGCGCCCCAAGTTTGACCAGAGAAAAAGACACATTATCCAAATCCGGGTCAGCCAGCGCCATCAGTTCGGACAAAAGGTGGTCTGCGATATCCGCACTGGGGCGCAGTTTATTGCGGCGCAGGGCGGCTTCAATCTGTTCATTTTTCAAGAACTGCAACCCATCACTGGCCACAATTAAAATGTCGCCATCTTCAAGGTCCACCGGTTCCGCAGGGCAGTCAATTTTTGGAATTTCAGCCCCAAACAACACAGACGTCAGTGTATTTCTGTCTGGGTGGTGTTCGCCCTCTTCCTTACAAATCAACCCAGAACGCACCATGAAATCGATCTGAGGCGCCATGGAGTGATCTTCGTTCAATTGCGTCAAAACGCCATCGCGGAAAAGGAACAAGGGCGAATCCCCAATAGATATCCAATAAAGTCTGCGGTTCACCACAACGGTCGCAACCAAGGTGGCCCCCATGCCGTGCGTATCAGGATAGGCGTCCACATGTTCCTTTAAGCAAGCATTCGCAGCCATCGCAGCGTTGTGCAGCGTTTTCGTGATATCGGCTTCGAATGCATCCGGATCGCCCCGTTGAAAAATCAATTCACTGAAGACTTCGGTCACGACAATCTTGCTTGCGACGTCACCGGCGGCATGACCGCCCATCCCATCTGACAACACAACAAGCCCCGCATCGACGCCACGCGCAAAGTCCGAGATGACCGCGTCTTCTTGGTAATCACGCTGCCCCTTGCTAAGCGCGGATGCGGCATCAAATTCAAATTCAGGACGCATTGCTGCCCCCGTCTTTGTCCCACTGGAAATCCGAACCGCACAGTGCCACAAACCGCAGTGTCGTCTCGCCGATCCGGATCAAGTCAGCATGGTGCAATTCTTCTGTACTGAGCACGGGGCGCGCATTGCGACGAATAATATTCGATTTGCCGCCGTGGCCGATGTAGAATTTGTTTTCTTCATCGTCATAGGCGATGGCGGCATGATTGTTGCGAGAGATTGCATTATCACCAAAGTCGAGGCGAATACCTTGGTCTTCGCCGCGCCCCAACATAGACGCACCCGCAAAAATGCTGAATGAATGACCAACCCCTGGTCCCTCGACAACTACCAGCCAACCAACCGGAAATTTGTTGCGCTCGGGCGCCGCTGTCGTATCGGTCGTATTGCCAAAAGGATCGCTGTCTTCTTCGCTGCGATTAAAGCCAAGAAGGCGTGTTTTTACGCGTCCTGCACGCCGACCTGCGCGACCTGCCGCGGGGGCAGCAACCGGTGCCAGACTTTCGACATTAGATAAATCCAAATCCGCTCCCATAGCATCACCCGCATCCTCGACCGGGTCGTTGACAGGCTCTGCACCATCTAGGGCTGCCAGTTGAGCCTTTGCAAACTCCGCTACATCTGTCGACGCGCTACCCTCAGAAACATCTTCTGCGACTTGTTCCATTTCAATGTCTACACCTGCAGCAGGCTCTTCTAGAACTGCTTCTATCTCTGCTTGCTCTGGTTTCTTTATCGCTGGGGCTTGAAACACGTCGGTAGACATCTGCCCTGCTCCTGCGTCAGGCTTTTCGCTATCGGCTGCGAGCGCGCGGTCCAAAAACGCTGTGATGTCTTCTTCTATCAAGGTCTGGGTGTCGTCGTCATCATAGACGTCCTCAGGTCCAGAAAACGGATCATCCAGTTCCAATTCGGTTACAGCTTCCGCATCTGCTTCTGATTCATCGCCAACTTCAACTTCTTCATAAAGATCAGGTTCTTCGTACACATCGGCATCATCGGACGGGCTATAAAGATCGCTATGCTCTGGCTCTGGCTCTAGCTCCGGCTGAGCGGGAGCATTAAAGATAGCGTCCGTCAGATCAGTTTCTGGCTGCACCGCATGTTCGACTGGGTCGAGGACGAACGCATCTGCATCTTCCAAGGCCTCACGCAACGCATCATCATCCAAAGCTTCCTCGGGCGTTGCCGGGCGGGCTTGGTTCTGAAATACTTTTCTGAATAGGGTCATGTTGTTAGCCTTTCAAAGGGTGCAAGCTGCGTGCGCTGCGAGTAAAAGATAAGGGCTGGCGCGTTATCGTGGCGGGCCGCGGTGATACTTGACCTCAACTTCTTGGGGTCGTTTCGCAAAGTTCCAATTTGACAGTTCGTTCCCGAAACTAAGCACCGGCGTCAGAGTAGCGGCGCGCACCTCGTCGTATTGCAGCATCGTGGTTGTGTAGAAAAAATATGCTGAAAACACGACTGGCACGGTTAAAAACCGGCTTATTCGAGGTGGTGAGGGGATGATTGGTTTAGGCTTCATAGCCAGTTCAGCTGAAGCAATGGCCCGCGACGTAACACGGATGTAAGGTGTGTCTTTTATAACCTCTTCCGGGTCTTGCGGCTTTGCCCGGCTGGGTTGACCGTAGCCAACAAACTCGACCTCCTTCACGGGGGCTTTTGGCTTGTCCGTGGCCTCACCGGGCTGAGAGGAGCCTGCATGCGACTTGGACGTACCGTGGTTGGTCAACGTCAAACCCGACGCATTGGCGGATAGTGTTACCGAGCCACCTGGCACCTTAGGGGCAAATTGATTAAGTTCATTGACTGATTTGACAAGGTTCATCACCGTCAGGTCGATCGTCTTATCTTTTTGTGCCTTTGCGCGCGCGATTTCTACCCGCTTAGTATGATCAATCATCAGCACCCACTCTTCGGCGGATTGCATCCGCTCCGCAGGTACGATGTTCATCGCTTTATCAATCGCTTCCAGAAAAGCATCATCATATTCTGGGAAACGACCCGCCAAAGGTTCATACAGGTCAGGTTGGCCGCTGGCCAAGGCCGATAGACGTGCCTGACTATTGGGTGGCGCCTGCCCTGCGATCAAATGCGATAAGGTCGCGGCGAACGCGTATAGATCGCTACAAGGATATTGCTGGCTTCCTGCGACGTAAAACTCTTGCGGGGAATAGCCATCCTTGACCACCAAAACGGCCGACAGCACGCGACTTTTGCGGCTTGCTTCTTCACGGGCTGCGCCAAAATCAATGAGCACAGGCCGACCGGACTTATCGACCAAGATGTTGTCAGGCGAGATATCGCGATGCAGCAAATCCTGGCTGTGTACATGACCAATCGCGTCCAGCAACTCTAATGTCAGTTGCCGCACTTGATTGGCAGAGAATTTTGGACTGCCGGTTTCGATGATTTCCAACAGGTCCCGGCCATCTACTAAATCCAGCGCCATATAAGCGGTCTCATTGTACTCAAAGACCTGATGAACACCGACAACGCTGGAATGGCTTAGACGCGACAGCGAGTGCGCCTCGCGAATAAAGAGTTGAACAATCGACCGAAAATCATCGACATAGTTCTGTGTACGTGCCCGCACGGTTTTGTTGACGCGGCTGCAGAACGCCTCGGGGAAGCATTCTTTGATCACCACAGTTCTGTTCAGGCTATCGCGCGCCAGATAGGTGATGCCGAAACCACCGCTGCTGAGATACCGCAATATTTCGTACTGCCCGCTCAGCAATTTGCTGCCGGGTGCCAAGGCCTCGTTGCTGGCCTCTGGAAGCATGATGTCATCACCGTCGTTCATTGCGCGTTCATTCGTCCAGTTGCAAAATGTACCTTCAAACATGTCCCACCACGGGACCGATACCTTTGTGCAATTGGCCCAATTGCTGTGTCCAAAACATGGCCAGCCAAGGGAAGAGCGGTGAAGTGATCCGCTGATTTTATTCTATTTTTAGCATTTCCTAACCCGTTCTAGGCCGCTGGATTAGTCACAAAAAAGCGCCCGCCGGATGATCCGACGGGCGCTTTCTGAATAATTTAAAAGTCAGATCAAAGAGCAATACGAGATGATTTTCCGCGTGCCTCAGCCTCGCGTGCGGCCACCGATGCAACAGCCAAATCTTGCAAACCGACGCCTGTACCATCAAACAAGGTGATCTCTGTGTCGTTGCTGCGACCTGTGTGCGTGCCGTTGATCACTGCACCAATGGGCGTGATGTCACCTTCGGCAATTAGACCGGAACCGACCGCATGTTGTGCCTCACCGATGGTTATGGATTGTGCGATTTCATCGGCAAAAACCGTTGCGTTTTTCAAAATCGCCGGGTCGACTTCTTGTTTGCCTTTGGTGTCTGTTCCCATGCAGGCAATGTGCGTGCCAGGTTTGATCCAGTCCGTCATCATTAACGGCTCAAATGCCGAAGTAATTGTGATAATCACGTCTGCCTGTGCGCCCAGTTCTTGTTGGGTCACTGCTTCGAACTCTAGTCCCAGTTCTTTGGCAACTGCACCAAGGCGCGGCAACATGTCGGGGTGTGGGTTCCATGCAACGACTTTCTCAAAGCTGCGCTGCTCCACTGCAGCACGCAACTGAAAGGTCGATTGATGGCCTGCGCCAACCATGCCCAACACCTTGGCGTCTTTGCGCGCCAGATGTGCAATCGACACCGACGAAGATGCCGCCGTGCGCACAGCTGTCAGGTAGTTCCCCCCCACAAGCGCGTCCAGCATGCCGGTATCGGGGTCGAACAAGAATATGGTGGACTGGTGGTTTGTGAGCCCCTTATCCATGTTCCCGGGCCAATAGCCACCCGATTTAACACCCAATGTTTTACCCGCTTTGTCAAAGCCGGACTTGAAACCATAAAGCGCATCCGCATAGCCGATGGCTTCGCGGATCACAGGGAAGTTGTAGGCGTCCCCCTTTGCCATCGCGCCGAATACAGATTCAACCGCCGTGAACGCATCCGCGCTGTTAACGACCTCTGCGCAGATATCCTCACCTACGATGAGCAGGCCTTTTGGCTTTGTTTGAGTGTCGGACATGTCCCGTTCCTGTCTTTTAGTCTGTTCTTAAAAGTTGCGCCCGGGAAGTTCCGGGCGCATGTCTTGTTTTGTTAGGGGGGCGCTTAGTAGGCCTTGCCACGTGCAGACACGGGCCAAAGCGTTTCAACCTTGCCATTTCGCACGCCTACGTACCAATCGTGCACGTTGCACGTTGGGTCGCAGTGGCCCGGCACCAGCTTGAGCTTGTCATTCACTTTCAAAACGCCATCAGGATCCGCAACAACGCCGTGCTCGTCTGAGCATTTGACGTATTCCACATCTTTGCGGCCATAGATGGTTGGCAAACCGGAATCGACCGATTGTGCTTTAAGACCCGCATCCACAATCGCTTTGTCCGCTTTTGCGTGGCTCATCACTGACGTCAGCAAAAACAGTGCATTTTCCCACTCGCCCTCGTCGATGCGGTTACCGTCCTTATCCAGAATACGGCCATAGTCCGCATCCATGAACGCATAGGACCCGCACTGCAACTCGTTGAATACGCCCGAGTTGCTTTCAAAGTAGTAAGAACCTGTGCCGCCGCCGCCAACGATGTCACAGTCAAGACCGGCCGCTTTCAGCAGGTCAATGCTTTCACGCACTTGCTCGATTGCGATCTGAGTTTTGCCCTGACGGTCTTCGTAAGAGTCCATGTGCTGCATAGCACCTTGATAGGCCTGGATACCCGCAAATTTCAGACCTTCTGCTGCGTCGATCGCCAGCGCCAAGTCAACAACAGGCTGGCCATACTGTACACCACAGCGGCCCGCGCCTACGTCGATTTCGACCAAGCATTCGATCTCATTGCCATGACGCACTGCCGCTTCGGAAAGATCCGCTACGTTTGCGATGTCATCTACGCAGCAGATCGCGCGCGCACCCCAGTTTGGCAAACGCGCCAACCGGTCAATTTTCTCGGGCTGGCGCACTTGGTTCGATACCAGCACGTCTTTGATACCACCGCGGGCAAATACTTCTGCCTCAGACACCTTCTGACAGCATACGCCAACCGATCCGCCCAGTTCTTCTTGGAGCAAAGCAACATCAACGGATTTGTGCATCTTGCCATGTACGCGGTGACGCATGCCATGGCTTTTGGCGTAGTCGCCCATTTTCTTGATGTTGCGTTCTAGTGCATCCAGATCGAGCACAAGGCAGGGTGTTTGAATTTGGGTTTCGTCCATGCCAATCGCTGCAGGGATGTCATAACCGACTTCGTAGTCGTCAAAGTTTACTTGCTTGTTCATGTCTCTCTCCTCAGCCCAAGGTCCAGGGCAATTTATCCAAATCTACATTTCCGCCTGTGACGACGACGCCGACGCGCTTGCCCCGGAACACCTCCGGGTTGCGAAGGATTGTGGCCATCGGAACGGCACAGCTGGGTTCCATCACGATTTTCATCCGCTCCCACGTAAGCTTCATCGCGTCGATGATTTCTTGCTCAGATGCTGTCAGTACGTCCGTTACAAAGCTCGATACAAAGTGCCATGTGTTCTCTTTAAGAGGCACTTTCAACCCATCAGCAATCGTCACTGGCGCATCATCCGCAATAATGTGGCCCGCGCGGAAAGAGCGGGCCGCATCGTCTGCCTGATCCGGTTCGGCCGCATAGATTTCCACGTTGGGTGCAAGGTTCGACAAAGTCAGACATGTGCCCGAGATCATACCACCGCCACCAATGGGTGCGATAACCGCATCCATGTTTTCTATTTGGCTGAGCATCTCAAGCGAACAGGTGGCCTGCCCGCAAATAACACGCGGGTCGTTATACGGGTGCACAAAGTTGCCCCCGGTTGCCGCCTGAACCTCTGCAAAAACCGCCTCGCGGCTGGTGGTCGAAGGTTCGCATTCAGTGATCGTACCACCATAGCCGCGTACGGCCGCTTTCTTGGCTTCTGGTGCTGTTCGGGGCATCACCACATTGCACGGTATTCCCCTGCGTCCTGCGGCATAGCTGAGAGACAGCGCATGGTTGCCCGAACTATGCGTGCACACCCCGTTCTTGGCCTCTTCCTCGCTAAGACCGAACACGGCGTTAGATGCACCGCGCACTTTGAATGCACCCGCTTTCTGAAAGTTTTCGCATTTGAAAAACAACTCAGCGCCGGTCAATTTATTGAAATACTCCGACGTAAGGATCGGAGTTTCATGAATATAGGGTTTGATGCGCGCGTGGGCTTGACGCACGTCATCAATGGTTAGGTCGGGTCCGGTTCTCGAATCCAGCATGTCGTCCCCTCTTAGGCTGCGGATTTGATGGCGGCACTGGAACCACCAGCGCGGAAGAATTCCTGCGCGGCGGCAACTCCACTGCCCAATTGGATTGGATAGTTCAGGTCAGCCATCGCCATCTCGATTGTGGACAAGCCCGACAGAACCATCACGTCCGTAAGGCTGCCAAGGTGGCCGATACGGAAAGCTTTGCCGTTCATCTCGCCAAGACCGACACCAAAAGACACACCGTATTGGTTAAAGGCCTGTTCCGTCAGCGCGTTACTGTCAAAACCCTGCGGCACATAGATGGCACTTACTGTGTCGGAATAAAGTTCAGGCGTTTCCGCCACCAACTTAAGCCCCCATGCGTCAACAGCACGGCGCACACCTTCGGCCAGCCGATGGTGGCGAGCGTACACGTTATCAAGCCCCTCTTCAAAGAGCATGTTCAAACTTTCACGCATCCCATAAATTAGTTGTAACGGCGGCGTGTAGGGGAACCCACCAGATGCGTTGGCACCCATCATGTCGCGGAAGTCAAAGAAGGTACGCGATAGCTTGGCTGTTTCCATTGCGTCCAGCGCCTTCGGGCTAACAGCAAGAATGGCCATACCCGTCGAGAGCATAAACCCCTTTTGCGACCCTGACACAGCAATATCAACGCCCCAGCCATCCATATCAAACGGCATGGATCCTAGCGAGCTAACACAATCTACAAACATCATTGCGGGGTGGCTTGCCGCATCCATCGCGGCCCGAACGGCTGCGATGTCTGATTTTACGCCAGTGGCCGTTTCATTGTGCGTCACCAAAACAGCTTTGATGTCGTGACTTGTATCCGCAGTCAGGATAGCTTCGAACTTGTCAGCTGGTGCACCGCTGCCCCAAGCACATTCCACGATGTGCACATCAAGCCCATGGCGTTGGCACATATCGATCCATTTGTGGCTAAACATGCCGTAGCGTGCCACGAGGATTTTATCACCGGGGCTTAGCGTATTACAAATCGCCGCCTCCCAGCCGCCTGTTCCGCTGGCCGGGAACGTGATGATAGATCCTTCCGTGGTGCCAAACACTTTCTTGGTGTCTTCCAACACCGGTGCGAATGTCTTGACGAAATCAGGCGCACGGTGGTCGCGGGTTTGGATATTCATCGCAGCGCGCAAACGATCGGGAATGTTTGTGGGGCCTGGGATAAAGACTGGGTTTTGATCTGACATTTCGAGTTCCTCCTGACTTCGACGCAGTGATATAAGAGTAGCGCCCGCAATGCAATTTTCTCGAAATAGTTTTTCATTTTGCCAATTAAATACGTAAATTCCTGCTTTTATTATATTTTTGCGTTTTCATTTTAGAATATAATTATCTATTTGAAAATATTTTTCATTTAATATACTTATACGACACCCCTTCGTGCGCAGGAGAGTCCGATGAATGTTCAAAAACGCCAACGCGGCAGGCCAAAGTCTCAATTCCGTGAAAGCTCAGCGGGGACACTACAGTCTTTGGATCGCGCCTTGGGCGTCTTGGTGGCCGTATCACGGGCCAACCGCGCGACCTTGACAGACCTTTCACTGTCACTTGGTGTCCCCACTGCCACGACACACCGCATCCTGACAACGTTGCAAAAGCACGGTTTTGTCACGTTCAATGATGATTTGCAGGATTGGAGCATCGGGATCGAGGCGTACCGCACGGGAGCGTCTTTTATGAACCGCACCAGCCTACCCGAGGTCAGCCGCCCCGTCATGCGTCACCTGATGGAGCAAACAGGCGAAACAGCAAACCTTGCCATTCCAGACGGGGCTGAGGTCGTGTTTATCGGCCAAGTGGAATCGCATAATCCCATACGTGCTTTTTTTGCGCGCGGCACCCGCACCTCAATGCATGCCTCCGGCACCGGCAAAGCGATCTTATCGTCGATGAAGGATGACAGCGTGCGCAAACTGCTAATGTCTTCAGGGTTAGAAGCTTTTACAGAAAACACACTCACGACACCTGGCGATTTGTTTGATGATCTGAATGAGACCAGAAAACGGGGCTACTCATTTGATAAAGAAGAACGCCATACCGGCATGTCTTGCATGGGCAGCGTCATCTATGATGAGCATCAAGAAGCCTGCGGCGGTGTTTCTATCTCGGGTCCCAGCACACGGTTTGACGCCTTGCGCTTGCCAGAACTTGGGGCCTGTGTCGTCGATGCTGCGGCTGAAATCACCCGTCTGATTGGTGGCCAGCCCCCGACACCTTCGGCGTAAAACAAACCGAATAAAGAAACGCAATTGTTAGCGAAAACAGATACATGAGCATCCCTTGCCTACTGCGGGAAAGCACTTACATGTACACCTCTTCGTTATCGTCATCATCATAAACAAAAATAGACGAGGCGCATGTTATGGAAGTCAAACAAGCCGATAAAATCGCTGACGCGATTGAAGAACTCGTTTTTTCAGGTCATTTTGAGAATGGTCAACGTTTGGATGAAACCCGTCTTGCGCAGCAATTCGGCGTATCGCGCACCCCTGTGCGTGAAGCACTGCAACGGTTGGTCTCGGCACAACTTGCTATGCAAAGGCCGCGCCGCGGTGTCTTTGTTGTGCAACCTGGTTCTAAAACGTTAGTCGAAATGTTCGAAACGATGGCCGAAATCGAAGGCGTCTGCGGCCAACTAGTGGCTGAACGTATCACGCAAGACGGGCTGGCTGAGCTGCGCGCACTAAATGCACTGTGTATCAGCTGCGTTGAGAACAACGATTGCGCTGACTATTCCCGACACAATGAGAACTTTCACCATGCGCTTTATCGCCTGTCGGGCAATGCTTTCATGGAAAAGGAAGCTTTGCGACTTTATAGACGCTTGAAGCCCTTCCGCCGTGTGCAGTTGCGCGCAGACGGACGTATGGCACAAAGCGTCCAGGAGCACATAGCGCTGATCACATCGCTTGAGGCACGCGACGCGGGAGAAGCACGCCGCATACTGCGTCATCACGTCGGTCAACAGGGCGAAGAGTTCTATGCCCGGATGGAGCAATTAAACAGGGCGCCAACCACAACATCGCCACAAGAGGCGACGGGTTGACGCCCAGCCCGGTTTAGTCCAGCCGTACCGAGTTTCCGGCACCGCGATCTTGCGAAGAAAATCCAGCCTCATGAAGGCCATAACTCGCACCGACGGAAATCACGGCCATAGCGAAAAAGGCAAGTAAGATCTCTCTCATGATGCGCCTCCTGCTTTGGCTTCCTTGGCTTTGACCTCTTCAACCCAAAGGCTGTGGTGCTCCCGCGCCCACTGCTCTTCAACCTCGCCGCTGCCCATGGCGTCATAGGCACCTTCCATCCCGACAGAGCCGATGTAGATGTGCGCAATCACAATAGCAAAGAGCACAAAGCTGACAATCGCATGCCAAAGCTGCGCGTATTGCATTTCGGTATGAGGGGCCAAGTTGGTGTTCAACTCACCAAGTCCGATAAGTTGCGGTATGCCAAAGTCATTCAATTTGGCGAAGGTTGCAGCAAACATCGGCAATTCAAACGGAAACAGCAAAGACAGGCCGGAGGCTGAGATCGAGCCCCCCAAGACGATGACCGACCAGAAGATCAGTTTTTGACCAGCGTTGAATTTCTTAGCGGGTGGGTGCCCTCCGCCAAAAATGCCGCCGCCCTTCAGCAGCCAATTTATGTCAGTCCGGTGCGGAAGGTTGTGCACGACCCACTGAACGAAGATCAGGATGATCGCCAACATAAAGGCCCAAGAAACGTTGTTGTGTACCCATTTTGCGCCGATCGCCAGTGCTGAAAACGCATCTGGTCCCAACGTAGGGATCAGGAATTTACGGCCCAAAAGTGAAATAACACCGGTGATGCCCAGCAAAATAAACGATCCTGCAAGCAGCCAATGTGAGAAACGTTCAAACGCCTTGAACCGCGTAATTTTCCGACCTGTCTTTTCACCGTCAATTTTGATCCGTCCACGGATCAGGTAAAACAGCACCAAAAGCCCCATGGTGCCCAAAACCAAACCAAACCCATACGTAGATAGGGGGCCTTCGCGGAACTGCAGCCACCACATACCAGTGTCTTGAATCAAGACGTTGCCCGCAGGGTGACGGACTTGTGTCGTGATCTGCGCGCTATCAAAGCGCAACGCGCGCCACAGCTCCGGGTCAGACGCACCTCCAAGCGTACCCAACTGGTCAGAGGACGCAGCGCCGCCCCCTGGGTTTCCGGTCAGCCCGCTTCTGAAATCATTATCGACCTTTAGCCCTTCTTGACGCTTCATGATGTCTTCGAGCGTTGTCGCGCCCCCGGTCGCAGACCTGTCGGTTTCAACCGGCGCAGCTTCCTGCGCGGCGGCAGGCAGAGAGACAAACAGTAAAAGAAAAAGTGTGGAGATCAGACGCAGCATTTTGATGGGGTCCTGTATTATATGTACGTAGGGCGGCCCCAGAGAGCCGCCCCGAAGTATTTTACATGTTAGTCCGAATGCAGCGGATTAACCACCTTTTTGGTCATAAGCTGTGCCCCAGCCCCATGCGCCCGACCCAAAGCCACGTGCAACGACACGCTCGCGATAGATGCCGGATACGACGTCGCCGTCGCCTGCCAGAAGCGCCTTGGTGGCACACATCTCGGCGCAGATTGGCAGTTTGCCTTCCGCGATCCGGTTGCGGCCGTATTTGGCGAATTCGGCTGTGGAGTGGTTTTCCTCGGGACCACCTTGGCAGAAGGTACATTTGTCCATCTTGCCACGGGATCCAAAGTTGCCAGCCTGGGGGAACTGCGGCGCGCCGAAAGGACACGCATAAAAGCAGTAACCACACCCGATGCAGAGGTCTTTGGAGTGCAGAACGACGCCTTCTTCGTTCTGGTAGAAGCAATCCACCGGGCAGACAGCCATACAAGGCGCATCTGAACAGTGCATGCAGGCTACGGAAATCGACCGTTCACCCGGCTTGCCGTCATTGAGTGTGACGACCTTCCGGCGGTTGATACCCCACGGGACCTCATGTTCGTTTTTACAAGCTGTGACACAGGCGTTGCACTCAATACAGCGCTCAGCGTCGACGAGAAATTTTGCTCTTGCGGCCATTGTTATAACCTCCCTTATGCTGCCCAGATTTTGCAGAGAGTAGCTTTCGTCTCTTGCATCTGTGTTACGCTGTCATAGCCATATGTTTGTGCGGTGTTGGTGGATTCACCCAACACGTATGGGTCCGCCCCGTCAGCGTATTTATCCCGCAGATCGACCCCCTCCATGTGTCCACCAAAGTGGAACGGCATGAAGGCCACGCCTGATTCAACCCGTTCGGTGATCATGGCCATAACTTTGACCTTGCCCCCTTCCGGACCTTCTACCCAGACATCAGAACCGTCACGGATACCAAGGTTGTTAGCGTCGCGTGTATTGATCTCGACAAACATGTCCTGCTGAAGCTCGGCCAACCATGGGTTGGACCGGGTTTCATCACCACCACCTTCGTATTCGACGAGACGACCAGAGGTCAGTACCATCGGATACTCTTCGGAGAAGTCATTTTCCTGGATCCACTTGTACACACTCGCCAAGCGCCAGAACTTTTGGTCCTAATAGGTCTGGTAATCGCCCACGGGGTCACGACGGTTGGTGTAGCG
>JBGCDB010000033.1:0-75910 GCA_045104955.1 Roseobacter sp.
AAATCGGCAATCTGTGCGCCCGTTTCAAGGTCGATCATCCGCGTGCCACCATCCGTCGCGCCATAGGCAAGCCACTCATCCGTCACGATCAGCTCGTTTATGCCAAAGCCGTGCTTGACCATCACGTTAGATACCATTGGCACCTCAGTATAGCGCCACGAACGGATCGTCCCATCGACCGAAGCCGAATAGATCACCTTGCCGTCAGCGTTGAACGCCAGCGCATTCACACCCGACCGATGCCCCTTGAGCGATTGCGTTGCGCCACCCGTGTGAACGCCAATTGTCGCATCCCAAGATGAACTGGCAATAGTCACACTGTCAGGGGCAATCGCGATGTCGGTAATCTTGGCGGTATGAGACGCCAATTTGCGCCCCTCAGCGCTGCTTTCGGACCAATGCCACAGATCAAAGTCATCGCCACCCGATACCAGCGTGGTGTTATCCCAAAACGTCACCGTGTTGACCGCCGCGCGGTGGCCCTCCAACCAGCGCGGCTGCACGCCGTCCCAAACCCCAACTGAGTTATCAAAGCTCGCCGTTGCCACCTGACCGCTGGGCGACACCGCAATATCCATGATCGGCCCGCCATGGCCATTGAGCGTAAAGAACTCCTGCGCCGTCACAGGCGCGGCCAAGAGGGCTATGACCACCGCCCACCGCATCTATTCAGCAGGGGTTGCGCCTTTGGGCTCTATCTTGCCCTTGGCCTCCACCTCTTCAACCCAAATCGAGTGGTGTTCGCGCGCCCATTGTTCCTCAACCTCTCCGGACCCCATTGCGTCATAGGCCCCTTCCATGCCGACCGTACCGATGTAGATATGCGCAAAGATAATCGCCATCAGCACAAAGCTGACAATGGCGTGCCATAGCTGCGCATATTGCATTTCTTCATGCGGCGCGAGGGTCTCGCGCAGCTGGCCCAGACCCAGAGCTTCTGAGATGCCAAAACTGTTGAGCTTGGCAAAGGTTGCCGCTAACATGTTGATTTCAAACGGAAAGAGCAACGCCAGACCAGAGACGGAGATTGAGGTACCCAACACGATCACCGACCAGAAGATCAGCTTTTGACCAGCATTGAATTTCTTGGCTGGAGGATGTCCTTTGGAAAAGATCCCACCACCTTTGAGGATCCAATTGATGTCCGACCGATGCGGCAGGTTGTGAACCACCCACATCACAAAGATCATCACAAGTGCGATCATAAACGCCCAAGAGACGTTGTTGTGGATCCACTTGGAGCCAACAGCAATAGTCGAAAACGCATCATGCCCAAAGGCAGGGATCAACACCTTGCGTCCAAAAAGCGTGATCAACCCGGTGATCCCCAGCAGAATAAAGGAGCCCGCGAGCATCCAATGACCAAAGCGTTCAATGGCTTTGAATCTCTCGATCTTGCGGCCTGTCTTGTCTCCATCAATCCGAATGCGACCCCGAATCAGATAGAACACCAGCAGCAACAACAGCGTCCCGCCCATCAGATAGGCCCCATAGGTCGCCAGAGGCCCTTGCCGAAACATCAGCCATTGCATGCCCCCGTCTTGCACCAGCGTCGTTGCAGCAGGGCCGTTGTTAGAAGCAGTAATATCCGCCGTGCCAAAGCGCAGCGCGCGCCAAAGCTCAGGATCAGACGATCCGCCCAATGTGCCCAACTGGCTCGCCATGCCGGCAGCGCTATCGGGATCGCCAGTGGCGTCACGACGAAAGCTGTTGTCGACTTCTTCGCCGCGTTGTCGGGCCATGATGTCTTCGAGCGTCTGCGCACCGCCTGTGGCAGAGCGATCAGGTGCAGGCGCGGTTTCATCCTGCGCGTGGGACATCGTGACAAAAGACAGCGAAAGCAGCAGGGCCATCAGGATGCGGAGCATATTGAAACCTCTTTTGGCGTTTCGATGCAAAACTGAATCAAAAATACCCTGTCACGCTGCGCGTTCTCGGGACATTTTCGATGATCACATTTTGTGTTCCTCGAAACTTGTAAATGAGCAAAAAAGGGCGACCCCCATAGGGATCGCCCTGATCTTTAGCGTACCAGAGCGACTTAACCGTCGCGCTGACCGTAAGCTGACCCCCAACCCCAGGCACCAGACCCAAAGCCGCGTGCAACCACACGCTCGCGGTAGATGCCGGAGACAACGTCGCCGTCGCCTGCCAGCAACGCCTTGGTCGCGCACATCTCAGCGCAGATCGGCAGCTTGCCTTCCGCGATGCGGTTCTTGCCGTATTTGGCGAATTCAGCGGTGGAGTGTGTTTCTTCTGGGCCACCGGCGCAGAAAGTACATTTGTCCATCTTGCCGCGTGACCCAAAGTTACCAGCCTGCGGAAACTGCGGCGCGCCGAAGGGGCACGCATAAAAGCAGTATCCACACCCGATGCAGAGGTCTTTGGAGTGGAGAACCACACCTTCCTCATTCTGGTAAAAACAGTCTACGGGGCAGACCGCCATACAAGGTGCATCAGAACAGTGCATACAAGCCACGGAAATCGACCGCTCACCCGGTGAGCCGTCATTGATCGTGACGACTTTCCGGCGGTTGATGCCCCAGGGCACTTCGTGTTCGTTCTTACAGGCTGTCACGCAAGCGTTGCATTCAATGCAGCGTTCGGCGTCGACGAGAAACTTTGCTCTTGCCATTGGTAGTCCTCCTTACGCTGACCAGATTTTGCAGAGAGTGGCTTTGGTCTCTTGCATCTGTGTCACTGAATCGTAGCCATAGGTCTGTGCGGTGTTGGTACTTTCACCCAGCACATAGGGGTCTGCCCCATCAGGATACTTGTCCCTCAGGTCCACACCTTCCATGTGTCCACCAAAGTGGAACGGCATAAAGGCCACGCCCGATTCAACCCGTTCTGTGATCAAGGCTTTTACAAGTACCTTGCCCTTTTCCGGACCTTCAACCCAAACGTCTGACCCGTCACGGATACCAAGGTTATTGGCATCGCGTGTATTGATCTCGACAAACATGTCTTGCTGAAGTTCAGCCAGCCAGGGGTTGGAGCGCGTTTCATCACCACCACCTTCGTATTCGACCAGACGACCAGAGGTCAGAACAATCGGATACTCTTCAGAGAAGTCTTGTTCCTGGATCGACTTATACATGGTCGGCAGGCGCCAGAACTTCTTGTCCTCATAGGTTGGATAATCGGCCACAAGGTCGCGACGGTTGGAATAGAGCGGCTCGCGGTGCACAGGAACCGGATCTGGGAAGGTCCAGACGACCGCGCGGGCTTTTGCGTTCCCGAAGGGCGCACAGCCATGCTTGATCGCGACGCGCTGGATACCACCTGAAAGGTCGGTTTTCCAGTTTGTCTTGGGCCCAGCAACGGCATCGATGGCAGCGCGTTCATCCGCTGTCAGGTCGCCGTCCCAGCCAAGATCCATGAGCATCTGCATGGTGAACTCAGGATAGCCATCCTGAATTTCGGCACCGGGGTTCGACACCCCTTCCGCCAGCAGATTGTCCCCATCACGTTCCACACCAAAGCGGGCACGGAAGGCCAGACCACCCTCTGCCACCGGCAGAGACATATCATAAAGGTTCGCCGTACCTGGGTGGTTCATCTCAGGCGTGCCCCAGCTTGGCCATGGCATACCGTAGTAATCGCCATCTGCCGGCCCACCAATCGCCCGCAGCGTTGTGCGGTCGAATGTATGCTGGTTCGCCATATGCGTTTTCAGGCGCTCTGGTGATTGGCCAGTATAGCCGATCGTCCACATACCGCGGTTAAACTCGCGGGTGATATCTTCGATCACCGGAATGTCGCCCTCAACAGCGATGTTCCGGAAGATACGGTCGTGGAAACCAAACTTCTTGGCAAAAAGCGAGATGATCTCGTGGTCCGTTTTGGATTCGAACAGTGGATCAATGACTTGTTCGCGCCATTGGATTGACCGGTTCGATGCCGTGACAGAGCCATGCGTCTCGAACTGTGTCGTAGCTGGCAGAAGGTACGCGCCATCCTGACGGTCTTGCATAACGGCCGACACTGTTGGGAACGGGTCAATTACGACCAGCATGTCCAACTTTTCCATCGCCGTCTTCATCTCTTTCTGACGGGTCTGAGAGTTCGGCGCGTGGCCCCATAGAACCATGGCGCGGGTGTTATCCGGCTGGTCCATGTTATCGGCTTCTTCAAGCACACCATCGATCCAGCGAGAAACCGGAATACCAGTCTGGTTCATCATTTTCTTGCCGTCGAATTCAACAGGCGAGAATTGACCTTTGAGCCAGTCCAGATCTTCTTCCCAAACGCGTGCCCAGTGCGCCCATGACCCATCAGACAGGCCATAGTAGCCAGGAAGCGTGTTGGCCAGAACGCCAAGGTCGGTTGCACCTTGTACGTTATCGTGTCCGCGGAAGATGTTGGTACCGCCACCCGACGTGCCCATGTTCCCCAGCGCAAGCTGAAGTACACAATACGCACGCGTGTTATTGTTACCATTGGTGTGCTGTGTGCCGCCCATGCACCAGATCACGGTGCCGGGGCGGTTGTTGACCAGCGTGCGCGCAACGCGCTTAAGCTGGCTGCCGGGTGCGCCGGTGACGCGCTCGACTTCTTCTGGGTTCCAGTTGGCTACTTCTTTCTTGATCTCATCCATGCCCCAAACGCGGGTGCGGATAAATTCTTTGTCTTCCCAGTCGTTCTCAAAGATGTGCCACAAGATGCCCCAAACGAGGGCAACGTCCGTACCGGGACGGAAACGCACATATTCATCCGCGTGGGCCGCAGTCCGCGTAAAACGTGGATCGCAGACGATCAGCGGCGCGTTGTTCTGCTCTTTGGCTTTCAGCATATGCAACAGCGACACAGGGTGCGCTTCTGCAGGGTTGCCGCCGATGAGGAACATCGCTTTTGAATTGTGGATGTCGTTGTAGCTGTTGGTCATGGCGCCGTAGCCCCATGTATTGGCCACACCAGCAACCGTGGTTGAGTGACAAATACGCGCCTGGTGGTCGACGTTGTTTGTACCCCAGTAGGCCGCGAACTTGCGGAACAGATAGGCCTGTTCGTTGTTGTGCTTGGCTGAACCCAGCCAGTAAACCGAATCCGGACCGCTTTCTTCGCGGATCTTCATCATGCCGTCGCCGATCTCGTTGATCGCTTGTTCCCAAGAGATTTTGACCCACTCGCCATTCTCTTTTTTCATGGGGTACTTAAGACGACGTTCACCGTGGGCGTGCTCGCGCACAGCGGCCCCTTTGGCGCAATGTGCACCAAGGTTGAACGGACTGTCCCAACCGGGCTCTTGGCCTGTCCAGACGCCATTGGCGACTTCGGCGATAACCGTACAACCCACCGAGCAGTGTGTACAAACGGTTTTTTTCAACTCGACGTTGCCGGTGACGCTGGCAGCAGCATCAGCCTGCGTGACGGACCCGCCCATCGCGGTGATGGCGGTCAACCCCCCAATCGCAAGACCAGAACCACGCAGGAATGCGCGCCGATCTACGGATTTCGACGCCACATCGGCCAGGATACCGGAGCGTCCTGCACGTTGAGCGACCTTATTGGTCTTTTTTCTAAGCATGTTTTCCTCCTCTTCTGCGATCAATGGTCAAGTGCGACCTGCCGCAGGGAATAGTTGAGCCCAATGTAGGACCCGGGCTTCTTAAAAACGCGTGCTGGCGAGGTACGCGCGTGTATGTGCTGTGTCTTGCATCGTCTCAGATGTAAGGTCTGGCTCTGCGGCCTCAGCGGTGGACGTGCCTGCTGCAACTGCAGCAACCGCAACCGGTGCGGCCGTCCCTGCCATTTTCAGAAAATCGCGGCGGCTTGCGTCGCTGTCCATCTTCTTTGACATGTTTTTCTCCCTTTCGTCTTTCCAGGCGGCGTCCCGCCAATTGCGCAGGCTAGCCTGCAGTCATGCGAAATGCTTCGCGTTCGATTGCCATGAACTCGCGTCCAACCGCGCCGACAGACGCATAAAGAACAGAGTTCTTTGCGGCTTCGAGATCGGTAAAGAAATGAGCAGCCCATGGCGCTATGTGGCCGTTGAAAAAGGTGCGTTGCGCTTCTAGGTCGGCCGGTGACCCAAAGCGCCCAACGATCAGCCCGCCCATCGTTTCCATCAACGATGACATGCTGTCTTCGGGTTCAAACACGTTATCGGCGCGGGTAACCCCTAATGCCGCCATGTCTGTACGAAGCCGTGCGAGCGGCTTTTCGTTCAAGAACCCGGTTAAGTAGTAGCTGGCATAGGGCAGCAGTTCGCCGCGCCCCAGGCCAATGAAAAGTGCATTGAATTCACGCTCAACCGCTTTGGGTTTTGTCGCCTTAGCCACCCGCGCTAATCCGGCGATTGCCTCGCCCAATGGGCTGTCATCGCCAGTCAGGCTGGCCGTTTGCTCCAGCAGCATGTCGACCGGAGGACGCGCCAGCAAAAGCCCGATAAAGTTATACAGGTCCGCGCGCAGGCGATCTTCGGGGTTGATGTCCATTATTTCCGCCTGTGCATTCAAGACGTGGCCTCCTCAAAACGAAACCGCATCTTGCGCGGCATCGGGGCGATGGTTTCGTCGCCCACGATTTCAGTGGGTTGGTCATAGGCCATCTGAATCTGTGGCGCCGCTTCGGTTGCCTCAGCTTCAACGGCCTCGGCGATCACTTCACCTTCTTCTTCGGGCACGTCAGCGATATCAGCTTCTTTTGGCTGGTCCGCCTCAGCGGCCTGACGCTCCATCTCTTCGATGTGCTTCAGCATGCCTTTGCCAACTTGATAAGCCGTCTTGATCGGCTCCTTCAGCAACATCGCTGCGCGGTAATCATCGTCATATTCATTCAAACCATCCACGTTGGCCAAAACCGGATTGCTGCGCCAAAGTGTGCGTAATGCCACTTTGCGCAAGTGTTCAGGCACATCGCGCGACATAAATGCTGAAAAGTCATCGCCTTGCTGCATCTCAGTTGGATCGGGCAACCCCATTTCAGCCAAGATTTCAGCATCATCTTTTTGTGCAAGCTCTTGTTGACGTTCAGCTTCCTCAACCGCAACTGCGGCATGCGCTTCTGCCTCTGCTTCTGCAGCCACTGCGGCCTTGCGGCGCGCCCAAAAGGAAGACACTTCGCTCACTCGGCGGCCTCCCGTGGTTTTGCTGTAGGCGCGCGGTATACATCAGTTGCTTGCGATATGCGGTGATCGCCAATGCCGTCGTCTTTGCGGTCCGTCCGCTCTTTGTTGCGACGGCGCTTTATGAATGGCTCTTCGATGTGGTGGGCAGCCACAAAGTCGCCAACCCAAGCAAGAACCGGGCCCGGCATTGGCACTTTCTCGACGATCTCTTCGCCGGAATCGCAATAATCCTGCGCCTCGTAAGGCGACAGGGTCACGTGCAGTATCGTATACTCGGCGTCGCCCTCATCCTCTGCGGTCGCTTCACGCAACACTACATATACGGATGGCTCAACTGTGCCCAACTCATGCGCATAAGCTTCGGTGTCTGAGACATACAACCACAACTCCCGCGTTGCCGCGTGAAAATCGGTGATGCCGCCTTCGGACCGAAGCTCTTTCCAGCTGGCATCGCCTGCTCCCGGAAGCACATCAACTGCCTTCCAAGACCATTTGGCCCATCTGGTGACGCCCGGCGTACGCCGCATCACAACGCCCAGTCGCATCGACTGGGAATTTGGATATTTCAGAACCAAAAGGTAACCTCGCACTGTTCCTTGGTTGTTCTGCCATCCTAACCAATACCATCAAACTTCAAAGCAAAATTTTGCATACCAACGCATGCGGGCGTATTTGCCGCAGTAAAAACGCGCGATTGTTTTTTCGAAAACTGTTGAAAACACTACGATTTGTACGAACTGCATTTGGCAAAACTTTTTGCCCTGCGTTTCATATGGTTAGGCCTATCTGCAAAAGACCGCAAAAAGTCTGTCGAATCCTGTTTACGACCACGTGCATTCTTGCCTAACCTGCGCACCGGCGTATCAAGCATAACCACAAACAAGCGCCAATCAGGGGGAACCATGACCAAAAAGCTGGTTTTGTGTGATTGTCTGGGAAGCCAGTCAATTGATGCCGATACACTGGGTGCTGCGACGGGGTTCGCCTGTGGCAAGGTCATGACTGACGCGTGTGGCACGCAGCTTGAACAGACTGCCAAGATTATCGCGGGCGATGACGATGTGGTAATCGCATGCCAACAACAAGCCACTTTCTTCACAGATATGGCCGAAGAGCTTGACGCCGAGGTAGCAGGCTTTGTCGATATCCGCGACCGCGCAGGCTGGACCGCCGAAGGTGAAGAACCTACAGCAAAGATGGCTGCCCTTATCGCGGAAAGCGCCCTAACACTGCCGGGCGAAAAGACTGTCGATATCATTTCGCATGGGACCTGCTTGGTCATCGGCGGTAGTGATGCCGCTTTACAGGCCGCAAAAGACCTGAGTGACGCGCTGGCGGTAACGCTGTTGATCCCTGCCCCAACTGATCTGGGCGCGCCGCAAGGGTTTGACGTTGTGGCCGCACGACTGGCCACCGCACGGGGGAGCCTTGGGCAATTCAACTTGAAACTAGATGCCTTTCAGCAAGTGGTTGCGGGCGGTCGCGGCGAGCCGGCATGGACACCCCCTCAGGACGGCGCATTGAGCGAATGCGACGTCATCGTTGATTTGTCGGGCGAACCGTCATTGTTTCCGGCACCCGAAAAACGCGACGGATACCTGCGCGCCGATCCCGGCAGCGTTCCGGCGGTCGCAAAAATCGTCTTTGACGCTTCGCAAATGGTCGGCACTTTCGAAAAACCTCTCTATGTGCGCCTCGAAGAACCGCTATGCGCACACTCGCGTGCCGAACAAGCAGCTTGCACGAAATGCCTTGATATTTGCCCGACGGGCGCAATCACATCTGCGGGTGAACATGTGGCGATTGACCCGATGATCTGCGCGGGGTGTGGTGCTTGTTCGGCCTTGTGTCCATCGGGCGCAATAACATACGACGCGCCGCCCGTCGGAACCATCTTTAGTCGGATCCATACGCTGGCCAGCACATACCGTAAAGCAGGCGGGGAAGCTCCGCGTCTGCTGGTTCATGACGCGGCGTTCGGCGAAGAAATGATCTCGCTTTCGGCACGCCACGGGCGCGGCCTGCCGGGCGACGTGATCCCCATGGCGGTCTCTGCTTTGGCAGGGTTTGGCCATGCAGAGATGATGGCGGCGCTCGCCAGTGGCTTTGCCCATGTGAGCGTTCTGCTCGCCCCAAAGACCGAAGCCGAAGTGCTGCACAGCGAGGCCCGGCTTACTCAAGCCATGGCAGGTGACGGCAAGGTCGACATCCTTGATCTGGCGGACCCGGATGCGCTGTCCGATGCGCTTTATGAAGCAAAGACACCAGCCCCTGTGGCAGAGCCTATTTTACCAATTGGCACCCGTCGCCAGGTCACACGCCTTGCCGCAAAAGCGCTCCAGCCAGACGCGACAGTTTTGCCTTTGCCCGAAGCTGCACCGTACGGTGCCGTGGTGGTTGATAAAGAGGCCTGCACCTTGTGTCTGTCATGCGTGTCGCTTTGCCCATCGGGCGCTTTGGGCGATAACCCAGACAACCCGCAATTGCGGTTTCAGGAAGATGCATGTCTGCAGTGCGGACTATGCAGTAATATCTGCCCCGAACAAGCCATCACGCTAGAACCGCAGTTGAACCTGACTGACGCGGCCTTTAACCAGCAAGTCGTGCACGAAGAAGAACCCTTTGCCTGCATCGACTGCGGTGTTCTGTTTGGCGTAAAATCCACTGTTGAGCGGATCACCGAGAAGCTGGCAGGCAATCACGCGATGTTCTCAAGCCCCGAGACGATCCGGATGATCCAGATGTGTGACAACTGCCGCATTCAGGCGCAGTACCATTCTGAAAACAACCCGTTCGCCAGCAAAGAACGCCCGCGCGTGCGTACCACGGACGATTACCTCAGCAAGCGCAAGGATCACTGAAGTTGCAAAGGCGCACCAAGATCAGCGGGCACTATGCGCGCCACATAGGCGAGGATGGCATCCAAGTCATCCAGCGTCATGGTCATGGGCACGATGGGCGATGGGCGCGAGGGGTCAAAAGGCTCCGTCACCCCGTCGATCTGGGTAAAGCTGGGATGCGGGTTCAACAAATGAAAGCTTTCGAACCGTCTATCCCAGTCCCCCATGCTGCGCAGCAAGCTGAACGACGGGGTCGATTCCATACCGTTCATGCGGTTGCTTTCATTGATCACATGGCACCGGCCACACAAAGACAGCGACAACCGCTCACCCTCAGCCTCGTTACCGGTGTATTCAGGTGCCGCCGCCACGGCAGCCACGCGCACCTCACCGCTAAAGGTATCCCCGCCCTCCGAGGTAAAGCTTTCAACCGTGCGTTTGCCGATGTCAGACGTCAGCCAGTCCTGAAAGCGCACCGCACGCGGGTCGTCGTTATGGGCCAATGCCCAGACCTCGCCCAGACCAGTAAATACGGGCTCTCCTTGTGTGCCGAACTGCATCTCGGCTTCGGCACCTTCGGCGACACGGTCAAACCGCACCCCGGTCTTGAGCGAAAACCGCGGGATCAGAAACTGCATAAAGCCAGAGGTTTCCAACGCCTCGGGCACCGCCAGCCGCAAATTCGCGTCCTGAGCGAACGTAGCATTGGTGCAAACGAGTACTGCAAAAACCGATCCAATAAGTGCTTTCAACCGCCCGTTCCTTTCACCTCTACATTACACCCAGCCTAGAGCCGCCCACAAAGTGGCGTCAAGTATCCACCTCCAAAGGAGAGATTTCATGAACGAAGACTTCAATATGTCGATGCGCAAATTCCTCAAACAGGTTGGCGTGACCTCGCAGCAAGCGATTGAGGACGCGATCCGCAGTTCCGGTGATGCAGAAGGCAAACAGTTCGACGCCAAGGTGGTGCTGACCATAGATGGCTTGGACATTGAACATGTAGTCACTGGCAAAATTACAGGACCTTCCAACACATGAGCGTGACACGTGATGCGGTTCTGACCGCCCTCAAGACCATTACCGACCCCATCACCGACACCGATATTGTCGCGGCCGGCTTGGTCAAAGCGTTGACCGTTGGTGACGATGGGGCTGTGCGTTTTGTCATGGAGGTTCCACCGTCGCAGGCCAAAACCTATGAAGAGGTCAAATCCGCCGCCGAAGCCGCGATGCAGGCCGCCGGTGTCGAAAAAATGCAGGTGGTGATGACAGCGCATAGCGCGCCTGCGCCACCGCCTGATCTAAAGCCCAACCGCGCCGCAGAACCAAAAGGGCCGCAAAAGGTACCCGGCATTGACCGGATCATCGCGATCGCCTCAGGCAAAGGGGGTGTGGGTAAATCAACGCTTTCGTCCAATATTGCATGCGCTTTGGCGGCCGAAGGGCGTCGTGTCGGGCTATTGGATGCGGACGTCTATGGCCCATCGCAGCCGCGTATGCTGGGCGTGTCCGGCAGACCCGCCTCGCCCGATGGCAAGACGATCCTACCGATGCGCAACTTTGGCGTTACGATGATGTCGATTGGGTTGATGACAAATGATGATCAGGCAACCGTCTGGCGCGGCCCGATGTTGATGGGTGCCCTGCAGCAGATGATGAACCAGGTGCAGTGGGGCGCGCTTGATGTATTAATCGTCGACCTGCCGCCCGGCACCGGTGACGTGCAAATGACGCTTGCACAAAAGTTCCACGTTGATGGTGCGGTTGTTGTCTCAACCCCGCAGGACGTGGCTTTGTTGGATGCGCGCAAGGGCATCGATATGTTCAATCAATTGGGAACGCCAATTCTTGGTATGATCGAAAACATGTCTACGCATATTTGTTCCCAATGCGGCCATGAAGAGCACGTCTTTGGCCATGGCGGTGTTGCGGCAGAGGCAGAAAAGATCGGGGTGCCTCTGTTGGCCGAAATCCCACTGCATCTGGATATCCGGCTGGCCGCTGACGGGGGTGCGCCCATCGTCATATCCAAGCCCGACAGCCCGCAGGCTACTGCGTTCCGCGACGTGGCAAAGCGCTTGATCGCTGACGGAAAAGCATGAGCGGTCTGCAGCTTCCTCCATTGTTTGAGCCTATGGCCACGGCGGGCGAAGACCCGTTTGCCGTGGCCTGCAAAGCCGCGCAAGACGGCTGCGATGCAGGACTTGTGGCTTATGACTTGCGCCCGGACGTCTTGCGCGCGGCTATCGTTTTCGCACCAGAAGTGCCTTTGCAAAAGGCCACGATTATGCTGCCCATCTGTGGTGTGGGGTTCCAAAACGCATTGGGCGCGCTGGCCCCGCCAGAAGTGGGCGTGCATCTGCAATGGGACGGCACGATCCGCGTCAATGGTGGGGTTTGTGGCACGCTGAAAATGGCTGCGTCGCCAAGGGTCGTGGATCAAGAGCCAGACTGGCTTGTAGTTGGCCTGACGCTTGATCTCTGGCCCGCCGACGAAGACACCGGCCTGACCCCTGACGTCACCGCTCTCTTTAATGAAGGGTGCGCGGATGTCGAAGCGCCGCTGCTGCTGGAAGCTTGGGTGCGGCATACCTTGGTCTGGATCAACACATGGTTAGACGATGGTGCGCGCCCGGTGCATATGGAATGGAAGGGCATCACGCATGGCCTGAGCGAACCCGCCCAACACGGCACTCTCAATGGGGCCTTTACCGGTGTTGACGAAGACTTTGGTATGATCTTGCAACATGACAGCGGCACGACCATCATTCCGCTGACCGAAATCCTGACGGAGGCCCCATGAAACTGGCGCGCGCAATCCATTTTGACGAAAGCGATCAACGGGTATTTCACAGCCCTGCCCGGACCGGCGAATGGTGTATCTCGGGTGGGTTTGAATATTCCAACTGGTCGCAAGGCGATCTTGTCGGCAAGGCAAAGCAAGCTTTTTCTAATGGTTGGATGGGCGTGGAAACCTTTGGGCGCGCCAGCTTTGTGGCGGTGGCCCAGATCGAACCATTTGAGCGCGAAGCTTTGGCCAAATCACTTGCACAACACTTCGTTGATATCTACGGCGCGCCGTCGGTTGAGGCCGCAATGGGTACCGCCCTTGAAGAAATCGACCAGATGATCGAGCTATGCGAGGATCATCCGCCAAACACCCTGCTGACAGTCATGCGCGAACTGACCGACGCAGGCGTCAAGGAAAGCTACGGCATGATTGAACCCCAAGACGCAGGGATCGAACAATTCGCCGTGCACGGCTCACTTGATGACGAGCCCCACCAACATTAACAGCTACTCGGGTTGCGCATTGAAGGTAAACAGTGTCTCGCCGTTGATCTGATAGGCGTTGATCAACGCAGCCGCGCGCGGACTTGTTAGCCATTCCTCAAGCTTGAGTGCCAGATCGTTGCGCACATGCGTGTGTTTTTCCGGGTTCACAGGCAAAAACGCGTATTGATTAAAAAGCACGGGATCGCCCGCGAACAAAAGCGCCAGATCAGCTTTGTTCCCAAAGTTCAACCAACTGGCACGGTCCGCGATAATGTAGGCGCCAAGACCCGCAGCCGTGTTCAGACTGGCGCCCATACCCGCTCCCACTTCACGGTACCATGCGCCAAAGCTTTCAGGGTCCAGCCCCGCCGCAGCCCAAAGCGACAGCTCCTTTTTGTGCGTACCGCTATCGTCGCCCCGGCTGACGAAAGCAGGTTCAGTCGCGCCGATTTTTTGCAAGGCTTCTGGCGCGCCTGCGGCCCCCGCCACGCCCGCCGGATCAGAGGCAGGACCAATAAATACGAAGTCGTTGTACATGATTTCACGGCGGTGGGTCCCGTAGCCTTCGGCCACAAATGTTTCTTCAGCCCTGCGCGAATGCACAAGAATAGCGTCCACATCGCCTGCTTGCGCCAACCGCAACGCCTGCCCCGTGCCCACCACCAAAAGCTGTATATCAAGACCAAGGTCTTCCTTGATCGCAGGTTTCAGAACATCCGACAGGCCTGAGTTTTCAAAAGACGTTGTCACAGCCAGTTTGATGTCCTCTGCCACGGCAGCGCTTGCGACAAGAACCATCGCCAAGGTTGCTAAAATTCGGTAGGTCATCCGATGATGTCTCCTCTGAAAAAGGCCTGTAGTTCCGCGCTTTGGGGCGCGTCGAAAAACGGCTCCGCAGCGGATCTTTCTTTGACTTCGCCATGCAGCATAAAAACGGCGTCCGTCGCAAGTCTTTTTGCTTGGCCCAAATCATGGGTGGTCATAACGATACGCGTGCCCGCGTCTTGGGCCTGCATCAATAAGGTTTCAATCTCGCGTGTGGAGGCCCCGTCAAGGTTGGCGCAGGGTTCGTCAAGAAACAGAACTTCTGGTCGGCGGATCAGCGCCCGCGCCAAAGCCAGCCGTTGTTTTTCGCCCCCCGACAGACGTGTCGCCTGCAGCTTAAGCCGGTCTTGCAAGCCGATGCGGGCAACCCAATCAGCAAGACGTTCTTCGATCTCGGCTCGAGGGGTTTTGCGCAATTGTAACGGATAGCGCAGATTGTCCGCCACCGACCGCCGCAGCATTATAGGTGTTTGGAAAACATAGGCTTGGTGGTGCTGTGCCTCGGTCTCTGGCACGGCCCATTGCACATGCCCATCCGAGATACGTTCAACACCGTGCATTACCCGCAGCAAGGTTGTTTTCCCACTGCCGTTGGGGCCCACAATGATCGTGATGCCCTGTTCTTCCAACGTCAAAGTCACCGGGCCCAGCAGACGTTTGCCACGGCGACGCACGCTGACATTTTCCAACGTCAAAGGCAGGATCGTGCTCACCAGCGTCCCTCCCGTTCGGTGCGCGACAGCCAGTGGATCGCCATATTGACCCCGATGGCGATCCCGATCAGCACAAAGCCTAACGCCAGCGCCAAAGCAAAATCCCCCTTGCCGGTTTCCAAAGCGATTGCTGTGGTCAAAACGCGGGTGGCATTGTCAATGTTACCCCCCACAATCATAATCGCACCAACCTCGCCAATACCGCGCCCGAAGCCAGCAAGCGAGGCCGTCAGCAGGTTGCGACGCCCATCCCAGATCAGTGTTTTGATGCGCTGCCACTGGGATGTGTCTAACGAGATAAGCAAATCATGGTATTCAGCCCAAAGCTCGCGCATGGCTTGATGGGTGATGGACGCAATCAGAGGGGTGATGATAATTACTTGTGCGATGATCATCGCCGTTGGTGTGAAAAGCAGACCAAGCACCCCAAAGGGCCCAGAGCGCGACAGCAAAATATAGACGATCAGCCCCACAACAACCGGGGGAAGGCCCATCAGCGCGTTTAAAAGCGAAATCGTCAACCGCCGAAATCGAAACCGCCGGATGGCAAGAAATGTTCCCAAAGGCAGGGCAATAGCAGATGCGATGGCAAGCGCCGTCAAGCTTACTTCGAGCGAGCGCAGGCTGATTTCAAGAAGGTCCGCATCCAGCGAAACGACCAGCCAGAACGCGGCGGTTAGGCCTTCGAAAATGTCGTTCATGTTTGCGTTCAGCCCATGGGTTTTCTAGTCATGAAAGAATATGCCAACCGACCGCAGGGTGCAATCAAACCCCAACGCATGCAGTCTAATTTTTGAGGTAATTACCCCTCTTTTTTGACCATTACCCGGTCGTATAGCTTTTGAAGCAGTGTGAGCACTGCGAAACATCCAACAGCCCAAATCAACAACTCAAACGGGGCCGCATCTGTGCCGCGCAACCAGCGCGCCAATAACCCACCTTGGGGTCGCAATTGTTCAATCCCGAAAAGCCCGCTGCGGGGCCAAAGAGACAAAAACCAAAACCGCGACAGATAAAACAGGATCCCGCCGACGAGGGCCACAAAAACCAACATGAAAAACCGGCGCATCAATCCAAAACCTCCAATGTGTCGGGGTCCATACGCAGTACCAATAGATCACCGCGCCGCTCAACCTCGCCTTCAAGCGAAACGTACTGTGCGATATAATCATAGGCCAATTGAGGTAAGCGTGTGCCATCAGGTCCGGTGATCAATAGAAACTCTGTGCCGTCAATAGGTTGGGATGACACAAAGACCGGCGGCACACCGCCGATCAGACATAGGTTTGCACAGGCTTTATGCGCCAAACCACGCCCGGGACGCATGGCACCCGCTAGACACTTGCCATCGCAAATTTCGCCTGCAAGCTTCCAGCGCCCCAATGATACGGTGCTTTGATCAGGAACGTCCCCATCTGCGGCAGACAGCCCATTTTGCCCCCCGCGCAATTGCATCATGTAAAGCGACCCACGCTCCAAGATCACACCCGATACTTGCGCCAATTGCCCTTCAAGCGGGATCGCGCGGCTTTCCACATTGCGCTTACCTTGGCCTGCCAACATCAACGTATCGCCGGGCATGATCCGGTCATTGCCCTGCGTCACGCGCAATAGCGGATAGGGCGTCAGTTCAATCACGCCAGTCACAGTCTGGCGCCCGTAGTCAAAGCGAAACGCCCCCTGCCCCGGATCATCTTGCGCGGTCCCAAGTGCCAACCCAAGCCCCGCAAACCCCGATACCAGCACAGCACAAACGAACAACAAAAACGTGCGCAACGGACCCGGTACGGCCAGGTAGCCTACGAAAAATGGCTTGTCTTTTTGCGGCATCATGTTGGCGTCTCCGTTTTGACGCTTAAGGGGGTTACATAGGTACCCGGAGGATTGGCATTTACGTCCACTAAAACGGTGCTGCCCTCAAGACGCAAATTGTAGGTGGGCACTTGTTCAGTAAATGGCGCGGGCGATCGACCTGATGTCACGTCGTATTGAAAACCGTGCCAGGGACACGTCACCAGACAGTCAAGTATCCGACCTTCACCCAAGGGACCGTTTTGGTGCGCACAGGCGTTGGAAATAGCGCTGAGCGTTCCTGCGTTGAGATAAACGGCCACACGGTCACCGCCGGGTAAAAGCTTAATCTTGGCAAACCCATCTCGCATATCGGACACGTCACATACCGGAGCCCATTCGGTGGCGCGTGCCGCCTGAGCGCGATCGTTGGCGCGTTCATGAAATGCAGCCATCAGATGCAAACCACCAACCAACGCAGCGCCCGCGATGAAAAGCACGGTAAAGACGTGATTTCCTTGGTCTTGCATGATGCCGAAACTGACGTGCGCAACCACAGATAAATAAGCTGGGTAAATCAGATAATGCAGACGTTTCCAAACCGGTGGCGTCAAAAATTTCATCCAGAAATCGTGGCTTGTAGCAGCCAGAATGACCAGAACCAGCAGGGCAAAAACACCAAATATTTCAAAGGGAAACCCAGAAATCTGACCATATGAGGTATTGGAAAAAAATGTGGCTTGGTATTTATCGTGCACCGAAAAAGCAAAGTACCAATTGACGATGTAGGATGCATGGGTCAACGCAACAAAGACAGTCATTACCCCAAAATGGCGACGGTTATAAAGCAATGGCAGAAATCGCGTGTCCAACCGCGCAAGCGGCCCGATGCACAAGATCACCGTCAGCATTACAAAGGCACAAGCCCCAAAGGCGCGTGCATTGTGAATTTGCGGGTTAATCGGGCGCTCATGGCTCAGCAGACCGGGTGCTAAGTGGATGAACAAATACAAAAACAAAATCACACCTGATAGCATCACAGCATCATAGATGTATTTGTTCTTGTTCCATTGAACGGGCGTATATTTGACGCTCATTGGGGCACCTCGGCCGGGGGGGCAATTTGCTGTGGCGCGATTTGGGCAGGCCAGTCTTGGCGCGCCACCAATCCGAGCAAGACGATGCTACCGATACCTATAGGTAAAATTAAGCCAATCGCAAAATGTGACTTCCGCGGTGGTCTATACCGCTGTGCCCAGATTTCGCGGCCAGTTTCGTATACAAACCAACGCCATAAAACCAGTGGCCAAATCACGATGACGCCGGGAACAAGGAGAGGGCGAAAAATATAGGCCCCCTGCGCGTCTTCATCGATGCGATCCATGCCAATGGACAAAAACAGCACCGCCACAATCAACCCTACCAGTGCCCAACCCCGAAGCACCGCAAATAACAGTTCCGTTTCGCCCAATCCGTCCCCCAGTCTTTTCTCGCAATGGACTTCAGTTGCGCGGCATTCATCGCCTCGCTCTGATTTGTCGCCGCGCAACGATGCATGGAAAAAGCAACTGTTTCAAATCACAATTTACCTGATTGCGAGGTTTACGCCTTTTGCATCCAATGGCCGCCATTTCCAATGACGTTTGCAAAAAATTCACAAAACTTCTTTTGTGGCATCCGCGTATTTTCAGTATGCGAGGCCGAGAAGTGGAATGCTGACTGCAGACACAACGAACAAAAGGCAACGGTATGACGGTATTTGCGATCAATGGATTGGGGCGCATCGGGAAACTTGCCTTAAAACCACTGTTGGATAGCGGTGCACAGGTGGCGTGGATCAATGACGCCATGGGCGACGCTGCAATGCATGCGCATCTATTGGAGTTCGACACCGTACACGGACGGTGGCCTGCTGAGTTTGCATCTGATGAAGCCAGTATCAGCATCAACGGCATGCGCTTGCCGGTATATAACGAACGCGATCTTACGAAGCTGCCACTGGACGGCGTTGATATCGTGATTGATTGCACGGGTGCGTTCAAAACTGAAAACGCCCTCGCGCCCTACTTTGCCGGAGGCGTAAAGAAGGTTGTGGTATCGGCACCGGTCAAGGATGGGCCTACCGCAAACATCGTCTACGGCGTTAATACCGAAGCTTATGACCCAGCGCAGCACAATATCGTCACAGCGGCAAGCTGCACAACAAATTGCATCGCACCGGTCGTGAAGGTTATACATGAGAACATTGGCATAAAGCACGGTTCGATAACGACAATTCATGATGTTACGAACACTCAAACAATCGTGGATCGCCCCGCCAAAGACTTGCGGCGCGCGCGGTCCGCATTGAACTCCCTGATCCCGACGACCACCGGCAGTGCCACAGCTATCACCTTGATTTATCCAGAGCTTACGGGCCGTTTGAACGGACATGCTGTGCGGGTACCGCTGCTGAATGCATCCTTGACAGACTGCGTTTTTGAACTCGAACGCGAAACCAGTATCAAAGAAGTGAACGCCCTGTTTGAGGCTGCTGCAAATGGGGCGCTCAAGGGTATCCTAGGATATGAAACCCGCCCCCTTGTCAGCGCGGATTACACCAATGATCCGCGATCAAGCATCATTGATGCGCCTTCTACAATGGTGGTGAATGGCACGCATCTTAAGGTCTATGCATGGTACGACAACGAATGGGGCTATGCGCATCGTTTGGTGGATGTCGCCCAAATGGTCGGGGCCAACTTGTGAAGGAAAACGCGGCGTTACCGGCCTACATTGCCGTCACGGCGGCCTATTGGGGCTTTATGATGACCGACGGCGCATTGCGCATGTTGGTTTTGCTGCATTTCCACGGGCTTGGATTTTCCCCGGTGCAGCTCGCGTATCTGTTTGTACTTTACGAAATAGCTGGTGTCGTCACGAACTTAAGTGCTGGCTGGATCGCGGCCCGCTTTGGCTTGACCGCTACGCTCTTTGCCGGACTTGCGTTACAAATCGTAGCACTTTTGGCCCTGACACGGCTTGACCCGGCGTGGGCCGTAACCGCATCAGTCATTTTTGTCATGATCGTCCAAGGGGCGTCAGGCGTGGCCAAAGATCTTTCTAAAATGAGCGCGAAATCTGCAGTCAAACTGCTGGCCCCCACCCATGAGGGCGGCCTTTTTCGGTGGGTTGCCTTCCTGACCGGGTCAAAAAACGCTGTCAAAGGATTCGGTTTTTTACTTGGCGCAAGCCTCTTGGCTGTTTCCAGCTTTGCAACAGCACTTTACGCGATGGCATCACTCCTGGCGATCATCTTCGCGGCGTTGATCCTGAAACTGCCCAAAAGGCTGCCCGCGGGCCGTAAAGACGCAAAGTTTCGCGAGGTATTTTCAAAAAATGCCAACATCAACTGGCTTAGCTTTGCTCGCATGTTTTTGTTTGGCGCTCGGGATGTATGGTTTGTGGTCGGTATACCAATATATTTCTACGGTGTGCTGTCGGATGGAAGCTCAGAAAGCAACCGCGCGGCCTTTTTCATGATTGGCAGCTTTATGGCGGTGTGGATTATCTTGTATGGCGCTGTGCAGGCAAGTGCCCCGCGCATTTTGGGCGCCGCCACCAAAGACCTTGAGGCGCTGATTAAAGATACCCGACTTTGGGGCAGTGTCTTGGTTTTCATCCCAGCAGGTTTGGCCGCACTGGCAATGGCCTGGCCAGATCCCACACCCGTTTTTACCGCCACCTTGGTGGCCGGGTTGTTGTTGTTTGGAGTGCTTTTTGCAGTAAATTCGTCTCTGCACTCTTATCTGATCCTCGCATTCAGTCACGGCGACAGGGTGACGATGGACGTTGGGTTTTATTATATGGCCAATGCGGCAGGGCGATTGATGGGCACGGTTTTGTCGGGGCTGAGCTACCAGATTGGCGGGGTGCCGTTGTGTCTGGGGTTAGCGGGGGGTCTTTTAGTGTTCAATGTTGTGGGGGTCGGCAAACTAAAAGCAGAGCCGGTGGCCGCTGAGTAAGTGCTTGGCCTTGCGTCTTGCAATGGGCTGCTCAATGATCGTGACCATGAAATACGTTGCACCTGTATTCTCACTTGTTGTTGCCGGGCTCATGGCATCCGTTTGCGCGGCCCAAGATGTCGTCGTTTTTGCCGCGGCGAGCATGAAAGAAGCCATAGAAGAGATTGCGGTCAGCTTTACCGAAGAAACCGGCACTGTGGTGCGCACCTCTTTTGCAGGGTCATCTACACTGGCACGCCAAATTGAGTTTGGCGCGCCAGCGGATGTGTTTATTTCCGCCAATCCGGCTTGGATGGACCAGTTGGCAGACAGCGGCGCGGTAGATCAAGTCACGCGTGTTGATCTGGTCGGAAACAGCCTTGTCTTGATCGGGATCGCCAAGACGGCCAAGCCCGTGACCATAAGCGCCAATCTGGATATTGATCAATTGCTGCAAGGCGGCAAACTAGCTATGGCGCTGGTAGACGCAGTCCCTGCGGGCATTTACGGCAAAGCGGCGCTGACCCACTTTGGCCTATGGGACCATGTCAAAGATGAAGTTGCGCAAGCGGACAACGTACGCGCTGCCATGGCACTGGTGACACTGGGTGCCACACCTGCGGCGATTGTCTATGCCACAGATGCTCTGGCCGACCCGCGCGTCGCAGTGCTCGCAGAATTTCCGGCGCAATCACACCCGCCGATCGTCTATCCCGCCGCACTAACAACACGCGCGCGCTCCCTTAACGCCCCACGCTTTCTTGACTATTTGCAATCACCCGGCGCAGATGAAGTATTCAAACGCTACGGGTTCACGGTCAAGGCGGAGTAGGCAGAAAAATGGAATGGCTTAGCCCGGCAGAATGGGACGCGGTGGCGCTATCCCTCAAGGTCGCATTTTGGGCAACCCTGTGCAGCTTACCTTTCGCGTTGGCTGCCGCACATATCCTTGCGCGCTGTCGTTTCCCCGGCAAAGCCCTCTTTAACGGGCTTGTACATGTGCCACTGATACTGCCCCCCGTAGTGACAGGGTATTTGTTGCTGATTACTTTCAGCCTGCAAGCTCCTGTGGGGGCGGCACTGGCCAAGTTGGGGATCGTTTTTGCGTTTCAATGGACGGGTGCTGCATTGGCCGCCGCAATCATGGCCTTTCCGTTGATGGTTCGCGCCATTCGCCTGTCAATTGACGCAGTTGACCCCAAACTGGAACAAGCCGCTGCGACTTTGGGCGCGTCACGCGGTTGGGTTTACGTGTCGGTCACGCTGCCTTTGATCTTGCCAGGTGTTCTTGCGGGCAGCATTTTGGCATTTGCCAAGGCAATGGGTGAATTTGGGGCGACGATCACCTTTGTGTCCAATATTCCCGGACAGACGCAAACCTTGCCCTCGGCTGTTTATGCGTTTTTGCAGGTCCCAGGGGCCGAAGGCTCTGCCCTTCGATTGGTCATCATCTCGGTCGGTATTGCCTTCGGCGCACTCTTACTGTCTGAAAGCCTGTCACGGCGCGTTGCCCGACGGATTGGCAGCACATGACGCTTTCGGTTTCCCTACAGCACAGGTTGGGCGACTTTGCGTTAGATGTATCGTTTACAGCGCCAAACGGGATCACTGTGCTTTATGGTCGGTCGGGGTCTGGCAAGACAACAATCGTCAATGCCTTGGCGGGTCTGTTGCGCGCAGATGCAGGTCGGGTCAGCACCGACACCCGTGTTTTATATGACGCACAGGCAGGCATTGATCTGCCACCACATAAACGTGGTGTGGGTTATGTGTTTCAAGAAGGACGCCTGTTTCCGCATCTGACTGTTAAACAGAACCTGATGTACGGACGCTGGTTTGCACCTCAGCAAGCGGACCATGCAGAGGTGTCGCGTATCATCGAGATGTTGGGCATTGGGTCGCTGCTCAATCGGCGCCCTACTGGGCTGTCAGGCGGCGAAAAACAGCGCGTGGGCATTGGGCGGGCGTTGTTGTCCAGCCCGCGTCTGATCCTTGCTGATGAACCCCTCGCCGCGCTGGATGACGCCCGTAAAGAAGAGATTTTACCCTATTTCGAAAGGCTTAGGGATGAAATAGATATCCCCATTATCTACGTCAGTCATGCGGGATCCGAAGTTGCGCGCTTGGCCACAACGATTGTCGTGATGGAACAGGGGCGCGTGGTGCGCGCAGGTCCAGCGGACGCAGTCCTCAGCGATCCCAGCATCACCCCGTTGGGGGCGGCCGCCGCCGGCGTTCTGCTGCAAGCGCGCGTGACAGCCCAGCATGACGACGGCATCACCGAAGTTGTCGCGGGGGGTGTTGCGTTGTTGTTGCCACATATCCCGTCGCCCGTGGGGGCGGCCTTGCGCGTGCGCATTGAAGCACAAGATGTGATGCTCGCCACGACTGCTCCGCAAGCGATTTCCGCCTTGAATGTCTTGCCAGCCACCATCACATCGCTGCGCCAAGGCGACGGGCCGGGTGTTCTGGTCCAGATTAAGGCGGGCGACAATCTGATGTTGGCGCGGGTCACACGCCGTTCAGCTGATGCGTTGGGTTTAGTCGAGGGGCGCGCAGTTTTTGCAGTTCTCAAGGCGGTATCTATTCCGCGCGGCGCAATCGGCGATCAGCAGACGCAGTGACCGTCAGGCCGACGGCAACAGATCCAACAGTTTGCGCCGCTGAATTTTGCCTGATGGGCCTTTGGGCAGGTCTTGCAGAAAGTGCACATGGTCCGGGGATTTGAATGGCCCCAATCGGTCTTCGCACAAACGCCGCAAGTCTTCTTCTGACAAAGCAGAGCCATCGCGCAACTTTACCGCCGCCTCAACTGTTTCGCCGTAACTGGGACATGGGCGCCCAAAGGCTGCGGCTTCGATCACGTCGCCGTGGGAATAAAGCGCCTCGTCAATTTCGCGTGGGGCAATGTTTTCACCGCCTTTGATTATCAGCTCTTTCAGGCGGCCAGTAACGAACAAATACCCATCTTCGTCCATGCGACCCAAGTCCCCTGTGCGCAGCCACCCGTGCGAAAAACTATCCTGCGTCGCCTTTGGATTTTTCAGGTATTCCAGCATCACATTGGGCCCACGAATGACGATCTCTCCCTCGGTGCCGGGCGCGCAGGGATGTTGCTGCGCATCAAGGATCGCAACCTCATTGCCATAGGCCACGCCGGGAGAGCCAATCTTGCGTACGCCCGGGGGCAATGGGTTCGACAGGATCTGCGCTGCCGTTTCTGTAAGACCCATTGTTTCAACAATGGGGACATCAAAGCGCGATTCAAAAGCGGTTTGAACGTCAGGCGCTAAAGCACTTGAGGCCGACCGACCAAAGCGTATCCTTGCAGTTGTTTCAGCGTCTGGCATAGATGATCCATGCAGCAAGTGGCTGATGATCGTGGGCACCACAGAAAACCACGTGGCGCCTGCCTGCCCCGCATCCTCCCAGAATTGGCGCGCCGAAAAACGCGGGGCAAGCGCCAGCGACCCGCCCGAAACCAAACTGCCCATAACGCTGACGCAAAGCCCATTGATATGGTAAATCGGCAGCACACAATACCCGCGATCCTGTGGGGATAGCGCATGAGCGATGGTCGTGGTCCATCCGCCCGCAAGCAAGCTGGCATGCGTGTGTACAACACCCTTTGGCTGCCCCGTCGTGCCCGATGTATACATCAGCAACGCATGGTCTTCCGGGTTCACATCAAAAAGCGGCGTCAGTGACGCATCGATGTTCACATCCACCGTCTCAATCTCAGGCCCACGCGCTGCTTCAAAAAGAGCTTGTGCATCGTGGTGCACAAAAGCACATCGCGCCTCTGAGTGCGCAAGCGCATAAGAAATCGCATCACGCCCTGCAGCGAGATTGATCATCGTGGCACGAAAACCGCCATAAAGAGCGCCGTATAGCGCAATAATGCCTGCCCGACCATTGGGATGAACGATGGCGACGCTTTCGCCTTTTTGCACACCGCGGGCGGTCAGGATCATTGCCACACGCTCAGCCTCGGCGCGCAATCCGCGCCATGTAAGCGTGCTCCAGTCTTCTGAAAAAACAAAAGCCGTGGCGTCTTGTTGTGCCCTATGGGTCAACCAAGATCGCACTGTGCCTCCGGGGGGGTGTGCCGCGTCGATCGTCATGAGCCGGCGACACTCCAGTATTCAGCAAAGATGTCTTCTACTGCGGGCTCGCGTGCGGGAATTTCGCGGACGACTTTGACCGTCTGCATGAAGTGTTTCCAGTGCAAATTGTCATCAATCGAATTGCCTCCCCATGAACCACACCCCATCGATAGCGAAAATGGCATACCGTTGTTAAACGCCCCACCGGTGGCAAAGCAATGTGCCTGATTAACGATCACACGACACGTCGGCAAAGTCTGCGCCAGATGCAGCGCGCGCGCGTCATCCGTCGAATGCAGCCCTACTGAATGACCGGCACCTTCATGGCCAATGATTTTAGCCGTCGTATCGCACGCCGCGCTAAAATCAGCCGCGCGATACACTGCCGCAACACGGCTCAGCTTTTCACCCGATAACGGATGATCGGGGCCAATACCGGTGGTTTCTACCGCAAGGAACTTTGTCGTTGGCGGCACATCATCCGCCATCCCCAAAGCCTCAAGCATCTTGTCCGCATCTTGCGCAATCACCGATCGGTTCAAATGCCCATCCGGCCATAGCTTAGCTACGATACGCGCCTCATCTTGGACCCGCGTACCACCGGCTTTGGCAAGCTCCGCCATGAACGCTTCGTAGACTGCATCTACTACGACGAGGGCGTTTTCCGAACTGCACGAAGTCGCGTTGTCAAAAGTTTTAGAGGCAGCGATCTTTTCAGCAGCCGCCGCCAAATCTGCCGTCTCATCGACGATCACGGTCACGTTCCCCGCCCCAACAGCCAAGGCAGGTGTGCCACTGGTATAGGCGCGCTTTACGTTATTCTGCGAGCCTGTAACGACGATCAAATCGCTGATTTCCAATAGCCGCTGTGTTTTCTCTTTTGAGCCTGGCGCAGGTACCATCTGCACCAAATCATGATCTTCGCCGATCTTGTCAAACTCTGCATGAATGTATCCCAGCAGCACCTCGCAGGCGGGTACGCCTTTTGGCGAAGGCGACAGCACAATGGCATTGCCACATTTTAACGCGTTGATAATATTGTTTGCAGGGGTCGCGGCGGGGTTGGTCGAAGGCACCACGGCACCTATCACGCCCATCGGTCGGGCGATCTGCGTGATCCCAGATCCGGCATCATCCGCAACGACGCCAAATGTTTTGGCCTTCGCAATGTCGCGCATCAATCCCAGCGTTTTACGATGGTTTTTGGTGACTTTATCAGGCACATTTCCCAGCCCTGTCGTTTCAACTGCCAAAGTCGCAAGATGCGTGTTGCGCGCTGGCTCCATGATCGCCCAAGCCGCTGCTTGAGCCGCGCGGTCATAGCGTTCTTGTGAACCACGCGCTTCATAGCGCACCTGTGCTGCCCGCGCGCTTGCAACAATTGCGTCTACTTGGCTTTTCTCGTGTTGCGCAGTCATCGCGGCCATCCTAAATCAAAAATCGAATGTCCCGCCGCAGATGCGGCGGCGGGACGCCTTTGGGTTACAGGCCAGCCAAAAGTTCGGTCAGCGTTTCTTGACGCTTAGCCCACATGGCCAATACTTCTTCGCGGTTCATGACATGCATGGGCGATCCCCCTGCTTTCATTTTACCTGTCACGCGACCGTTTTCGAACATTGTCGGTACCGTTGCAGCCAGCTTGTCAATGATGGGCTGAGGTGTCCCTTTAGGCACCATGATGCCACGAAAGTTTACAGACGCATTATCCACATCCAGCCCGCTTTCCATCATCGTTGGAACGTCTGGCAGGAACTCGTTTCGTTCCAGATCAGCGACCGCTAGGATTTTGACGTTGCCCGCCTCACGCGCCCGGAAGGCGTCTGACAGGTTGTTGATGCCTGCCATTACTTCGCCCGCGATCACAGCTTTCATTGCGGCAGCTCCGCCTCCTTTTGTAGGGATGTATGCCATCTTCATATCACCTGCTTTTTCCATTTGTAACGCGGCGATGTGATGCCCTACAAACAGGCCCGCACCAGATGTCGTCAGCTTGCCGGGGTTGGCCTTCGTGAAATCAACAACGTCCTGTAAGCTATTGAATTCGCTATCGGCGCCTACGACCAACACAGCCGGGTCAGCGCCCCAGTTCGCAATAGGTTCAAAGCTGTCTGTGCTATAGGAAACGCCCCCCTTGATCGACTGCGCAATAAAGTGCGGCACGTTGTAAGCGCCCAACGTATAGCCATCAGCTTCCGCCTGCGACGCCAACCAGTTCCAACCTACACGCCCACCGGCACCGGGCTTGTTCAAGATCGCAATCGGCATGCCTAAGGCATCTTCGTTGCCCGATGTCATTGTCACAATACGCGCTTGGAAATCTGTCGCCCCGCCCGCACCATAGCTGACCATCATCATGACAGGCCGTTCGGGGTAATTCGCATGCCCGTCTGCCCATGCGGCACCAGACAAGGCCGTTAACGCAACTGCTGCGCTTGTTAGAAGTTTCTTCATGGATAGTTCCTCCCTTAAGGTGTGGTTCGCGTCTTTTTCAGAATAGAATTTCGCGCGGTGTGTATACTTTGAGTAGAACAGCAAAAAGACCGTACATGACGGCGATAAAACAGACCGTGGCAGCCGCCCGCTTGATCCAAGACTTTAGCACATTATGCGGCGCGGGGTCATAAAGGCTGACCAGAATGAAAAACGTAATGGTCGTGGCTGTGTAGAACCCAAGGCCTTTAGCCGCCCAAAACACATAGATCAGCGCCACGCCTAGCCCGGGCAACATGTTCAGAAACGCACTACCAGACACACCCGCACCAACCTTTGTCCAGCCAAGACAGGCTTTTGCAAAGGTCCATAGTGCCAGCACAACAAACACGGTTGAAATCAGCCGCGGAAATAGAAAGGCCTCTGAGGGCTGCTGCGTATAGCTCAGGTAGGCCACGCAAATGCCAACAGCAGCGACACAGCCCGACGCGATGATATGCTGAAGACGAGGCAGGCTCATATCGCTCATACCAAAATCTCTTCTTTTGACAGGTAGCGGCGGTTGCGGATTTCCATCCATGCCGAATAAAGGATCGACGCGATGACGGCAGCGATCAGGAAAAGGTTCAGACCACCCCCTAAAAAGTAGACGCCCATGCCGTCCGTGGCGTTGGCGATCATCGACCCTTGGATAAAGTTTGATTCAGCAATCGGCCCGAGGATCAACCCTAAGACCAAAGGGGCTGCCGAAAAGCCAAAACGCTCAAGAAAATACATCATCACGCCCAGACCCGCCATGACATAAACGTCGCCCATGCTGGACTGCACCGAGTAACTGCCAAAAACTGCTAGTCCCAAGACTATGGCTGCCATCAAGGACTGCGGCACCTGAGCAACTTTCGCCGCCAACCCTGCCACGTAAAGCCCAAAGATGCACATCAGCACCTGACCAATCAGCATGGAGTTGATGAATGTCCACGCCACGTCTGGGTGATTGTCAAAAAGATCAGACCCCGGGAAAATCCCATGGATCAACAGCCCGCCCAACAAAACCGCCGCTGTAGGTGAGCCGGGAATGGACAGCGTCAGCAAAGGCACTAAGGACGGGCCCACCATGGCGTTATTGGCGGATTCCGCAGCAATCACACCTTCGGGATGTCCCGTGCCAAATTTCTCGCGGTCGGGCGAAAACTTTTTGGACTGATCATAAGCGACCAGCCCCGCGATTTGTCCGCCGACCCCCGGGATCAGACCGATGATCGACCCTGTGGACATGCCGATACCCATCGCCCTTGGAAACCGCAGCAGCTCGCGAATTGCCGCGCCGATAGAGTGCTTTTGAACCTGCATCACGACGGCACCGTCGTCCTTGCGCCCCTTGGCAAACATCGTGATGACCTGAGGGATCGCAAACAACCCGATCAGTGCTGCAATGATATTGATGCCGCCGCCAAGTGCGTCATGAAAGATGAACCTTTGCGCCCCCATGATGTCATCAAACCCGATGGTTGCCAGCCAAAGCCCAATACAGCCCGACAACAGCCCTTTGACAACAGACTTACTATCTAGCGTTCCAATCACCGTGACACCCAAAATGGCGAGCCAAAACAGATGCGACGGGCCAAAGGCCAGCGCCCATTTCGCCAGCACAGGCGTGAGGAAAATCAGCAACAAAACGCCAAAGATGCCTCCCACGGCGGACGATAAGAAACTAAGCTGAAGCGCCTTGGTTCCCTCTCCATTCTGGGCCATCGTATGCCCATCCAACGTTGTTGCAATATTGGCAGGTGCGCCGGGGATTTTCAGCAAAATCGCCGAAACTGCGCCGCCTGCCACCGTTGACGTGTAAGCAGCCCCCAGCAGGATCAGACCCTGCGTCGCCTCAAGCTGGAAGGTAAATGGAATAAGCAACGCCACCGCCATTGTTGGTGACAGGCCCGGCGTCGCCCCCAAGATCAGCCCGCCAATCGTCCCCACCAAAAGCAGGGCAAAATTGACCGGCGTGAAAACATCACCGAAGTAAAAGATAAATTCCATTCAGGCCTCCCACCCTGTCAGGCATCTCTTGACGTTTTAGGCTAGGGTATGAAAATAGTTTTGCAAATGTTTTCATTTTGCACCTAATAAAAGAGGCTCAGGTGTCTGATAGAAATAGTAAAAATGCTGATATCGTGGCTGTAGCAAATGCCGCGCGCGTCTCGATTTCGACGGTATCACGCAGTTTCAACCACCCCGATCTGGTCAAACCTGCGACTCGTAAGAAAATCGACCGCGCTGTGCGCAAGTTGGGCTATATCCGCAACCGCGCGGCCCAAACAATGCACGGCATTCGCAGCGGCACAATTGGTCTGGTGGTGCCGACAATCGATAACGTAATTTTTGCCGAAGTGATCCAAGCATTTTCTGACAGTGTGGACCAGCATGGGTTTACCATCCTTGTCGCATCCCACGGCTATAATCTTGAACGTGAATATGCGGTTTTGCGTAAGTTTCTTGAGCACCGTGTGGATGGTGTGGCGCTCATCGGGCTTGATCACAGCGAAGAAACCTACAACTTGATCGAAAGCCAAAACATCCCAGCCATGACTGTATGGAACTTTGACAAAACATCGCGTGTCTCTTGTGTGGGCTCTGACAACGAGGCGGCAGGGCGCATGGCGGCAACACATCTGTTGCAGCTGGGTCACCGCGAGATTGCGGTCATGTTTCCGCCTACACGCGGCAATGATCGCGCGCGGGCGCGACGCGATGGCGCCTTGGCAGTTCTTACAGAGGCGCAACTAAACCTACCGCCCTCTTGGACAACCGAGGCGCGGTATAGCCTGGCCGATGGAAAGGAGGCCGTGCTTGACCTGCTGGGCGCAGACCGACGCCCGTCGGCGTTGTTGTGTGGCAATGACGTGTTGGCCGTAGGCGCGATGCATGCAGCGCGGCGATGTGGGCTGTCTGTACCTGATGATTTGTCAGTGATCGGCATCGGTGACTTCAAAGGTTCCAAGGAAATGGAACCCGCTCTGACTACAATCCATTTGCCTGCACAGTCCATCGGACAAATCGCCGGCGCGCAATTGGCGCAATCCATTATTCAAGACGATCGCAATATCCACCGCACCAATTGCGAGATTACCCTTGTGCCCCGCGACACCTGTGCACGCTTTGTCAGTTGAACGCTACGCCACAAGGCCGTTCAAGGCCATGGTGCGATCCTCATCACGGCCCATCGAAAGGATCAGTGGCTCTTCTTTCTGACGCGCTTGGAAGCTTTCTTTGCTATCTATACCCTTCCAATTGATGGCGATCAGCGATTGCGCGACAGCCCCGGCCAAGGTCGCCCCCGGCCCCGGGATCACAAATACATCTGGTGCAAAGCTGCGTGCAGCAACCTGAACGGCTTTGGTAAAGTCATACGTTTCAACCACCTGCGCGCCCAACGTATATCTGCGCAATGCCTCAGCTGTGCAGGCTTTTGGGGTCCAAACCTGTCCCCGACCATCGACCAAGGGAACAAGCGGGGTTTCAAAAAGCGAGACATCCAGCAGCGCCCGCCCTTCTTTCGCAACAGGCGCTTGCATCAGCGTGTGAAAGCCCGCGTGATTGGGTAGCCGCATCGGAAAGCGGCCTTGTACGCGGGGCAGCTGTGCCTCAAACGCATCAAGGCCTGCATTGTTACCTGCGACGACGATCATGCCGCCCAGATGAATGGACACGGCAAGGTCGTGATCCACTTGTCCATTGATCTTTGCGACAAGAGCCAACAAACCCGCACGTTGTCCCGGAATTTCCTGCCAGTTCTCATCCACAAAGGGATACAGGCTTTGCCCCCCGATCAGGCTTTTCTGCATCAAAGTGCCCATCGTGTTCACGATCTCAAACGCGTCCTGTGGCTGTGCGGCACCCCCAACGGCCAGTGCCGTGTACCAGCCCATGGAATTGCCCGTCACACCCACCACGTCAAAGCTGCTGTGCAGCGCCCGCGCATCCAGCAAGGATGCCGCGTAGATTAAAGCCGATGCATTATCACCCCGTGTGTGTACCGCTTGCGAAAAGCGTGCAGTGCCATCAAGCTGTGCGAGTGTTTTTTGCCCCAAAGCGCTGCGGCGCGCGTCAAAGGCTGACACTATGTGCGATTGAGCGGCGTGATGGCGCGCAAGATAGCCAAGCTCTGGCTTGTTGTAAGTTCCGCGTCCGGGGCAGATGATGACCGCAGTTTTAGTCATTGAGCATGTCCCAAAAGCCGCTTGGCTTCGGTGACGATCCCGTCGACCGATGGCAGTGTGGCAGCGTAGGCGGGCCCCGTGGCGATGAAACAATCCTCTGCTGTCACGCGGGCCAAGGTGCGGTGACCTGCTTCGTGAAAGAGCGCCATCAATCCTTCTGATTGGCTACCCGTGCGGCGGCATTCATCCACGATCAATACAGCGTCGCAGCCGCTTGTTGCCTCCAATAAGGCTGCATCTGGTTGCGGCGATAGCCACCGCATGTCGATGACGCGCGGTGCAATCCCAGCGGCTTTCAGCTTCTGTGCGGCTTTGCAAGACAGGTAAAACCCGTTGCCATAAGTGACGATAGCAAGATCAGTCCCCTGCCCCTCTACCGCAATCTCGCCCAGTGCGATCTTCCGATCCGGCGACGGATACACACGCATCCATTCTTTATCACCTTCAGCATGTAAATCCCGCATTGGATAAAGCGCGATGGGCTCTATAAAAACTACGACGCGCTGTTCTTCGCGCGCCAAACGAACAGCTTCTCGCAGCATCATTGCGGCATCTGCCCCATTCGACGGGCAAGCCAGCACGACACCCGGAATATCACGCAGAACCGCGAGACTGTTGTCATTGTGAAAATGCCCGCCAAAGCCCTTTTGATATCCCAGCCCCGCAATGCGTAGGACCATCGGGTTGGTATATTGACCGTTCGAGAAAAAGCTCAACGTTGCGGCCTCGCCGCGCAGTTGGTCCTCCGCGTTGTGTAGATACGCAAGGAACTGAATTTCCGGCATTGGAATAAAACCGTTATGCCCCAACCCAATAGCAAGCCCTAGAATTGACTGCTCATCCAGCAGCGTGTCGATCACCCGATCGCGCCCAAACCGTGCCTGCAGCTTTTGTGTGGCCCCGTAGACCCCGCCCTTTCGGCCCACATCTTCGCCTGCCAACACGATTTCTGCATGCTCCAGCATCAAATCAGTCAGGGCCCAACTGATCAGGCGGCTCATGGGTTGGGGTTCGGACATACTGCGCATATCGCTGCCAAAAGCTGCTTTGCGCGCAGGTGGCATTGGCCCATTTGTCAACGTCACGTCGCGTTTCGGAGGGATCAGGCTAGCCCCCACATCTGAAGCTGTCTGAAGCCGGGGTCGCGTTGTCACCTCTGCTGCAATGCGATCACATTGGGCTCCAGCCTGCGTGTAAAGCGTCAGACAATCGTTGCGCGTGCAGGCGCCTGTTTCTTGCAACAGACGGACAGAATGCAGCAGTGGATCGTTGTTTTCATCCGCCGCAATTGCTGTCTGCGCGCGGTATGTGGATTCTACATCTGAACCCGCGTGCCCATATAGCCGGACGGTCCGCAGGTGCAAAAATGCAGGTTTGCGGTGGCGGCGCACGTAGTCTGCTGCCGCCTTGGATACCGCCAGCGTTTCTGTCAAATCAAGCCCATTGCAGCTAAAATACCGCAGCCCTGGACGGTGCGCGAAATTGGCAGCGATCCAGCCGTCAGGTGTCGGGGTAGAGATACCTATACCATTGTCTTCACACACAAAAAGCAGCGGCATGGGCGCTGACTGGTAGCTACTCCAACAGGCGGCGTTGATGGCCCCCTGCGCTGTTGAATGGTTCGCCGACGCGTCCCCAAACGAACACATGACCAGCCCCTCTTTGGGCAGTTGCGCCGTATCTGCCTCCAACCTACGCGCCAGTCCAACAGAATAAGCCGCACCAACGGCTTTGGGCATGTGGCTTGCAATTGTCGACGTTTGCGGGGGAATGTTCAGCACCTTGGAGCCTAAAACCTTGTGCCGTCCGCCTGAAATTGGATCTTCGCTTGAGGCCGCAAAACTAAGCAAAATGTCCCACACAGGGGTCTGGCCGGGCACCTGAGATGCGCGCTGTATCTGAAAGGCCGCATCCCGATAATGCAGAAACGCCATGTCGGTAGGGCGCAAGGCTTCGGCCACAGCCGCCATCCCTTCGTGCCCGCTAGAGCCTATGGTGTAATAACCCTGCCCCGCTTTTTGCATTGCGCGACTGGTTCGGTCCAACTGACGCGACAGACATTGGGACCGAAAGATTTCAACCAGCTTGTGGGGCGCCATGCCTTGGCGCGCAGGTGCACCTTGTGGCAAGTCCCCACCGGCAACACGGCGCAGAAAGTTTTCGTGCACAAGCGCGGCTCTGTCCATGGGGTCGTCCTTGAAAAAACATCTTACATCTGGCCGAGACGGTGTAAGAAATCACGCTGAATGTCCATCAAGATGAACCCACAGTCCTGCAAATATTAGCGCCCAACCGCATAGGCCTGCATCAACCGGGGCGTGGCCGCCGCTTTGACAATACCGTTGGGTGCACGCGACGCTGCGGTCAAGCGTCCCACGGTCCAAGGTTCGGCCATCTCCAGATCATGGCCCATTGCTGCCAGCGCGTCGATCGTGGCCTGCGGGAAATGCGGTTCCACCATCAGGTGGCCGGGTCTGGTTTTTCGGGGATAAAAGCTCGATTGCAGATGCAAAGTGTGGAAAAGTGGACCGTCAATCGCCTCTTGCAGGTTCATACCATGATGCATGACACGCAACAAAAACGCCAATTGCCACTGGTCCTGCTGATCGCCGCCCGGCGTGCCGAAAGCCATCACGGTGCCATTTGAATGCCGCGCCATTGATGGCGACAGCGTGGTGCGTGGCCGACGCCCCGGCGCCAGCGACGTAGGCAGCCCTTCGTCTAACCAGAACATCTGCGCGCGCGAATTCAAAGGCACGCCCAAACCCGGCACCACCGGGTTTGATTGCAGCCACCCGCCTGACGGTGTCGCCGAAACCATATTGCCCCACTGATCAACCACATCAATATGAACTGTATCGCTTTTGCGGTTCAGCAGGTGCGCCATTGTAGGCTCCCCCCCGCCTACACCCACTTCTCCTTCGAAGTGCTGCTGCGCGCGCGCGACAAAAGCGGATGCAAGGCGCTCTTGTCCTACGACGTGGCCGGGACGCTGATCGAAACTGGCCGTCTGGGTGATCTGGCCCCGTCGTGCCTGCGCATACTCTTCGGACAAAAGCTGCGCCATAGGGATATCTGAATGGTCAGGATCGCCGTAGTATGCCTCCCGGTCCGCGAACGCCAGCTTTAGCGTCTCGGTCACCAGATGCACAAACTCGGGGCCAACCGGGTCTAAATCACCCAGCGCATCCCCTTGCAGCATTTGAAGCGCTTGCAGCAGCACAGGGCCTTGGGTCCACGCGCCGCCCTTGAACACGTCCCACCCATGGTGATCAACGCTGAGCGGTTCTTCTTTGGACGCCCGCCACGCGGCCATATCAGCCCCTGTTAAGACACCTTTGCGCCGTTCGCCCGTCCCATCCATCACGCAAGACGTTTGAATATGAGCATCAATCGCTTCGGCCACGAAACCTTGGTAAAACGCGCACCGGGCTGCTTCGATTTGAGCGTCGCGTCCTGATACGGCCTCAGCCTCACTCAGTAACCTGTCCCAAAAGTCTGCAAGTGCTGGGTTCACAAAAAGCGCACCCGCGACTGGCACCTTGCCGTTTGGCAACCACGTCGCTGCCGAAGTCGGCCATTCCGCTTTGAAGAATTCAGCCTGCCCGGCAATCGTGGTGACCACCCGGGGTAAAATCGGATGCCCAGCACGCGCATAGTGCAACGCCGGGGCCAAAATATCACGTAGCGGCAGCGTGCCGTGATCGCGCAACGTCAGCATCCATGCGTCAAAGGCACCGGGGATCACAGTTGCCAGCAAACCGGCTGCGGGGATGCGTTCGATGCCCTCAGATTTGTAATGCGCTATCGTCGCCTTTTCGGGCGCCGTTCCCTGCCCGCAAATCATCGTCGGTTTGTCATGGCCTTTTGGCCAAATCAACATTGGCATATCGCCCAAGGGACCGTTTAGGTGCGGTTCGACCACATAAAGCGTAAAACCAGCCGCTGCGGCTGCATCAAAGGCATTGCCGCCCGCTTCAAGTATTTTCATACCCACTGCAGACGCCAGCCAATGCGTGGTGGCGACCATGCCGAATGTTCCGGCAAGTTCAGGGCGCGTTGTGAACGTCATGCGCATCTCCGGTGTCTATGGCGGTGGTCGCTTTCCGCGCATGCAAATCAGGCGTCAGCAACGACGCCTTTCAAAGAGACGATCGCGGTTTTGGACAGCTCAATTCCACGATCAATATTCAGGCTGTCGAACATATCATGGCTTACGCGGTAGGCTGCAACGGCATCCTTGTGATCACCTTTTGCGGCCAGAATTTGACCATTGACCAAATGAGACCAAGCCAGGTCACACTTACAATCGCGTTCGCTTTGGATGTTGATCGCAGATGAGATCGCCGCTTGCGCCGCACCAATGTCGGGGCTTGCACTTGCGATTTGCACTTCAGTTGAAATGCGCAAGGCAATGGAACGCGGCCAAGTCTCACCGCTTTCTGTCGCAGTGGCAACTGCCGCCTCGCTATGGCACATTGCCTTTTCCGTCTCGCCCTGCGCCAGCAACGCTTTGGCCAGGAAAGCCTCAAACGCGCCGCGATGAAAAGACGTACCCAGCTGCGACCCGAGTGCCAGACATTGTTCAAGGTTATTGCGCGCTGCTACAATTTCACCCGCCACTAAACATGCCTCGCCATGCCAGCCAAGGGTCAGGTATTTCCGGAACACGTCCCCTGACTGTTCGCACACATAAATACTTTGTTCGAAATCAGGTGTCGCGTCAGACAAACGCCCAAACCATCCGTTCACCAACCCCCGGAACATCAAACAGGCCGCAACGGTTGGCAAATGGTCAAGTTCTTGCGCCAAGGCCACACCGTGATTGGCCGCGTCTATCGCAGCCTCGTATTGGCCGTTTTGGGCCAGTGCGAATGAGAGAACACCAGACACAGCCGCTTCTTCGACGCGGTCCCCAGTGGCACGCATTTGTTCAACGCTTTGTGCCGCGAAATCAATCGCGGATGTGGGTTCCCCGAGCAGGCAATAAACCCGCGCCAAAAGGTTCACAGGGCCTGTGCGCATACTGTCGTCATTGCCCAGCTTTTCGGCCAAATCCAACGCCTGCTTGGCCAAGTCAACGGCCAAGTTGAAACGCCCCAGCACGTAATACGTACGCGCCGTCCAATATTGGATTTGGCACAAGCGCACTTGATGGTCGATCTTTTCGGCCAAGGCCCGCGCCATGCCCAGATTGCCCAAATTACGTTCAAACTGGTCCCGTGTGGACGCTACATTGGCAAGTTTCAGGATCGCACGGATTTGACACCTTGCAGAATTTTCAGTGGACTGAATCGACTTGGCCATATCAAGCGCGGATTGATAATGCGCCGATGCCTCAGTCGCCGCATAGCGATCAGCGGCTGCATCCCCTGCCTTGAAGCTGTAGGGGATGGCTTGTTCAACATCCCCTGCTTCTTTGTAGTGATACGACAGTAATTCGGGGCTACGCTCCGACATATGCGGAAAACGCGCCTCTAGGATTGATGCAATATCCATATGCAGTTGGCGGCGCTTGCTGTGAAGCAAGCCTTCGTAGGCTGCGTCTTTTACCAACGCATGTTTAAACTCGTACACAATTTCTGGAGCAAGCCCGCGACGATACAATAGTTCAGAATCCACAAGTCGCGTCAACGCACGGTCCAGCGCCTCTTCGCTTTTTTGGGTCACTGCCAGCATCAAGGCATGCCCAAACGTGCGACCCAGAACAGATGCCAGTTGGGCTGCTTCCTTGGCCGTGCCAAGGTGATCTAGCCGCGCCATCAATGAATCCTGCAGCGAATCCGGGATCGCAGTAGTTTGCAACGGACCGGTGAGCATATATTCACCTTCGTGCAATTCAAGCAGGTCCATTTCCATGACCAGTTTCGTCAACTCTTCGATGAAAAGCGGAACGCCATCGGTCTTGGACAAGATATGTTCAAGTACTTCACTCGGCAGCGCACGGCCGCCTGTCACACCTTCAATCAGCTCCACACTTTCGCTGCGGCTTAGATGGCGTAACCTCATAATCGTCAGATGCGGCTGTTTTGACCAAGGGGGTTCAAAATCTGCGCGGAACGCAAGCACCACTAAAATCTGCGAGGTGCGCACATGATCCACAAGAAGTTCTAGAAACTCCCGCGTAGAGTGGTCCGCCCATTGCAGGTCTTCCACCAAAATCAGCAGCGGTGCATCTGAAGAAAGCGCCTCGACGATACTCACCAAAGCTTTGAGCGTTTTGTTTTTTTGATCCTCAAGCGTCAATATCGGGACATTGTACCGACCAGAAGCAGGCAGGTTCAGCATCGCAGCCAGGAGTGACCCAAATTCTGGTACGTTTAGGTCGAGATCACCAAGAAACGCGTCCAGTTTGTCCAACATGGCGGCAGGGTCATTGTTGGCATCCGCTTTCAGCGTCCTTTCCATGAAATCGACAAACGGATGGAACGGCGTATCTTGCCGGTAATTCGAACACACAAAGCTGATGGACCGGCAGTTCTGCGTCAAAACATAAGACTGGAAATTCTCGAGCACGCGGGATTTGCCAACGCCGGGTTCGCCCGACACCATGACAACCTGACCTTCGCGCGTTTTTGCCTGATCCCAGCGGTTGACCAAAAGCCCAATTTCTTCTTTGCGCCCCGCCATCGGCGTCAGGCCTTTTTGCAATTTGGCCTCAAAGCTACTGCGCGCTTCTGTACTTTCACAAACCCGGTAAACATCCATCGGATCTGAGATCCCTTTGAGGGCTTGTGGGCCCAAAGCTTCGCACACAAAAAGCCCCTCGATCAGACGATGTGTACGCCGCCCAATGACAACGGTTCCGGGTTCGGCCAAGGATTGCAGACGTGCGGCGATGTTAGGTGTGTCGCCCACAATTGCCATCTTTTCGCGTTGCTCGCCCGCACCGATATCAGCAGCCACAACCAAACCCGTGTTGACGCCGATGCGTACATTCAAGCGCACATCTTTCATCGAGAAATCGTTGTTTAGCTCTTCAACAGCTGCGATGATCCGTAGTGCTGCGCGAATGGCGCGCTGAGGGTCGTCTTCATGCGCTTGCGGATACCCAAAATAGATCAAGAGCCCATCGCCCATGAAGTTACCGATGAAGCCACCAAACTGTTCGACAACCTCAGCGCAGGCGATACGGTAGGCCGTCAACAGACCGGTCATTTCTTCAGGGTCAAGGCGTTCTGATATCAGTGTTGACCCCACCAGATCGCAAAACATGACGGTAAGTTGGCGTCGGTCCCCTTCGAACGCATAGGATTTGACACTTTGACTGGACCGCTGGGCCACAACCGCAGGCAGCGCCTCCATCGAAGCACCGCAGCCCCCGCAAAATGCATCGTTTGCATCATTTAAGAAGTTGCATGCCGAACAAGCAACCGGCAACGCGCCACCGCAATTGCTGCAAAAGCGGCGTCCTTCTCGATTTACCGTCGCACAATTCAGGCATTCCATATAACGATTTCTTTCCCTCGGTCGGACTTCGTATTGCGTAATTCAAAAGGCTTAAAAACGCCAGCCCAAGACACATGCCTAGGCTGGCAAAGCGCTAGCCGGCGGCGTCTTCTTTTTTCTTTTCTGCAGCAGCCCCGCTCGATTGCTCATACATCTGTGCAATACCTTCAAACGCAGCCATCAAGTTGACATCAACTTTCTTGGTCAATTTGGACAGCTCTTTTTTCAGCTCCGCTTTCTTAGCCGGTGCGGCTTTATTCTCGGCCTTTTTCACCACATCCATGACGTCTTTTTCCAAACCAGCTTTGGTGATTTTCTCCAGTACAACTTTGGGCGAATTCTCTTGGCTGGTTTTCAACTTATCTGCGTATTTTTCTGCAAACTCTTTGCCGGTTTTGTACCCGATATCGAAAAGCGTCGACATGTTGGAATAAGACCAATCCAACACCTTGGGCCATTGTTCATCCGAGATGTTGTCACGGAAAGGCATTCGCAGCACTTCGACGTTCTCTAGTTCTGCCCCATCGGTTTCGTATTTTTCAGAATCCATTTCAGCGATACGCGTCAGCGGATTGATGATGGAATGCACCCACGCGTCATAAAGGCTGGTCGGCTCTGCGATAAGTTTACGCTGACCAAGGATATCAAAGTAAATAACGGTATCGATCAGGTTCTTGCTCATCACCTCTCCCGGGCTGAAAGCAAGTGTATCAAAGGCGGACCCCTCAAGGTAGGTCTTACCGTCCATCTTATATGGGGAATAAATTAACGGCATCGCAAGCGCTGCCTTGAAGTGGTCTGAGGTAATTTCGTCTTTTTGGAACGACACCTCTTTGTGGTCCTCGATGCAATATGCAGACATCAAGAATTCGCCCGGGAACTCCTTTAGTTTGTCAAAATCAACCACAAGATCAATCCATGGCGGCGGCTGGCACAACCCATTTTGCGAAGGCGACATATCACTGGGGCAAAAGCTGGCCATCCAGAATTGCGTCATATCAGAAACAAATCGCTGTGCTTCGTTTTCGCGAGGCATCTGCGCCAACCATGTCTGGTGAAACTTGGTATACGCTTCGGCCATAGGGCCCGACTTGTGAAAGATTTTATAATTGACCGGAAACACATTATAGATCGCATCATGCACGCCCATTTCGCGCGTGGCCTGCAGCGTTTCTTTGCGGGTTCCATTCTTGGGGGCTGCATAAAGTAAGCCAATCAACATACCGGCGCCCGTGGTCGATACCACGTCAAATTCGACCCCCGCGTCGTCCAACGCCAAAAGCGCTCCAGACATCAGAGGTAGATTGGGCGCGCCCCCTCCTAAAACCAGTCCAACTGCCATTTTAATATCCCTTTAATGTAAGTGTTAATGGTTCGAGTAACGGGCAAATGCTGTCAAGAGTATGCAACCCTTTGGGCGCCCTAATAATTTCAAAAAAACGAATTACCCTACAAGTGCGACTTTAGTGACTTTTTTCGAGATCACAAACACATCTGGCGGTCATACGCAACAAATCGAAAACGACCGAAAACGCACCCCTGCGGTGCTAAGGAGGCTTTGTGCTAAACGTGCCAGATGCAGCCAAAGCCAAAAAGGAATGAGTAGCTTCAGTACTTGACCAGACCTGCGCAGCTACCTACTCCTTGCGGTAATGCTTTTATAAGTGCTTGGGGTCTGGTGAGCGCATCGCAAAAACCAAAGCCTAAAAATTAGTGCACTGCATACACAACGCGCGCCGGGCAAAGCGGCGCCACCATGGATAACCAAAGGGAGATACCCATGAAATTTAAGACCTTAACCGCAGGTCTGTGCCTGTCCGCCGGAATGACAGCAAGCGCCGCCTATGCCGATTGCGGCGAAGTCTCCATAACCGAGATGGATTGGGCGTCGTCCGCTGTTGTCACATCCGTGGCAAGCTTTCTGATGACACAAGGTTACGGATGCGATGTGACCGCGGTACCAACGACGACCGTACCAGCCATGACGTCGGTAGCGGAAACCGGGCAACCCGACATCCTGACCGAACTGTGGACCAGCTATACCGAAGTCTACGAAGAGTTGGTGAGCGAAGGCAAACTGATTGAGCTGTCTAAAGTACTATCCGATGGCGGTGTCGAAGCATGGTGGATTCCACAGTATTTGGCCGAAGCGCACCCCGAACTGACCACACTGGAAGGCATCAAAGCCAATCCAGAATTGGTTGGCGGTTTGTTTCATGATTGCCCATCAGGTTGGGGCTGCGATGTCACCAACAACAACAACTTCAAGGCGGCAGGTCTTGGCGACGCGGGCGTTGAACGGTTCCAGCACGGATCAGGCGAAACCCTAGCTACGGCCATCGCGGCGGCCTATGAGGCACAAGAACCATGGTTCGGATATTACTGGGCACCCACATCTGTATTGGGCAAATACCCAATGGTTCAGGTTGAAATGCCAGCTTATGACGAAGCCACACACACCTGCAATGGTCTGGAAGACTGCGCCACCCCGGGCTTGTCTGCCTATCCAACCTCAAACGTAGTTACAGCCGTTACGACAACCTTCTCTGAGCGCGAACCAGAAGTCGCTGAGATGCTCACCAAGATGAGCTTTACCAACGCGCAAATGGGCGAAGTGCTGGCTTGGCAAGAAAGCAACAACGCCTCTTACGAAGAAGCGGCGGTCTATTTTCTGACCAGCTACAAAGACACATGGGGCGCGTGGTTGAACGACGACGCCAAATCCAAACTGTCTGCATTGCTTCAATAAACGCCTCGAACCGAAATAACCAAGGCATCATCCGCCGTACGCGGGTGGTGCACTCTGCCAAAAGGGGCAAGGAATGGCGTATTACGATGGATTGTTTGATGCATTAGGCCTGCGTGACTGGTGTGATCAAGACGCGCAAGAAGCGCCGACCTCAATGGCCGCTCTTTTAGGGCAACTGGGCGGGGACGATACAGAGGCAAGCGGCGGGAGCCTGCCCTTTCCATCCCTCGATGCACTCCACGAGTCTTGCGCTCAAATCCCGCAAACCCGCGATATGACAGCAGGTGTAGAGGACGCGTTTCTGGCAGCACGTGAAAGCCTTAAGCTGGTGCTCGATCCGGTCACACAGCCGCTATCGTGGATGCTGGATGGCGCGCTTTGGCTGTTTACCACGACACCTTGGTTCATCATTGTCCCGCTGCTGGTTGCCCTTACGTGGTTTGTCGCCCGGTCTGTTGGTGTGACTGTGTTCGTCGCCGCGTCTTTTTTGTTTCTAGGGTTCATTGACCACCTTGATGTGGCGTTGGAAACCCTATCAATCATCTTTGTCTGCACGGGGCTGTCCGTCGCGCTTGGCGTTCCGATTGGCATCGCGATGTCGCGGTCCAATACACTGCAGCGTCTGGTTGTACCGGTTCTGGACCTGCTGCAAACCCTGCCTACATTTGTTTATCTAATTCCTCTGATCTTCTTGTTTTCGGTAACGGAATCTAAACTCTACGGGATTGCCATCATCCTATATGCAATCGTACCCGTCATACGCCTGACTGATCTGGGCATCCGCCTCGTTGACCCTGATGTGATCGAAGCCGCAGACGCCTTTGGAATGACCAAACGGCAAAAGCTGTGGGGCGTGCAATTGCCGCTGGCATTGCCCAACATCATGGCCGGCGTCAACCAGACCATTATGATGAGCCTGGCAATGGTCGTCATTGCCTCGCTTGTGTCGGCCCCTGGACTAGGCGTTCTTGTGCTGCGCGGTATTCGCAACCTCGAGCTTGGCGTGGGGATTGTGGCCGGCGTTGGTATCGTGTTGCTGGCAGTCATTTTGGACCGCGCGTCCAAGGCTGCTTTGGGCCGCATCGACAAAAACAACAAAGCGCATTGAGGCCGAATAAATGAATACCAAGCCAAAAGTGCGATTGCGCGGCGTTTACAAGATTTTCGGCCCCCGTCACAAGCAAATGATGGAACATGTGCGCGCAGGCCTCGGCAAAGACAAGCTGCTGGCAGATCACGGGCACGTCTTGGGCCTGCAAGACATTAATGTAGACATGCAAGCCAGCGAAATCACTGTCGTGATGGGTCTTTCTGGATCCGGCAAAAGCACGCTAATCCGCCATCTTAACCGCCTAATTGATCCCACAGCCGGCGAAATCCTAGTGGACGGCGAAGACGTCACCACCCTATCTGACGACGCGCTGCGTGCCCTGCGGCAGCAAAAGATGGCGATGGTATTTCAAAAATTCGCCCTGCTGCCACATCGGACTGTCTTGCAGAATGCAGCAACTGCCTTGGCCGTCCAGGGGGCCGACCGTGACACCCAAGATCGTGAAGCGCGCAAGTGGCTCAACCGGGTGGGTTTGGGCGGGTACGAAGACCGCTATCCGTCCCAACTGTCAGGCGGGATGCAGCAACGTGTCGGCATCGCCCGCGCGCTGACCGCGGGCACCGATATAATGCTGATGGACGAAGCATTTTCCGCGCTGGATCCGCTTATTCGCACCGACATGCAAGACTTGCTGCTTGAGCTTCAAGTGGAGCTGAAAAAGACAATTATCTTTATCACCCACGACCTTGATGAGGCGCTCAAACTGGCGGATCATCTGGTGATACTAAAAGACGGTGCGGTGGTCCAACAAGGTGAGCCACAAGGCATTCTGCTCCACCCTGCTGATCCTTACATCGAAGACTTTGTGAGCGACATCAACCGCGCGCGGGTTTTACGCGTACGTTCCGTGATGCAACCGCTGTCAGATATACCATTCGCTGGGGACGTGCAGGCAGATGATACTCTTGAAAGCCTGATCGCATTGTCTGGCGGTGACACAAGCCTCACATACCGCGTGATGTCGCAAGGCACGCCTGTCGGAGTGTTAGACATGAAGGATCTGGTCATAGCCTTGGTCCCGCGCATATCCGGATCAGGCTGAACCCCCGACATAAGCCGCGACTGTCCGCGCAGCCCCCTGTGTGCGCAACGTCTCATAGGCTGTGAGCACATCCGACCGGAACACCGCATTACTGACCAAATTGTCGGGAAAAACAGCGCGGAGCGCCATCAACGCATCCACCTTTTCGGCATCAGTCCGCCCCGCGTCTGATGCCGCCTTTAGCTGGTCTGCCATAGGGTCACGCACATCAATCGCGGCCCCCTGTTCATCCATACCCCCAACATAGCGCATCCACCCCGCTACCGCGAGGCAAAGCCCATCCACGCTGCGCCCCGACGCCAGATTATCGGCAATTGTGCCCAAGAACCGTTGCGGCAGTTTTTGAGACCCGTCCATCGCAATCTGCCATGTACGGTGTTGGATGGCTGGGTTGGCATATCGCGCCATCAGCGAGACCACGTAAGCGGCTAGGTCTTCGCCTTCGGGCGGGGTAAGGGTTGGCAGTATTTCGGTCCGCCATAGCTTGCGGCACAGCGCGGCGAAATCGGGATCGGCCACTGCCCCGGCAATTGTCTCATGCCCGGCCAGATAGCCCAGATAAGCCAGTGCTGAATGCGTACCATTCAAACAACGCAACTTCATCGCTTCATGTGCCTGCACAGATGCCACAAACTGCGCCCCGACCATGTCCCAGTCTGGTCGCGCGTCATCTACGAACTGATCTTCGATGACCCATTGGCGAAAGGGTTCGTGGTAAACACAGGCCAAATCGCGATACCCGCGTTTTTCCGCCAAACGCGCAATGTCTTGCGCGGTGGTGGCGGGCGTGATCCGGTCAACCATCGTCGCGGGAAAACGCCCATGTTCCGCAATCCATTCCGCCAAGCCCGGGTCGCAGGCCGTGGCAAACTCTAAGATAACTGCTCGCGCGGTTGCGCCATTGTCCGGCAGGTTGTCGCAGCTTAACACCGTAAAGGGGCGCAAGCCCTTTGCACGCCTTGTCTTCAGGGCAGATACTATGAACCCAAGCGCTGTTTTGGGCTTTTGCAAATCTGCCAAATCGTGCTGGATGTCTGCATCTTCACGTCGCAAGGCACCTGTGCCTGCATCTCGGCAATACCCTTTTTCCGTGATCGTCAGTGAAACGATTTTTATCGCAGGGTCAGCCATTGCAGCAAGGACTTGTTGTGGGTCCTCTCGCGCGACAAGCACATCGGAAATCGCCTCTACCACCTGAAAGGCTTCGCCTTTTGGCCCCATTTCGACAGCCGTATATACGTGATCTTGCGGCGCAAGTTCTCGCTTGGCGCGATCGCTTTGTAAGCTGACCGCGATGATGCCCCAATCGCCGCCAGCCGCGCGCAGCACCTCGTCGGTATAGACCGCCCCAAAGGCCCGAAAAAACGCACCCGGCCCAAGATGCACGATACCAGGTTTTGCCACGATGCGACTGCGCGCTAGACTAGATCCAACGTTCATAACCGGTACGCTTTCTTGGCCAGCCCATATGCAAGGTCATGCGCCAGCTCATACCCTTCGCCCTCTGTGAGACGGCCAGTGGCAATAAGCGTCGCCAGATAGCTGCAATCAGACCGCCTTGCCACGTCATGGCGCGCCGGGATGGAACAGAACGCGCGCGTATCATCATTAAAGCCCACGGTGTTGTAAAACCCGCATGTCTCGGTGGTGGTCTCGCGAAACCGTTTGATCCCCTCATAGCTGTCAAAAAACCACCAAGGCGGCCCAAGCTTCAGCGCCGGGTACGCCCCCGCCAGCGGGGCGAGTTCACGGCTGTATGTGGTTTCGTCCAGTGTAAACAGAATGACCGATAGGTCAGGTTCCATGCCCACCGCATCCAACAATGGTTTCAGTGCAGCGACGTAATCCGTGCGCCCCGGAATATCAAAGCCCTTATCCCGCCCAAACTGCGCAAACATCGCGGCGCTGTGGTTCCGGCGTGACCCTGCGTGGATTTGCAAAACGAGACCGTCTTCAAGGCTCATCCGCGCCATTTCGGTCAGCATGTGACCGCGGAACGCGTCGGCCTCGGCGCCGGTGCACTGGCCTGCGCGTGCTTTGTGAAACAACGCCTCTGCCTGTGACGCGGGCAAGTTTTCTGTGCGGGCTGTCGGGTGCCCGTGGTCAGATGCCGTTGCCCCATTGTTCTTGAAGAATGCCCGTCGTGCGCGGTGGGCTGACAGATACCCTTGCCACGTCGTCGTGTCTTCGCCCGTTATGTCCCCCAGTTGCGCGATATTGTCTACAAAGCCCTCGAACTCTGGGTCTACGATTGCATCTGGGCGATACGTGGTCACGACGCGACCACCCCACCCACTATTGGCGATATCTTGGTGCCACCGCAGATCGTCAAGCGCACCTTCGGTGGTGGCCAAAGCTTCGATGTCGAAGCGATCAAAGAGCGCGCGCGGCAAGAACGCAGACGTGCGCAGGCGCTCTTCAATGTGGTCAAAATACAGATCAGCTGTATCCGCACTCAAGGGTGTGGTCAGACCGAAGACATGCTCGAACGAGTGATTGAGCCACATCGCAGAAGGTGTGCCCCGGAACAAATGAAAGTGATCCGCAAAGATGCGCCAAATTGCGCGCGGGTCTTCTTCAACCTTACCACCATCACTACGCGGCACGCCGATATTTTCGGGTTTAATCCCCTGACTGATCAACATCCGAAAGACATAGTGGTCCGGGATGACAAATAAGGCTGCCGGGTTGTCGAACCGAGCGTTCTCCGCGAACCAACGGGGGTCGCAATGCCCATGCGGGCTGATGATGGGCAATCCTTCAACCGATTTATACAACGCCCGTGCGATATCGCGGCTGCCTGAATCGACCGGAAACAAACGGTCTGGATGCGTCAGCTTCATGCGCGCTCTCTCCTTCAAAGTGTGTGTGCAAGTGATACGAGACAACGCACCGTGACGAAAGCCTCAGAAACTATCCTTTGTGTCGGCAAGCGCGCGAAAGAAATATCGCTGGAATAACATCACCAGCACCAGTGGCGGCAGCAACGTCAACACCGCCAGCGCCATGCCTGCGCCGCTTTCCAGGCCTATCAAGCGGATGCCACGCACAACCGTATATGTGCTTTCGTCCGTGCTGAGCATCAATGGCCACAGATATTGATGCCATCCCACCATAAAGGCCACGACAAAGATCGCCCCGCCACGCCGCCATGATAATGGTACGATAAAATCGCAAAAGTATCGCCAAGGGCCAGCGCCATCCAATTTTGCCGCTTCCAGATATTCACCCGGAAAAGATAAAAACAATTGCCGGAAAAACAGCGTTCCCAAAGCCAATGCCAAGGCTGGTAAAATCATGCCGACCTGTGTGTTGACCAGTCCCAGCGTGGCCGCCACCTCAAACGTTGGGACAAAACGGCTTTCTAACGGCAAAAGCAGCGTCGTCATCGTAAGCCAAAACAAAAATCCGGCAACTGGCAGGCGAAAGAACACCAAAGCGTAAGCTGCGCAAAGAGACAAGACAGTGGTCAGGGACGCGATGCCAAAGGCGACAATGGCAGAGTTTTTGAGCATCGCGGCGGCACTGATCTGATCAGTGAAACCCGCCTTGAGGGTCAGCACTTCGGTATAGTTCGCAGCCGCTTGCGCCCCGGGCCACAGCATCAAACCGTTGAACGACAGATCACCGCTACTGTGGGTCGAGGCCACAAGCATCAATACAACAGGCACCATCAAAAAGAGGCACCCAGACAGCAAAACAAAATGGTCTACAGCCTTTTGCAGCCCCGTTTTTTGCAGCATCACCAAATCCGGTTACGCAGGGTGCTCACTTAAGCCGCTCGCCCGTATCTTTGCGGAATACAAACGCCGACGCGGGGTCAAATGACAAGGTTAGTTTATCATCAATCGCAGGCAACATGGATTGCGGTGCCTTGAGGCAAATCTCTTGGGGATCTGTGCCATCTGACGTGGCCCCAGCGACCGACCCGTAAATCAGGTTCTCGCCACCGTGCTGTTCTACCAAGTCGACGTTGACCGCAAATTGTCCGCTTTCCGACAAGCTCAGCGTATCTGGGCGCACGCCTAAAACAAGGTCCGTACCCGTGGGCAGATCACTAAAACCGGAGATTTTCAAATCACCGTTTACCAGAGATGTACCGTCAAACTGCACAGGGATCAGGTTGATCTGCGGTGCGCCGATGAAGGACGCGACAAACAGGGTGCGCGGATTTGAATACAGCTCCATCGGGGCGCCCATCTGTTCCACCTGCCCTTCGTTGATCACCGCCAAGCGGTCCGCAAGGGTCATCGCCTCGGTCTGGTCGTGGGTCACATAGATCGACGTCACATTCATACGCCGCTGCAGCTTCTTGATCTCGATGCGCATTTGCACGCGCAGCTTGGCATCAAGGTTCGACAAGGGTTCATCGAACAAGAACACCTGCGGGTTACGCACAATCGCACGCCCCATAGCGACCCGTTGGCGTTGCCCGCCAGACAGTTGGTTGGGTTGGCGGTCCAGAAACTGGTCGATCTTCAGCATTTTGGCCGCATCCGTGATCCGACGGTCTATTTCTGCTGCATCCATTTTGCGGTTCTTGAGCCCGTAAGACAGGTTCCCCCGCACGGTCATATGCGGATAAAGCGCGTAGTTCTGGAACACCATCGCCACGTCCCTTTCAGACGGGGACACATCATTGATTACCCTGTCACCGATCGAGATATCCCCTGACGTGACACTTTCGAGCCCGGCAACCATACGCAAAAGCGTGGATTTGCCACAGCCTGACGGCCCCACGAACACGATCAATTCGCCACTGTCGATTTGCATGTCGACACCAAAGATCGCCTCGGCGCCGTTGGGGTATGTTTTGCGGACTTGTTTTAGTTCAACCTGAGCCATTATTTCTCACTCTCGACAAGGCCCTTTACGAACCATCTTTGGAAGATCAACACGACCATAACCGGCGGCAAGGTTGCCAGAATGGTCAGTGCGAATGCTTTGTGGAATTGAGGCAACTCGCCCCCTTCGTTGAGCACCTGATAAATTTGCTTGATGCCGATAACGAGGGTGTAGTTTTCCTCTTTTGTGGTCATGATCAGCGGCCAAAGGTATTGGTTCCAGCCCACAACGAACATGATGATCAGAATGGCCGCAATCATGGTGCGGCTCAGCGGCACGAGGATATCTTTGAAGAACCCCCAAGCCGTTGCCCCATCGAGACGCGCGGCCTCTAGCAGTTCATCGGGCACAGACCGAAAGAACTGACGGAAAAAGAACGTGCCTGTTGCCGAGGCAATCAACGGAATGATCAGACCCGCGTGCGTGTCTAGCAGCCCCATGTTCGCGACAACCTCGTAGGACGGGATGATGCGCACTTCGAGCGGCAACAGCAGCGTCATGAAGATGATCCAGAAAAGCGGCACTCCCAGACGAAAGCGGAAATACACAATCGCGTAAGCCGCCAGCATCGATATGACGACCTTGCCAAAGGCAAAGCCGAGACCGAGGATCATCGAGTTTTGCAGCATCGTGGTGGCGGTGACTTTCTTCATCACACCGCCTTCAACAAACAAAACCTCGTTGTAGGTCTCAAACAGATGCGGACCCGGCCAGAATTGCAGACCCTCACGCAGGATCGTTTCCGGCGCGTGGGTCGATGTGGCGAAGGCTACCCAGACCGGCAGCGTCATAAAGATCGCGCCGATGATCAGGATTACATGCGTGGATATGGATGGACGGTTCATCAGTAATGCACCTTCCGTTCAATATATCGGAACTGCACCACCGTAAGCGCCAGAACCATGATCATCAGCACCACCGATTGCGCCGAGGATCCGCCAATATCCGCCCCCCTAAAGCCATCTTGATAGACTTTATAGACCAACGTCGTGGTGGCCCCGCCTGGTGCGCCCTGAGTCGTGGTGTCGATGATCCCGAAGGTCTCAAAGAAAGCATAGGTGATGTTGATGACCACCAAAAAGAACGTCGTGGGTGCGAGCAGCGGAAAGGTGATCGTCCAGAACCGGCGTGTGGAACTGTTGCAATCCATCGTTGCCGCTTCTTGGACTGACTTCGGGATGCCCTGCAAACCGGCTAGGAAAAAGATAAAGTTGATACTGACCTGTTTCCAGACCGAGATCAGGATGACCACGAAGCTCGCATCAACCGGGTCAAGCTTGTGGTTAAACTCGAACCCAAACATGTTCATAAAGGCATACAGGTCGCCGATCAGCGGGTTGAACATCAAGTTGCCCATCAGCCCCGCCACAGGAGGGGCAATCGCATAGGCCCACATGAGCATGGTTTTATAGGTGCTTGCGCCGTGTAAAACCTCGTTCGCTTTCACGGCCAGCAACAACGCCAAGGCCAGCGACAAAAACGTCACCAGAGACGAGAATACCAGTGTGAAGCCGGCAGCCTGCAACCAAGCCCCGCTTAGGATGGTATCGGAATAATTGCGAAACCACACAAACTGCGAGGACAGGCCAAAGGCATCCTCTAGCAAGAATGATTGATAAATTGCCTGTGCTGACGGCCACAGAAAGAAAATCGTGATAATGATAATCTGTGGTGCGATGAACAGATAAGGAATGGCGCTGTGCTCGAATTGGACGCGCTTCATTTACCCCGTACCCCCCGCGGTAAGAATGTTTAGGCCAGCAAGGTTGCCCCTGCTGACCGTCTTTTTGGTGTGATTTAGTTTACTGTCGCGTGAAAACGCTGCAGCAGTGCATTCGATTCTTCTTCGATCGCTGAGAAGGCCTCTTCAACCGTCGCTGTGCCCGCAAAGATATCTTCGTAATGCTTATACATTACTTCGCGGATTTGAACGTAGAAACCCAAGCGATAGCCCTTTGTCCATTCGCCACTTGGCTGGTTCAGTTGCAAAACACCAACTTCCGCATCCGGGGACTCTTCGTAGTAGCCGTCTGATTTGGCCAGCTCATATGCTGCGTTTGTGATCGGCACATAACCTGTTTCCTTGTGCCAGAAGTATTGGACTTCAGGGCTGGAAAGGAAGTTCAAGAAGTCAGCCGTTGCTGCATTTTCTGCATCATCTTTGCCCGCCATTGCAAACAATGCCGCACCGCCAATAAACGTGGCTTTTGGCTCGTCGATGATCGCTTTCCAATAGGGCAGATAGGTTGTGCCAAACTCAAAGTCAGTGGACGCTTTCAGACCGCCGAATGAGCCGGAAGACCCCAGCCACATAGCCACTTTCTTTTGCACGAAAGCGTCTTGGTTGTCACCCCAACCGCGGCCGTAAAAACCATAGTATCCTGCGTCCAGCCATTCTTTGACCTTAGACCAATGCGTCTTCATTGCATCGTTATTGTACAGGATTTCCACATCGGTGCTGTCATAGCCGTTGTTGCCTGTGGCAAGCTGAATGTCGTGACGGCTATGGAAGTTTTCCGAGAAAATCCAAGGGCTGTGGCTTTGTGCCAAAGCTTGGTAGCCCGCTTCTTTGATCGCAGGTGCCATCGCTTCGAACTCTTCCCATGTTGTGGGCGGCGCATCGATGCCAGCTTCAGCAAGAATATCTTTGTTATAGTACAGCAAAGGCGTCGAAGAGTTGAACGGCATGCCGATCATCTTGCCATTGCTGTCCGCATAAAAGTTCCGCACGCCTTCGATATAATCGCCTGCGTTGAACCCGCCTTCGTATTGGTCCAGCAGATCAGCCACCGGGATAGTCGCGCCTGGTGCGTTGATAATCGTTGCAGCGCCGGCGTCAAAGATCTGGATCAGGTTGGGTTGCTGGCTGGCGCGGAATGCTGCGATACCCGCAGTCATCGTGTCTTCGTAGCCCCCTTTATATGTGGGCACCAAAACATAATCAGACTGGCTGGCGTTGTACTTTTCAGCAATTTCTTCAACGACTTCACCAAGACGGCCGCCCATTGCGTGCCAGAATTGGATTTCGGTTTGTGCGGTTGCAGTCGTCGCTAAAGCTGCAAAACCTGCTGTAAGCAAGGTAGTCGTTCTCATCGGCTTCTCCCTATTTGAAACTGTCCTTTTGGACAATTTGGCCTTTACGGGTTGGGTATGACATCCGGATGACGTTTTCCCATTCCCTCATGCTTTCTGTGAGCCCGTGCAAGGTTGCGATTTAAAACCATTAAGTCAACCCAAGGCAGCAAAATCAAAACGCAAAACTTAAGGTATTAAAATCATGCTGGATAAAATGTGCCACTGTGCGATTGGAATTTCCTTGGCCGAGGCGACCACAGCGACACTTTGCAGCGTGATTTCCTGGCCAGTGTAACGGTCATTCAGCTGGCACACTCCCTGTGGGTCAAGCGCAGTATGTCCATAAGCAAGGCTGATGTGTGGGCGAAATTGTTCAGGAATTTTGACGCTTAAGTCTTTGGCGATCTGTTCCCGTGCAACGCGCAATGACCCTCCATCATCGAGGTCCAAAAAAAGTGACATGAAAAAATCCTCCGTCTGAGCAATGCCCGTCACCCGCGCTTTAATCGAGGTCGCCGCCCCAAAAACACGGCGGCACGCAGCAAAAGTATCCGCAGGCGAACCTGTCAAATCCCCCAACAGCGTCACATGCGGCGCGAAAGTATCGGTGTTTATTGCGCTAGCCAATCGGCCAATGTCAGCCGCCATCTGGTCATACAAAGGCCCTTGTGTACAAAGCCAAATAGAATGCGGCTGCGCTTTCGTCATATCGATCATTCGGGCCCTCCCAATCGCACCATTATGGCCCACAAAATGCGTACTGTGAAAATAGCAAAAGCCTGTGCCATAGTGATGCAACACCACAATAAGGGAGATCACACCATGGCGTCAGACCAAATTCGTTCCACCACGGGGCGCGGCCAACTCTACGATAGCGTATTAGACACGATCGGAAATACCCCAGCGATCCGCATCAATCACCTCGCGCCAGAAGGTGTCACGATCTATGTGAAATCAGAATTCTTTAATCCTGCAGGATCGGTCAAAGACCGTTTGGCGGTGAATGTAATTGAAGCCGCCGAACGCGCGGGCACGCTTAAACCCGGCCAAACCGTCGTTGAGGCGACTAGCGGCAACACCGGCATCGGGCTGGCGATGGTATGCGCGCAAAAAGGCTATCCATTGGTGATTACCATGGCAGATAGCTTTTCAATTGAACGACGTCGCATGATGCGCATGCTTGGGGCCAAAGTCGTGTTAACACCGCGTGCCGAAAAGGGTTTGGGCATGTACCGCAAAGCGGTGGAATTGGCCGAAGCCAACGGCTGGTTTCTGGCGCACCAGTTTGAGACGACCGCAAACGCCGAGATACACGAACATACCACCGCACAGGAAATCCTGTCAGATTTCAAGGGCGAAAAACTGGATTATGTCGTCACCGGTTACGGCACTGGCGGTACCGTCACTGGGTTGGGCCGGGTGCTGCGCAAACAGCGGCCAGACACCAAAATTATCCTGACAGAGCCTGCCAATGCGCAATTGATCGGCAGCGGACATATTCAAGAACGCACCCCGGATGACGCGCCAGCGCACAGCCACCCCGCGTTTGAACCCCACCCAATACAAGGTTGGACGCCCGATTTTATCCCAGCGGTTCTGCAAGAGGCAATTGACGGGGAATACTACGACGCGCTTTTGCCCGTCGCGGGGACAGATGGCATTAAATGCGCTAAAGAGCTTGCTCAGAAAGAGGGTATATTCACAGGTATTTCAGGCGGATCGACGTTTGCTATCTCGCTCGAACTTGCGAAAACCGCGCCTGCGGGATCAGTGATCTTATGTATGCTGCCCGACACGGGCGAACGGTATCTGTCCACGCCACTTTTTGACGGAATAGAAGAGGACATGAATGCCGAAGAGATGGCGATCTCTCAGTCGACGCCGGGATACCAAATGGGCTAGCCCTACAAGGCGGCGTGTTATCAACGCGTCGCCTTACGATCCATCTTTCTGGCGGTAATGCGAAAACAAGGCGCAAACAACAATAATGCCACCTACGATGTGACCTGATTGCGACAGCAAATGTACCGGGGTTGCAAGTGCTGCAACCGGAAGCATACCACTTGCAAAAGCTGACGTTGGTATCGCCAAAGCAGTTAGAAACGCGGCTAATTTCATTGTTGTCCTCCCAAAGCGCTTAAGCGCTTTTCCTTGTCATTTCCGGCATATGATCAGACCAGAAACGTATCTGACTGGTGCCACATCATTCTTATCTATCTCGTTAAATTCACTGAAGTTATCTGCAGAGCCAAACGGTCCGTTGAATACGCGCTGTCTGTGCGAGCAATGCAAATTTTAGTCCTCCTTCTTTTTTACCAATCTGCGCCTAACAATTCGTGGTTTTTCATTTGGCAGTTGGGAAACGCCTTTCGGCAGCGTTTTGTCAGGATAAAAAAAATCCCGACCGCATTTATTGACCTAAATCAAAAAAATTAAAAAACCGAAGGCGATATGAAACGTGGGGAAAAATGTTTCTTACAATTCTACCAATAGGTTACAAAGGCATTCTACCTTTGCGTGTACACAAAACAGAACGGCAAACATTCCATAACGCCATCAGGATAAATTGATTAGGCGCAAACCGCGTTGCGGCGGCCGCGACTTCTTATAGCCGCGCACAAGGGTCCGATTGGCGAAACCTGACGCGTCGCAATCACACGCCTGGAGTGAAATCCACATGAATATGGTTTCCGTCAGGATCCCATATGTTGAATGCCACAAGACCTGTAATGCGACTGTCACTGCGCTTGTAGTCGACCTGTAAGCGTTCCAAGCGCGCCTCAAACCCAGCCAGATCCGTGGCAGAAAAGGCAAAGTGCTCCAGTTTCAGCGCAGCCTCTCCGCCCACCGCATCCTTGTCCTCAGTTTCTACCAAATGAACGACCGCGACATCGCCGGCATATAGCCACGCGCCTGCGAAAGGGAAATCGGGGCGCGCGCCGGGCCGAAGCTGCAGAACTTCTGCATACCACGTGATCATTCTATCCAACCGAGCGGTGCGCAGGTTCACATGGTCAAGCTTTTGGATTGGCATGGTATTCCCTTTGGGCCTCGGGCGAGCATTTCGGACCAACGCACCTTTGACCCCATGGTTTTGGCAGCGCGGCCCGCGGCAGGTGCTTGGTTTTTAAGCATAACGCACAGAAAAACCATCGCGCAACAGCATTTCTGCTGACGCCTCGCGGCAATGAGGCTACCGGTATCTTATGCACGAGAACCTTAGCATTTTGGTCGTCGAAGCCGACGCAGAGCGCGCCCGCCACATCATAGATGCGCTGCGGGATGCAGGATGGTCCGACGTCCAAGCCGTTGCGCAATCGTCCGGGTTGTCACGTGCTGTTAAGACATTCGCGCCGGACATTGTTTTGATCGATCTGGCCAACCCGGATCGTGACACGCTAGAACAACTAAGCCTTGCGTCAGGCACGCGGGCCCGCCCAGTGGCGATGTTTGTGGATCAGACAGATGACGAACTGACCCAAGCAGCCTTAGCCGCCGGCGTCAGCGCCTATGTCGTCGATGGGCTAACAATGAACCGCATCAAGCCCGTTCTGGAAACAGCCATTACGCGGTTTCAAATTATGCGTCAGATGCAATCAGAACTTGATGCAGCCAAGCGCGCTTTGGAAGACAGGAAAACACTGGATCGCGCCAAAGGCATCTTAATGCGCCAGCGCGGCCTGGCAGAGGACGAAGCCTATAAGCTCATCCGCAAAACTGCGATGGACCAAGGCCGGAAGGTGATCGAGGTCGCCCAAGCCTTGGTGACCGCGTCGGATTTACTGTCATGACGCGCACAGTTTTAGACTGCGGGTACGTCCCCTTGATTGACTGCGCCCCTTTGATCATTGCGCAGGAATTGGGGTTTGCCGCAGAAGAAAAGCTTGATCTGAACCTTGTGGCGCAACCCTCGTGGTCGGCGTTGCGCGATATGCTTGCATTGGGCCATTTGGACGCTGCACAAATGCTGTCCCCCATGCCTGTTGCCATGTCCCTCGGCATCGGCGGGCTCACTGCACAAGTCGACGCGCTTATGGTGCTGTCTGTAAATGGCACTGTGTTTGGGGTCTCGTCTGCGCTGGCGGCTGATTTGCACAAGCGTGGGGCAACTTTTGGCGGCGCGGCAGCACTGCATCAACATCTTGCCGCGCTCAAACTGGATCGGTTGCGCATTGGCGTGCCCTTTCACTTTTCAATGCACCGGCTCTTGCTGGAATACTGGCTTGCCGCCTCCGACGTCCCATGCGCCAAAGATGTTGAGATTATCACTATCCCCCCACCCCGGATGGCGGATGCGCTTGAGATGAACGAGATTGACGCGTTCTGGGTGGGTGAGCCTTGGGGCAGTGTGGCGGTTGCACGCGGCGTTGGCGAACTGGTACTGCCCGGAAATGAAATTTGGTCCTTTGCGCCGGAAAAAGTCCTCGCCGTGCGCCACAGCTGGAGCGATGAACACCCTAAAAGTGCCCGCCGCCTGATGCGTGCGATTTATCACGCGGCACGTTGGCTCGACCGGGAAGAGAACAAACCACTTGCCGTTGAGATTTTAGCCCGCAGCGCCCATTTGAACCTCGCCCCGGAACTTATTGATCCAGCAATCTCTGGCCACTTGCTGCCCGCATCAGATGCGTCGCCATTGTCAATTGAACGCTTTGTCTTGTTCCACAAAGGGGCCGCAGGGTTTCCATGGCGCAGCCAGGCCGCATGGATCGCCGCACAACTGGGCGTCTCAGACGCACAGGTCAACCATGCCAAAGCGTGTTTTCGCAGTGACCTTTACCGCCAAAACTTAGGGCCCATCGGCGCGGATTTGCCGGGCGCATCTGAAAAAATTGAAGGTACGATGCGCCACGCCACAGCAGTTTCATCAACACGAGGCCACATGATTTTGGGGCCAGATGCCTTTTTTGACGGCAAAACATATGAATCGCCGCCTGAAAACTGATGCAATTTTAGGCGAAAGCCGCATTGCAGCATTTTTTTTGCACTGCAGCATCAATTTGAAGTTGCACAGAATCGCAGTCGCACAGCACGATAAACCCAGGGCAACGATGCCCAACTGATTTGTGTACCGGTGATGGTACACTCTCTTTCCTGAGCAAAGCCGCTCGTATGTTTCACGGATCCTCCCCCCGTGAGATTTACGTGCGGCTTTTTTCGTTTTCGGGCCTCCCACGCCCTCGTTTCAAAGGACGATACCGAATGAAAAACCTTTTATCTATTTCTGTTGTTGCGGGCCTGATGGCCGGTGCGGCAGCGGCCGAATACCTTGAGCTTGAAAAAGACGAGCTGACGTTTGGTTTTATTAAATTGACCGACATGGCCCCCCTGGCTGTTGCGTATGAGAACGGCTATTTCGAAGACGAAGGGCTGTTTGTAACGCTTGAAGCGCAGGCCAACTGGAAGGTGCTGCTTGATGGGGTCATCGGCGGGCAACTGGATGGCGCGCATATGTTGGCCGGTCAGCCATTAGCGGCGACAATTGGTTTCGGCACAGAGGCGCATATCATCACGCCTTTTTCCATGGACCTTAACGGCAATGCGATAACAGTATCGAATGAAATCTGGGATCAGATGAAGCCAAACGTACCTAAGATGGACGATGGTCGCCCTCAGCACCCCATCAGCGCTACTGCACTGGCCCCGGTTGTCGAAGCATACGCGGACCGAGGTGAGCCGTTTAACATGGGTATGGTTTTCCCGGTCTCAACACACAACTATGAAATCCGTTACTGGTTGGCCGCTGGCGGCCTTGAGCCCGGCTATTACTCCCCCGAAGACGTCACAGGTACCATCGGTGCAGACGTGCTGCTTTCTGTGACCCCTCCACCCCAGATGCCCGCGACAATGGAAGCGGGAACGATCTTTGGCTACGCCGTGGGCGAGCCATGGAACCAGCAAGCCGTGTTCAAAGGTATCGGCGTGCCGGTCATCACCGACTATGACATGTGGAAAAACAACCCCGAGAAAGTCTTTGGCATCACCAAAGAGTTCGCGGATGAGAACCCAAACACCACATTGGCTCTGACCAAAGCGTTGATCCGCGCCGCCATCTGGCTGGATGAAAACGACAACGCCAACCGCGAAGAAGCCGTGGAAATCCTATCGCGCTCTGAATACGTCGGCGCGGATGCTGAGGTGATCGCAAACTCTATGACAGGGTTCTTTGAATTCGAGAAAGGCGACGTGCGCCCGGCACCAGACTTTAACGTATTCTTCCGCTACAACGCGACGTATCCATTCTATTCAGATGCCATATGGTATCTGACGCAAATGCGCCGCTGGGGTCAGATCGCCGAGCCGAAATCTGACGAATGGTTCATTGAGCAGGCCAAGAAAGTCTATCGTCCCGACATCTATCTGCAAGCCGCACGTCTGCTGGTAGATGATGGCATGGCCAATGAAGCAGACTTCCCTTGGGACAGTGACGGCTTCAAAGCGGCAACCCCTGCGGAAGACATCATTGACGGTATCGCCTACGACGGTCGAACGCCAAACGCCTATCTGGAAAGCCTGCCAATTGGCCTGAAAGGCAACCAGATCATCGTCGACAACGAAGTCCAGGGGTAAGTCTACCCCTGTCGCAGGGCGGCATTTTCCGCCCTGCACACCTTCCCCTTCCTTATTCCTCCCCGGAGACCCTGACATGACAACCGTTGACCCGGATTTCGCCGCCTCCCAAGCCAAAGAAGAGCGCCGCGCCCGTCTTTTCACGCGCATCAACAAAGCTGACAACTGGTTTCAAGTCTTGGGCCTTGCATGGGTGACCCCGATCCTGAAAGCCATCGCAGGCGACAACCCGCGCGCCCAAATGGGCGAAATTTGGCGCCTACTTGGCGTTCCACTGCTTGCCATCGCGATCTTCCTTGCTGGCTGGGCCGCCTTGGCGCCCAAAGTGCAAACATCGCTTGGTGCCATTCCCGGACCTGCACAAGTGTGGGAACAAGTCATAAACCTGAACGAGGACGCGATCCGCGAAGGTGAAAAAGAAGCCGCCTTTTATGTGCGTCAAGATGAACGCAATGCCAAACTGATCGCCGATGGTCGCGAAGACCGCGTCAAAGAACGTGTCTACACCGGCAAACCCACTTACTATGACCAAATCTGGACGTCGATCAAAACGGTATTCTTTGGCTTTCTGATTGCCTCTGCCCTCGCCATTCCCTTGGGCATAGCGGCCGGCCTTTCTGCCACCGCCAACGCGGCGCTGAACCCGTTGATCCAGATTTTCAAACCGGTGTCTCCACTGGCGTGGTTGCCGATCGTGACGATGGTCGTGTCGGCTGTTTACACAACAAATGACGGGATGTTCTCCAAGTCGTTCTTGATCTCGGCCATTACTGTCACGCTATGTTCACTTTGGCCTACCCTGATCAACACGGCCCTTGGCGTGGCCAGCATCGACAAAGATCTTGTCAGCGTCAGCCGCGTGCTGAAGATGAACACCTGGACAAAAATCACCAAACTGGTGCTTCCTTCTGCTTTGCCGCTAATTTTCACCGGCTTGCGCCTAAGTTTGGGTGTGGGCTGGATGGTGCTGATCGCCGCTGAAATGCTGGCTCAAAACCCAGGTCTAGGCAAATTTGTTTGGGACGAGTTCCAAAACGGTTCCAGCCAGTCCCTTGCCAAAATCATGGTTGCAGTTTTGACCATTGGCATCATCGGCTTCCTGTTGGACCGTGTGATGTACGCGCTGCAATCCATGTTCACCTTCTCAAACAACCGGTGATCCAGATGAGCATGATCGAGTTCAAAAACGTCTCAAAGTCTTTTGGTCAGGACACCAGCCAAGCGGAAGTTCTGAAAGACATTGACCTGACAGTAGCCGAGGGTGAGTTTCTTGTTCTGCTGGGGTTTTCCGGTACGGGCAAGACGACGCTGATCAATTTGATGGCGGGTCTTGATACGCCGACCAAAGGCGAAGTGTCTTTCAAAGGCGCGCCCATCACAGGCCCCGGCCCGGAACGTGGTGTGATTTTCCAAAGCTATTCTTTGATGCCGTGGCTGACGGTCAGCGGCAACGTGGGGCTGGCTGTGGATACGATGTTTCCGAACATGTCCAAAACCGAGCGCGCGGAAAAGGTCGCCTATTACGTCAAGATGGTGGGCCTAAGCCACGCAGCCACACGTCGCCCTGCAGAACTATCAGGTGGCATGCGCCAACGTGTAAACGTGGCGCGCGCATTGGCAATGAACCCTGAGGTTCTGCTGCTGGATGAGCCTTTGTCCGCACTAGATGCGCTGACCCGTGCCAACCTCGCGGATGAAATCGAGCATATCTGGGAAAAAGACAAGAAAACCTGTGTTTTGATCACTAACGATGTGGACGAAGCGATCATTCTGGCCGACCGGATCGTGGCGCTCAACCCTGACGGAACGCTTGGGGATGAATTCAAAGTGGACCTGCCCCGTCCGCGCGACCGAATGCAGATGAACCACAATGAAACGTTCAAATCCCTGCGCGCTCAGGTCACAAATTATCTGATGGATGCGGGCATTGAGGCAAAGGTCGAAGAGACCAAGATACTGCCCGCAGTGACGCCGATCCACAGCATGCCCAAAGCCGTTTCTGATGCGCAAAAGACCACCATTGAAGAGCGTTTTTTGAACTTTTCGGCTCTGCACAAAGTCTATCCGACGCCCAAAGGTCCGCTGACCGTGGTTGAGGACTTCGATCTAAAGATCAACAAAGGCGAATTCATCTCACTTATCGGGCACTCTGGCTGTGGCAAATCGACAGTGCTGACCATGGCTGCAGGCCTGAACCCTATATCAAAGGGGGCCATTCGGCTGGATGGGTGGAACGTGGACGGGGCCGACCCTGAACGTGCTGTTGTCTTCCAGTCACCGAACCTGTTTCCATGGCTGACCGCCAAGGAGAACGTGGCCATAGGCGTCGACAAGGTCTACCCCAAGGCCAGCCCGGCCGAACGTCAGGACGTCGTTGAGTACTACCTTGAACGCGTGGGCCTTGCAGACAGCATGAACAAAGGGGCCGCAAGCCTGTCCAACGGCATGAAACAGCGCGTTGGCATCGCACGCGCCTTTGCGCTGAGCCCTAAGTTACTGTTGCTGGATGAACCTTTTGGCATGCTGGACAGCCTCACCCGATGGGAGCTGCAAGAGGTTCTGATGGAGGTTTGGTCACGCACCAAAGTCACAGCCATCTGCGTGACCCACGACGTAGACGAAGCGATCCTTCTGGCCGACCGCGTGGTGATGATGACGAACGGGCCGCAAGCAACTATCGGCAAAATCACAGACGTCAAACTGCCCCGCCCCCGCACACGCAAAGCGTTGCTGGAACACCCAGATTACTATGCCTACCGCCAAGAGGTGCTCGATTTCCTTGAGGAGTACGAGCACGGCGCCAAGCCCAAACCGAAAAAACCTAACCCAAAGCCTCAAAAGGCGATGGGTGTGGCAGCGGAGTGACCAAAATGGAAATATTCTTTAACTTGTTTGATGGCATTGTGGCGAGATACCAGCAGGAGAGCGCCCGTGACACCAGACCAAATCAAAACCGTGCAGGACAGCTTCGATCGGGTGTTTCCGGTCAAAGAGGAGTTGTCAGAAACATTCTATGCCGAACTCTTTGCGATCGCACCGGGCGTGCGCGGCATGTTTCCCGAAGATATGATGTCGCAGCGGCTCAAGCTGTCGGACACATTGTCCTACACGGTGCGCAACCTGCACCGACCCGAAGTGGTCGAAGAAACGATCGTGGGGCTGGCGCGCAGACACGTCAAATATGGTGCAATACCGGATCATTTCGCACCGGTGGGTATGGCGTTGATTACTGCGCTCAAGACGCATTTGCCCGGCGGGATGAGCGATCAGGAAGCCGACGCATGGCTTCTGGCTTACACCTTCATCTCGGACATGATGATCGAGGAAATGCCGAATACCAGCGACGCGGCATAACAGACTTCGCACCTGCCGTTTCAGGAGGGTGCCATGTCTGATCGTCGCAAGAAACTCGTCATCATCGGCGCCGGCATGGCATCGGGCCGTGTCATAGAGCATTTGGTCGAACAAGCCCCCGATGCTTTTGACATTACGCTTTTCAATGCGGAACCGCGCGGAAATTATAATCGCATCATGCTCAGCCCTGTTCTGTCAGGGGAAAAAACCTATGCGGAAATCGTGACCCACGATGACAGTTGGTACGCCGCAAACGGCGTAACTTGCCGATTTGGGGAACGGATTGCCCACATCGACCGCGCCGCACACACCGTTACGGCGGAAAACGGCGATGTCATTGCCTATGACAAGCTGGTGTTTGGAACCGGTTCTAACCCATTCATGATCCCCCTGCCCGGCCATGATCTGGAAGGAGTCATAGCATATCGTGATCTGGAAGACACCGAACGCATGATGGCGCTGGGTGCTGGCAACAAAGTCGTGGTTATCGGTGGCGGGCTTTTGGGCCTTGAGGCTGCGGCTGGGATGGCTGCGCGTGGGGTCGACGTGACTGTGGTTCACATCATGGGTCACTTGATGGAACGTCAGCTAGACGAAGCAGCAGGCTATCTGCTGCGCAAAGCACTGATCGACAAAGGCATCACCGTAAAATGCTCTGCCAACTCCAAAGAGATTTTGGGCGAGAACGGCCACGTCAAAGCATTGTTGTTAGACGACGGCACCGAACTGCCCTGTGATCTGCTGGTGATGGCTGTGGGTATCCGCCCCAACGTGGCCCTTGCGCAGGACGTAGGGCTAGCCGTTGGGCGGGGCATCCATGTTGATGATCAGATGCTGACGTCAGATGAAAATGTGCTGGCTGTAGGCGAATGCGTCGAACATGACGGTGCGATATTTGGCTTGGTTGCACCGCTTTATGATCAGGCGAAAGTGGCCGCAGCGACATTGCTGGGAGACGACGCCAAATTTGTACAGAAAGAGCTGTCTACCAAGCTCAAGGTCACGGGATGTGATCTGTTTAGTGCCGGCGATTTTGCCGATGGCGAAGGCCGCGAGGACATCGTGTTCCGCGACCCGGCGCGCGGTGTGTATCGCCGTCTTGTGATCGAAAACAACGCCATCATTGGCGCGGTGATGTATGGCGACACCGCTGACAGCAATTGGTTCTTTGGCCTGATCCGCGACAAAACAGATATTGCCGAAATGCGCGATACACTGATTTTCGGCCCGGCCTACCAAGGGGGTGCCCCCCAGGACCCGTTAGCAGCCGTTGCAGCCTTACCGCGTGACGCGGAGATCTGTGGCTGCAACGGCATATGCAAAGGACAAATCGAAGACGCCATTGCCGCCGGGGCCACGGACTTGGGCGCGGTACGGGCCACGACCAAAGCCTCCGGGTCTTGTGGGACCTGCACGGGATTGGTGGAACAGGTGCTCGCTGTCACGCTGGGCGATGCGTTCGTATTACCCACTGCTGCATCCATCTGCGACTGCACCGATATGACCCACGAAGACGTACGCCGGATGATCAAATCGCAAAAGCTGACCTCTATGCCTGCGGTTTGGCAGGAATGTGGTTGGAAGACATCATGCGGTTGCCATGTGTGCCGCCCTGCGCTGAACTTTTACCTGCTCGCCGACTGGCCGCTCGAATACCGCGACGACCCCCAAAGCCGGTTTATCAACGAACGCAAGCACGCCAACATCCAGAAAGACGGTACCTTTAGCGTGGTACCCCGCATGTGGGGTGGGATCACAACGCCCACTGAACTACGTGCGATCGCGGACGCGGCCGATAAATACAACGTCCCCACCGTCAAAGTCACCGGCGGCCAGCGGATCGATTTGCTGGGCGTCAAAGGCGAAGACCTGCCCGCAATATGGTCTGATTTAAACGCGGCCGGCATGGTTTCGGGACACGCCTATTCCAAGGGGCTTCGTACGGTTAAAACCTGCGTGGGAACGGACCATTGCCGCTTTGGCACGCAAGACAGCACAGGCCTTGGTATCAAGCTTGAAAAGACGTTGTGGGGGTCATGGACACCCCACAAGCTAAAGCTTGGGGTGTCGGGTTGCCCGCGCAACTGTGCCGAAGCTACCTGCAAAGACATCGGTGTCGTCTGCGTCGATAGCGGCTTTCAAATCGGGATCGGGGGGGCTGCAGGCATGGACGTGCGCGAAACCACACTTTTGTGTCAGGTCGAGACCGAAGAAGAGGTGATGGACATCATCAAGGCGGTCACGCAGCTGTATCGTGAAAACGCCAAATACCTTGATCGGATCTACAAATGGATGGCCAAAGTCGGGTTGGAATGGATCCAGGAACGGGCGGTTGAAGATGTGTCAGAACGTGCCGCCTTGGTCGACCGGTTTGAACTGAGCCAAAGCATCTTTCGCAAGGACCCATGGGCCGAGCACGCAAAAGAGCGCGCCGAAACCTATCAACCCGTCGCAAAACTGAACTTGGAGGCTGCAGAATGAGCCATTGGATTGATATCGCAGGCCTTGAAGCGGTGCCTCCTCGTGGTGCGCGCGTTGTAAAAACGGCCCATGGATGTGTTGCGATATTCCGCACAGCCACGGATGATGTTTTTGCATTGGACAACGCTTGCCCGCATAAAGCTGGCCCGTTGGCAGAAGGCATTGTGCACGGCACCTCTGTGACCTGCCCTTTGCACAACTGGGTCATCTCGCTTGAAACTGGCAAGGCGCAAGGCGCTGACGAAGGTCGGGTTGCGACTTACCCTGCACGGGTCGAAGACGGGCGCATCTTGCTGGATGCAACCTTCCTTCAGCAACGGGCGGTCGCATGAGTTTAACCGCGACCACCTGCCCGTATTGCGGTGTCGGCTGTGGCGTGTTGGCGGATGCATCCGGCACAGTTAAAGGCGACCCAAAGCATCCTGCTAACTTTGGGCGGCTTTGTTCAAAAGGGGCCGCGTTGGGTGAAACTATTGATCTAGATGGTCGCCTGCTGGAACCCAAAGTAGGCGGCGCGCCCACCACATGGGATCGCGCGTTGGACCTTACAGCACAGCGTTTTTCCCAAGCCATCAAGGAACATGGGCCTGACAGCGTTGCCTTTTATGTCTCGGGCCAATTGCTGACCGAAGACTACTATGTCGCCAACAAACTGATGAAGGGCTACATAGGCTCGGCCAATATCGACACCAATTCACGGCTGTGTATGGCGTCTTCTGTGGCGGGGCACAAACGCGCCTTTGGCACAGATACAGTACCCGGGACCTATGCCGATCTCGAAGAGGCGGACTTGATTGTGCTGGTTGGCTCGAACTTGGCGTGGTGCCATCCAGTATTGCACCAGCGCATTGCAGCAGCCAAAGCCCAGCGGCCCGGCTTGAAGATTGTCAATATCGACCCCCGGCGCACCGCCACGTCAGAGCTTGCAGATATGCACCTGCAGATTTCCCCCAATGGGGACATCGCGCTATTCAACGGGTTGCTTGCGCATCTTGCCGATACGCGCAAACTTGATCTGGGATACATCCAGTCGCATGTGAACGGCTGCCACAACAGCGTGATGACTGCCCGCGAAACAGACGCATTGCAAAGCGGGCTGACCCCACAGGACCTTCAGGCATTTTACCGGCTGTGGGCCGAGACAGACAAAGTCGTCACGGTCTATTCTCAAGGGGTGAACCAGTCTCAGTTTGGGACGGATACAGTCGGCGCTATTCTGAATTGTCACTTGGGCACAGGCCGTATCGGCAAACCCGGGTGCGGGCCTTTTTCAGTTACCGGTCAACCCAATGCCATGGGCGGGCGCGAGGTAGGTGGTTTGGCGAATATGTTGGCCAACCACCTAGAAATTGAAAACCAAGACCATAGCGACACCGTACAGACCTATTGGCAAAGCCCAACGATCTGCACAACTCCTGGGCTTAAGGCGGTCGATCTGTTTCAGGCCTGCGCTGATGGTAAAATCAAAGCGCTGTGGATCATGTCCACAAACCCTGCCGTCTCGATGCCGGATGCCGACCACGTGGCGAGCAGCATCGCTAACGTGCCCTTTGTCGTCGTATCAGATATCATGGAGCGCACGGACACAGGCGATTTGGCCGATGTTTTGCTTCCTGCGACGGGCTGGGGTGAAAAAAACGGCACGGTCACAAATTCTGAACGTCGTGTATCGCGCCAACGCGCGTTTTTGCCCGCACCCGGGCAAGCCCGCCCCGATTGGAAAATAATCTGCGATGTGGCGGCACGCATGGGATGGGGTGAAGCCTTTGACTACGTCACGCCAAGCGAGGTTTTTGCAGAATACGTCGGACTAAGCAGTGTGGCCCGTCCGCTCGCGCGCGATTTGGACCTTAGCGTCTTTGAGACGGCCAACTATGAAAGCTTGGCACCCACGCAGTGGCCCCAAAATGATCACAGATTTTTTGCGGCAGGTCGGTTTTATCATCCCGATGGGCGGGCGCGCATGTTGCCGATTGCAGCGCCACAGCTGCGCCGTCCGACGTTCAATCTGAATACGGGCCGCAACCGCGACCAATGGCATACAATGACACGCACTGGCAAAGCGCCACGCTTGGGGGCCCACCTTGCAGAGCCCTATGTCGAAATCCACCCCACGGATGCCACTGCGTTAGATGTTGCCGCGGGTGATCTTATTCAGCTGGATACAATTTACGGCCGGTCAATTCTGCGCGCACTGATTACAGCGCGCGTGGCGCCCGGGCAGCTTTTTGCACCGATGCATTGGACACGCCAACGCGCCAGTGCCGGCACGATCAACAGATTGACACCGCCCGTAACGGACCCCATTTCGGGCCAACCCGCGCTTAAGGATATCAGCGTTGTACCTCAACTTTTTAAACCTGCATGGTTTGGTTTCGTTGCAAGTGTAAACCAGATGATCCCCCAACACGACTATGCCGCTGTTGCGCGTACTCAAACGGGCTGGCAAGCAGAAATCGCCCATGGGTCCGCCCCTAAAGACTGGGTAAGCACCGCCGCACAGCTGACCAATATGAACCCTAGCGACGCAGCAGTTTTTCATGACGCAGCGTCTGGTGCCGTCCGTGTCGCCTTTTCCACAGATGGCATTGTACAAGCGTTGTTCTTTGCCGCGCCCGGTCCCGTCGTTTTATCGCGGACGCAGGCGATTGCGCAAATCGGCGGGCAAGCCGCGGCCTTGGCCGCGCTGGCAGGAAACCCCGCGCAAGGACAATTGGAAGCGGGCCCAACCGTTTGTGCGTGTTTCAACGTTGGCAAGAACACACTGCTTAAGGCTGTCTCAGACGGGGCAAATACATTGGACGCCCTGAGTGCCGCGACTTGTGCGGGCACAAATTGCGGCTCGTGCAAACCTGAACTGACCGCGCTTTTGCATCAATTAACCCTGCCTGTGGCCGCTGAATGACACGCGCCTCTTTGCCCTGCGAAAGGATACCTCAATGAATAGCTTTCCGATGTTTCTGCAAATGGCTGGACGGCACGTCGTCATCGTTGGCGGCGGCGAACAAGCTGCACAAAAAGCACGCCTGCTTCTTAAAACCCAAGCGCGTATTCACGTGCTAGCCCCCGACCTCGAAGAGGAGCTGTCAGAACTGGCCAAAGCGGGGCGTGTCCTTCACATCACGGCCCCAATCACACCGGATGCCTTTGCCGGCAGTGCGCTGGTGTTCATCGCCTCAGGCTGTCCCGGTGTGGATGCCGCCTTGCATGCCTTGGCCAAAGTGGCTGGTGCCACTGTGAATGTCGTGGATCAGCCAGCACTTTGTGATGCGATTACACCCTCCATCGTGGACCGCGACCCGGTGGTTGTCGCCATCGGCACCGAGGGCACGGCACCTGTTTTGGCCCGCCAAATTAAAACCACGCTCGAACATCAGTTAGAACCCCGTTTGGGCGATTTGGCAGCACTTGCAGGCCGGTTGCGCACCGCAGCCGCGCACCGACTTGGGCCACGTGCGCGGCGTGATCTGTGGCGCTGGGTGTTTAACGACACCCCGCGCGAGATGCACGCACGCGGCGCAGAACAAGACGCAGCCAAGCGCATCAAAATGGCCATCCAAACCGGCAATTTCGCGCATGAACGTACCGGCAGCGTAGCACTTGTTGGCGCAGGCCCGGGGGCCAAAGACCTGATCACGCTGCGCGGTGTGCAACGCTTGCAGGAGGCCGACATCATCTTTTACGATCGACTTATTGATGACGATATTCTTGAATTGGCACGTCGTGATGCAGAGCGCGTCTATGTGGGTAAAAAACCGGGCTGCCATAATTGGCCACAGCACAAAATTAACTCGATTCTCGTGTCTGCGGCCAAAATGGGAAAACGCGTCGTGCGGTTGAAATGCGGCGATCCCGGCATTTTTGCCCGGGGAGCTGAAGAAATAAATGCCTTACAGGACGCGGACATCCCCTTTGAAATCGTGCCCGGAGTAACCGCTGCAAGTGGCGCGGCTGCCGCGGCTCAAACGGTCCTGACTGAACGCGGCGAAATCGAAGCGCTGACACTTAGCACAGGCCATCTGATGGCAGGGCCCGAGGCGCCTACTTGCTTGGCGGATATGCAACCCGGCTCTTGTGTAGCGCTTTACATGGCCGTTTCGTCTGCACAACAGATCGAAGACGTTTTGGCCCGCAGCCCATTTCACAACGCCATGTCCATAACGATTGTGGTTCATGCCCAGCGCGCGGGTCAGCATATTTTGACATGTACCGCACACAACTTGGCGGCGACCCTCCGACACAACAAGATAAAAGACACCACGATGATCTTGGTCAAGCTTCCAAAGTCGGCGGAAAAAACTGCGGTGTTGGCGCCAAAGATCTTGATGCACGCATAAACAGCGGCGGCTATTGGATGACAGCATTGACCCATTCACGCAAAAACCGCCTGCTCTTGAGCCTATCAAGGTAGGTCAACAAGGACGGCTCAAGTGCGATGCTGGATTGTTCAGAAGCGTCTGCGGCCAAATCCAACGGTGGTAAATCCACCCCCGCCGAGGCTGATTGCGCTTGGTTCAACACATGGCTCAAAAAGGATTGCGCCTCTGCAAGATGCGCACTTTGATCTGATACAAGCACTGTACGCATCATGATGGTCTGAAAATCCGTTGGGGCAATGATATCTATCTTGTCGGCAAGGTCTGCGCGGGCCTGCGCATAGCTGCCAAGCACATTGTACGCGACAAAAATCGTGCCATCCGCCACATCTTCGATCATGTCGCCAGAACAGCAATAAAGGCGCGCATCCAGATTGCCCATGACCTCCATCAATCGCCAGTATGTCTCTGAGGTGCGGGCGTCTTGGGTCGCAAACAGATACCCCAAGCCCGACCGTCTCACATCATATGTGCCCACACGCCCCCGGAACCTATCCGCATTCTCGCGCAAGGTTTGGATCAAAGCTTGGCGGGTCGGCGGCACCGATCCTTGCGCAAAGGCCGCGCGGTTTACAACGATAGTCGCAGGTTCGCTTGTAAAGGCGAACACACTGCGCCGCCACTGGGCCCATCCCGGATAACTTACCTCGGGAATAGGTCGGGCGAACCCATCGTTTGCCAGCTTAAATTGCAGATCCATGGCGCTCGAAATCACAATATCGAATTCTGCGGGTGCGCGCCGAAAGGCCTTGTCGATATATGATGTCCCCGCCACAAAGTATGCCACTGCCACGTCTTGGTTCTGGTTTGTAAAATCTTGCAACACCTTGGCCATCAATGCAGTGTCCGTACTTGATAACACACGTAAAGTGACGCGGGCATCTTCAGCGCCAAACAAGCGCTGGTCTTCCCATTCCTGCGCGGACGCAACGCAAGCCATGTAGCAAAACACTAAAGCGAGAATGTAACGCATGCGCCCCCCTCTTTGGTGTTTGAAAGTGCCACAGCACCACCGTGCGCCACAGCGACATCCTGAACGATAGTAAGCCCAAGCCCTGATCCCGTGGTGCCCATTGCATTGCTGCCCCGTGTGAACCGGTCGAGCAATTCCGCCATCTGCTCGGGCGGAAAGCCGGGGCCTTGATCGCGAATTTCCAAGGTCGGCACCGGGGCTGCACGTACCGCGACGGAAATAGTGCTTTCTCCGGGTGCATATTTCAGCGCGTTATCGATCAAATTGCGAATGGCGTTTTGCAGCAAAATCGGATCACCTGAAATCGGCACCTTCGGATCGACAGTCACTTCGAAAGCAATGTCTTTCATCTCGGCCACAGGTTCCAGCCGGTGCACCAGATCCTGCACCAACTCCGTCAGGTTCAGGTCTTGCCGTTGCAGATGGTCGGCGCGAAAAGTGATCATCGCGTGATCCAGCAGCTGCCCTGCCGCGCGCGAGCTTTCATCAATGGCACGCACCATGGCGCGCAGCGCCTTGCGGTTTTCCTCTTTTTCAACCCGTTGCAATGTTGCCTCGGCATGCGACTTGACCGTCGCCAAGGGTGTACGCACGCGATGGGCCGCTTCAGCGATAAAATCCTCTGATTGCGTCAAGGAATGGTCCAGTCGCCCCATCAATCGGTTCAACGAAGACACCAATGGCACCATTTCGCTGGGCACCGGTTTAGTGACAGGGCTGAGGTCTTCGGGCCCGCGCCGGGCAATAGATATTGTTAACCGGTTCAGCGGACCAATCGTTGCCGCAGTCGCCCAGAACGACAAAGCCGTCGCCATTGCAAAAAAACCAAACCCAAAAAGCGCGACAGTGCGCGAAATTTCCACCAATTTACCGTCCAACGCGTCTTTGGTCTGTGCGACGGACACCGAGATAATCGTTTGGCTGTCTTGCGTAATTAAGACGCGTGATGCGGCGCGTACGCGCAAGGGCGTATCGTCATAAATGGCGGATAAGGATGCCGCATTCCCTGCTGCTGTGTCAGGCGCAGGCAAATCTGCATACCCAGACAGCAACGCGTTATCCTGATAGATCGCATAAAAAACCCGGTCGTCAGACGCGGTATTAAGCATCGCAAGAGCCGCGTAGGGGAAATCAATTTCCAGCGCCCCGTCACGGATAACGGCAGCATCCAAAATCGAAGTAACAGAAGCGTTCAGAATGTCATCCTGCCCTTGTTGCGCAATCAGCGTGGCGTAGCTGCGCACCACAACAAAGATCAAACCTGCCAAAACCGCAGCACCCCCAATAAGCACAAAGGTCAAACGTTTGCGCAATGACGCAGAAGAAGCCGCTGTATCAGTCATGCTCTAGGCTGTAGCCCAAACCACGCGCGGTGCGAATGCGCAGCGACGACGGCTCCAAATGTTTGCGCAACCGTCCTACATAGACCTCAATCGCATTATCCGACACATCATCATCATAGGCGAACAAGCGGTCCACCAACTTTTGTTTTGAAAACAGCTGACCCGGTGCGTTGATGAACAGCTCCAGCAAGCGCAATTCGCGGTTTCGCAAATTCACCGCTCGTCCTGCCACTTTAAAAGACCCGGCTACGGGGTCAAAGGTCACGTCCCCCACCTGCGTTACAGTTTGCGACGCGCCCGCGCGACGGCGCAGCACAGCACGGCAACGCGCTTCCAGCTCTGCGTGATCAAACGGCTTGGTCACATAGTCATCCGCGCCAAGGTCCAGAACGGTGATTCTGTCTGACACTTGCGACCGTGCGGTCAGAACAATAATCGGTGTGTCTTTCTGTGCGCGGCGCTGGCGTTGCAAAAAATCTCGCCCGTCGCCATCTGGTAGCATGATATCCAGCAAAATCAGATCATAGTCGCCAACTTCTGCAAAGGCGACGGCGTCTTCGATTCTTTCAGCGTGGTCAACGACATGGCCATCCAAACGCATCCGCGACAGAAGCGCTTGCGCCAATTCCTTATTGTCTTCCACCAAAAGAAATTTCATGTTCTCGTCTCGCATGCTCGGTCACGTGACAGGTTAATGTCAGGTTACCGTGTTTAAAGAGCGCAACTGAGCCCGAAGAGGCTAAGTTGTCAAATGGGAGGAAATTATGACTACGTTTAAACTGGGCCGTCGGGCCCTGATGGGGGCGGCTGTGGCCGCGATGAGTTTTAGCGCACCGGTTTTGGCTGGCGGACACCAAGTTGTTGACAGCATCCACTTTCTGATCCCCGGCGGCGCCGGTGGCGGCTGGGACGGCACAGCACGCGGCACAGGTGAAGCGCTGACAGGCGCAGGCCTTGTAGGCACCGCATCATACGAAAACATGTCGGGTGGCGGCGGCGGTAAAGCCATCGGCTTTTTGATCGAAAACGCCGAAAGCAACCACGGCACGCTGATGGTAAATTCCACGCCAATCGTGATCCGGTCGCTAACAGGCGTGTTCCCGCACAACTTTCGTGACCTGACACTTGTTGCAGGCACAATCGGCGACTATGCCGCGATGGTTGTGGGCAAAGACAGCCCGATCAACAACATGGCAGACCTGCTGGCGGCATATGACGCGGACCCCAGCAGCACAGCTATCGGTGGCGGTTCGGTTCCCGGTGGCATGGACCACTTGGTTGCAGCTATGGTGATGGAAGCGGCGGGCAAAGACGCGCTTGGCGTCAAGTACATTCCCTATGACGCGGGCGGCAAAGCTATGGCGGCCCTTCTTTCAGGTGAAATCGCTGCCCTGTCCACCGGCTTTTCCGAAGCTGTTGATCTGGCAGCCGCCGGCGAGGTGAAAATCATCGGCGTGACGTCTTCCGAGCGCGTGTCTGCGGCACCAGACGCGATGACAATGGCTGAGCAAGGCATCGACACCACGTTCGTCAACTGGCGTGGGTTCTTTGGCGCGCCGGGTCTGCCTGCAGACAAAGTTGCAGCCTATCAGGACGCAATTGCCAAAATGTACGACACGCCTGAGTGGGAAGAAGTGCGCGCGCGCAACGGTTGGGTTAATATCCACAACCCGGGCGACGACTTCAAAGCCTTCCTCGAGGACCAGGAAAAGGTCATCGGCGATCTGATGAAGAAGCTCGGCTTCCTCTAAGGCACCATTGGGGCGCAGTCATGCTGCGCCCCTTTTCCATCTAAAATCGGGAGGGGCATATGGCGCTTGATCGCTGGATAGGACTTGTCTTGCTGGGGATCTGTTTGATCTACGGCTATGCGGCATGGTTCACAATGGATGACGGGCTGGCCCCTTTTATGCGCCGCAACCCGATATGGCCGTCCACGTTCCCCAAAGTACTGTCAATCCTGGGCATTGTCGCCTCGGTGATCATCGTGCTGGGGTTTGAGAAATCCGAACCCAAAGAAGCCGACATCGATTACCGCAAACTGTGGGAATACAATCTTGGCCAAGCGTTGCTGCTGTTGGGGCTGATGGTTGTCTATGCCTTGGCGCTTCGCCCTGCGGGTTTCATATTGTCCACCTCCGGGTTCTTGATCCTCGGATCGCTGATTTTGGGCGAAAGACGTATCTTGCTGACCATTGTCATCGCAGCGGTTGCCACTGGGGTGGTGTGGTATCTGGTGCAGGTCGTTCTGGGTATTTTCCTGCGCCCCCTGCCCTATTTCTTGGGAGCCTGACATGCTAGAAGGTTTGCTTATCGGCCTGCAAACGGCCCTTTCGATCCAGAACCTGCTCATGGTTATCGGCGGTTGTCTGATCGGCACATTCATCGGGATGCTGCCGGGTCTTGGCCCCATGTCCATCATCGCGATTATGATCCCTGTAGCGATATCGCTGGGTGATCCGTCCGCGGCACTAATTTTGCTGGCTGGGGTGTATTACGGTGCAATTTTCGGCGGCTCGACGTCGTCCATTCTGCTTAACGCACCGGGTGTGGCGGGCACCGTCGCCAGTAGTTTCGATGGCTTTCCCATGGCGCGCAAAGGTCAAGCTGGCAAAGCACTGACCATTGCTGCGATTGCCAGTTTTGCAGGCGGGACCATCGGGGCCATCCTGCTGATGATTTTTGCACCGATGTTGTCGTCGGTCGCACTGCTTTTCCACTCTGCTGAATACTTCGCATTGATGGTTGTAGGGCTTTCCGCCATCGCAGCATTTGCCGGCACAGGACAAGTGGCCAAGGCACTGCTTATGACCATCCTTGGGCTGATAATGGCCACAGTGGGTGAAGGGGCCTTGTTCAACATGCCACGCTTCACCATGGGGCTGATGGACCTGCAATCCGGCTTTGGCTTTATAACGCTGGCGATGGCGATGTTCGCCTTGCCCGAGGCGTTGTTCTTAGTTCTCAAACCACGGGAAGCCAAAGAAAGCGACGGCGACATCAAAGACCTGCGCATCTCAGGGGCCGAGGCCAAAGCGATTGCGCCTGTGATCGGCCGCCAGTCAATCCAAGGCTTCTTTATCGGCGTTCTGCCCGGTGCAGGGGCCACTATCGCATCCTTTCTGGGCTATGCGGTTGAACGCAATATTGCCAATAAAGAAGAGCAAGAGGAATTTGGAAAGGGCTCCATCAAGGGCTTGGCCGCGCCAGAAACCGCCAACAATGCGGCCTGTACCGGGTCTTTTGTACCCTTGCTCACCTTAGGCATTCCCGGCTCTGGGACCACAGCGATTTTGCTGGGCGCTTTGATCGCTTTGAATGTGACACCGGGGCCGCGCTTGATGATCGATGACCCCCAGATTTTCTGGGCCGTGATCATGTCCATGTTTATCGGCAATCTGGTGCTGCTGATCCTGAACCTGCCGTTGATCCCCTACATCGCCAAAGTGCTTGCGATCCCGCGCAACTTCCTGATCCCGTTCATTTTGTTCTTTACCCTGATGGGGGCCTATATCGGACAGAACAACGCGACAGAGCTGTTATTGCTGGTGGGCTTTGGCATCTGCGCCACGATCCTGCGGTTTGCGGACTATCCGCTGGCACCGCTGCTGATCGGGTTCATCTTGGGCGGCATGCTAGAGGATAACTTCTCTCGGTCCATGCAGCTGTACGATGGTGTGTCCTTTATCTGGGAACGCCCGATGACGTTAGGGCTGTTGATCATTGCAGCGATCCTGATCATCTTGCCCAGCTATCGTGCACGCCGCGCCAAACTGCGCGCCTCTGGTATCGCGGACGGCGACTAACGATTGTGCTGGCCCCTGTCCAAGGCTGTTGTGGGATGAAATAGTCTGGACAGGGGGCACAGGCAAATATGGCCAAATCATTTCACATAAAGAGCACGCAACTGTCGCTAACGTGGCTTGGCACGTTTCAGCATCTCGCGCAGCATGGCTCGATCCAAAAGACCGCAACGCAGCTTGGTCTGTCTAACAGTACTGTATCGCTTCACCTCAAAAGTCTTGAGAACCACTTGGGTGTCAGCTTGATGGATCACAGTCGCCGCCCGCTGGTGTTGACTGCACAGGGGCGGATCTACCTTGACTACACGCAGCGCACGATTGCCTTGCTGGATCAAGCACATGCCGACGTAACAGCAGCGCAGCCTGAAAACCTGCGCAGCTTGCGTTTCGCGATTATCGACGATTTTGAAAGCGATATCAGCCCGGAAATCACACGCATGCTGACGAGCGCCCTGCCCGATTGCACGCTTACCAGCTTTACCCGCCCCAGCCATGAAATTCTGGCGCTGTTGAAAAATCGCACGTTGGATTTGGGCATTGCGACACAGCCTTCGTCACCGACGGAAAAACTAGACGAGACCCCCATTCTAAAAGACCCTTTTGTGTTGGCCGTCCCGACCGCGGCGACCCATACGGCACAGGACTATGTTGCGCAAAGCAGTGGTTTACCTTTTTTGGGGTACAGCCAGGATCAGATCATGGGCAGTATGATTTCTGCTCAATTGGCACGGCTGAAAATTCCGCTGAAATCCAGTTGCGCATTTGATGGGACAGCATCCATCATGGCGCTGATTTCCGAAGGCCACGGCTGGGCTATCACAACGCCCACGAACTACGCCCGGAGCCAACGGTTTCAGGGGCAGATCACCTTGATGCCGTTCCCCGGCAAAGCTTTTGCGCGCACCATCTCCCTGTTTGTGGCGGAACCGCAGACCCGTCACATCGGACAAGAAATCGCGACGCGTTTTCGGGACGAGCTCGCGCGCCAGATCATCGCCCGCACGGTTGCAGAGTACCCATGGTTGACAGAAAGCTTTACGCTGCTTGCGGACTAGTGTTCTGGCAAAATTTTAAACCGGTCTTTGATCGCACGCAATTTTGCCTGCGATAGGTATTCTGGCCTGTCTTGCGTCAGAATAAAACGCGCACGATCGCGCGCGCGGTCCCACGCGTCTTGGGCACCGGCCTCTTGCCAAGTGCGCGGTTGTTCCCGGTCGGCCAAGCTAGGGTAGTGGTAGTCACGTTCCATCGCACGGTATGTTTGATCAGCCCCCAAGAAATGCCCTTCGCCCAAGATTGCGCTACAAATGGCATCAAATCCTAAGTTTTCTTCACTGACCTCAATACCGCGCAATGCTCTGTAGGTCATGGCATGCATCTCATCATCCAAGATAAATGCTTCAAAGCTGACGCCCAGCAACGCTGCAGTCATACCAGAACTTTCATAAATCAAATTCCCCCCTGCCAAGGCTGCAGCAAGGCT
>JBGCDB010000034.1:0-41804 GCA_045104955.1 Roseobacter sp.
TTTGTCGTGTATTGCTTTCATATTTTTGTTCATTGTGTTTGCGGCCAGCATGCTGCCGCGTGTACTTGGGAACACCAAGTCAACACCATGAAAGCGAGGCAGGTCGTTCAAAAGCTTCATTGCTCTCTTCGAAAGCGGAACGCGCAATTCGCGCTCGGCCTTTATTCGGGAAGCAGGAATGATCCAAAGACGGTCTTGTAAGTCAATCTCAGACCACAATGCGCCTCTGGCCGTCTCCGAACGAACTGTCGTCAACGCCGTCCATTCCAGAGCTCGGTAGCCAATCTCCTGTCTATCGCGCAGGTAAGAATACCATCGGGTAGCATCCTTGAGCTGCAAGGCTGGTTGGTTCTCTTTCTTGGCCACTTTGTTAGGATCAGGCAAAAGTTCTTTTAGGTTTCCACGCCAAGCTGCCGGGTTGTCTCCTTTTCGGTGTCCAGACACCGTAGACCAAGACAGCACGTTCTCAATCCGTTGTCGAAGACGCGTGGCGGTTTCAGTCTTGTCGGTCCAGATTGGTTTCAATGTCCGCAAAACATCTTGAACACCAATGTCTTCAACCAGCATATCGCCGAGTTCCGGGAACGCATATGTTTCGAGTGTGTTTCGCCACTGCTGGCGGTGCTTCGCATTTTTGAAAGCATCAAGCTTCACATCCAGAAACCGTTCCGTAGCTTCGGCAAACGATAACCCGCGACGTTGAGCGGCTAATACTTCAGATCTTCGTTGCTTCCGTTCGGCGATTGGATCAATGCCACGCCAGATCTGATCTCTCATCTCCCGTGCTCGCTCTCTTGCCATCGCAAGCGTTACGTCCGGGAACCCTCCCAGACCAAGCTCACGCCTCTTCTCGCCCACCATCGTCCTTAAAAGCCAGGAACGCCCTCCAGAAGGCGTTATTTGCAGCATCAACCCTGACACACCACCAACGGAAAACGTTACGTTTCTCCGTGAACCCGGGTGCACCAGACGTTTCACTTCAAGCGCAGATAACTCTTTTGACACACGCGGCATACTTACCCCACAACTTACCCGCCTAAGGTAACTTATACTAAAACTACTGTCGACTACGTATCGCATCAACTCACTGGTTCTAATCTGGAAACAGTTACATAATTTCAGTATGTTAAACTATCGGATCAGGTTGACGACTTCGTTAGACATCACTAAATTGGCGGACTGTCGCTCCGCCACTATCAAGCCTTTTCAGTGTTGCTATTTTCTTGGAAAATAGGTGCGCTTGGTATGTTGGCCATAGGGTTTCAAATGCCACAGCATGCGTTCGCGTTTATCAGTATGATTGGCGACGCGTCCGCGCGTTCGGTGCGGTGATGGTCTGCCTTTTGCTACATGAAATCACAGTATTCGCGGTGAAGGATACATTATTTCGGTAAAAGTCACCTTGGTCACTGGGCGCCCGCAAGTAAGGCCCAAAGACTGTATACGTCAACGACGTCAACAAGATGGGACCATTGCACAAAAGCAAACGGCGCCTGAGAAATTGCGGCGCCGTTCAAATCATGTTCGCGTTTTGACTTGCAAACCGACCGGTCAGGTCAGTCCTGCCCGATCCGGGCGTTAGCCTTGTTCATCCGGTAGTGCCTCGAATGGATCTGGCAGGTTGTTGTCACAGATGCTGCCGAAGCACAGTTGTTTTGCATACCGTGGACGCGTGAAGACAAAGTTGTTGATCGTTTGATCCCCAAGGCCGATGCGGAATACGGGCTGGAACATAGCGCTTGTTTCAACAATGACGATCTGGTCGTCTTGCGGCAAAACGGGCAGGTTGTTTGTCCAATTGGCGACGTCCGCGCTTTGTAATCCGATCATGCCGCCGCGCGTTCTGGACCAAACAACAGCATATTGCTGGTTGACCAAATCGTAATTTACAACGGTAACGCGAAAGCCAATTTCACCCACTGCCCGCGTCAGTTCATCCAATAGCGAATGCGCGCCATCGAGAAAGCTTGCATCCAGCGGTGTCGCTTGCCGTGAGATTAAATCAGATACGGTATAGGCTGCTTTTTGTTGCATCGTATACTGGCGGTACGCGTCGAAGATCGTGAACATCGCAAGGTATGCCCAAACGAGAATTGGTACGATGATCACGGTTTCGACGGCAATGCTGCCATCTTCTTTACGCATGAACAGCTTTCTTCGACCTTTGCGGTGTTTGTTTAAAGACAGCATTAGCCAGAACCTCCGCCTGGGAAAATTGGTGCCGTTACCAAGGGTGTGACGCCAGGTTCCTGCACAAAGGCAGACATGGACGACATGATCGCTTGTCCTGCGTTGTCGCCACTTTCAACCAAAGCAAAGCCAAGACCCGTGGTTGGGAAAATAGGCGTGAATTTTACACAGGCCCGCACCAACATCAGGTCATGTTCCTGACCTGTCAGGTAATTTGGCGCATCCTGACTGGCGATAGGCTTTGTGCGATCGACACAGTCAAGCTGTACACCCAATGTCGTAAAGTCGCGTGGGTTCGTCGGCTCCATTTCAATTCTGAGACTGTTGAAGCAATCCGTAATGAACGGCGCATTTTCGCAGACGGTTTGCTTCATCTCATCATGTGTCGGCATACTTTGGGTGTTTAGGCGCACTTCTCTCATTGCGATGTCAAGACCACGGTCCAACCACATCTGCTTGAAAGAGTAGATGCCAAGCTCAACCGCCGTGAGGAAGATGGTGAAGATGAGCGGCACCATGATCACGAACTCGATCGTGGCATTGCCATCCTCTGCCCGCCAGAACTTTGAGACGGCTCGCCGTTTGAACCAGCTCATTGTGTCAGTCTCAACTGGTTGATCTGGCGTGCGATCGAACGGAACGCCGATGAGATTTCAACACCTTTTACGTTGTAGAAATAAGCAGGCGCGGTGGCGCAGTTGCGCATTTCGGTTACAGCATTGCTGGGTGCTTCGAAGGCGATCGTGTAAATCTGAATGTTCTCATCCTTTGCTTTGTCGCACATGGAATAGAAACCTTCTAGGTTCTTGGACCGTTTCGTCGGTGTTGTGCGGTCGCCTGAGCGTCCTTTCAAATCATCCGTTTCGTTCTGCGGGTCTACTGCCACGATCGGACGGTACTGGTCGGTGATTTGTCCATCGGTCATCAGAACAATCACTTTGCGCGTGTCATCGTCTTCGAAAGAAGCAGGCCGATCCTTGAACTGATCCGGAACAAGACCGTTCTTGTTCAATTCGATAAAGGCTGAGTTGGATGAAGGATTAAGCAGTGCCACGCCATATTTCATGCCGTAGTGGGTGCCTGTGCCATCATGCAACCGAATATCGTCGATGAACTCTTGCAGGGACCCAATGTCGTTTTGCGCATAACGGATGGCGGATTTGTTTTGGGGGCACCAGCCCCAGTCCATGGTCGGCGCGTGAATGGGCCAATACATGAAATAAGGAGTTTGCGGGTATCCGCCTGACGGCAGATTGATGTTGTTGAAATCACTGGGTTCGATTTCAAGGCATGAGGACATTTCATTGTAGGGGACCCATACCAAGTTGCCATCTTGATCGACGGCTGGCTCGCCTTCTTCATCGCGCAACACTTGGCCGAAGGGTACAGTTTCACCTTCTTCATTGATGTAGAATGACCCAAAGGGCTGTCCGCCAGCAAAATCAAACATCACACGGCCTGGATTCACTTGACCTGCATATGGAATGATGCTGAGCGACGTTGTATTTGCCGCGTTGCCTTGAAGTACGGCGCCGATGAATTCTTTGGCTGCCGTGCGCAGGTTTCCAATCTTACCGCTGTTCCGCATTGATCCGGAAATATCGATGACCAAGGAAATCTCGGTATTTTCAATTGTCTCTTCCGCGGTCCCGATCGAATAGACAGGCAGCTCGAATACGCCAGTCATCGCCATGTACGGTGAACGGGTTCTGGTCTGTGCAGAGGCCTGTACAATTCTAAAGTTGGTCGCAGGTAGCTGGGCACCTGGTGTGATCTCAACTTCGTTCAGAAATTCTGCCATACCCGCTTTAAGGAAATAGTCGTCAACCACGTCATCCGGTGGCAGCGGCTGGTCAAGGTCTGAGGCGGCAAGAACTGCGCGGTCCAAGGTGTTTTGTACCTTGGTGCGTGTCATTTCATTCTGCATCAGATCGACGGCGATACCGCAGATCATGAGCATCATAAGCACCAAAAAACATGCAAAGATAGTGATGGTACCTTCTTCGCCGTCTTTAAACTTTTTTGAAAACAAGCGCGTCTGGGCGGCAATTTTCAATTTACGGTCGTGCTTACTCGTGTACATACTCAACTTCCTCGAACAAGGGAAAATTCTCTTGGTCGGTTGGTTAAGATATGAATTAGGCAGGAATGTGTTCTACTGTCGAAACAACTGCTAAACTGGTTAAATTAGCATAAATCGGCGTCCAAACCGTGAATGGTTTTGCAGTTACATCCACATTATAAATCTATTGGAAACAGTCGTTTTGGAACAGCACGCTGCTTTGGCCGAATCAGTCTAAAATTTTGCGAATTATAGTGTTGTGTTATTCGAAACAGGTGTAGAAACCTGTGCCAGATCGCGGATATTCAAAGAAAACCTGATGACCTTTTTACGCGCCGAACAGAGCGTCGTTTGGTTTTCTGTGCGCTGTAAGACGGATGTAATGTTGTTATAGTATGACCACTTTAGGGTGGCGGAGCACCTTTTTGAACACAGTGACTAAAGCATTCCTGCGCAGGCTCGGCAGGGCGGCATCCTAAGTGTCGCAACGACCGTACCCACGTCATTGCGCGTATCTAAAAAACCCAGATAGACGGCTCTGCTGATCGCATCACGCCCCGAGGTCCGATTGACTTGAAATTCAGCTGTAAGTTCGGCTTCTTTGCGTTATCGACCGGGCTCAACTTAAAAAGCATATGCGGTTTAGTATCTCGGTTTGGATATGGTCAACGGCGCTTTCGGGCGCGGATGATGCGCCAGTTTGGGCGATGTATAGGCCCCAACTTAGGCTGTACCTATCAATCAAAAAATGCGGGGACGTATAGGATAAATATCCAAATTGACAGATATCCTGTTTGCACTTTAAGCCTAAGCGCAAATTTGAGGCCTCACAGAACAGGGAACGCATATGCTTGAACAAGCCAAGGCCCGCACGATTGTGCTTCAGTCGCGTATGCAAGACTTGGGTATTGACCGCGCGGTGTTCACCGATGAAAGCTCAATCGCTTATTTGGCGGGGTTTTGGGGGTATCTTGGGATTGAATTTGGCCGCCCCACAATGCTGGTCGTGCATGCCACAGACGCGCCTGTTGTGATTACACCGTTGATGGAAAGCGAAATGGTGGGCGCGATGACGTGGGTCGAAGATGTGCAAACCTGGGAAGATATGGGCCAGCGCACATGGGGGCGGGCGTTGTCGGCCGCTTTGGGGGACCGGTCGCAAGAGATTTGGGTGGAACGGGGCAGTATCCCTGCCATCGTGCGCAACCATCTGGACGAGACATACCCCGGTGTGCCGGTCAAGGATATCTCGCCCGTGCTTGGGGCGATGCGCATGATCAAATCCCCCTTTGAAATTGAAGTGATGAAAGAAGCAGGTCAGATTGCAGGTGCGATGATGGCCGCCGCCCATGACAGTCTGCAAGAAGGGGCACAGGAATATGAAAGCGCGCTTGCGGTCATTGAGGCGGGATCGCGCAAGGCGGCAAGCTTTCTGACAGACAAGGGATGGGACCGGTTTGTGTCGCCCATGATCCACAACCTGCAGATCCTGCAAAGCGGCAAAGATACATCAATGGTGCATCGCCGTGCGTCTGTACGCGCCTACCAGCGGCAGGACCCGGTTTACTTTTGTTTTTGCAATATGGCGCAGTTCAAACAGTATAAGTTAGGCTTTGATCGTATGTTCCATATTGGCGACGTACGCGATGATGCCGCCCGGGTGCAACAAGCTGCCATCGACGCGCAGCAGGCTGCCATTGCCGTCATTCGCCCCGGTATTGAGGCGCAAGAGGTCGCACAGGCCGCAAATGAGGTATACGCCGAACGCGGGTTCGAAACAGGCTACCGCACAGGGCGATCAATTGGCGTGGCCTATTTAGAAGCGCCTGAGTTGAAAACCGGGGACAGGACAATCCTGCAGCCCGGCATGACCTTTGCCGTGGATGGTGGCATTTCGATTGACGGGGTGACCGCAGGCCGCATCGGGGATTCCATCTGTGTGACGGAAACGGGGTATGAATATATAACCGATTATCCGCGCACGCTTTTGGTCACGGACCACTAAAGGTGTGCCGGGCTTTCCGCCTTGCCGTTGGGCAATCGCCAGCAGGATTATCAACGACGCAGGCACGTTTGGATTGGCTGGCAGGTCAATTGCCGGATATTGCGGCGGCACAGACGGACCTTTTGCTGCTGCCCGAGCTTTTTGCGACCGGCTACAACATTAGCGATCAGGTCCGTGCGCGTGCTGAGCCGTCAGACGGGCCCATCGCCAACACCTTGTCGGGTTTAGCCCGGCAGCATGGGCTGGCGATCCATTATGGCTACCCAGAGGAGGCAGAGGGTGTGCTTTACAATGCCGCGCAGTGTTTTGGGCCGGATGGCGCCTTGCTTGGGGGGTACCGGAAACGCGCAATTCCGCCGGGGTTTGAACGTGACTATTTCACCGCCGGACAAGACGCGCAGCTTTTCACCTACCGTGGTGTGCGCATTGGAACGCTGATTTGTTATGACGCTGAATTCCCCGAGCTGGTCCGCCAGACGACGTCACTGGGGGCCGAGCTTGTCTTGGTGCCCACAGCACTTGGCGCACAATGGGAATGGGTCGCACGGCAAATGATCCCAACACGAGCTTATGAAAACGGCGTCTATCTCGCCTATGCAAACAGTGCAGGGGCCGAAAACGGACTACGCTTTCTGGGGCAAAGCTTTGTCGCTGCTCCGGACGGCCAAGAGATTGTCCGCGCGCAAGCGCTGCCGCAGATCATTTATGCCACGCTCGACCCTAACAAAGTTACTGCTGCCCAAAAGCGCTTGCCGTATCTGGTGGACCGGCAAGCGTTCATGCACGACCTTAACTAGACCGCGTTAAAGTGGTCAGCGCGTGTTCACAATGGGCGGATGTTTGCAGCGCCCCAGACAATAGTGAATGCCGCCCGCATCGCCCGGTGACAGGGTTTCAGGCACGGCACCGGGGAACATCATATCCACACAGGCATCCACGTCCGGCAAAAAGTAGTTTTTGATCCGTTTGGGCGCGTTGTTCTGGCCAGGGGTGTATTTCTTCCACTTTGGATTTCCCGAGTTAGCCTTAGCATTGGCTTCCCAGTAATTGAGAATTTTCACATTGTCGCCCCACGCATAGAGCTTGTTCTTAAAGTCTTTTGCGGTGGTCTCATCCACTTTCAAACCGGTTTTCGAGGCGGCCGCAGGAAAGACATTGCCCGTATCTGCATTGTCGCGTGGTGCGACCCGGGCTTTGTCGGCTTCAACATGGAAATACTGGTAACGCACTTTGTTGTTTTTGTCTTTTGGCCCCGCAATCGTTGTGACCATCAGCACACACAGGCGCAGTTTGTCCGTTTTGGCGTTGTAGTAATAGCCAGCCAGGCTTGGATCATGCAGGCAGACATCCTGGATTTTACCGCGGACATCCACATCCTTTTTCCCAAACACAGTACCCCGGCTTTCGGCCACACGGATAAACGCTTGGCTGGTAATGCCCGTCAGACTGTTTTCCGTTTTGCCTCGCAATTTTTGACGGACCTTCGCAAATTCTGCCTCGGTAAAGTCTTTTACCAATTTAGGTTTGGCGTTCTCGTTGTCACTAAACCCGCCGGCTACGAACTTTTGCTCTGGTATCGATGCAAAGGCGATCAGATCCCCGGTCTCCTCGTCAACCACACCCTGCGTGCAAGATGCTAAAAACAGCCCCGCACTAACAATGAACGACAGTTTAAAAACCTTTTTGATCATAACGATCTCCGTCTAAATTGCTGAATAATAAGTTAAAGTAGCACAAATAATGATTGAAATCGAAACAATTCGTTAGCCTTTTGCGGTAGCAGCGCAAACAGACCCGTTAGATTTCAACTTGAAAGCGCTGAATTTTTAGCTGTTTTTGCACGGTCGAAAACCTTGCGTGCCACGCTGTCCGTAATCGCGTTGTGAAACCTTATTGTCGAGGTGTCGAGGATGTCGCGCGCTTGCGAAATCTGTTCCCGCGCCCCATCCACATCGTTTTTGAACAGCATCGCATCTGCCAAAAGTGTTTTGGCAAAAGCGATGATCTGTCCGGATCCTGTATCAACGTAGCGCGCCAATCCTGCCTGCAACGTATTGATACCGCTGTCAGTTTGTCCGCAGCGCGCCTCTGCCCAGCCAAGGATGACACTGGACCAGGCCTCCCAGTATTTGAATTCGATCTTGGTACTTATCGCATGGGCACGTTTGGCATAGGTCCGCGTTTTTTCGGGTTGCTCAAGTGTGCAATAGATTGTTGCAATGATGCTTAGGGCAAAGCAGCGGGTGAATTCGCTTTTTTGCGCGCAAGAGACCTTGATGGCGTGATCCAGCTCCGCTGGCAGGCCGTCACAATCGGGGTTTTGCAGCGTGCGCGCCCAGCAGCGCATTACGGTATCAATCGTTTCCGGGTCGGCGGGATAATACCGGTTAATCTCTGTCAGGTCGGATTTGGCGCGATAGGACAATGCGCGGTCAAAATGCGCAATTGCGCGGTCAAATTCCCCCATGAGCAGCAATGCCATACCGCTGCTATGTTCACAAAGGGTGTGCATGACCGGGTTTGGGTCGTCCACCAACAATGCGGCAATACGTTCGCAGTAGCCATAGGCCACATCAGGACGGCCCGCCAAAAGATGCGTCCCAAAAAGCTGATCCAGAATGGAAAATGCGACCTCTCGGTCACCGATGTTGTCATTCAACACCGTCAGACGCTCTAGGTTTGCGTCAATGTCAGGCGACCCCCACATGCGGATTTCCAAGGCCACACCCAGCTTTTGGCGCAATCTGATTTCGATGACGTCAGATGTGTCGTCGTGGGGCAGGCAGTCATGCGCCTTGAGAGCGGCCGTCAGATGGGCAATCGCTTCTTGGCTGGCGTAATTGCGCAACGCGCCTTCGGCCGCTGTTTGCCATTTGTCGCGGGCTTCTGCGTAGTGGTGGGCATTTTGATAGTGCAATGCCAAGATTTCTGGGTTCTGGGCGCATAGGTTTGGAAACGCCTGAACCATGGTTTCTGCAATCCGGTGATGCAGTTGTTTGGCCCGGCGCGGCAAGATCGCCTCGTAGGCCACATCGCGGATCATAGCATGGCGAAAGGAAAACCGGTCTTCGACACCTTGGGGGTGTGGGACTAGGATTTGAGCCTGCACAAGATGCGCAAGCTCTGCCCGAACAGCACTCACGTCACGTTCGGCCACAGCGGCCACCAGCGCTGGCGTAAAACTGCGCCCCAGTGTCGCGCAAATAGATACAGTATCGGGTGTGACGGTCAGGTGATCGAGGCGCGCGCGCAACAAATCCTTGAGGTTGGAGGGAAACAGCAATTCGCGCTCTGCGTGATGATCAGACCAACCGCTGCCCGGCGACCGCGCAAGCATGCTGACCATTTCTTCAACAAACAAGGGCACCCCTTCGGCACGGCGCACAATCGCTTGAACAAGGCCGTTCAAGACGTCGTTATTGTGGTTCAGGGATTCAACCAGTTGTTCTGTTTGGCGGGGGCCAAGGCCCGGCAGGGATAGGGTGGTTACCTTGGATGTGCCTGACCAGCGTGGTTGATATTCTGGCCTGTAGGTACCCAAGATCAAAACACTCAAGTCATCCATCTGGTTCATCAGGTGACCGAGTAGTTCCTCGGATGACGGATCAATCCAGTGCAGGTCTTCAAACAAGATCAGCGAAGGCGCATGTTGGACCGAGGTTTCGATGTAATGCAGCAGGACTTTGATCGTTTGTGTGTTGGTCTGTTCTGGGGGGGGCAGAACGGTTTGATCTGCAGACCCCACAGACAAGAAGTTGGCATATATGCCAAAGAACTCATCAGATACGCCGCCGCGGTCCTCTAGGAAGGTGCGCAATTTATCCGTGCGCTGCGCTGTGGTGTCGTTTTCTTCAAACCCGATCACGTGGTTAAAGTGTGACTTGATCGGGTAAAACGCGCTGTTTTGATGATAGGGAGAGCATTGAAAGCTGATGCGATGTCCTTTGGGTTGAACAATCTGTTCATGCACTTCTTCGGCAAGGCGCGATTTGCCCAAACCTGCCTCGCCGCATAGAAAAACGGCCTGACCTTCGCCGCGTGACGCCGCGCTCCACCGTCCTTTGAGCAGGCCAAGCTCATCCTCGCGCCCGATCAGTGGTGCTAGCGTGCCCTGCCTGCGTTTATCAAAGCGCAACTCGGCGCTTTGGGCGCTATGAACCAGCCATACGTTCATCGGGGCCTCAAACCCCTTGAGCTGATGTTGGCCGATGGGTTTGCAATCAAAATTGCGCCCCAATAGCCGCCGCGTGCGACCGCTGACGGCGATCTGGCCGGGGCTTGCAAGGCTTTGCAGGCGCGCGGCAAGGTTGGGGATATTGCCCAAGGCAAAGTTGTCGGCTTTTTGCGCGTCGTCCATCAGGTCATCCACGAGCACGTCACCGGTGGCGATGCCGACGCGCACAGATAGTCGGTGTTCGTGATCGACTGAAATTCCTGCTACACTTCGGATAATCTGCAGGCCGGTTAGAACTGCGCGTTCTGCATCGTCTTCATTGGCAATTGGAAAGCCAAAATAGGCCACAACACCATCGCCGATAAACTGCGCAAAATAGCCAAAGTTTTCGCGGATCGCATCCACATTACACTTTTGAAACGCCCGCAGCGCGTCGCGGTATTTCTCAACGCCCAAGGTCTGCACCAGACCCGTAGAGTTGACCAGATCCACAAACATCAAAGTCATTTGGCGCAGCTCGCCGATGGGTTTGTGCTTGCGTTCAGTGAGCGGGGAGAATTCCGCAGCTGCGTCCTGAAAGCCGGGCGGCGTGACGGCTTCTGGCTTGGTTTCAAGCCGTTTGCTGGCGTTCATTAGGCGTTTGCGATCCCCCAATGGCACCCCCAATTCACCTAGATCTTGTTCAGTCAGATGGGCAATGATGTCCATGTCGACTTCGTTGGTCGCAAGCACATCAAAGTATTTATCCATTTCGATAGAGGCCAGCCATGATCGCAAATCGTTCACGCGGGATACCTCCTGTCTTTGAAATTTGGCAGCTTGAAGTGCCAGAAAAATTCAACCGGGGCGCGTCAAAAGCTTGCCCAACTCGCGGCAAATGTCAAAGTTTTAGGTAAGGTTTGTCTGTGTTCTACTTCACACGGCGGTTGGAAACTTGCAGTTTTGACACGCATCCACCTGACTAGTCGCCCGTATCGATCGGGTTGGGGCCTGTGTACGTCCAGCGGTATTCAGGGGGCGTTGGGCCTTTATTGCGCCCGCCTTGGTTTTGTTGTTCCCATGCATGTGCCATAGCACCGACCGATCGCGACAAGCAGAACAAACCGCGCGCCAAAGGCCCTGCAAAACCTAGTTCAGCATAAATCACGGCCGTGGCACCATCGATATTCATTGGCAGGGCGCGGTTTTTTCGGTGGCTTAGGGTGTGTTCGATCATGCGCGCGATGGCCGCGTATTTGCCAGTGACCGTACCTGCGTCTGCGGCTGCATCCACCAGTGCTAAAAGGCGGGGTGCACGAGGGTCTTGTGGCGTGTGAAACCGGTGCCCAAAGCCGGGGATGAATACGCTTTGATCCGCTTGCCACTTGTCTATTCCGGTGCCGACTGCGTCTTGCACCTGTTGACCTTGCTCGGTGGCATCATGGATCAAAGTATAGAGTTCAACCGCTTGTTCGCCGGCCCCACCATGCACGGAATCGAGCATATTGACCGCTGTGGCCATTGCCCCGTTTAGGCCCAACCCGCAGGTCACCGCCATGCGGGCTGCAGCAATTGAAGGTGCTTGCGGCCCATGATCAACCGCTGCGACCAAGGCTGCTTCGAACAGGCGCGCTTGTGCATCTGTAGGCAAGGCACCGCGGGTCATCAACCAGACCATTTGTGCAAAGCTTACCGAGCCGATTAGGTCTTCGATCGGGTGACCGCGCAGCCGGATCTGACCGGGGGCCATATCGATGATGTCAGTGCGCCACCAGTCGGAAACATCGTTGCCAGAAGCTGTCATATCGCGCCTTCTTTCTTGAGTGCCTCAAGCGCATCCGGTCCATAGCCAAGTGCGCCCCATATGGTTTCGTTATCTTGTCCCAACTGCGGTGGGGGGGCGTCAACGCTCAAGGCTTGCCCATCAAACTTCATCCCCGTTGTGGCCACGGTGATGTCGCGGCCCACACCGGGCACATCTACATAGTCTTTCAAGAACCCACGTTGTGCGATCTGCGGCATGTCCAGCACTTCGGGCACGCTGAGCACAGCACCTGCGGGCACGCCGATCCGGTTTAGGTCTTTGGCCCAATCACGCGCCGAGCGGGATTTCAGTATTTCTTCAAGTGCTGCCTTAAGCGCTAGCCGGTTTCGTTTGCGGTCCTCACGTGTCGCGAATTCGGCGCGGTCTCGCAGGGCCGTCAGCCCAAGGTGATCGGTCAGCAGCACCCATTGTTCGTCCTTGTTTGCGGCAATGTTCAGGACACCGTCACCAGTATCAAACGCCCCCGAGGGGGCTGAGGTGGGGTTCTCATTGCCATTGGGGGCAGGGTCTAAGCCAGCAATCAAGTGGTTCGATACGACCCATCCCATGGTCGCCAAAACAGATTCCAACATCGAAATATCAATGAAACTGCCGCGTGGATTAGCGTTTAGCGCGGCTGAAATGGCGCAAGCCGCCGTCATTCCTCCGACAGTATCGACGACCGGGTAGCCCACGCGCAAAGGCGCGCTGTCAGCGTTGCCAGTGATCGACATCACCCCCGATGCGCCTTGAATGATTTGGTCATATGCTGGGCGATGCACCCAAGGGCCATCCTGACCGAACCCGGATATGGCGCAATAGATCAACCGCGGGTTCAAAGCCTTTAGCGCATCGTATTCCAGTCCCAGACGCGCCATAACGCCGGGGCGAAAGTTTTCCACCAGCACATCTGCAGTTTCAACCAGTTTCAGAAACATCGCTTTGCCTTGCGCGTGTTTCAGGTTCACCGTCACTGACTGCTTGCCCGCGTTCTGTGCCAGAAACGAAACCCCCATGCCGGTTTGATTTAGCTCGGCGTCCGCTCCAAGTTGGCGGGCAAGATCGCCGCGACCGGTGGCTTCGACCTTGATGACTTCGGCACCTAAATGGGCCAGTTGATGACAACAAAACGGGCCTGCCAGCACGTTGGTCAGGTCAAGAACGCGGATGCCCTCAAGTGGTTTTTGCATGACGGGCCCTTGCCGATTGACGATAGTGGGCAGCCTAGTCTCTGGGCTGCGTATTATCAAGAAACGCGCCAAGCTGGCCTTGCCCCGCCGCCGTGCTAGTTTCCCAGATATAAGTGAAAAGGATCAAGCACATGGCAGCAGCACCTCAAATTGCGATCGTTGGTGCAGGGCTTGCAGGCTTGCGGCTGGCGCATGAACTGTCTGACGTTGCAAAGGTAACCGTGTTTGAAAAGTCGCGTGGTCTGGGCGGCCGAATGTCGACACGGCGCGCCGACGCGTTTCAATTCGACCACGGCGCGCAATATTTCACCGCCCACGGCCCGGCATTCCAAGGGTTTCTGGCCCCCTTTATTAAAATGGGCACTGTGCAGGAATGGCGTCCACATGTGGTGCGCCTCAGTGCGTCGGGGCCGCAGGACGTTGATTGGTCTGCGCCCCGGTATGTTGCAACGCCCGGCATGACAGGGCTGTGCAAAGAGTTGGCAAAGGCGCTGACGATCGTTTCCGGCACGCAGATCACCAACCTTGAACGTGAGGGGCAGGGATGGCAGTTGACTTCGCTTGAAGGCACTGATTATGGCCCCTTTGATTGGGTATTGAGCACGGCACCACACCCCCAGACGCTTGACCTGATGCCCGACACCTTTGCTGAAGTGGACGCCTTAAAGGCGGTAAAAATGCAGGGCTGTTATAGCCTGATGCTTGGGTTCGAAGCTGAGGTGGATTTGGGGTGGCAGGCCGCGATAGTGTCACAGGGGCCATTGGCGTGGCTGGCGGTCAATTCGTCGAAACCTGAACGGCCTGCACACTTTAGCCTGATGGTTCAATCCAGCAATGACTGGGCCGATGCGCATCTGGACGACGACCAAAGCGCGGTCCAAGCCACCTTGCTCGAGGCTGTAGGAGCGCTCACCGGGCTTGCAGTCGAGACAGCGAGCTATGTTTCACTGCACCGCTGGCGCTATGCCAAGGTGTCAACGCCCGCGTCAAAGGATCATCTGATCGACGCTGTATCGCAGCTAGGCTCGGCGGGCGATTGGTGTGGGGCAGGGCGGGTCGAGGCCGCTTTTGACAGTGCAACTGCGCTGGCTCGGGCGGTGCGCGGACACTTGGATGGATGATGTGGTTCAAACAGTGGCAAATTGTCTCTTGAGTTCAGGCACTGGGATGCCATGTCGTCAGCCATGTACCGAATGAAAGCGCACCGTTTATGTTGTTGACTGTCCAAAACTTGGCAAAATCATATGCGTCGGGTGCGCGCGCTGTAGATGTGTTGCGCGATGTGTCTTTCACAGTGGCGCAGGGCGAAACTGTTGCGTTGGAGGGCGAATCCGGCAGCGGGAAAAGCACGGTGCTGCACTTGATCGCAGGACTGGACGCCCCAACCGGCGGCAGCATTGTTCTTGATGGTATCGAAGTTGCGGGACTGCCTGATGCGCAGTCTGCAGCACTAAGGCGTACGACAGTTGGTGTTGTGTTCCAGCAATTCAATCTTGTCCCAAGTTTGACCGTCCGTGCCAACATTGCCTTTCATGCCCGGCTTGGCGAGAAATTTGATGCCGAATGGTCAGAACACTTGGCCGATCAAATCGGACTTGCTGAACATTTGGACAAATATCCCGAAGCTTTGTCAGGCGGCCAGCAACAGCGTGTTGCCATCGCGCGGACTTTGGCGGCGAAACCCAAACTGATCTTGGCGGACGAACCCACGGGTAATCTGGACGAGACAACCGCAGACATCGTGATGGGCTTGATGCTGGACAGCGTCCAAGATGTTGGGGCTGCTGTTTTGATGGTGACCCATTCGCCCCGCCAAGCCGCCCGGATGGACCGGCGGTTGACCTTGTCGCATGGCACCGTTCAAGAGGCCGCACCGGCAAGCATTACATGATACGTTTTGGCTTTCTTGCATTGTGGTCGCATTGGATGCGCAATCCGTGGCAATTGGCGACGCTGCTGGCGGGGTTGGCGCTGTCCACAGCATTGTGGTCTGGTGTGCAGGCGATCAACGCCGAAGCGCGGGCAAGCTATGCACAAGCTTCGGACGTTTTGGGCGGTGCGGAACTGTCACGGATGCTCAAACGTGATGGGTCTGATTTTTCGGTTGAAGAATACGTTCAATTGCGCCGGTTGGGGTGGCGTGTCAGCCCCGTTCTGGAAGGTCGCCAGAATCTGAATGGTCATGACTTTCGGATCGTTGGCATCGACGTTCTGACTTTTCCAGCTCAGATCGGTCAAACCACGGAAGATACGGATGCCGTGACTGGCATGTTGGGGGACGATCCTGTTGCCTTTGTGCACCCAAATGACGCTGAAAAGCTGGCCGGTATGGAATGGGATTTGCGCGTCGACACGGGCCGTCCAGAAGGCAGCGTTTTGATGGATATCGCACTGGCACAGCGTGTCTTGGGCGATAACGCGTCGCTTGCGCGCTTGCTGGTGCATCCCGAGGCGTCGGTGGCCGCGCAGGACCTCCCGTCGGCGTACCGCATCGCGCAAACCGGGGTGCAAAGCGACGTGGCGCGCCTGACCCAGAGCTTTCACTTGAACCTAACGGCCTTTGGGCTTTTGTCCTTTGCGGTGGGAATTTTCATCGTCTACGGCGCGGTGGGGCTGGCCTTTGAACAGCGCCGGGGCGTTTTTCGGACGTTGCGTGCATTGGGCGTTCCGTTGCGATCATTGATGGTGGTCTTGGGGTTGGAACTGGGTGTTTTTGCCTTGGTTGCGGGCGCTGTTGGGGTGGCGTTGGGCTATGTGATTGCTGCAGCCCTTTTGCCCGACGTGGCAGCCACCCTGCGCGGGCTTTACGGGGCAGAGGTCGCCGGGCAGTTGCAGCTGCGTGCGTCATGGTGGCTTTCGGGATTGGGCATGGCCCTGGCAGGTACCGCAGTGGCAGCGACGGCCGCGCTGATCAAACTGGCCTATATGCCGCTTTTGTCCTTTAACCACCCGCGCGCCATGAGCCTTGGGGCCCTAAACGCAGGCCGCTGGCTTGCCAGGTTCGCGGTGGCACTTTTTGCCGTTGGCATCGCTATTGCGGCTGTGGGGCAGGGGCTTTTTGCCGGGTTCGCTTTGCTGGCCTGTTTGCTGATTGGGGCGGCTTTTGCCTTGCCTTGGATGCTGGCGCAGGTGTTGCATTTCGCTGAACGCCACAGCAGACACGCCTTGGTGCAATGGTTCTGGGCGGACAGTCGTCAACAGATTCCTGGCCTATCAATGGCACTAATGGCGCTGTTGTTAGCGATGGCAGCTAATATTGGTGTCAGCACGATGGTGTCCAGCTTTCGGTTGACCTTTGTTGATTACCTAGACCAGCGCCTTGCATCAGAGCTTTATGTTTCAGTTGAGACCGAAATGCAGGCCGCATCCCTTGTGCCGTATCTGGAGGATAACGCCGATGCGGTCTTACCTATTACGTCGGTCGATACAAGGATCGGCGGGTTGCCTGCTGAAATCTACGGTGTGCGCGATGATCAAACATATCGTGACAACTGGCCATTGCTGCAATCCGTTGCGGGCGTGTGGGACGCATTGGCCCAAGGGCAGGGCGCTTTGGTCAACGAACAACTGGCACGTCGCGAAGGGTGGTCCCTTGGCGCGCCCATGCCAAATGGTGATCGTGTGATCGGGATCTATAGCGATTACGGCAATTCAGCAGGGCAAGTCATCATTGGCGAGGCGCTCTTTGCCGCGCGCTACCCCGATGTGCCGCATTTGCGCTTTGGCGTACGTACGGCTGATCCTGAAACGCTGGCTGGCGACATCCGGGCGCGGTTTGATCTGGACCAAGAGGCAGTGATCAATCAAACTGACCTCAAGGCGTTTTCTGTACAAGTATTTGAACGCACATTTTCTGTTACTTCCGCGCTGAATGTTTTGACGCTTGGCGTGGCGGGATTGGCGATCCTGATCAGTTTGTTGACGCTCGCCACGATGCGGTTGCCACAGCTGGCGCCGGTTTGGGCTTTGGGGCTGACGCGGGGGGATTTATCCAAGCTTGAGTTGATCCGCGCGGTCTGTCTGGCGGCGATCACGGGTGTGTTGGCGGTGCCGGTGGGATTGGTATTGGCATGGGTGTTGCTGGCCGTCGTCAACGTAGAGGCCTTTGGCTGGCGGTTGCCCATCTATTTCTTCCCGGTGGAATACATGCGGTTAGCAGGGCTCACGGTCTTGGCGGCTTTTGTAGCTGCACTTTGGCCCGCTATCAGGTTGGCGCGCACAGATGCGCAGGCCCTACTCAAGGTGTTTAGCAATGAACGTTAAGGCATTGATATTATTTGTTCTAGTTATGGCGATTGCAGGCGTGCAGGGGCAAGCTCAAGGCTTTGCAGGACTGGGTCGCGCAGCGGATGAATTTGCGCAACCGCAGCTCGGATACACCTTTGAATTTCCGCAAGACCACGGCGCACACCCGGCATTTCAGATCGAATGGTGGTATGTCACCGCCAACTTGAAAGACGCAAACGGGCGCGACTATGGCCTGCAATGGACGCTCTTTCGGTCGGCATTAGAGCCTGCAGAACGCGAGGGCTGGGACAGCCCGCAACTATGGCTTGGACATGCGGCCGTAACGAATTCCGATATGCACCTGGTGGCCGAACGCTATGCGCGGGGTGGTATCGGGCAGGCGGGCGTAACCCCTGTCCCCTTTGAGGCATGGATTGATGAATGGTCCATGGCGGGTGATACGCTCGACCGTGTGCGTATGCAGGCGGCGGGTGCAGATTTTTCTTATGACGTAACGCTCACGGCCCAAGGCCCGCTGATTTTTCACGGGCAGGGCGGGTATTCGCAGAAATCTGCCAGTGGGCGCGCAAGCTATTATTATTCGCAACCCTTTTACGAGGTGGCGGGCACATTGAACCTTCCGGTTGGTCCGGTTGAGGTCACGGGTACGGCATGGCTGGACCGTGAATGGGCATCCCAGCCGCTGGCTGCCACCCAAGTCAGTTGGGATTGGTTTTCAATGGTTTTTGACGATGGCGTCCGGCTGATGGGTTTCACCCTGCACGACAGTGATGGCAGCGATTACACCCAAGCCACATGGATTGAACCTGACGGCACGACCGTGGCTTATCCTGATGGGGCCCTTACAGCCACCGCCTTGGCCACGACACGTGTGGCGGGGCGGGATGTACCGACGACTTGGCAGGTCACTTTGCCTGCGCGGGATGTGGATGTGACCGTTACAGCCTTGAATAGCTCTGCGTGGATGACGACTTCGATCCCCTATTGGGAGGGGCCTGTTCAAATAACAGGCTCTCACACGGGGCGCGGGTATCTGGAAATGACCGGATACTGAACTGTTGCAGTGCACGCCAAGGATGATATCCCTTGGGTGTGACCGGCATAAGGAACCTATGATGGATTTTGCGCTTTCCGAAGAACAACAAGCGATCTTTGAAATGGCTCATGCCTTTGGGCAAGAACACATCGCCCCCTTTGCGCGCACATGGGAAGCTGAAGGCACAATTCCCAAGGACCTCTGGCCAAAAGTAGCCGAACTGGGGTTGGCAGGAATTTATGTATCAGAAGAATACGGCGGCTCAGGCCTCAGCCGTCTAGATGCAACACTGGTCTTCGAGGCGCTTGCGATGGCCTGTCCGTCGGTTGGGTCATTCCTTTCGATCCATAACATGTGTGGCGGCATGATCGACACCTTTGGATCGGATGCGGTGAAACAACAGTGGCTGCCGCAACTGTGCCAAATGGACAAGATATTTTCCTATTGTCTGACTGAACCCAACTCGGGCTCGGACGCGTCGGCGTTGCGCACCAAGGCCGAGCGCAGCAACGAAGGCTATGTATTAACCGGTACCAAGGCGTTTATCTCTGGTGGCGGCTATTCGGACGTTTATCTGTCGATGGTGCGCACAGGGGATCCGGGCCCCAAAGGTATTTCTGCGGTATTGGTTGAGAGCGGCTCAGAAGGGCTGTCGTTTGGGGGGCTTGAGGACAAAATGGGCTGGCGTGCGCAACCCACGGCACAGGTTCAATTTGATGGATGCAAAGTCCCGGCGGCCAATTTGGTTGGGGAAGAAGGCAAAGGGTTCTCATATGCGATGGCTGGCCTTGATGGGGGCCGTTTGAACATCGCGGCCTCTGCTCTTGGGGGCGCACAAGCGGCGTTGGATGCAGCTTTGAGCTACGCTAGTGAACGGCAGGCTTTCGGCCAAGCGATTGACCGTTTTCAAGCAACTCAATTCAAGCTGGCCGACATGGAGATTAAGCTTCAAACGGCACGTGTGTTCTTGCGCCAGGCAGCTTGGAAACTCGACAACAAAGCACATGATGCGTCAAAATTCTGCGCCATGGCAAAGGCCTATGTAACGGACGTCAGCTTTGATGTTGCCAATGAAGCACTGCAAATCCATGGGGGCTACGGGTATTTGGCCGACTATGGTGTTGAGAAAATCGTACGTGATCTCAGGGTGCATCAGATATTGGAAGGCACCAACGAAATCATGCGGGTCATCGTGGCGCGGCATCTAAAGCACTAACCGTCCACACGGCTTGGATATATAAAAACAACTGCAGGCGGGCTTTCTTAAGGCTGCATTTACTCCTGTGGGGCATACGTGAAGGACGCGGCGTAACGCGCGTTATTTGTTTAAGCCTCAGGAATACATCGTGGCCGATTTCAATTCTGTCTCAGAAAGCCATAGTTTGAACGCTGCAAAACGCGTGTTGATTGTTGACGATTCTCTCGCCATGCGGGCTTGGTTGCGCACAATTCTCGCCGCGGATCCACGTTTGAAAATTGTCGGTGAAGCCTGTGATGCGGTGGAGGCTCGCGATTTTTTACGCGCGAATGAGGCCGATGTTATGACCTTGGACATCGAGATGCCGGGCATGAGCGGGCTTGAGTTTCTGACGCGTTTGATGCGCGCGCGGCCAATGCCCGTTGTCATGTTGTCCAGTTTGACAACCAAAGGCAGCGACGCCGCGATCCAAGCTCTGTCGCGTGGTGCGATTGACTGTATGCTCAAACCCAGCGACGGCTACGATCAAGCCTTGTCAAAAGATATTTGCGAACGTGTGTATCAAGCGGCCTGTACCAAAGCACCGATGATCTCACGCAGTTTGGCAGAGCCGACAGCAAATCACGCACCCAGAGCGGCATATACCGCCGGTGTGCGGCAACCCTGCCGTCGCGGGTCTTTGATCTTGATAGGTGCTTCCACAGGCGGCGTTTCTGCGCTAGAGGCTGTTTTACCCTACCTTGACCCCCAGGGTCCGCCGGTTGTGATTGTTCAGCATATGCCGGGTAACTTCCTTAAGAGTTTTTCCGAAAGACTGGCGCGTGATTTGCCACAAAACGTATATCTTGCGCGTGAAGGTGAACAACTGATGCGCGGTGATGTGGTGTTGGCACCGGGTGACGGAAAACACACCCAAGTCGTGCGGCGCAGTAATGGTTGGTATTGTACTTTTGTCGAAAATGACCCTCCCAGTTTGCACTGCCCGTCCGTTGATCATCTTTTCCATTCCGCCGTCAGCGAGGCCAAGAATATCACTGCTGTCATCTTGACTGGTCTAGGTCGGGACGGCGCAGATGGTATGTTCGAATTATTTAAGGCTGGGGCAAAAACAATAGGCCAAGACGAAGACACGTCTGTTGTTTACGGAATGCCAAGGGCAGCACATGCTCTTGGCGCTGTTCAAGAACAATTGCCAATCGAACGTATCGGTGCTGCGGCGCGTGAGCGCGCAGACCGGCGAAGAACGGCGCGGTCAGCCACTGCGGGGAGTTCCTCTGTATGAAAGAAGAGAAGCAACATATCACGCAGGGTGAACGGGCTGTTGGACAGCGACCTGAACAAGTTATCTCGACGATCCTTGGATCGTGCGTTTCGTGCTGTTTATGGGATCCAGTCGCCCGGGTCGGTGGCATGAATCATATGCTTTTGACCGTCAGTACAAAAAGCACCGGCGTTTGTAACCTAGCTGGTATCAATGCGATGGAACTGCTGATCAATGATGTCATAAAATTGGGCGGCAGCAGAGATCGTTTGCGTGCAAAAGCTTTTGGCGGCGCAAGAATGGTCGCCGGGCTAAGTGATATTGGCCGCATGAATAGTGAGTTCACCCTAGATTACCTGAACAAAGAAGGAATTGTGTGCGAGAAACATTCTCTTGGTGGTGAAACGGCGCGTCATGTAATGTTTTGGCCAACAACTGGTCGCGCATTGCAAAAGATACGCACCGATGCGCCACTTCCTCCGGAAGTGCCAATGGTGCAGGAAGACAAAGGCAACGGGCTGGAATTATTTTAAAGATTCTATTCTTTAAAGATAAGGCATAGGCCACAATTGGCCGACTTAAGGCTAGTTAGCACCCCAAAGGGTATCAGAAACTGTTACCTGCAATTAAGATAGAATAGAGGGCGTGACTACCAGCCTTTGATCCGTCAGGATTTAAAAGTTATCAGGATTTAAAAGTTAAAAGAGGTCCATCTCGCCGGCCGATGGCGCTGCTGGGGACGAGGAAATGCTCTGCTTTGAGCAAAGCGATTTGGTTACGTCTAACTTTAGTCTTCTTGCGATATCGTCATGATCATTGAGCGTAACTGCGGAAGGTCCAGATTGCGTGCTAAGAAGGTGTAGTAGCAAAGCACAATCTTCTAGTGATTGGCGCGCATAATCCAGTGTTTGAAATTTCGTGATTGATAAATGATCGCCGCTTGTCTGATCTTTGAGCACGTCTCCCAAAGCATCTTCGACCTCAAAAACTTGTCCGGCAAGCAGGTCCAAATGTGCGGAGACACTGTTTAAAACATCCGCTAGGTTTGCTGTTTGTTTAATCGATGCCACTTTACAGACGCCCAACAACCGCCTCGATGCAATTTCGCAACCCAGCTTGTTCGAACGGTTTGCGAAGATAATTGTTCATCCCAAGTTTTTTCCCATGATCTATGATCTGCTGTTCTGCACGACCGGTAATCAGAATGAAACCCACGCCTTTCGTCTTGGGAGCTGCTCTAAGTTGGTGGAGGAGCTGCAGCCCATCCATTTCTGGCATGTTGTAGTCGGAAATTACGAGGTGAACCGGGTGTGTCGCGAGCGCTTTAAGAGCATCCAAGCCATTCTCTGCTGTTGTCACATTGCGAATCCCAAAAGCATCCAGCGCCTGCGTAATCAAGCCTCGGCTTGTCGACATATCATCGACTACCATAATTCTAATTTGATCCCTCAATGACATGTTAGTCTTTTCCTTCTGATTTCTTTAGCTGGTTGACGCTGTTGTGGGACGATATGAAGTTGGCCCGTCGTTAATGAAACCGAAGTTTGACGGATCGGAAATTCGTTCAGAATGACCCAGAAACAGATGGCCATTTGGCGAAAGCTGCCTGTTGAACCGCGGCCACAGCGCGTCTTGTGTTTGACCATCAAAGTAAATGACCACATTTCTACAAAAGATAATGTCCATTTCATTCTTCATTGGCCATTTAGCCAAAAGGTTTAATTCCTTAAAAGCTACCATCGACTGCATGGCAGCAGTTGCCTTGTATAGCGGCTCAGATCCTGACGCCTCGATCGTAAAATATTTAGACAGCATCGGTTTGGGTATGCCAGAAATAAGCCTTTCAGGGTACACCGCTGCCCTGCCAAAATCGACGACTTTGGGATCAATGTCCGTTGCAAGTATCTTAATGTCCAATTGGTGCGCATCGGGCAAGCATTCCAAGACTGTCATCGCCACGGAAAAGGCTTCTTGCCCATTTGAGCACCCTGCCGACCATAGGCGGAAGCGACGTCCGTTGCGGAGACTACTGATCATAGAGGGCAAGACCTGATTTGACAGGATGTCAAAATGGTGCTGCTCTCTAAAAAAATGTGAAACATTGGTGGTCAAAGCTGAAATCATTAACCTTCTTTCCGCGATACCAATGTCTGAACAAACAAATTTTGCGTACTCTTTGAAGTCCTTGACTCCCGCGGCCTTCAATCTGTTGCGCAACCTAGACTGAATCATCGATGTTTTTTCCGCGACAAGCTGCAAGCCGCTTTCGCGGTATGCAAGCTGCGCAATCGCGTTAAAACTCTCAGGATCAATCTTTGTCGGGTCTGATTGATTTGGTATCATGCCGCTTTGCTTTTCACTTGCGCCACAATCGAGCTCAAATCGAGGATCCGTATCATTCTGTCATCAATAAGTGTCAGTGCGCTGACAACGCTTGGGCCAGAAATAGACTGCATTTCTGGAGGGGGCTGTAAGTCATCAGCGGTCAATTGAATAATGTCCGAAACAGCATCGACCAACAGTCCAGTCATCATATCATCTTGATATACGACGATTATAACGTTTCGGTCAGTATGTTCGCGGGGTTTGAGGCCGAGCCTTTGAGACAAATCCATGACAGGAAGAACGGTGCCTCGAAGATTTATAACACCCTTCATGTAGCTGGGCGCGTGAGGCAAAGGCGTCGTGCGCGTCCAACCGCGAATTTCGCGAACTGACATGATGTCTAGTGAATATTCCTGATCTGCCAGCTGGAAAGTCAACAATTCTAAAGACGATTTTGTTTCAGTGTCTACTTCACTCATGCTGTTGTTCCTGTGAGAGGTGTCCTGGATGCATTGGAAGACGTACCAATTGCATTTGAAATGATATCTGACGTGTCTAGGATGAGAGCAATTTGACCGTCACCGAGTATTGTTGCTGCGGCAATGCCGGGTGCTCTGTAAAAGCTATCGTCAAGGCCTTTGATGACGACTTGTCGCTGGTCTTGAATGCTGTCGATTATAAGAGCGGCGCGACTGCCATCTTCATGCGCAATCAAAAGTACGACCGACCCGTCGTAATCGGTAATAGCGTCCCGATACCCCAATTCGGTGCCTAAATCAAAAAGTGGTACAAAACCACTTCTTACCCGAACCACATTAGCGCCGGGTTTGATCATCTCAACATCGTTGTTGGTGAGTGTTAAGGTTTCAATTACGACGTTCAAAGGCAGGACTAGCGTCTCTTCTGCTACCTGGACAACCATCCCATCAAGAACGGCGAGTGTCAGTGGCAGCGAGATAGAAAAAACAGTTCCATGACCTGGATTTGACGTAATCGTTATTCGCCCACCCAGCGCTTGGATTGCCGTTCTGACGACGTCCATTCCAACGCCACGCCCTGACAAATCTGACACGACAGTTGCAGTCGAAAAGCCGGGTAGAAATAAAAGGTTATCAACTTCTGACTCGGACAAAACGGCATCTGGTTGGATTAAACCCTTATCGATTGCGATTTGTTGAACTTTTGGACGGTTAATGCCAGCGCCGTCATCAGAAACTTCAATCACAACCCGTCCTGAACGATGTGCAGCAGACAAGTTAACGCGGCCTTGTGCCGGTTTACCCGCAGCGATGCGGTTCTCGGGTGTTTCCAAGCCGTGGTCGACCGCGTTTCTGATCATGTGAGTCAGAGGATCGGCCAGGCGTTCTATGACTGTTTTGTCAACTTCTGTGCTGTCCCCGTCGGTATGAAGACGCACATCCTTGCCCACTGCGGCAGAAGCCTCTCTTACAATGCGAGACATACGTTGGAACAAGGACTTTACTGGTTGTGCACGGATCATCATGACACTGTCTTGGATATCTCGTGTCAGACGTTGGAATTCCTCAAGACCATTCATTGCGTCGGAGTGTGGAGACAATCCTGAGCTTTCGAGGCTTTGTGAAAGCATCGCTTGATTTATAACGAGTTCGCCCACAAGGTTCACCAGCCGTTCAATACGATCTAAATCAACACGCACAACCGATTTCGCTGGTGCTGATGGTGCCGGCTTTCCTGGTGCTTTTGCCGCTGCTGCGGGCTCTGGTTTGGCAGGAGTCGGCGCTGCAGTCGCTTGCGGTTCAACTACAGGTTTTGTGGGTTGCTGCACCACTTCTGGAGGCGATGCCGGGGGAAGCTCACTGACGGGGTTTTCGTCGGTGGGCGGTCGAGTTTCCTCGATGTCTTCAACAGCATCGATGTCTTGCGTTTCTCCTATTTGGGCCCCAGATTTCTCAATCTCAAGCGCGCATAGTCCTTCAACAAACTCAAACACTGCTGAAATCTCAGCTTCAGCGACTTCTGTTTGTAGCTCGATTGTCCAACGCAGATATGAATTTTCTGGTGCGAGCTGTTCAAGGTCTGGAATTTCACTGGTTTCACAGGTTGCAGTACAGGTTCCTAATTCATCGAGCGCCCGCAAAATTTGAAAAGGCTCATTGCCAGTTTCAAAAAGCTCGTTCTCTGGTTTGAATTTGATGATGTATGTTTGCCCAGATGACGAAGGCAAATCCGGCAAGTCATCAAGCACCAGTGGCGCGCCATCGTCACTGTCATCATCGCCCAAGTCCAGATCCAACGACAAGATCGCAGGCTGGAAGTCAATTTCTTCTTCAGGCTCTTCGTCGGTTAGGCTTGCTCCCTCTTCCCCTAACAAGGTATCAAGCTCGGCCAACAGAGTGTTTGTTACATCATCGGGTAAATCGCCGTCATCCCTACTGACGCGCACCAGGTCGGACAAATGGTCAGCGCACTGAAAAAATAGCTTAAGTATGTCGGGGTTAGGTGCCATTCGGTCGGCACGGATTTCATCGAGCACGGTCTCAAACCTGTGCGCAAATCGGACAAGAGCTTCTAGACCGAATGCACCTGCACCCCCCTTAATCGAATGCACTGCGCGAAACACGACATTGATTGTCTCACTGTCGTCATCGCCATCGTCCATAGTCTGGAGGCCATCTTGCAAAGCCTCAAGCAGTTCTTCGCACTCGATAAAAAACGATGCGCGAATTTCGGCCATTGGGTCATTGGAATCGGTCATTGTCCTCTCCTTTAGCCCGCGACCATCTGCAAAGCCTTGATCAGCTTTGTGGGGTCGAATGGTTTGACGATCCAGCCAGTAGCCCCAGCGTTGCGCGCGCGCGCTTTCAGTTCTGGTGCGGCTTCAGTGGTCAGAACAAGGATGGGTGTTGCGCGGTGTTTGTCTTGTTCGCGGACTGCATCGATAAAACCAAAGCCGTCCATGCGCGGCATATTGATATCAGTGATGATGGCATCGGGCTCTATGCCTTCCAAAACCTCAATTCCATGCACCCCGTCATCGGCTGTGTGCACATTGAAACCCGCAGGCAGCAAGGCAAGACGGATCATGTCCCGCATTGTGCGGCTGTCATCGACGGCTAAAATTTCAAGTGTCATTGACGCCCCCTTGAGATCGCTTCTGGTGTCATCCCCATCACGCGCATCTGTTCTAAAACGCGGTCTGAGGTGTTCGTGAGTGAAAATGATTTGCCACTTGCCTGAGCGGTGGTCGCCGCTGCGAGCAAAACTTGCATGCACAGCGCGCCCAGATGTTTCACGTCGCTTAAATCGACGACGACATCTTCTGATTTGTGTGCATTGAGCGTGGACAACAAAGCCGACGACGCTGCGAGATCAAGTTTGGGTGCCAATACGATGGGATCGCTCATCGCCGGCTCGCAGTCTTGTTGGTGTCGGGAAAATGCATTGCTGTCTCCAAATCCACATGTCAGTGAGTCACATGGTTCTAGAGCGCAGTCCGTTAAGACTGCGTTACTTGCAAAACGATTTGCGTGATTTTCCCAATTTGAATCACGAAGGGCGATCAAACGGGTGAACATGTAAAAGCCCCCGTGGATTATTCACGAGGGCTTTTGACCAAGTATATTGATTTGTTCTAGCCGCGCCTGCGCCGTCCACCGGTACGCCCGGCGCGCCCGCGACCTTCATGCCCGGCTTTTGGTGCGACTTTGTTAAATTCGATCCAAGCCCCACCATGTGCGTCATTGTTGGTGAGGAAATTTGCAGCTCTGATCGCTTCCATTTCCTTGCCCGGCCGTGATTTTGTCGATCCAAGGCCAGTGAGGTGGCAGAACAGTTCAATATCCATGTCATCGGGAATGATGATGCCCGCAGCCGCGAGCTCTAGCTTTTTCTCTTCGACCTTAGCGGCACCGACAGGCAGAGCGACAGGGTTCATGATCGCCGATGTCATTCCTGCACCCATCGCCATTGGCAAAAACGCGTTGTTAATCCCATGCCGGTTGGGCAAGCCAAAGCTGATGTTGGACGCGCCGCAGGTTGTGTTCACGCCAAGCTCTTCGCGCAGACGCCGCACAAGCGTAAACACCTGAAGGCCAGCAGTTGCCATCGCGCCAATCGGCATAACCAACGGGTCGACAACGATATCATGAGCAGGAATGCCAAAATCGGCAGCCCGTTCAACGATTTTCTTTGCGACTGCGAAACGAACGTCGGGGTCTTCGGAGATCCCGGTGTCATCGTTGGAAATTGCGACAACTGGCACGTTATATTTTTTGACCAAGGGCAGCACGATCTCCAGCCGCTCTTCCTCTCCGGTGACAGAGTTCAACAAAGGCCGACCCTCTGCGGCCTCTAGCCCCGATTCAAGAGCACCGGGCACTGAACTGTCGATACACAATGGCGCATCAACAATGGCCTGCACGCGCTGCACTAACTCGCGCATGAGCGGGGGCTCGACAAAGTTGTTATCCGCATAGCGCGCGTCTTCGGCCATTTTGTTTGTAAATACAGCGCCTGAGTTGATATCAAGCACGGTCGCACCCGCGGCGACTTGTGCGATGGCGTCGGCCTCAACGGTCGAAAAATCACCCGCCTCAAGCTCAAGCGCGAGCTTTTTGCGCCCCGTGGGGTTGATGCGTTCCCCGATCACACAGAACGGTTCATCAAAGCCGATGACTGCTGTCTTGGTTTTGGATTCGACGATGGTTTTGGTCATTGGTGTGTCCTTGGATCAGGCGTTTGCTGGTGCAGCCGAAGCCCCACCGTTTTCGATTGCCCAATTGGCGTTGGTTTTGATCCCGCCCAGCGGGAAAAAATGCACATGGGAGATGTTGAAATCAGGGTTTGCCGCTTTGTATGCCGCAAGTTCCGCAACCACATCTGTGGGCTCATAGGGCAGCAATAGCTTGGTGACATCCATGGCGCGTTTCTGCAGCACCTTCAAAGACGGGCCAACACCGCAGGCAATCGCAAACTTTATCAGCGTTTGCAGCTTGGCTGGACCAGCGATGCCGATGTGAACGGGCAGGGTGATGCCGTCCTTGGCCAACTGATCGACCCAATCGATGATCGGTTGTGCTTCAAATGCAAACTGTGTGGCAATCGCCATTTCCGCATCTGTGCGAGACTGAAAGTCGTTCTTCCAGCGCAGCGCTTCGGTCACGTTTTTCATGGACCCATCTGCGTCAATATCGCGGTTTCCTTCTGGGTGACCTGCGACATGCAAGCGGGTAAAGCCGGCCTCATCGAAAAGGCCTGTTTCCATCAATTGCATCGAGCTGTCGAAATCCCCAAAAGGTTTTTCGACACCACCAGCCAGCAACAAGCCTTGTTTGACGTCCGCCTCGCCTTGATACCGGGCAATCCAATCCGCCAGAGTGGCGCGGTCTTTGATGATGCGCGCTGGAAAGTGCGGCATCACTACAAACCCGTCTTCTTTCAGGCGCTTGGCAGTAGATACCATGTCTTGGATTGGAGTGCCTTCGATGTGGGCAATATAGACGCGCGTGCCTTCAGGCAAAAGATCGCGAAAGTTTTCGACCTTTTCGGCTGTGCGCGGCATCACCTCGATTGAATAATCTTGCAAAAAGGATTCGATGTTTGCGTTGCTGGGGGTCGGGGCGGGCTTACGCTTGAAGTTCAAAAGGGCCATCAGGCGATCCTTTCCTTGAAGAAGGGTGTCAAATACCGGCGGCAGGATCAGGCCCAACCGTCATTGTTAATCAGCGCTTTGATGCGGTCTTTGTCGTATTCCGCATCAATGCGTGCCGCTTCCGCGTCGGCGATGGCATCCGGGTCTCCGTCCATTTCGACGGGGGCTGCCTTGCGCCATTCTGCAAGGTAGGCGTCTGTGTCTTCGGCCCCTACTTTCATCGCGGCGCGGTCGATGGCTTGTTCAAAGCGTTCTGGCAACTGGCGCTTAGATCCGCGGCGGCCTTTGCCGACAATCACCTGTGCGGGAATATCTCGCCAATATACGATTGTTACAGCTGGCATTGGTCGAATCCTCTCCCCGGTTCGTCTCTGTCTAACGACCTGACGTCTAAAAACGCGGACGATTTTCGACAGAATACACCCTGTCCGCGACCTGTTGATATCTAACTGATCCAGCGCATCGCTGCGAGAGGGCCCAAGTATCAAAATCCTGATAACCATGCTGAATGAGATTGAAGTTTAGGCGCGCGGTGCTTGCGCTTGATCCGGCAAGCCGTTAGCGTCAACGCAACTCGATATGAAAGGCGCGAACCATGGCGCCACAGCGTCCCAAAGGTGCGGGCGCGCTCGATACAAAGACGGCTCTGAGCCCCGCGCCAGTTCCGCCCGAATCAGGTGAGCTTTATGCAGCACTTGATTTGGGCACAAATAGTTGCCGCATGCTGATTGCACAGCCTGTGGGCAATAGCTTTCACGTTGTGGATAGCTTTTCCAAATCCGTCCAGCTGGGGGCCGGTCTGGAAAAAACCGGGCGTCTGTCGCGCGGTTCCATGACACGCACAATCCAAGCGCTGAAAATCTGCCAGCAGAAACTGCGACGCAATCGGGTGCGCAATATGCGGCTGGTGGCGACAGAGGCGTGTAGGCGTGCGTTGAACGCGGATGAATTCATTCGCCGGGTGCACCGTGAAACCGGGCTGCGGTTGGATATTATCAAACCGCAAGAAGAGGCGCAGCTTGCCGTCATCTCTTGTGCGCCGCTGGTCAGCAAAAATACCGAAAACCTGCTGGTTGTCGACATCGGTGGTGGATCGACCGAACTGGTTTGGATTGATCTAAAAGACGTGCCTAGAAAAGAGCGTGCGCAATCCATCATGCGTTTGAATGCGGGCTTTGTGCAGGGATTGTCGGATGTGCCGAGCGCGCGGGTTGTAGATTGGATATCTGTGCCCCTTGGGGTCGCCACATTGCGTGATCAATTCAACGATGTCGACGACGACGCTGCCCGCTTTGCTTTGATGAGCTGGTTCTTCGAAGAGAACCTGTCCGATTTCGCGCCGTATCACGACACGCACACGCACGAGAAATTTCAAATCGTTGGCACGTCGGGGACTGTGACCACGGTTGCGGCCAGTCATCTAGGGCTTAAACGATATGACCGCACCAAGGTCGACGGCTTGCACATGAGCACGGAGCAGATAGACCGGGTCATCCGGTCTTATCTGGCGCTTGGTCCTGAAGGGCGACGTGCGGATCCACGCATCGGTCAGGATCGCCACGCATTGATCATGTCGGGCGCTGCCATCTTGCAGGCGTTGATGCGCTGTTGGCCCACAAACCGGCTGTCGGTTGCGGATCGTGGCCTGCGCGAAGGGTTGCTTTATGCGCAAATGAGCGCACATGGCGTGTTGGAAGACGGAGACCACTGATGCCCAAGACGCCCACAGGCAAAAACACATCCGGACGCGGCCAGCGTGACCTCAAGGTAAAAGTAAAATCTGCACGGGGTCGTAAGCTCAGTTCGACCCGTTGGTTGCAGCGGCAACTTAACGACCCTTACGTGAAACGCGCAAAGGCCGAAGGGTATCGCGGGCGTGCGGCGTTCAAAATTCTTGAGTTGGATGAAAAATACCGGTTTCTTGTGCCAGGTGCCCGGGTGGTTGATCTGGGGGCAGCGCCGGGTGGCTGGTGTCAGGTCGCAGTCAAGCGGGTCAATGCACTGGGTGAGAAATCTGGCAAGGCGGTTGGCACGATCCTTGGGATTGACTTGCAAGAAATGGAACCGATTGCGGGGTGTGAGCTTTACCAGTTGGATTTCATGGAAGACGATGCGGATCTGAAAGTCAAAGAATGGCTGAATGGGCGTGCAGATGTCGTGATGTCGGATATGGCGGCCAGCAGTTCGGGCCACAAACAAACGGACCATCTGCGGATCATCGCGCTGTGTGAAGCGGCTGCGTATTTCGCATTTGATGTCTTGGATGAAGGCGGCACATTCGTTGCCAAAGTGTTGGCAGGCGGTGCGGAAGGCGAATTGCAAAAGCTGCTGAAACAGCGATTCTCGAAGGTGGCAAATATTAAACCACCGTCTTCGCGTGCAGATAGTTCGGAAAAATTTGTTGTGGCAACAGGGTTTCGCCTAAATCCATAGCAGCTTTACCTCGTATTAAAATAAATCTGGTTTGACTGAGGCAGAGGCATTGCCACGCTGGCGTGCTATTGTTTTTAAGAGGACCCAAACCATGTTCCGTACACTTTTCCTGTCAGCGCCACTGGTGGTTGCTGCGAGCCTTGCTCAAGCCGTTGATGCCCCCCCCGCGATGCGCGCATTTGTTGAAGCTGATGTCATGAGCTGGGCGCATTCCGACCAAGTTTTGTCTGCTATTATCGCCCAGAATGCCGAAACTGCTGGCAGTTCCGAAGCACAAATTCTTGAGTGGGACGGTGAATGGCGTTCTCAGGTTGGACAAGCCAGTAAACCCCTTATCGATCAGGTGATGGGGCGTGATCTGTCAAAGTTTCTGTCAGAAAAGGTTTCCGCATCTGGTGGCCGTATTACTGAAATCTTTGTCATGGATGCACTTGGTCTGAATGTCGCTGCAAGTGGTGTTACATCCGACTACTGGCAGGGCGATGAAGCAAAATACTCCGAAAGCTACGGTGCAGGATCTGGCGCGGTGTTTGTTGACGCGGTCGAATTTGACGAAAGCTCGCAAAGCTATCAGGGTCAAATTTCAGTCTCCCTGACAGACCCTGCGACAGGCGAAGTCGTCGGTGCTATGACGATCGGTTTGAATGCCGAGGCTTTCTTTTAATTAAAACTTTGCAGGCCGGTCAGACATGGCTGGCCTGCAAAGATCTGACGGCTGATTGCTGCAATGCCTTCATCTGTTCGGTGGTGGCTTTCGGCACGTGAGGTCGGGTGTTGTTCACCACATTATTCTGCGCTTGGTTTGTTTGCCGTATTAGCGCAAAGAGCTGCCTGTGTCGCGACCCTGAACCGTCAAGACGTTTTCGCATCTGTTCACCCTTCATCCTATGTTGGCTGTGACGCTGGCAGGAAAAGAAGACAGAAGCGGGGCACTACTGTGCCCTTACCGGGCCATTTACACCCACAATTACAGACCGCTTTGCCCATGTGCCGTGGTGATGCTGTCTGGCTAAAATGCGCTTGCAAAGACGTCACATCGGTTTAATCCACGCCTAAAAGCTTGTTTTTGTTTGCTGCGTCCGGATCAGCCCAATACAAGTGGCTGTAGTATCCATCGGGTGATGCTGCGCATTGGGGGTGCGTACGATCGAAAAGACGCTGTTTCAATTCATTTGGAAGTACTCCAAACGAGATCAACTGATCTTGCTTACGGTGACGACAGCGCTGTTTCCGTTCCTCTTTTTGACGCTGGAATTGCCAAAACGCATCATCAACGATGCAATCGGTGCGCAATCGTCGAATGTAACTGTATTTGGTTCTGAAATGACCCAAGTCGGGTTTCTGGGACTTTTGTGTTTTGGTTTTTTATTATCGGTCTTGGCGCATGGTTTGCTCAAGATGCGCATCAACACAATGAAAGGCGTTCTTTCCGAACGCATGCTACGCAGGCTTCGCTACAGTCTCATCGCACGCATGCTGCGGTTTCCTAAACCCTACTTCCAACGCACGTCGCAAGGCGAACTTGTTGCCATGATCACCGGCGAGACCGAGCCCATGGGCGGTATGATGGGGGACGCGCTTACTCAACCCGTTTTGCAAGCGGGTCAGATGCTGACCATCTTGGTGTTTTTGTTTCTCCAAAGCTTTTGGTTTGGTGTTGCTGCAATCGCGCTTATCCCACTTCAGGCGTGGCTGATCCCTAAGTTACAGCGCCAAATTAACTTGATGAATAAGGAACGCATCAAAGAAGTACGCCAGCTTGCCGCCGAAATCGGAGAAAGTGCCGCAGGCGCATCAGAGCTGCGGACGCATGGCGGATGGCGTTATCGGCTTGCGATGATCTCAGAACGTTTGGGCGTTGTGTTCACGATCCGGTTCAAGATCTACCAAAAGAAGTTTTTTATGAAGTTTATCAATAACTTCATCACGCAACTTACTCCATTCTTCTTCTTTTCAATTGGTGGCTATCTTGTTATCCAAGGGTCGGTTTCTTTGGGTGCGCTGGTGGCAGCGCTTGCTGCTTACAAAGACCTCAGCTCGCCTTGGAAAGAACTGCTGACGTATTACAACCAAGCTCAAGACATGAGCTTGCGCTGGGAAACGGTCGTCGAGAAATTTTCACCGGCTGGGGTTCTGGATGACAAGCTGATCACGACGAAACCGGAAGCCAGCCCGAAACTTGCGGGGGCCATCAATCTGCAAGATATCAGCGTGGTGGATGCCGATGGCAACCTTGTGTTGGAAAAGATCAGTATGACGATCCCGCAAGGCTCTTTGGTCGCCATCGAAGCGCCGAGCGAAGAAGACCGGCAATGTCTTGCGGATGTTTTGACGCGCGAAGTCATCCCCGTTCAAGGGCAAGTCCAAGTGGCTGGTTTAGACATTGCAACGCTTCATCAATCGACCATTGCCGCGCGTATCGGGCATGCCAGTTCAAAGCCAGTTTTGTTTCGTGGGACGTTTGGTGACAACGTCATGATGCCGCTTGCTACAAAACCTCAAAACCCGAAAAAAGACACAGATATTGCCGCATCTGATGAGGCCCGCGCGGCGGGCAACAGCGGCGATTTGACAACCTTACCGTGGCTCGACCCGAGTCAAGTGGACGCACGTGATGACGTCGAGTTGCGCGCGTGGTGGCTGACGCTGATCGAAGCGATGGGGTCAAGTGGTCCGATTTTCCGCAGGTCTTTGGACCAAACCATGGACGCTTCTGTTCCTGCTGAACTTCAAGCGCAGCTCGTGCAAATCAGGGTCAAAGTCTGGCGCGCGGTCGAGCACGCTGGTTTGGACAGATACGTTTTCCGTTTTGATCCGCAGGTGTACAATCCAGCGCTGCCTGTCACCAGCAACCTGTTTTTTGCCACGCTCAAAAAGCCAATGACCCAGCAGGAGTTCGCACAGCAAGACACGTTGTTTGATTTGCTCAGAAGTCTTGGGCTGGAAGCTGATTTATTAGCGCTGTCGCAAGACGTCATTGAGCTTTTGAATAAAATTTTTGGCAAAGATGGAACAGAACATCCGCTGTTTAGAAAGTTGGGGCTGGATCCGGCTTTGTTCGAACGGTCGGTAGAGGTCGTGCAGGCGCTGAGCTCTGGTGGTGTGGCGGCTTTAAGCAAGCAGGACAAAACCGTGCTTATGACGTTGCTGACCCAAGTCTCAGCCGAGCAGATTGGACCTGCGTTTACAGATGAGATGCAGCAGCGCATCGTCGAGCAACGCTCTGAGCACAAAGAAAAATTGAAGGGCGCGATTGCAGATATTTATGCGCCACTTGACCCTGACCAAACTGCAGTCGGTGTTTCGGTGCTTGAAAATGCGCTGTTTGGGAAAATTAGCGACAGTGCTGGCGCGCGCGCTGACGAGTTACGCCGCATTGTAACGGATGTGCTAATCGAAGAGGGACTGAAGTCCTCGGTCATGCAATTGGTGTATAATGTGCCATTGGGGCTAAATGGCGCAAATCTACCTGCTGTTTTTGCCGAGCCGCTGGCGTTGTGCCGCGCTGCGATCAAACGACCGGATATTCTGATCATGGAACAAACGCTGTCCAGCTATGATCACCAAGCCCGCGTCGAAATTCACAAAAACCTGCGCACTCTTTTGCCCGACACGACCTTTATCTATATTGCTGATACATTCGAAAACACTGACCTTTTTGATGTGCATGTAGAGATTGTACAGGGACGTTTGGTCACTGCCGATGGTCTTACCCCCGAAGTAAACGATACAGCGGCAACGGCGGATTTGCAGCGTAAAGTACGCGCACTCGAAGCCACTGATATGTTCTCAGGACTTGACCGGAAACAATTGCGCCTGCTGGCATTTGGTGCGCGTTGGTATAGTGCCGATGCCGGTGATGTGATTTTCCATAAAAACGACGATCCAGTGGATGGGGCCTATATGATCCTTGAAGGGGAGGCGGCGCTGTTCAACCCCAATGCTGAAGGTCACGATGACCTGATCGCATCTGTTGGGCCGGGCAAGTTGGTTGGTGAATTGGGGTTGATCCGCCGTGTGCCACGGGCGTTGACCATGAAGGCGCAGACCGACATCAAAGCGTTGCGCCTAGGTGCGGATGACTTCCTGGCGGTGGTAGAGAATGACGCGGCAACGTCCTTCAAGCTTTTGCAGGTGGTGGCGGGCTATACGTCATGATGCGGGCTGTTCAAATGCAGAATGCGTTCAGCTCGGGGCCGGTGATGTGAAGAAAAGGCAACTGCTGTCGACAGGTCAGACTGTCTCTGAGATTGGGTTGGGGTGTCTTAGCTTTGCGGGTTTCTATGGCCCGTCGTCCAAGCAGGAAGCTTTCAACACTTTGGCAAAGGCGGCTGACCTTGGGGTTGACTTGCTGGATACGGCGAATGTCTACGGGCAAGGGCTGTCGGAAAGCCTGATTGGTGAATTCATCCGTCAAACCAAGGCTGAATTCACAGTGGCCAGCAAAGCAGGTATCTGGCGTGACGCAAATGGAAATGGGCGTGGATTTAACAACAAAGCCAAATACTTGCGGCAAGAACTTGAAGGGTCGCTAACACGATTGGGCGTTGAGCAGATTGATCTGTACTATATCCATCGCCGCGATCCAGACGTCGAAATTGAAGAAGTCATGAAAACTCTTTTGACCTTTAAGGCAGAAGGTAAAATCGCGGGTATCGGCTTTTCAGAGATTTCGCCCGCGTCTTTACGCCGTGCGGCGGCCGTCGGACCGGTCGATGCAGTGCAAAGCGAATACTCTCTCTGGACGCGGCAGCCCGAACTAGGGATGTTAACAGCGTGTCAGGATTTGAAGGTCGCGATGGTGCCCTATTCCCCTTTGGGGCGCGGAATCTTTGCGCAAACACCACCCGATCCCGCGACATTTGCATCAATTGACTTTAGGCTTGGGAACCCGCGATTTTTGCCGCCAAACTATGCATATAACCTTGAGTATGTGGAAAAACTATCGGCTCTTGCGCAGGACTTGGGGACGACAGTGCCCACGCTCGCATTGGCATGGTGTTTGGCGCAGGGCCCGCATCTTATCCCTATTCCCGGCACCCGATCAGCCAAGCATCTTGAAGAATGTGTCCGAGCAAGTGACTTTGAAATGACACCCGACATTCGCAGCGCGATCGAAAACATTCTACCTTGTGGCTGGGCGCATGGTGATCGGTACTCGGCTCAGCAATGGAACGGGCCTGAAGGGTATTGCTAGCCCGCGCGCGCACCGCAGTGATTCAGCGTTTTTGTTATCTGTTCAACAGCCTGAATCGATACGCTTGAGCACATTTTTGGGGCATTTTGCGCCTAGATAATGCTTCATTCCCAAGCATATTTGATCAAAAGCGTAACTTTTGTGCGCTCTAGAAAACCTTGACCCAACACAGTGCGGTGCTAAATTATCTCGTATAAACAATGCCCTGTGCTGTACTCTTCAATGTGCGCCTATGTGATGGTTTCGTTTATGCGCAAAAAACCCAACGTGTCAGTTAAGATTTACAGTTGTATGTGTAATGCAATCGTGACAGTGTTCTCGATACAGTGCGCTTATTGAGATGGTCAGACTTGGCATGATGTCTGTCCACGTTCAGGTACGTCAATAAGCGGAGGACCGGATATGGCGGACGAAGAAAGCAAGGTATGGCCAACAGGCTTGACCTTAGAAGAGGCAGAAGAGGTGCATAGCTACCTCATCGACGGGACGCGTGTTTTCGGCGCGATTGCGTTGCTGGCTCACTTTTTGGTCGCAGCAGCGACCCCATGGCTAGGATAAAGGAGGCACGTTATGAATAATGCAAAAATGTGGCTCGTTGTTAAGCCAACAGTGGGTGTTCCACTGTTTTTAAGCGCAGTAGCAGTAGGATCATTTGCGGTACACGTTGCGGTACTGAGCAATACATCCTGGGTTTCTGATTTCCTGTCGGGCAAAGAGCTCGGTTCCGGAGATGAAATGGCATCAGCAACACTACTCGATAGCCCTGATGCTGCCAAAGCGTCGTACACAACTGATGCAGTTGATGGCGCACGTGAAGTGACAATCATTATGTCAGACGGGACGCCTATGAAGGCAATCCTTCAGCCGCCAGAAGTGCACGCCACTTCAGCTGCTGGGACATACTCGGTGATTACACAATAGAAAATGGGCCCGCAAATTTTTGTGGGCCCTTTCAACACCGCTGTAACGTGGCGCCCGCCTTTTGGGGCGCACGGGGGGAGTGGATCGCGACATGTTTGATTATTCCGCATTTGCAAGGCGTAAGCTGACGGCGATTACGCCGAAGTATTTGCCATTTGCGGATGTTGCGACAGATGACGTCCCGCTTTCCCGATTACTGCGGCTTTCTCTTTTTCAAATTACGGTCGGCATGGCGCTGGTGCTTATGGTGGGCACGCTGAACCGTGTGATGATTGTTGAATTATCAGTGCCTGCGACGTTGGTCGCGGGCATGTTGGCGTTACCCCTGCTGTTTGCCCCTTTCCGTACCGTGATCGGGTTCAAGTCAGATGTGCATGTTTCAGCCTTGGGGCTGAGGCGGATGCCCTATATTTGGAAGGGCACGCTATACCAATTTGGTGGCTTTGCGATAATGCCCTTTGCTTTGTTGGTTTTGTCGGGTTACGGCGAATCCTACGACGCGCCACTTTGGTGGGGCTATGGCTCTGCTGGATTGTCGTTTTTGATGGTCGGAGCGGGCATGCACATGGTGCAAACCGTGGGGTTGGCACTGGCGACGGATCTGGTGGCCGAAGAAGACCAGCCCAAGGTGGTTGGCTTGATGTATGTGATGTTGCTCTTTGGCATGGTGCTTAGCGCCTTGGTCTTTGGTGCATTGCTTGAGAATTATTCGCCGGGGCGACTGATACAGGTTATCCAAGGCACTGCGGTGATCACAGCAGGCTTGAACCTTCTTGCGATGTGGCAGCAAGAGCCGCGCGACCGCAATCGCGCCCGCGCGATGAAGGAAATGCGCCCGCAACGCTTTAGCGACGCATGGGGGTCGTTGATCCGCCAGCCCGGCATGATCCGTCTGTTGGTTGTGATCGGTCTTGGCACTTTTGGCTTTGGCATGGCGGATGTACTGCTGGAACCCTACGGCGGCCAAGTGCTGGGTCTGTCTGTCGCGAGTACGACAAAGCTGACGGCCCTGTTTGCGGCTGGCACGCTTATCGGATTTGGCATCGCCTCGCGGGTTTTGGGGCAGGGCGCTTTGCCTGCGCGGTATGCTATTATAGGGGCGGGAATTGGGCTGCCGGGTTTTGGCGCGATCATCCTGTCGTCGTCCATTGTTGGCGTGCCGTTGTTTTTGCTGGGTACCTTCGCCATTGGCGTCGGCACCGGACTATTTGGTCATGCAACACTAACCGCATCAATCCGGGCTGCGCCACGCAATCAGATCGGCATGGCGCTTGGCGCTTGGGGCGCCGTCCAAGCCACTGCAGCCGGTCTTGGTATCGCTTTGGCAGGAATAGTCCGAGATCTGATCGTAGGGTTGCAGCCGTTTGCTGGAAATGGTCCGCAAACGCCCTATAATTTTGTTTTCTCGCTTGAGATTTTGTTTCTCGCGGTGGCGCTGACTGTGATGGTGCCGTTCTTGAAAGGTCGCACGCGAGCCCGTATTATATCTGACACAAACCCACATCGTATGGACAGGTCAGAGCCAAACGCAGAACCGATGGAGGTATCATGACACAGGTCATCACACGCTACTTTGAAAGCGCTTCAAAAACGCTCGCGGCAAAACGTACGCTGCAGTTTGAACGCGTGCCTCGCAAGGATCTTTTGGTCTACACAGAAGCAAAAGGATTGGTGGACGCGCTCACGGCAGAACATGTCGACCCAGAGACCGCCAAGGCCTACGCTGAGCGGCTGAAAAAGGGGGGTGCGGTGTTGCTGGTTCGGGCCACCTACAGACCCCTCGGGGCGGCGAAGCTTGCGCGTCAGGTGACGGCGGCCATGGGCCCTGCCGATATGGGCGGATTGACCGAAGAAGTTTATGTCAAAGACCGTCCGGCGAAAGCTGCGTCTATCCTCAATGAGCATCCGTTGTTTTTATCGCGCTCCAAGGATCGTTCTTCTGCGGGTCACTACATGGCGGATTTTCCTATTCCGCTTATCAGCCGTCGCAAGCCAGCAGATACCTTTGCCTTCCCACGCCATGCACGTATGGCAAGTTGGCCCATTGGGCTTTTGTTGCCGGGCACGACACGATATGGGCGTTTTCCGTTCGACTTCCTGATCCCGGGCCATAAACACCAAGCGAGCAAGCCCATTGGCCTTTTGTTGCCGGGGAATAAACGCTTTGGCCGTTTTCCTATCGGTCTGCTGGTTCCGGGTCAGAAGTACATGGCCAAATTCCCGATTGCGCATCTTGTGCCGGGTCACAAATTCATGGCGAAGTTCCCGTTCGGGCATCTGGTGCCCGGTGGCGCGCGGATGGCAAACTGGCCGTTCCCGTTGCTGATCAATGGCAAGCAGGGCACGAATTCTTTGGTGCCGGGCCACAAGTACATGGCGAAGTTCCCATTTGCACACCTCGTTCCGGGCCACAAATTCATGGCGAAATTCCCATTCGCACATATTGTGCCAGGTCATAAGTTCATGGCCAAATTCCCGATTGCGCACCTCATTCCTGGCCATAAGTTCATGGCCAAGTTCCCGTTCGCGCATATCGTACCGGGTCACAAGCACATGGCGAAGTTCCCGTTTGGACATATTGTTCCGGGACATAAATATATGGCGAACTTCATCTTCCCGCATACCAAGACGACGGCAGGCTAATCGTCTTTTTTGTTTAGGCACGGACCTAACGGCATCAAACACGGCCCCTGTGAAAACAGGGGCCAATTTTTTGGGCCGGGGACAAAGATACATGCATCATGCAGCTGTCTATTTGCAAAAGAACGGGTTCCGCGCTGTGTTTTGAGGTGCATGATCGGTCGTGCGTGATCTCGGGCTGCTGCGTATTGATCTGGACCATGCCTACTCCAGCGCATACTGGTGCATATTTCCAAAACCACACCGAAAGACCGAAGTGAGATTGAGACCCCAATAAACAGAACTGACGTTGCAACAAGCAATTACACTGTTTTGAAAGTGGCGGAGAGACAGGCTGCACAACAAATCACGTAAACGATTAATAAGTATTACAAATTATTTATAATGAATAAAATATACCTCATTAAATACCACGCAGTGGTTACAGTCCTCAATCAAAACGCTACTTGAAGCAATAATGCTTGTAGTGGTTTTCGATGGTATGACTAGCTCCCAAAAGTAGAGTGTTCAGTTTAGCTTAACAAGACGATTGGATGGGGGCACAGTCACGTTTCGCTCTGTACCCATCCCCTTTTTTGATTTCCTTTGATTGTTCTGCTCAACATTTAGTCTCCAAACTGGCCATACAAAAAAACGTCCACCGCCACCGGTCCCTACGGCAAGGTGCGAGATATTGAATCACCCCCTCCCATCGCGGAGCGTTCATAAGCCTGACGCTTTTTTAGCTCTACTGATAGGTAATTGAAGCGAACTCAGCCAAAGGCAGCATTCCTCCCTCGTTGCGGTCCTTGGTTCAAACTGCAGCGAATGACCGGAAAGAGCCCATAGCGGACATGAAATCAATCCGGCGATTGAATATTGCTTGCACCGACTGCACGAATAATAGGCCCACCTCAGCTAGGCCGTTTACTGTATCCAGTCGACGTGAGGCAATTTACCGGATAGGCTGGCAGGCGAGTTACTCGGGAGAGCGAAATGGAGCGGCGGCTGTCCACTGTGCTCGCCACTGACGTGGTTGGTTATTCAGCGCTCATGCAGCGTTCGGAAGCGGACACAGTCGTGCGTTTGAAACGACTGCGGGAGATCGTTCAGAACCTCGCGGATCGTCACGGTGCGCGCGTCATTAGCTGGGCAGGAGATGGCGCACTTGCCGAGTTCAGTAGCCCCGTTTCAGCGGTAAGGGGTGCATTCGAGTTGCAGCGCGAGTTGTCCGCGCCTCACAATATGGAAAATATCGGTTTGCAACTTCGGATTGGCATTCATCTAGCCGATGTAATCGCCGATGGGGACGATTTGTTGGGTGACGGCGTGAATATCGCTTCCCGCATTGAGGCTGAGGCGGAACCCGGTGGCGTTCTGGTGTCGCATACCGTTTTTGAGCAAGCTAAGCGCGGGGCACAGGTTCGTTTCAAAACACTGGGGCCCCGGCGTCTTAAGAACATCGAGGAGACGGTTGAGCTTGATGCGATTGAGGGTGACCTAGGATTGCACAGGTGTATGCTCGTGGAG
>JBGCDB010000035.1:0-50774 GCA_045104955.1 Roseobacter sp.
TTTGCGGGTCTCGCGCACAGAACGGGCTGCATCGGTCAGATGCACGCCATCCAGGCCCAACCGCTCGGCCAGTACTGAATGATCGCCAAGCACTAACGCAATGTCGCGTGCATGCGTCACCTCGCGCAACGCATCCGCCGCCCGGGACAAGCGGTCTTCGTCGCGCGTTGCCAGATCTAGGCGCACACAGGCAATTGTCTGCGCATCCAAAACCCGCGCCAATAAGTCGGGGAAGGTGCTTAGCTCAATTTCTGGCGGAGTGATCAGATAAAGCTGCGGCTTTTCAGGCATGTCCATGACGCGCGTTCCTTTGGGTCTTGTGCAAATGTCCTACCGCAAGTGTTGGGAAATGAAAACGAATATGGCGCGGCTGGCTGCTTTTTCGCACCAAAAAGGTCGGTTGCCGTTGCAGGACAAGGGATTGCGGCCTAAGACGCGCCCATGACAGAACCGATCGAAAATCCCAAAACGCCAGCCTTTGTGTTGGTACGCCCGCAAATGGGTGAAAACATCGGTTCGGCAGCGCGCGCGATGTGGAATTTTGGCTTGGACCGCATGCGGATCGTAGCCCCTCGGGATGGGTGGCCCAATCAAAGCGCTGTCGCTTTGGCAAGCGGTGCGGGCAAGCTGCTCGATGCTGCGCAGCTTAGCAATGATTTGCGAGGCAGCCTTGGTGATTGCGCTTTTGTGTTTGCCACAACAGCCCGACCGCGTGATCTGACAAAACCGGTTTACAGCCCGGAAGAGGCGATGCGACTTGCCGCGCAAAAGATAGCAGGGGGCGCACGGGTGGCTGTGATGTTTGGCCCTGAACGTGCAGGCCTTGAAAACGACGATATCGCACGCGCCAACGCGATTATCTCGGTTCCGGTAAATCCTGAATTTCCGTCTCTTAATCTGGCGCAATGCGTGTTGCTGATGGGCTATGAATGGATGCGTGCCACAGCCGATGTTACCCCCATGAGTGTTGAAATGGCGGGCACGGAGTGGGCGGAAAACATAGAGGTCGAACATTTGGCCACCCATTACGAAGACCGGTTGGACGAGATGGGATTTTTCTTCCCAGTACATAAATCTGAGTCAATGCGCCTGAACCTGCGCAACTTCTGGAGCCGCATGCCGCTGACGCGCGCAGACGTGCAAATGCTGCACGGTATGATGAGACAAATGATACGTTGGAAAACACGCGGCGACTAGTCGCGCTGGACCTTAGATGCGTGCCGCCCTAGGTTCGCCCCGACACATGATTGAGGACATCTGATGAGCAGCAAACGCAAGTTGTTTGAAGAAGTAAGCTCTGCGGACGCGGTAAAACCAGCGGCCCAGCCGGGCCTGATCGACAAAGGCCATAAAGGTGCACGCGGGGCGATCCGCGTGTGGTTGCAAATCTTGTTTGCGCTCGTGTTTATCATGATCGCTGTGGGCGGGCTGACGCGTCTGACAGATAGCGGGCTTAGCATCACCGAATGGCGTCCTATTACGGGGGCCTTGCCGCCGATGAACGCCGCGGAATGGCAATCCGAGTTTAAAAAATACCAACAGATAGACGAATTCCGCATTCAGAACCAATGGATGGAGATGGCTGATTTTAAAGTCATCTATTGGTGGGAATGGGGCCACAGGCAATTGGGTCGCGTGATTGGCGTCGTTTGGGCTTTGGGCTTTGGCTATTTCGCGATCCGGCGGCAAATTCCCACCGGTTGGGGGCGCAAATTGCTGTGGCTTGGTGTCTTGGGCGGCGCGCAGGGTGCCATTGGCTGGTGGATGGTGGCCTCTGGGGTCACACAAGGCGAAGGGGTCACGGACGTGGCCAGCTACCGTCTTGCCACGCACCTGGGGCTGGCGTTTGTCATCCTCGGGTTTATCGCGTGGTATATCATGGAATTGGGGCGCAGCGCGTCGGACCTGATGCAAGCGCGGCGTGCGAAAGAGCGCAAACAATGGGGCCTGTCCACCGGGCTGTTGCATTTCACCTTTTTGCAGATCCTGTTGGGCGCCTTGGTTGCCGGGATCGATGCAGGCCGCAGCTATACCGATTGGCCGATGATGGGCGGGCAGTGGTTCCCCTCGACTGCCTTTGCGCTTGAGCCGATGTGGCGGAATTTCTTTGAAAGCCCGGGTTTGGTGCAATTCATGCACCGGGTGACAGGCTATGTGCTGGCGCTTTTTGCGATCATCGTTTGGCTGCGGGGGCGCAAGTCTTCGCATCCCAACACCCGCTTCGCGTTTAACGCGGTGTTGGCAGCGATGGCCTTGCAAATTGTGCTTGGTGTGGTCACGGTTATATATGGTGCACCTGCGCATATCGCAATTTTTCACCAGACGCTTGCGGTCATCTTGTGGGTGCTCATCTTGCGTGCCCGTTTCCTAAGCGGCTATCCTATCGCAACGTCCGTCAGAGGAGCCTGACCATGACCACAGCCTATGAAAACTTGATGGCCCATGTCCGCCAGACCCAAGCGCTTTCTTCTGTGGCGGGACGCTTGGGATGGGATCAGGAAACCATGATGCCGCGTGGGGCTGCAGCGCAACGGGGCGAAGAGATGGCCGCGATGGAGGCCGTGCTGCACGCGCGGCGCACAGATCCAGCACTTGCAGATTGGCTGGCGACAGCCGAAACCGAAGAGACCGGTGAGGTCGCCCGCGCACAGCTGCGCCATATCCGGCGGAGCTATGACCGCGCCTCAAAAGTGCCTGCCGCACTCGCATCAGAGATTGCGCAAGTCACGTCTGAGGCCCAAGGCATTTGGGCTGACGCCCGCGAAAACGATGATTTCGCAGCCTTTGCGCCGACTTTGGAAAAGGTGATCGCCCTGAAACGCCAAGAGGGGTCAGCTTTGGCCGCGGGCGGTGATGTCTATGACGCAATGCTCGCGGATTATGAGCCCGGCATCACGGGGGCTGAACTCGAAAAGATGTTTGGTGCACTACGCCCGGAACTGAGCGCCCTGCGCGCTGCGGTCCTCGATGCCGAGGCACCTGCCAAACTGACAGGCACATTTGACGAAGGCGCGCAAATGCGCCTGACGCGTAAACTCGCCAAAGCCTTTGGCTATGACATGAACCGAGGCCGCGTGGACAAAGCAGTTCATCCGTTCAGCTCTGGCTCTGGTCTTGATGTGCGGATTACCACCCGCACCAGCGCGCATGATCCGTTCAATTGCCTTTATTCTACCATCCACGAGGTCGGACATGCCTGCTACGAACAAAACATCGATGCGGCTTACCTGCTAACCCCATTGGGCAGCGGTGTGTCGATGGGCGTGCACGAAAGTCAAAGCCGTATTTATGAAAACCAAATCGGCCGTAGTCGCGCCTTTACCGGTTGGCTTTATGGTCAGATGCGCGATGCATTTGGCGATTTCGGGATCGAGGATGAAGAAAGCTTTTACGCCACAGTCAACCGGGTCAACGACGGCTACATCCGCACGGAAGCAGATGAACTGCAGTATAACCTACACGTCCTTTTACGCTTTGATCTAGAACGCGCGCTTATGTCAGGCGACTTGCAGGTTGCCGATTTAGAGGCCGCCTGGAACGACCGGTTCAAAGCAGATTTTGGCTTTGCCGTCGACAAGCCTTCGAACGGGGTCTTGCAGGATGTGCATTGGTCGGTTGGGCTCTTTGGGTATTTTCCAACGTATAGCTTGGGCAATGTTTATGCGGGTTGTTTAAACGAAGCCCTGCGCGTCGCCGTTCCCGATCTGGACAGCCAATTGGCCAAAGGGGATACCAGTGCGGCAACCGACTGGCTCCGTGATAACGTACAAACGCACGGCGGGCTATATGAACCGCGCGACGTGATCGCCAAAGCGCGCGGTGCAGAACCATCCGAGGCCCCTTTGCTGGCTTATCTCAAGGCTAAATTCACCGGGATTTACGGTCTTTAGACATATTCTCAACAAAATTTACACTATCTTAAAGGGTACCTGTGCGACAGTACCGGAACCCTTGTCGTGTGTGTCAATTGAATGAACCGAGTGGGTTGTTACAAAGAAGTATGCGATCAAAGGCCACTATTAATATGATGAAACTGATACTTAAACTGACATTTTTCCTTTGTGTTTTTGCGATTGCGGCACCCGATCCGGCAACAGCGCAGCGTTTACCCGTTGAACGCAGCATGAAGAAAAACACGACCAAACACGGCTACGCAAAAGTGCGCGATTTCAGCCGGTTGGGCAAACGGTCTCAGCGGTTTGAAGTGCGCGCCGGGGATTGCGGATGGGACGATGGCTGGAGCGATTGCGACAATGACCGCGAGCGCTCTGAGCTTTATGTGAAAAAGGACTGGCGTCACAACACGGATCAATGGATCGGCTTTTCTGTCTACCTCCCCAATGATTTCAAAACCAGCTCGCGGGTCCGTACAACTGTGGGGCAAGTGAAGATGAAGGGCGGACCCAAAGGTTTTGCAGGCGGGTTTCCGTCTGAGCCCGGCGTATTTCAGATGGAAATGCTGGGCAATCGCTACTTTCTTAGGGTGCACGTGCTGTCAGGACCTTTTGACAACGTCAAAAATGATATTAAAGACTACAATTTGGCGACGATCAGCGAGATGCGCGGCAAATGGACAGATTTTGCAGTGCGGCTGAACACCAAGACAGCACCCGGTGCGCTGGATGTATATAAGAACGGCAAACGCGTGGCGTCACATCCGTTCAATCAAAACTACAAACCCAAAGCCTACTATTTCAAATACGGCATTTATCGTTCGTTTGTCAGCGAACATCGCGGGCCGATGCCCACGCAAGTTGTGTTTTTCGACGAGGTACGCATGGGGCGTTCTTTTGAAAAAGTCGCGGTTGAAGGGCAGCGACGCCCCGTAGACTGACAAAACAAAACGGCCTGCATCGTAGTGCAGGCCGTGTCGTAAGACTATTCTGCTTCAGTTTCGCCGTCTTCTTCACCCTGATCCGCGATCCAGGCGACGCTGACGACTTCTTCGCCCTTTCCGGTGTCAAAGACCTTCACACCGCCTGCAGACCGTGACCGGAACGAGATGCCTTCAACAGGCACGCGGATTGATTGCCCCTTTGAGGTGGCCAGCATGATCTGGTCATCCATCTCTACCGGGAAGGAGGCCACAAGCGCACCGCCGCGCATGGCTTTATCCATCGCTTGCACACCCATGCCACCACGCCCGCGCACGGGGTAATCGTGACTTGAGCTTAGTTTGCCCGCACCACCTGCCGTTAGCGTCAGGATCAGATTTTCCGCCGCTGACATCTCTGCATAACGGTCGGGGCTGATGGTCGCATTTGCGTCGGTTTCTTCGTCATCGCTGGGGGCGTCGGCATCATCTGCCAACCCAGCCATAGCCCGGCGCATTTTCAAATACGCCGCCCGTTCATCCGAGGTGGCGTCAAAATGGCGGATCACAGACATAGACACCACTTTGTCAGAGCCGGTCAGCTTGACCCCGCGTACACCAACTGATGACCGCGAATTAAATACCCGCACATCGGTAGAGGGGAACCGGATCGCGCGACCAGACGCGGTCACCAACATCACATCTTCATCGGGAGAGGCGATTTTGGCATTGATCAACGTCGTTTCGGCATGGTCGTCTTCAAATTTCATCGCGATTTTGCCGTTGGATTTCACATTGGTGAAATCTGACAGGGCATTTCTGCGGACTGTACCCGCAGATGTGGCGAAAACAATCTGCAGTTCGGACCAGTCTTTTTCATCACGATCAATCGGTAGAATCGCGGCAACAGAAACCCCTTGTGGGATTGGCAAAATATTAATTATGGCTTTGCCTTTGGCCGTGCGACCGCCTTGCGGCAAGCGCCACGTCTTCAGCTTGTAGGCCATCCCGTCGGTCGTGAAGAACAACAGTTGCGTGTGCGTGTTGGCTACGAACAGCGTGGTGACGACGTCTTCTTCTTTCGTCTGCATCCCCGCAAGGCCCTTACCGCCCCGGCGTTGGCTGCGGAAATCAGCCAGAGGTGTGCGCTTGATATACCCACCCGAGGTCACAGTGACGACCATGTCTTCGCGCGCGATCAGGTCTTCGTCTTCCATGTCGCCAGACCAGTCGACAATCTCTGTGCGACGGGGAACGGCAAATAAATCGCGCACTTCGCGCAGCTCATCTGCGATGATGGTCATGATCCGGTCGCGCGATCCTAGAATTTCCAGGTATTCCTTGATCTTACCCGCCAACTCTTCCAACTCATCCGTGACTTCTTTGACACCGATCTGGGTCAGACGCTGCAGGCGCAGATCAAGGATCGCGCGGGCTTGTGTTTCAGACAGGTTATAGGTGCCGTCGTCATTGGCCGTATGCGTCGGGTCATCAATCAGCGCAATGTAGGGCAGAATATCTTGCGCCGGCCACCGGCGCGTCATCAGCTTTTCGCGCGCTTCGGCCGCGTCAGCAGAGGACCGGATAGTCGCGACCACTTCGTCGATATTTGTTACCGCAACAGCCAGACCGCACAGAACGTGGCTACGTTCGCGCGCTTTGCGCAACAGATAGGCGGTGCGCCGGGCGACGACTTCTTCCCGGAAGTCGATGAAATACGTCAGGAACTTGCGCAGGGTCAGCTGTTCCGGGCGTCCGCCGTTCAGCGCCAGCATGTTACAGCCGAAATAGGTCTGCATCGGCGTGAACCGGTACAGCTGGTTCATCACGACCTCGGCCGTTGCATCACGTTTCAGCTCAACCACCACCCGCACACCATTACGATCGGATTCGTCTTGGACGTGGGCAATCCCTTCGATCTTTTTCTCGCGCACTTGCTCGGCGATTTTTTCAATCATCGTCGCTTTGTTCACTTGATAGGGGATTTCATCCACGACGATGGCCCAGCGATCTTTGCGAATTTCTTCGACGCGGGTTTTGGCCCGTACAATCACGGACCCACGCCCTTCAAGATAGGCTTTGCGCGCACCCGTCCGTCCCAGCATGATGCCACCCGTCGGAAAATCGGGGCCAGGCACGTATTCGATCAACTGTTCAGACGTCAGGTCCGGCTCTTCGATCAGCGCCAAGGTCGCATCGACGACTTCGCCCAAGTTGTGCGGCGGGATATTCGTCGCCATGCCCACGGCGATACCGCCCGCGCCATTGACCAGCATATTGGGAAAGCGCGCAGGCAGGACGGTAGGCTCTTTTTGCTTACCGTCGTAGTTATCTTGAAAATTGACCGTGTCCTTGTCGATATCGGCTAGCAAATAGGCGGCTGGTTTATCCATGCGCACCTCAGTGTAGCGCATCGCGGCCGGGTTATCGCCGTCCATCGACCCAAAATTGCCCTGCCCATCCAAGAGCGGCAACGACATAGAAAAATCTTGCGCCATCCGCACAAGGGCATCGTAAATCGCGCTATCGCCGTGCGGGTGATCTTGCCCCATCACGTCGCCCACAGGCCGCGCCGATTTGCGGTATGATTTGTCATGGGTATTGCCGGTTTCATGCATCGCAAACAGGATGCGGCGGTGCACCGGTTTCAACCCATCACGCAAGTCCGGGATCGCTCGGCTGACGATGACCGACATGGCGTAATCCAGATAGGACGTGCGCATCTCGCTTTCGATACTGATCGACGGGCCATCGTACGCGGGGCGTTCCGGGGCCATTTCATCATCGTTTTCAGGAGGTTGTGGTGTGTCGCTCACGTGGTCTGCCCATTTTTTCTGCAGGGTCTATATCTTGTATGCACAGCATAGCAGAGGGGACATATAGGGTGCAATCCCAGAGTCTGCCGCCACTTAGCAGCCGCGACGATAAAGTGATAACATACTGTTTTTATTGAAAAGTAATTTATCTGTGGCATGCTGAACAAAAGCAAGCAAAAAAAGAGGTGAAAATGCCCCCAACTGAGACTGAGTTAATGCTGAAGGGATACGGCCTGACAACGGCTGAGTTTTTCTATCACATGCCAGACTACACCCATGTGCTGAACAGCTATATCTGGCAAGATTACGATCTGGCGCCTGACCATCCAAAGCTCTTCAAGTTTGTGGAATTCTGGCAGTCGGAAATCGACGGTCCCCTACACTCTGTGCGTTTTACCCATCGAAAACTGCTAAGCAGTGGCGAATGGCGGAACGTAACGGGCGAATTCACGCTGCATTAGATCACGCAGAGCAGCTGGCACCGCCCAGAACGCAGAACTTTGCACAATGTGGGTGGTTCAGGGCGACGTCACGCTCTGCTTCTGCCAATGTTTCCCCCATCTCAAATTCGGGCGAATACGGCAGTAGCGTACAGGCCAAAACAGCAGGGCGTGCGGCGCCTTTGCGTCTCACGACCATCCGGGATGAAGCGCACATCAATGCATCGGGCGATTTGTCCAATATGCCCCAACACGCAGTTGTAATTTCTGGGACTTCGACTTTGGTGTCCATTTCTGGAAACAAAACGGTCATACTTGGATCGCTCGCGTCAATATCAAACCCGTGTTTTTCATAAAACGCCTGATAGCCCGCACGGCTTTGAGCATCGCTGTCGGCCATAATCGAACGTCCCGCCACAGCCATTGTAAAGCCATTGTCGCGCAGCCAGCGCATGCCGGTCAGCGTCTTGTCAAAGGCGCCGACACCACGTTCAGAGTCGTGAATGGATGGTTCGTAATGATCAACAGAAATGCGCAGAGTTAGCTTGCCCGGAAAGGCCTTGTTTAGCTCAAGCAAACCCTTTTGCATCTTTTTGCGCATCATCGGACGCATCGCATTCGTCAAAATTAACACGTCATGCCCACGTTCCAATGCGGCGCGCGTAATATCGATCATAGCGGGGTTCATAAACGGTTCGCCGCCCGTAAAGGCGATTTCTGTCACAGGCCAGCCACGCTGTTCAATCTGGTCAAGATAGTCTTTGACGTCTTGCACGGTGATATAAACCAGCGCGTCATTGGACGGGCTGCTTTCAATATAGCAGTTCACGCATTCGATATTGCACAGCGTACCCGTGTTAAACCACAACGTCTTTGGGTCAGACAGGCGAACGCGCGCACGTGGCTCACCCTGTGCCGTCCATGCGGGGTCTTCGAATTTGCCCACATTTGCTTCAACCTGATCTCTCATAGCGCGTTAGTCCTTGAATTCGCTCGCCTTGCCTTTCCTTTAGGTCAGAAACTTCGATATGAAAACAGCACCAAAGAACGGTGCACGGTCTTGTGAACTCTTGGCAAGCACTGATGTTTGCGCTAACAGGACACCCAAACGGGTAGCGTCGCTGCTCGAACAGATTGCTTGCATCGGCATGGAAAGGTGAAAACATGGTCTCACGCGTCATTCCCGTAGAGCCTTTTGATCTGGTCATTTTCGGTGGCACAGGGGATTTGGCCCGTCGCAAAATCCTGCCCGGGCTCTTTCGCCGTTATTGTGCAGGACAGATGCCAAAGTCAGCGCGCATCATTGGCGCGGCGCGCACAGAAATGGATGATGATGCATATATCGCCATGGTGGCTGACGCGATCATAGAATTCAATGAAGGCACCGATTGCGATGACGGTACCTTGGCCGGGTTTCTGGAATGTGTGTCGTATGTCTCAATCGACGCCACGGGCGAACGCGGTTGGGAAGAGCTCAAAACCAAAGTTGTTTCGATCGACCGCATCGAGGCCTATTATTTTTCGGTCGGGCCGTCGCTGTTTGAAAGCCTAGCAGAACGTCTGCAAAGTCATGGCCTTGCGGACCGGCGCGCCCGGATTGTGGTTGAAAAGCCTTTCGGTCGCGATCTGGCCACGGCACAGGAATTAAACGCCACCTTGGCGCGCTATTTCGACGAACGGCAAATCTACCGGATTGACCACTATTTGGGCAAAGAGACCGTGCAAAACCTGATGGCGGTACGCTTTGGCAACATGTTGTTTGAACCGTTGTGGAACAGCCAATTCGTTGATCACATTCAGATCACCGTTGCTGAAACGGTGGGTGTGGGTGGACGCGGCGAATATTATGACCGGGCAGGGGCCATGCGTGACATGGTGCAAAACCACCTGATGCAGCTTTTGTGCCTGATTGCTATGGAACCCCCCTCGCGGTTTGACCCGGATGCCGTGCGCGACGAAAAGCTCAAGGTTATCCGCGCGCTTGATCCGGTAGAGCCACACCATGTCGTACGCGGCCAATATGATGCTGACCCGGATGACCCTGAAGAATGGCCCGATTACCGTACTGCCGCCGGCAACCCGCGTTCAAAAACAGAAAGCTTTCTGGCGCTCAAAACGCACATTGCCAATTGGCGGTGGGCCGGGACGCCGTTTTATTTGCGCACGGGCAAGCGGATGAAGGCGCGCTCAAGCGAAATTACAGTGGTGTTTAAAGAAACACCGCATTCGATTTTCGCTGAGGACGCAGGACGGCACCGCAATGTTTTGTCGATCCGCTTGCAACCAAACGAAGGGATCACCTTGGGAGTGACGATCAAAGAACCGGGCCCCGGCGGGATGCGGTTGATTGATGTGCCGCTCGACATGACCTTTGCCGAGGCGCTTGGGCCTGACGGTGGCGAAAACGTGGACGCTTATGAGCGGTTGATCATGGACGTTATCCGCGGCAATCAGACATTGTTTATGCGCGATGACGAAGTCGAAGCCGCATGGGCATGGACCGACCCGATTATTGATGGTTGGACACAACGCGGGGATGTGCCCAAGCCGTATGACAGCCACAGCGAAGGACCGGATGCGTCTACCCAACTGATGCGCCGGGACAATCGCGAATGGAAAGCCTTGTAACCCGAACTTGGGGGACCCGTTATGAATATCATTGAATACGCAGACCGCGATATCCTCGCAATGAGCTTGGCTGACAAGCTGGCAGGCGCGCTTAAGAACGCGTTATTGACGAACCCAGAAGTCAGCCTGGCCGTCCCGGGCGGCACAACTCCGGGGCCCATTTTTGATGTGTTAAGCGCTGTGTCTTTGGACTGGTCGCGCGTCACGGTCATGCTGTCTGATGAACGCTGGGTATCGGATACCCATGACCGATCCAACGCAGGGTTGATCCGGTCGCGATTGTTGCAAGGTGCAGCCGATAAGGCGACCTTTCTTCCATTTTACAAAGACGGCATGACCGCACATGAAGCGGCCCCCGTCTTGTCAAATGAACTGGAGACACACCTGCCGTTATCCGTTTTGCTGCTTGGCATGGGAGCAGATATGCACACAGCATCACTCTTTCCCGGCGCCACGGGGTTGGCTGCAGCCTTGGACGCCAACGCACAGGCGGTTTGCGCCATTGACACAGATACACAACCCGAGCCGCGCATCACGCTTAGCGCACCAGTCCTGACCGGTGCGCTCGAAAAGCACTTGGTGATATTCGGTGAAGAAAAGCGCGCCGCACTCGACAAAGCGATGCATTTACCACCAGAACAAGCACCCATTGGGGCCGTTATGACAGGGGGAACAGTTCATTGGGCAGCTTAAAACCGCAGTGGGACGCTTTGCGTGCAATCCACAAAACAACCCAAGATCGCAGCATCACAGACCTGTTCCAAGACAGCGACCGCGCGCAAAGTTTCAGCGCCCAAACTGGGGATCTGCTGTTCGATTTCTCCAAAACCAACATTGATCAACACACCCTAGAGGCGTTGGGCGCGCTGCTGCCAGCAGCCGGCGTTATGACCAAACGCACCGCAATGTTCGCCGGCGAACCCATCAATGACACCGAAGGGCGTGCCGTCCTCCACACCGCACTGCGCAACTTGGATGGTGGCTCTGTCACCGTTGACGGGGTCGATGTCATCCCGGGCGTGCGCGACACCTTGGCTCGGATGCGCGCCTTTGCCGACAAAACGCGTAAGAGCAGCATCACCGATGTGGTCAATATCGGCATTGGCGGGTCTGATCTGGGTCCGGCCATGGCGGTTGAGGCTTTGGCCCCCTATCACGACGGACCAAAGTGTCACTTTGTCTCGAATGTGGATGGGGCGCACATCGCAGATACCCTCAGGGGCCTGAATGCCAAAACCACTTTGGTGATTGTGGCCTCCAAAACCTTTACGACGATCGAAACGATGACCAACGCCCGCACCGCGCGCGCGTGGATGGTCGATCACGGCGGCGATCCCGGCACGCAGTTTGCAGCCCTGTCCACGGCGGACGACTTAACGGCTAACTTTGGCATTTCCGCAGATCAGGTTTTTGGGTTTGAGGACTGGGTTGGCGGGCGCTATTCGATGTGGGGACCGATTGGTCTGTCAATCATGATCGCAATTGGGCCAAAGGGCTTTGACGCTTTCCTGCGCGGTGCGCAAGCGATGGATCACCATTTCCAAGCAGCCGAATGGTATGAAAACGTGCCTATGCTGTACGCGCTTGTTGGCATCTGGCACGCGCAAATCTGCGGATACACCAGCCGGGCGGTCTTGCCGTATGATCAACGGCTGGCCAAACTTCCCGATTACTTTCAACAGCTTGAGATGGAATCAAACGGCAAATCCGTTCAGATGCAAGGTGCTATGGTTGAGGTCGACAGCGGCCCTATCGTTTGGGGTGCGGCTGGCACGAATGGGCAGCACGCATTTTATCAATTGCTGCACCAAGGCACACGCGTTGTTCCATGCGAATTCATGGTCGCGGCACAAGGGCATGAACCTGAACTCGCCCATCACCACAAGCTGTTGATCGCCAATTGTCTGGCCCAGTCTGAGGCGCTGATGCGCGGCCGTTCGCTGGATGAAGCATTGGCGAAAATGGAAAAAGCGGGCTTTACCGGGGAAGAGCTGATGCGTCAGGCCAAGCACCGTGTCTTTGCAGGTGATCGCCCATCAGTCACGTTGATATACCCCAAGCTGGACCCTTTCATGCTTGGTCAAATCGTGGCGCTCTATGAGCATCGCGTGTTCGTCGAAGGCGTGATTTTAGGCATAAACTCTTTTGACCAATGGGGGGTAGAGCTTGGCAAAGAGTTGGCCACGTCCCTGCAACCCGTTGTTGAAGGGACCGCACCGGCCACGGGCAAAGACGGATCAACCGCGCAATTGGTGGATTTTGTGCAACGTCACACTGCGTGACCTGTTAGCTTTCGACCACCGCGCCATCGATCTCAATGAACCGCTCCCGCAGCGCATCCGGGATAGGGTAGCGGCCGGACCCATCTGGCTGCAGCAAGACCAAGACGCAAGCGATGCTGGCGCGCATCGTGCCGCCTGACCACAATTCTTGCTGCATAGAGAATGACGTTGATCGAAAAGCGGTACACCGGCAGGTCACGATGTAATCCTCATCCATGAGCATTTCTTGCTTGTAATGAATGTTGGCCGACCGGATCACGATACGCGGGCCTGTGCCTTTGCCAAGGTCCCGCGACATCCCCCAGATTTGGACGTATTTGACACGCACGCGTTCAAACCACTGCATGTACACCGCATTGTTGACGTGGTTCAGCACGTCAAGCTCTGAAAAACGGACTTGATCCGCCATAGCCAAAGGTGCAGGCGACAAGATGCCTTGCGCAATCTGCGCGTCGTCGGAAAGGGGGGTGTGATACGCAAGTTCCATTCCGCGGGACCTAGTCCACAAATCAAAGCTTGCCAAGATGCGACACGGTCAAAGAGGTCGTCTTGCCAAAATTAAGGGCAGACAAATGTGATCCGTTTACCACATGCGACGCCGGCATTGACCTTGCGAAGGCTGCAATCCAAACTTCCTTACGCACCTGTTTTCATTAACGTTTCGCAACATTATTGAAAATGGATCGCTGTCTTAAACACATACCAAATCTCGGTGTGGTCATCCGAATTTTTCACCCCCAAAGCGAAAACAATTCGTGGCGCTTTATATGCCTTGATTTTGACATCTTAAAGTTGTCTTAAATTGTAAAGATTAACCGGATGTTAGAACCCGTTATGCCTACATACACGGATCGGTAAGGAGCCCACGCCATGAAATCAACCGCACTTTATGTTACGACTGCCTTGGCGCTTTTGGCCCCCCACAGCAGCTTTGCTGGCCCTGATCGTCTGTCCATTTTGTTGGGGTCCAATCACGTTGGCGCCACGCGCGACTTTCAGGAGTTCAATCCGGGCGCATTCCTTACTTGGGAACGCGAACTCAACTATAGCATTGGCTTGTACTACAATAGTTACAAAAAAGTGTCGGCCTTAGCGTCCGTAGGCTACGACTACGAAGTGGCCACCGACTTTGACATTGGCGTTTTCTTTGCGTTGGCGCTCTACCCAGGTGACGGTGATGAATTTAGGTATTCCGCGGGAGATCTCGTGCCATTTGTCGGCCTTCAGGCGCGTTACAAGAACGTGTTTGCGCAGTACATCCCGGCGGATGGCGATTCACTGGACAGCCTGTTCACCTTTGGTTTGACCTTCGAACTAGACTGAATTCAGCGTAGCGTATTGCAGAACGGTGCCGTCAACAAAGCGGGTCCTCCACCGAAGAGGTCATCTTTTAACGTTAATAAATCAAAGATTTGCGGTGGAGCGGGTAACGAGAATCGAACTCGTAACTAAAGCTTGGGAAGCTGCCGTGATACCTTTTCACCATACCCGCGCGCCGTGTACCGAATAGGGATTGCCCAAAGGCGCGTCAAGTACCCGTGTGCGCCGGTGCCGTCGCGGTGAAAAAATTGATCTCGGCGGGAACGCGCGCGCCATCTTTGGTCATGTAGTCTGCGAAAGCTTCTGCAACATCTGCCGCCACGACGTCAAAGTCGTCTTGCGTACCTTCAAAAAATTCAAAGGTGCGCGCAGCAGGCCCAATGGTTGCTGCATGGGCCGCGACTTCACCAAGGTCACCCAACGGGGTCAGATGCAACTGTACTGCCTGTCCTGAAACTTGGGCAAACCCTGCGTCCTTTAAAATGCCACTCACCCTGTCAATATCGCGAAAGGCTAATGGACCCGGCGCATCAGGATCCAACCGGGGCGGCGCACCAAGCTGTTTCTTGGCAGCATACATTGGAACGGAAAACCAAGGGTTCTGATCCAAAACCGACCAACACGCCATCGTCAAAGTTGCGCCGGGGATCATCGCCTTGCGAATATTCGAAAAAGCAGCGGTGGGATCGGCAAAAAACATCACGCCAAAGCGGGAAATCACATGATCAAATGACCCAGGCGCATAAGGATGTTCGGCAACATCTGCGGTCTGGAACGTCAGGTTTGGCACCCCTGTCGCGGTTGCCCGGGCGCGCACCAACATCGGCTCTGAGATATCCGCGCCTGTGACATGACCCTCAGGCCCTACCGCCTTTGCAGCCTGCAGGGCGCTCGTTCCTGTTCCACAGCCTATATCCAGTACCGTTTGGCCGGGCTGCAACGCAGCGCGGTCCATTAGCGCGTCCAATACAGGGGTGAACAGGGCATCCAGGTCCGTTTGCCTGGTTACCCAGAGATCTGCGAAGGTTTCCCAAAAGGCCTTTTGATCTGCATTACTGGTGCTCATGCGCGCCGCTTTCTGCGCCGCCCACCTGAGCCGGACCCTTCGCCGCCGCCGGTATTGAACGTCTCTGTTGGCAAGGTGACTAACGCGTTCAGGATGGGAAAGGGTTCAACAGCGTTTGGAATGGCCGATGCATTGACGAAGTGTTCTTGGAACCGCGGTTCGATCGCAGTTTCGATCTTGTGAATGGCGCCAACGGTTGCCTCAATCTCGGCGCGCGCTTTGGTATTCAGCAAAGCGATACGCGCACCTGTTCCCGCAGCATTCCCCGCCGAGGTGACCTTGTCCAATGGGGCATCCGGGATCATCCCGAGCACCATCGCGTGTTTCGATGAGATATGCGCGCCAAAAGCCCCAGCCAGAACCACGCGGTCCACCTGATCGACCCCAAATTTATCCATAAGCAAACGCGCGCCCGAGTACAGCGCAGCCTTTGCCATCTGAATCTCGCGGATATCGCGATTGGTCACCGTGATGCGCGGCCCACCTTGATCGGTGCCATCATAGACCAGATACGAATAGGTGCGGCCATCGAGGAAACAGCGTTTGGTACCGGTTTGCTCGGGCGCGCCAATCAGGCCGGGCGCATCGACGATGCCGTTCATGCGCATCTCGGCCACCATTTCGATAATGCCGGATCCGCAGATGCCGGTGATACCAGACGCTCCGATTTCCGAATGGAACGCAGGGTCGTCGGACCACAAATCGCTGCCGATGACCTTAAAGCGCGGCTCTTTGGTGACGGGGTCAATTTCAACACGCTCAATCGCACCCGGGGCCGCGCGCTGCCCCGAGCTGATTTGCGCCCCTTCAAACGCGGGGCCGGTGGGCGATGAACAAGCCAGCACCTTTTCCTTGTTGCCCAGCAAGATTTCAGCATTGGTGCCCACATCCACAACCAACACAAGGTCATCGGATTTGTCTGGTGCTTCAGACAATGCCACTGCCGCCGCATCAGCCCCCACATGCCCCGCGATACAAGGCAGTAGGTAGACGCGGGCAGAGGGGTGGATGTTAAGCTCCAGATCATCGGCTCGCAGGCGCAGCGCGTTGTTGGTGGTCAGCGCAAAGGGCGCTTGGCCTAATTCAAAAGGGTCAATGCCCAAAAACAGATGGTGCATCACCGGGTTGCAGACAAAGACCGCATCCACGATCAATTGCTTGTCGATCTCGGCTTCGGTCGCGATCTGCGTAAACAGCGCACGCATGCCTTCGCGCACCGCACGGGTCATTTCATCCGCGCCACCTGCGTTCATCATGGAATAGCTGACCCGGCTCATCAGGTCTTCGCCAAAACGGATTTGCGGATTCATCACGCCAGACGACGCCAACACCTCGCCGGTTTGCAGATCACACAAATGCGCAGCGATCGTGGTTGACCCCAAATCGACGGCAAGGCCGTAGACCGTGCCCTCGTAATAGCCCGGCCAGATGTTCATGATCCGCGGAGTGTTTTCTTGGTCGCCCAAATGGACAGCCACGGTGACCTTCCAGTCGCCCTTGCGCAAGATCGGCTGCATGGTTTGCAAAATATGCAGATCGGCCGCAACGTCTTCTAATTTCCACTGGTCGCGCAAGGCGTCCCGCAAGCGTTCAAGATCACCTGACGGATCGTGCATGTCCGGTTCTGCCACCTCGACATAGTAAAGCTTGGTCGATGGGTCCAGAATGATATCGCGCGCCTCGGCCCGTTTGCGTACGACCTGTTTGTGCACTTGGCTTTCGGGCGGCACATCGATCACGATGTCACCTTGCACTGTGGCCTGACAGCCCAAGCGACGCCCGTCAATCAGCCCGCGCTTGTCCTTGTAGCGCTGCTCAACCTTGTTCCAATCTGACAGCGCATCGTCTTTGACGCTAACCCCGTGTTTCGAAAACTCGCCATAACTTGGGGTGATCTGACACTTGGAACAAATTCCGCGCCCGCCGCAGACGGAATCAAGATCAACGCCCAATTGCCGCGCAGCCGTAAGGATTGGCGTGCCCACCGGAAATGTGCCCCTTTTGCCGGAGGGGGTGAATACCACAAGAGGATCGTTGCTCATGACTTTTGTACGCCTTCTGGATGTCTTGGGCCAAACATAACCGGCAGCTGTCAAATTACAGGCCAGTCCGCGTCACATAATGCATCTGTCGCGGCATTCGCAGCCCGTAATTATCATAAACTTCATGAGCATCGCTGGTATATTCAATTCACGGGCAAAGCGTCGGGTTTTGGCCCCGTGCATGAAAGATAAACCCAAGTGCATTCAGCAAGACTTGCGCCGCCAAGATCGACGTGCTGCCCGTGGGGTCGTAATCCGGTGCGACCTCAACCAGATCGATCCCAATGACAGGGTTTGTCTGAATCACCCCCTGCAACAGTTCCAGCACCTCGTAGTACAGAAACCCGCCATGGCTGGGTGTGCCTGTGCCGGGTGCAATCGACGGGCAAAAAGCATCAATGTCTATGGTGATATACAGCGGCACCCCGGCAGGCACCTTGGTGCAAAGCGCGTCGACGCCCAGATTACGCGCCTGCCGGACCGAGATAATCTCGGACCCCATGGCGCGCGCATCCGCGTAGCCTTCGCGTGCGGTTGAGCTGACATTGCGGATGCCTACTTGGGTCATGCCACGAACATAGCTTTGTTCAGCCGCCCGGCGCATCGGGTTGCCGTGCCCATGGCGGACACCGTGGCGTTCATCAACGAAATCAAGATGTGCGTCGATTTGCAGAATGTGGAACGGCGCGCCAGTGTATTCTGGCCCGTCAAAGGCGCGAATACAGGGGATATTGATCGAATGATCCCCACCGATGACCACCGGTAGGGTGCCAGCCGCCAAAGCTGCGCGCACGCCCGTTTCGATATTGGCGTGGCTTTTTGTCGTGTCTGTGTGCACGATATCAGCATCCCCCATATCGACGATGCGCACATCTGCGGGCAAATAAGTCGCGTCATCTTCGTGGTCGTAGGCCCCCGCATGTCCAAAGCTGAACAAGGTCGATGCCTCGCGCACCCCGCGCGGACCAAACCGCGCGCCAGACCGCCATTGCGTGCCCGCATCAAAAGGCGCACCCAGAACCGCAACATCAGCGTCGATCTGCGACCAATCCGACACATAGGGGCGTTTGCCAAACGTGCTGATCCCCACAAAAGGCAGGTCTAATCTGCCGCTTTCATATCCATGTCCCGACATTTTCCCACTTCCTTTCAATTACTTTGGCAAAGTTTTGCCCCCAAGGTAGGAGTTTGGCAATGCCTGCGCCAGAACACAGACGCGTAAATTAGCCTCTTTCCATTTGGCCAGACCCGTGAAATAGGAAACTGCCAAATGAACCACTCCTACTGCGAGGTATGCCATGGAGATTCGCGAGGCTCTGACCTTTGATGATGTATTGCTTGTACCGGGGGCTTCTTCGGTGCTGCCGTCGACCGCAGATACACGCACGCGCGTAACCAAATCCATCTCGATGAACATCCCGTTGCTCAGCTCTGCTATGGATACGGTAACCGAGGCGCGCATGGCGATCGCGATGGCACAGGCTGGCGGCATTGGGGTTGTTCACCGCAACCTGACGATTGATCAGCAGGCCAAAGCGATCCGGCGCGTCAAACGGTTTGAAAGCGGTATTGTCTACAACCCCATCACGTTACGCGCAAATCAGACGCTGGCCGATGCCAAAGCGCTGCAAGAACGCTACCGGGTCACAGGCTTTCCGGTGGTCGACGAACAGGGCCGGGTCGTGGGCATTGTGACCAACCGTGACATGCGTTTTGCCAGCGACGATGACACACCGGTGTCGGTCATGATGACAACAGATAACCTTGCTATTCTGGCTGAACCTGCGGACCGCGACGAAGCCATCAGCCTGATGAAAGCGCGGCGGATCGAAAAGTTGCTGGTCACTGATGGTGCCGGTAAACTGACGGGACTTTTGACTTTGAAAGATACCGAACAGGCTGTCTTGAACCCGACCGCTTGCAAAGATGATCTGGGGCGCTTGCGCGTTGCCGCGGCCACCACGGTGGGGGACGCAGGATTTGAACGCTCGCAAGCCTTGGTGGATGCAGGCGCCGACATGATCGTGATCGACACCGCGCATGGGCACTCCGAAGGGGTGGCAGCCGCTGTGCGGCGCGCCAAGAACCTTAGCAATGAGGTGCAAATCGTGGCCGGCAACGTAGCAACCGGCGAGGCAACCCGCGCGCTGATTGATGCGGGTGCCGATGCGGTTAAAGTCGGCATTGGCCCAGGGTCGATCTGCACCACCCGCATGGTTGCGGGCGTTGGCGTGCCGCAGTTGACAGCGATCATGGATTGCGCAGCAGCAGCAGGCGACATACCGGTGATTGCCGATGGTGGCATCAAGTTTTCAGGTGATTTTGCCAAAGCGATTGCGGCGGGCGCGTCCTGCGCCATGGTCGGCAGTATGATCGCGGGCACCGACGAATCCCCCGGCGAGGTGATCCTGTATCAAGGCCGCAGCTTTAAAAGCTACCGCGGCATGGGCAGTCTGGGCGCAATGGCCAGCGGGTCTGCGGACCGGTATTTCCAAAAGGATGCCGCCAGCGACAAACTGGTGCCCGAAGGGATCGAGGGCCAAGTGGCCTACAAAGGGTCTGCCGGGGCAGTATTGCACCAACTGGTGGGCGGTTTGCGCGCCGCGATGGGTTATACCGGATGCGCAACTGTTGAAGAGATGCGCACCAACTGCAGCTTCGTAAAAATCACTGGGGCCGGTCTGAAAGAAAGCCATGTGCATGACGTCCAGATTACCCGTGAAAGTCCTAACTACCGCGCAGGGTAACCCCTTTGGCTTGATCACCAGGAGACCGTCATGACACCTGCTGCACGCGTGGCTGCCGCCATTGCGGTTCTGGACGCCGTCGCCGACGGGCTTGCCGCTGAACAGGCGCTGACCCGCTGGGGCCGTCAAAACCGGTATGCCGGGTCCAAAGACAGGGCAGCGGTGCGGGACCACGTATTTGACGCGTTGCGTGTGCGGGCGTCAGCGCAGTGGCTGGGCAGCGGTTTGACGGGCAGGGCGATGATGATCGGCTTGATGCGGCACCAAGGCGCCGATCCAGAGGAGACATTTACCGCCGAAGGCTATGCGCCGACGCCCCTGACACCAGAAGAACGCGCCTTTTCGCCCGAACCAATGACGCAGGCGGATCGGTGGAATATTCCCGATTGGCTCATGAAGCACTTCAGCGACAGCCTTGGTGACGCCGCACAAACTACGGCTGATTTGCTACAACAACGTGCGCCCGTGACGGTACGCGCGCACCGCCGCCGGACAACCCGCAGCGATATCCTGTCGCTGTTGCGTGCCGAAGGCATTGAAGCCTACGAAAACGACTTGTCCGAAAACGCCATCACTTTGGGGGATGGCGCGCGCAAACTGCGCAATACAAATGTCTATCAATCAGGGTTGGTCGAATTGCAGGATGCCGCGTCGCAGGCGGTTGTCGACGCATTGCCCCACGCCTTTAACTGTTTGGATTTCTGTGCAGGGGGCGGTGGTAAGGCGCTGGCTTTGGCGGCCCAAAACGCGCGCCGCGTGTCTGCCCATGATGCCAACCCGAACCGCATGAAAGACTTGTCTGCACGCGCCACACGGGCCGGGGACACCATCACCCAACTGACAACTGCCGCCTTGGCTGACCATGCACCTTTTGATCTGGTTCTGTGCGACGCCCCTTGCTCGGGCAGCGGCGCGTGGCGGCGCGCACCCGAAGGCAAATGGGCTTTGACGCAAGAACGGCTTGATGAATTGACTGAAACTCAATTCGGTATTTTGCAAGACGCCGCCCGTTTGGTTGCCCCTCAGGGTGTGCTTGCCTACGCGACGTGCTCCATTCTGACATGCGAGAACGCAGAAATAGTGGCGCGCTTTTTGAACGAAAATACCGGCTGGAATTGCACCTATCAGAAACAATTTGCAGTGAGCGAACAAGGCGATGGGTTCTATACGGCACACTTGACTGCACCATGAGGCACGCATTACACAACTTTAGCGCGCATCAACGTTCATGGTTAAGACGGGATTAACTCTTAAGGCGTTTTGATGAGAATATGATTCGTCGCCGAGGAGGTCGAAATTGTCCAGCAGCACCGCATTAACGCCGTCTCGGTTAACGCTATTCGCAATCGGTGCTAAAAAACGGTTTCTCGTTGTTATCTGTACCGCCGGATTTCTGGCAGCTCTTGGTGTTTTCGCACCCAGCAACATTTTGCAAACCGCGTTATTCGCCGCCGCCGCATCACTGCTGACAATATGTGCCGGTTTGGCCGTGATGGTTGCACTTCATCGGCGCGCCAAAGCAAATGCGCTGACCGTCCTGACCGAGTTTTTAGCACATGATGCAGCCCCCAGCTTTGTTGTTGGGGAAGACGGCCAAATCCTTTCCAATAACCAAGCAGCCGGAAAGAAATTCGGAGCAGACGTACAATCCACACTTGCTGCAACGCTGGATAAGACGCTTGCCAACCCCGCAGGATATATTTTCCGGCTGCACGCGCGTGCCAAAAACGAAGGGTCCGCAGCAGAAGACGTGGTCACACGCCGCGGCCATATTCGGCTGACCGTGCACAAAGCCAATGGGGATGCGTTCTTGTGGCGCATCGAAGACGTTACCATTGCGCCAACTCAGCACGAAGGACCCGTCTTGCCGATGATCCTGCTCGGGCTCACCGATGTTATTTTGTATATGAATGATCCCGCACGCCAGTTGATTGGCGACCAGCCAAAATCCTTGGATCGTATTTTCAAGACACTGCCCCTCAAAGCTGGCGAAATCAGCGAAGTGACGACGGCGTCGGGCGGCAAACGCATGTTGGTGGCCGAGGTAGAGGCAGGCGAAGGTAAACGGGCCTTGTATCTTCTACCGGGTTCACAGACCGCGATATCACAACAGGGGTGGAATGTTTTTCAAAACCTGCCCGTCCCGCTTTTGCGTGTCAGCCCAGACGGCGACGTGCAGGCGTTCAACACTATGGCAACCAACCTGATTGGGTCCGATCTGGAGGCAAATGCGCACCTGTCAGACCTCATGGAAGGGCTGGGGCGATCAATCACCGATTGGCTGCAAGACACCTTGGCCGGGCGGGCAAGCCAAACATCAGAGTTTCTGCGTCTCAAACGCACTGATAAAGAGGTCTTTGTGCAAGTCACGCTCAACAAGGTGTTTGAGGCGGGCGAACCTGCGCTGATTGCGGTTCTAAGTGACGCAACCGAGCTCAAATCGCTTGAGGCGCAGTTCGTCCAAAGCCAAAAGATGCAGGCGATTGGCCAGTTGGCGGGCGGTGTCGCGCATGATTTCAACAATTTGCTTACAGCAATCTCGGGCCATTGTGACCTTTTGCTATTGCGCCACGACCAAGGGGACCCGGACTTTAGCGATCTGGTGCAAATCAACCAAAACGCAAACCGGGCGGCAGCACTCGTGGGGCAATTGCTGGCCTTTTCCCGCAAACAGACCCTCCGACCAGAGACGTTGGACATGCGCGATACGCTCTCTGATCTGACGCATCTTCTAAACCGGCTGGTCGGCGAAAAAGTCACCTTGTCGCTGACACACGACCCTGTATTGCAACCCATCCGCGCCGACAAACGCCAGTTGGAACAAGTGCTGATGAACCTTGTCGTAAACGCGCGCGATGCCATGCCAAATGGTGGCGAAATTCGCATAGACACCCAATGCACCCATCTCAAAGAAGCGCTAAAGCGCGACCGGGTATCTGTCCCCAGCGGGGACTATGTCACCCTGAAGGTTACGGATGAAGGCGTGGGCATACCATCTGACAAGCTGCAAAAAGTGTTTGAGCCCTTCTTTACCACCAAACGCACCGGCGAAGGCACCGGGCTTGGGCTATCCACCGCTTACGGGATCGTCAAACAGACCGGCGGGTACATCTTTGTCGACAGCACGGTTGGAAGCGGCACGTGTTTTACTTTGTATTTCCCCGTTCTGGATGTGCAGGAATCTGCCGTTGTCCGCACCAAGACAGAAACCACAAAACCCACCGGCAAACACGGGGACGGGGTTATACTGCTTGTCGAAGACGAAGCGCCTGTCCGCGCCTTTGCCAGCCGCGCCCTACGTTTGCGCGGCTACACCGTGCTTGAGGCTGATTCCGCAGAAGCAGCGCTCCGCACATTAGAAGACACATCGCTGAACGTGGATGTGTTTGTTACTGATGTTGTCATGCCCGGTATGGACGGGCCCAGTTGGGTCCGCGAAGCATTAAAGGAACGGCCCGAAGTCCGTGTGGTCTTTGTTTCAGGTTATGCCGAAGACAGTTTTGGCGAGGCACAGATGAAAATTCCCAACTCTGTCTTCCTGCCCAAACCATTCTCTCTGAATGACTTGACCGATACAGTGCATAAACAACTGCATTAAAGCACCTGATAACAAACATTTTTTTGAATGAAACGACATTGCGCTTTGAATCACGCACAGCGTCGTATGTGGACCTTGATGCCTCCAAACAAACCAATTTGATTTCCTACACCACTCCTTAACCAGTTTCGGAAAACTATAGTTTATCGAAATTTTGATTGAAATGTTCTCTTTTTAGTCCCATAAGGAACGTAATAAGAACATCCGCGCAGAGTTCTACAGCAATGATTGCTCACCTGAACGATCTGTGACAGTAAGAGGAAACGAAATGGCAACGGCAGATTTACTCAGCATGAACAGCAAAAAATCAGCAGACAAGCAAAAGGCGCTCGATTCCGCGCTGGCACAGATCGAACGTCAATTCGGCAAGGGTTCGATCATGAAACTGGGCACCGAAGGCGCCATTCAGGATATCAACTCAAGCTCCACCGGATCGCTTGGCTTGGATATTGCCTTGGGCATAGGTGGCCTGCCCATGGGTCGGATCGTTGAAATTTACGGGCCTGAAAGCTCGGGTAAAACGACGCTGACGCTGCACTGTGTCGCCGAACAGCAAAAAGCGGGCGGCGTCTGTGCCTTTGTGGACGCGGAACATGCGCTTGATCCGACGTATGCCAAAAAGCTAGGCGTTGATCTTGATGAGTTGCTGATCAGCCAGCCTGACACGGGCGAACAAGCGCTTGAGATCACGGATACGCTGGTGCGGTCTGGTGCGGTAAATATGGTGATTGTCGATTCCGTCGCCGCCTTGACCCCGAAATCCGAACTTGAAGGTGACATGGGCGACAGCTCGGTCGGCGTACAAGCCCGTTTGATGAGCCAGGCGATGCGCAAACTGACAGGATCCATCAGCCGCAGCAATTGCATGGTAATCTTTATCAACCAGATCCGCATGAAAATTGGCGTTATGTTCGGCTCGCCAGAAACAACGACAGGCGGCAACGCACTGAAATTCTACTCGTCCGTTCGGTTGGACATCCGCCGGATTGGCGCGCTGAAAGACCGCGACGAAGTCGTTGGCAACCACACCCGCGTCAAAGTCGTGAAAAACAAAGTGGCCGCACCGTTCAAACAAGTTGAGTTTGATATCATGTACGGCGAGGGCATCTCAAAAATGGGTGAGTTGCTCGATTTGGGTGTCGCGGCGGGCGTTGTTGACAAATCGGGCTCGTGGTTCAGCTACGGCGATGAGCGCATCGGGCAGGGGCGTGAGAACGCCAAGGGCTTCTTGCGCGAGAACCAACAAATGGCATTGGAAATCGAAGATAAAATTCGTGCAGCACACGGGCTTGATTTCGACATGCCAGAAAGCGAACGCAAAGAAGACGACGGCGTACTCGAAGCGTAACGCAGCTTTTTTCCAGAACAAATCAGACGGGGCGCAGGGCATCACACTGCGCCCCGTTTTGCATTTTAACGCGCCTACTTGTGGACAGCCGCCACAGGCAAGGTTATTTGGTCTTTCAATCTTAATTCACGCCCGAAGGCCCGCATCATGCAAACGCTGAACGACATCCGCTCTACCTTCTTGTCTTATTTCAACAAACAGGGCCATGAAGTCGTTGCCTCCAGCCCTTTGGTGCCACGCAACGACCCCACATTGATGTTTGCCAATTCCGGCATGGTGCAATTTAAAAACCTGTTTACCGGGGTGGAAACACGCGATTACAAACGCGCGACAACGGCTCAGAAATGCGTCCGCGCAGGCGGCAAGCACAACGACTTGGATAACGTTGGCTATACCGCGCGACATCATACGTTTTTCGAGATGCTCGGGAACTTCAGCTTTGGCGACTACTTTAAAGAAGACGCGATCCCCTTTGCCTGGAACTTGATTACCCGCGACTTGGGGATTGAAAAAGACCGCCTCTATGTCACCATCTATCACACCGATGACGAAGCCGCAGAAATCTGGAAAAAGGTTGGCGTGCCGGCAGACCGCATCATCCGCATTGCGACGAATGATAACTTTTGGATGATGGGCCCCACAGGTCCTTGTGGGCCGTGTACAGAAATTTTCTATGACCACGGTGATCACATCTGGGGGGGGCCGCCCGGTAGCCCGGAGGAAGACGGCGACCGCTTTGTCGAAATCTGGAACCTCGTTTTCATGCAATACGAGCAGTTCGAAGACGGCACGCGTCGGGATCTTGCCGCACAATCCATTGACACCGGGATGGGCATCGAACGGGTTGCAGCGCTGTTGCAGGGCACCAACGACAACTACAGCACGGATCTGATGCGCAGCCTGATCGAAGCCTCAGCCGACGCCACCAGCACAGAACCAGATGGGCCGGGTAAAACGCACCACCGCGTGATTGCAGACCATTTGCGGTCAACGTCATTCTTGATGGCCGATGGTGTCATGCCATCTAACGACGGCCGCGGTTATGTTTTGCGCCGGATCATGCGCCGTGCGATGCGGCACGCCCATTTGCTGGGCACCAAAGACCCGGTAATGCACCAACTGGTTCCCGCCTTGGTGCGCCAGATGGGCGCGGCTTATCCCGAGCTTGGGCAGGCGCAAAGCATGATTGAACAAACGCTGTTGCAGGAAGAAACACGATTTAAGCAAACACTGGACCGTGGCTTGAAGCTGTTGGATGACGAATTGGCGCAACTGCCCGAGGCTGCGGATTTGCCCGGGGCGGCGGCATTCAAGCTTTATGATACGTATGGTTTCCCGCTGGATCTGACCCAAGACGCACTGCGTGAAAAAGGCCGCACGGTTGACACCGATGGATTTGATGCGGCGATGGCGGAACAAAAGGCCAAGGCGCGCGCAGCATGGTCGGGATCAGGCGAAGCTGCGGATGCGACCGTTTGGTTTGATGTTGCAGACAGCCATGGCACAACCGATTTTCTGGGCTACGACACCGAAGTTGCCGAAGGCCAGATCGTAGCCATCATCAAAGGCAGCGACACAGTTACGTCAGCACAAAAAGGCCAAGAGGTTCAAATTGCGCTGAACCAAACGCCATTTTATGCAGAAAGCGGCGGCCAAGTCGGCGACACTGGTGTTCTAAAAACAGCCAGCGGGCAGGCGGACATCACTGAAACGCGCAAGACAGCGGGTGTGTTCATTCACTTTGCCACAGTCACCGAAGGCACTGTGTCCTCGGGTGATGCAGCCGTGTTGGAGGTTAACCACGCCCGGCGCACGGCCATTCGGGCCAACCATTCGGCCACGCACCTGCTTCATGAGGCGTTGCGCTGCGCATTGGGCGATCATGTGGCACAGCGTGGCTCTCTTAATGCGGAAGACCGTCTTCGATTTGATTTCAGCCATACGCAGGCGCTTAGCCTTGAAGAATTGGCGCAGGTGGAGGCGGACGTAAACACGTATATCCGGCAGAACGCACCGGTTGAGACACGGATCATGACCCCCGATGATGCGCGCGCGATGGGGGCACAGGCGCTCTTTGGTGAGAAATACGGAGATGAGGTGCGTGTGGTTTCCATGGGTCAGCAGGCAGGGTCCGGCAAAGGGGCTGCAGGCGATACCTATTCACTGGAACTGTGTGGTGGCACACATGTGCGCCAAACAGGCGATATCGGGGCCTTTGTGACCTTGGGTGACAGTGCCAGCAGCGCGGGCGTGCGCCGGATCGAGGCACTGACAGGGGCAGCCGCGATGCAATACCTGCGCGCGCAGGACCTCCGTTTGGCCGAAGTTGCATTGGACCTCAAAGCCCAACCCGCAGATGTGCCAGACCGCGTGCGCGCCTTGATGGACGAACGCCGCGCCTTGTCAAACGAGGTCGCCCAGTTGCGCCGCGAACTTGCAATGGCCGGTGGCAGCAGCGCAGATGCACCTGCTGCACGCGATGTCGCTGGCGTTCAATTCGTAGCCCAAGTTTTAAGTGGCGTGACAGGCAAAGACCTGCCGGCACTAGTCGATCAATTCAAGGAAAAGATTGGCAGCGGTGCGGTGCTTTTGATTGCAGATGCGGATGGCAAGGCAGCTGTCGCAGCCGGTGTAACAGCCGATTTGACCGCGACGCATTCTGCCGTTGATATCGTCAAGGCCGCCGTGGCAGCATTGGGCGGCAAGGGAGGCGGGGGACGCCCTGATATGGCACAAGGTGGCGCCAAGGATGCAACCCAAGCGCAAGCGGCAATTGCTGCCGCCGAAGACGTATTGAAAGGATAACACCATGGGAGCTTTGTGGATCGCACATGTCACCGTGACAGATGATGCAGCTTACGCAAAATACGCAGAACTTGCGACGCAGGCTATTGCCGATCATGGGGGCAAGTTTATTGCCCGTGGTGCACGTTTTGTGCAACTCGAAGGACAGGCGCGCGCGCGCAACGTCGTGGCCCGTTTTCCTGATCTTGAGACGGCAGAAAAGTGTTATAACTCAGAGGCATATCAACGTGCGCTGAACCACGCTCGTGACGCGTCAGAGCGCGATTTGATGATCATCGAAGTGGATGAATAGGAACCCGGGGTAAGGTGCATTTAAATGCACCCTACCTTCACCCTGCTTTGGCCATGCGTTTGCGTTCATGCGGGTCAAGATACCGCTTGCGCAGCCGGATGGCGTTTGGCGTGACTTCCACCAATTCGTCGTCATCAATGTAGGCAATTGCCTCTTCAAGGCTCAGCGTCATCGGCGTCGTCAGCCGCACGGCTTCATCGGTGCCCGAAGCCCGCACGTTGGTCAGCTTCTTGCCTTTCAGAGGGTTCACTTCCAAATCGTTCTCGCGGCTGTGCTCGCCAATGATCATGCCCGTATACACATCCGCCTGTGCGCCAATCATCATCTTGCCGCGTTCCTCAAGGTTCCAGAGCGCAAAGGCAACAGACGTCCCGTTCTCCATCGAGATCAACACGCCCGCGCGACGGCCCGGGATTTTACCTTTATGCGGCGCCCAAGAATGGAACACGCGGTTCAGAACACCTGTGCCGCGCGTATCGGTTAGAAATTCACCGTGATAGCCGATCAGTCCACGTGAGGGCACATGCGCCACGATGCGGGTCTTGCCAACACCTGCGGGCTTCATTTCAACCAATTCCCCTTTGCGGACACCGGTGATCTTTTCAATCACCGCGCCTGAATATTCGTCATCCACGTCGATGGTCGCTTCTTCGATCGGTTCATGACGCACGCCATCCATTTCCTGGAACAGCACTTGCGGACGAGAGATCGACAGCTCAAACCCTTCACGACGCATGTTTTCGATCAAGACACCCATCTGCAATTCACCGCGGCCTGCGACCTCAAAGGCCTCACCGCCGGGGGTGTCGCTGATTTTGATTGCGACGTTCGATTCCGCTTCTTTCATCAGACGCTCGCGGATCACACGCGATTGCACTTTTTTACCATCGCGACCCGCAAGTGGGCTGTCGTTGATGCCAAACGTCACAGTGATCGTCGGCGGGTCGATCGGCTGCGCGGGGATTGCATCACTGACTGCCTGATCCGCCAGCGTGTCCGCCACGGTTGCTTTGGTCATCCCGGCAATGGAGACGATGTCACCTGCTTCGGCCACATCAATCGCTGTCTGCTCCAACCCCCGAAAAGCGAGTATTTTGGTGCAGCGGAAATTTTCAATCAGGGAACCATCGCGCGACATGGCTTTGATGGTTTGGCCCGCTTTCAATGTACCGGATTCAACACGCCCCGTCAGCAAACGGCCCAAAAACGGATCGCCCCCCAAGGTTGTCGCCAGCATCGTAAAAGGCTGGTCCATATTTTCGACCTGCGCAGGCGCGGGCACGTGATCCAGGATCAAGTCAAACAGAGCGTCCAACCCGTCGCGCTTGCCGTCAAGCGTATGATCTGCCCAGCCAGACCGACCCGAAGCATACATCGCCGGAAAGTCCAATTGATCATCCGTCGCATCCAAGTTTGCAAACAAATCAAAGCACTCATCCAGCGCGCGGTCAGGCTCCCCGTCTGGTTTGTCGACCTTGTTCACAACAACGATCGGACGCAGGCCCAGTTTCAGCGCTTTGGACGTCACAAATTTGGTTTGCGGCATCGGCCCTTCCGCGGCATCGACAAGCAGAACAACACCGTCGACCATGGACAAGATGCGTTCTACCTCACCGCCAAAATCCGCGTGTCCGGGCGTATCCACGATATTGATCCGCGTGCCTTTCCATTCAACAGAAGTCGGTTTGGCAAAGATCGTAATGCCACGTTCGCGCTCCAGATCATTGCTGTCCATGGCCCGTTCTGTAGTGGCTTGATTTTCGCGGTACGTACCGGATTGTTTAAGCAGCTCGTCGACCAAAGTCGTTTTGCCGTGGTCAACGTGAGCAATGATTGCGATATTTCGCAGGTCCATGAGAGCGCCTCGATTTTAATTGAAATTGCGCCGTCGGACGCGATGTTTGGGGCCGCATACCCTGCGCTTGTTCAGAAAGCTAGGGGAAATCGCGCTTTGGTACGGCCGTGCTTAATGCGATGTGGTGTTAGACAGCAGATGAATGACCAAAATGCCGCAAATAATCAGCGCAAGACCGACGACCGCAGGCAGATCCAATCGCTGGCCAAAAACCACAAATCCAATGCCAGCAATGAATACAATCCCAAGGCCCGACCAGATCGCATAGACGATGCCGACCGGCATGAATTTGAGCGTTATACCCAAAAGATAAAAAGCAAAGCCATAGGCCACAACCGCCGTCACCGTTGGCCAGAACTTTGAAAACTGGACGCTGGCCTGAAGCGCAGTCGTGCCGATCGTTTCGCAAAAGACGGCAAGGGTCAGATAGATGTAGTGCAACGGCATAATGCGCGCCTTTCCAGAGAAAACAAGAGCCAGTGATCCATCGGCATATGCGGGTGTTTTTTGCAAACTGTATCCGCCCTAGGACGATACGGCCCAGCATAAAAGACGTCCACACTGTCGCCTCGATTTTGCGCCTTGAGCGGGCATCAAGCAAACTCTTTCTTCGGAATTTAAGAAAGCGGTTTTTCGGTGCCCGTGCCCTGCGCAGATTTCCCAAAAAGTCGCATTTGAATTAATCTATCTTCAATCAAATCCGACCAAAGTCCACGCCGGGAGAGGGGAGCACATGCAATAAAAGGCAGATCCCTTGCGCGTCCTGACACTTCTATCATTTCTATGCGCGCCGTATCTGGCGCAGGCTTCAACACTCTATTCTCCGGATCATTCAAAACGGGCAGATCACGCAGAATACAGCGCTGTAAAATATGCAGCTAACATCACCGCAGAGCCCGTTCAAACGGCGCAAATGACTGACGTTCTGACAGCGCTGTTCAACAAGCCCCATCGCATGCCGCTCCGAAACATCGCCAAATCGGTGTCGTATCCACAATTCGATTTTATCACGTTTCAAAGTAAGCAGCGGTATGCGCCTAAAATACAATGGCACAGCGAATTTGAAACAAAGCACCCTGCGACGTATTTTTTTGAACAAAGCGCGGTTGTGACATTCATGTTGATCGCCAACATATTGATACTTTTTCAGATAACGTCATCAGGGTATCAAAGACATTCCCGAAAAAAGCACAGCTACGTGCGCTACACCTAGACAAAGTGCCTTAACCTGCCAGCGCTTTATTGAGGTTTTCGTCGATTTTTTCCAAGAACCCTTGCGTCGTCAGCCAGCGTTGATCCGGCCCCACTAACAATGCCAAATCTTTCGTCATGAAGCCGCTTTCCACGGTATCAACCACGACGTCTTCCAGCGTTTGTGCAAAATTCAAAAGGGCCGCGTTGTCATCAAGTTTGGCGCGGTGCTTAAGCCCCCCCGTCCAAGCATATACCGAAGCAATTGAATTGGTCGATGTCGCTTCGCCTTTTTGGTGCTGGCGGAAGTGGCGCGTGACCGTACCGTGTGCGGCCTCGGATTCAACAACCTTGCCGTCGGGTGTCATAAGCACCGAAGCCATCAACCCCAAAGACCCAAAGCCTTGGGCCACGGTGTCAGATTGCACATCCCCGTCATAGTTTTTACACGCCCAGACGTATCCGCCTGACCACTTCATCGCAGACGCGACCATATCGTCAATCAACCGGTGTTCGTACCAGATGCCCGCTTCTTCGAACTGTTCTTTGAACTCCTCTTCAAAGATCTGGGCGAAAATCTCAAGGAAGCGACCATCATATTGCTTTAGGATGGTGTTCTTGGTGGACAGATAAACCGGCCAGCCCAGACTAAGCCCATAGTTGAAAGAGGCGCGCGCGAAATCAATGATCGATTTATCAAGATTGTACATCGCCATGACCACACCGCTGTCGGGCGCGTCAAATACCTCGCGTTCGATCACTTCGCCGTCGTCGCCCACAAACTTCAGCGTCAACTTCCCTTTGCCCGGGAATTTGAAATCCGTAGCACGATATTGATCGCCATAGGCGTGACGGCCCACCACAATCGGCTTGGTCCAGCCCGGCACAAGGCGCGGCACATTTTTGCAAATGATCGGTTGGCGGAAAATGACACCGCCTAGTATATTGCGGATCGTGCCATTGGGCGACCGCCACATCTTTTTTAGGCCGAATTCTTCAACCCGCGCCTCATCCGGAGTGATCGTCGCGCACTTCACACCGACACCGTGTTCTTTGATCGCATGGGCTGCATCTATGGTGATCTGATCATCCGTCGCATCGCGCGACTCCATGCCCAGATCATAGTATTTAAGATCAATGTCCAAGTACGGCAGGATCAGCTTTTGCTTGATAAAATCCCAGATAATCCGGGTCATTTCATCCCCATCAAGCTCTACAACAGGGTTATCGACTTTGATCTTGGTCATGGGAGGCTCCTGAGACTATGGCACTAACGTCTTGCACGCGGTGTATATCATAAAATCAAAGGGGGAAAGCTTTTAGTATACAATTGCATACCGAGCAATACGCACTGCTTATTTTGTGCCCATTTTGGCAAAATAAGCTGCAAGTGTCGGCTGTAACCACCCCCAAAGGAAAGGCGCGCCACGACGAACCGGTGCCCCAACGCGTGCCTCAAGCTGTTCAAGCGTTACGTTATAGTCCCGCCAGGACCCGCCGCCGTTGGCCATATTGGCAATTGGCGTCTGCACCCGGTCGATTGATTTTGCAAACACCGCATCGGGTGTCTCTGCGGCCTCGAACTCATCCCACAGGGTGCGAAATTCATGTGCTTGATCGTCGGGCAACAGGCCGAACAAACGATCGGCTGCAGCTTTTTCTGCTGCGTCCTGTGCTGCGGCATCAACCACACCATGGATCGGGTTATCGCCTGCGTCGATTTCAACGATATCATGCAATAAAAGCATCTTGAGCACGCGATCAATCCGCACGTCAGGCCCAGCTTGATCCCCGAGCACCAAAGCATACAGCATCACGTGCCATGAGTGTTCGGCCGAATTTTCGAACCGAGATCCGTCGTGCAATCGAGAGGCACGCAGGATAGATTTAAGCTTGTCCGCCTCGCTCAGAAACGCAATTTGCGCGTCTAGCCGGTCAGTCATCGCTGGGCGGGGGCAGGGTACGCGACATCTCGTCTTTGATTTGCGCCAGAAGTTCACGTGCCCGCTGTTCGGCGCGGCGGACACGTACTGCCGTCAAATAGGCCTCTTCCATGGTTTGCGAAGACCCGCCAATTGTATCCGCGATGCGTTTGACAAAAGCATCGTCGCCTGTGGCGTTGATGATCTTCAGGCTTTCCAGCGCAAGTTCGTCGGCGACGTCTTCTACAATACCCATATCTTACCGTGATGTCTCAGTGAGGCGGCGTTTAACGTAAGTGGTCGTGGTGTCCATCAACGTGCCCAGATGCGGCTCTTCAAAGAAATGGCCCGCACCGTCAACTTGTTCATGCGTGATTGTGATGCCTTTTTGTTCGTGCAGCTTGGATACCAAGGCCTCTGTATCGCTGGGCGGGGCCACACGGTCCGCAGTGCCATTGATGATCAACCCGGACGATGGGCACGGCGCCAGAAACGAAAAGTCATACATGTTTGCAGGTGGTGCAACCGAGATAAAACCAGTGATTTCGGGACGGCGCATCAACAGCTGCATGCCGATCCAGGCGCCAAAGGAAAACCCAGCAACCCAGCAATGTTTGGAGTTGTTGTTCATCGACTGCAGGTAATCCAAGGCAGATGCTGCATCGGACAATTCGCCAACACCTTGATCGTATTCGCCTTGGCTGCGCCCGACGCCGCGGAAGTTAAACCGCAACACAGTAAAGCCCATGTTGTAGAAGGCATAATGCATCCGGTGCACAATCACGTGGTTCATCGTGCCACCAAACTGCGGGTGCGGGTGCAAAATGATCGCAATGGGTGCGTCGCGTTCCTTTTGAGGGTGATAGCGGCCTTCGAGGCGGCCTTCGGGTCCGGGGAAAATGACCTCAGGCATGAGCGTCCCTGTACTTAAAGTCTTTGGCCCATATTCGAATTCTTGACGAGTTCGCTCAGGTACCTTAGAACGGTTCTAAATCGCGCGCAGATCGTTTGTCGTTCTGCGAACCATGGACTTAGGCATTTCTGCAGGCCGCGTCAATCATTTGACAGCGGCAGACGTTTTGGGGGCATCTGATGAAGCTATCGACAAAAGGCCGCTACGCTATGGTTGCGCTTGCCGATATTGCGCTGCATCCCGAAGACCACCTCGTGTCCTTGGGTGACATCGCAGAACGACAGTCAATTTCGTTGCCCTATCTGGAACAGCTTTTTGTGAAACTGCGGCGCGCTGATCTGGTGACGTCGGTACGCGGCCCGGGCGGTGGATACCGTCTGGCATGCAGCGCGTCCGATATTCGCGTGGTCGATATTTTGTCCGCCGTCGATGAAACCGTGAACGCGATGCACAAAGGGGCAGGCGCCTCGGGTGGGGCGTCGGGCAGCCGCGCACAATCGTTGACCAACCGGTTATGGGAAGGGCTGAGCGCGCATGTTTATGTGTTTCTGCACCAAACCCGACTGTCGGATGTGGTCGCCAATGAATTGGCGCCATGCCCTGCGGTGCCCAATCTTTTTGATATCGTCGATGACGTCAGCACCGACGCATAACAAGACTTACATTCAGGAGGCAGCCCCCTTTGGACCGGGTCTATTTAGATCATAACGCGACCACGCCCCTGCGCCCCGAAGCGCGGGCTGCAATGCTTGAGGCAATGGATATGCTCGGCAATCCCGCGTCGGTGCATGCCGAAGGACGCATTGCCAAAGGCGTGTTAGAAGCGGCACGGGTTCAAGTCGCGGATTTGGTCGGCTGCGCCCCTGCAGAAGTCGTCTTTACCAGTGGCGCCACAGAAGCTGCGCGGGTGTTATCCGCATTGCCCGTCGGTCACAGCGTCTTCGTTGACCCCACAGCCCATGACGCGCTGTTGGTGCATGCAAAACAGTCCGATGCGGCAGGCCCCGTAGGTGCCACGCTGGCAATGGGGGTCGCCAATTCAGAAACGGGCCTGATCAGCCCGCTGCCTCTACGCGACGAAAACGAATGGTGTTTCGGGGCGCAACGGGCCAAATGGTTACTCTTGGACGTCACGCAATCGGTCGGGCGCATCGGGTTTGATTTTGCGGCCTCAGGCGCTGATTTTGCTGTTCTTTCTGCGCACAAGCTGGGAGGACCGAAAGGCGTCGGCGCGTTGATCATCCGCCAAGGCCTTGAAATCAAAGCACTTGCAGAGGGTGGCGGCCAAGAAATGGGGCGCCGCTCTGGCACAGAAAACAGTATAGGAATCGCAGGTTTTGGCGCCGCATGTGCTGCCGCTGCGCGCGATATCCAAGATGGCCGATGGGAAGAAATTAAAGAACTTAGAAAGATTCTAGAAAACGCCCTTGCAGCCGCCACAAAGACAACTATTTTTGTCGGGAAAGGCAAACCGCGTTTGCCGAACACCCTTTGCATGGTCACGCCTGGATGGAAAGGCGAGGCGCAAGTCATACAGATGGACCTGGCCGGGTTTGCGATTAGTGCCGGGTCTGCGTGCTCCAGCGGCAAGGTCCGCGCCAGCACTGTGCTGACTGCGATGGGATACGACGAAGCGACCGCAAGCTGCGCCATTCGAGTGTCCTTGGGGCTAGAGACAACCAAAGAGCACGTGCACCGCTTTGCGGAGACATGGCTCGCAAAAGAAGCAAAGTTTCGCGCCCGCGCGGCGTGAGCATTGGAGGGAACGATGACAGTACTTGACCAGCCTGTAACAGACGACATGCAAGTCAAAGAAGGCGTTGATCAGGACACAGTGGATGCTGTGCGCGAGGTCGGCGGCAAATACAAATACGGCTGGTCCACTGACATTGAAATGGAATACGCCCCCAAGGGTCTGTCCACTGACATCGTCAAGCTGATCTCGGAGAAAAACGAAGAACCCGAGTGGATGCTGGAATGGCGTTTGGCCGCCTATGAACGCTGGCTTCAGAAAGAAGAGCCCAAATGGGCGATGGTCGACTACCCTGAGATCGATTTTCAGGATCAGTATTACTACGCCCGACCCAAGTCGATGGAAGTAAAGCCCAAGTCATTGGATGAGGTCGACCCAAAGCTGCTTGCGACGTACGAAAAGCTGGGTATTCCGCTCAAGGAACAGATGATCCTTGCAGGCGTCGAAGGTGCCGAGGAAATGGGCGACGAGCCACGCAAGGTCGCAGTAGATGCGGTGTTCGATTCCGTATCCGTGGGCACGACGTTTCAGGACGAACTGAAGAAAGCTGGCGTTATTTTCTGTTCGATCTCAGAAGCAATCAAAGAGCACCCTGAGTTGGTGAAAAAATACCTTGGGTCCGTCGTGCCTGTGTCGGATAACTATTATGCCACGCTGAACTCGGCTGTGTTCTCGGATGGGTCGTTCGTTTATGTACCGCCGGGCGTCCACTGCCCGATGGAGCTGAGCACGTATTTCCGTATCAACGCCGAAAACACCGGGCAGTTTGAACGCACGCTGATCATCGCAGACAAGGGATCATACGTGTCCTACCTTGAAGGGTGTACGGCACCGCAGCGTGATATTGCGCAGCTGCACGCCGCTGTGGTCGAGATCATCATCGAGGAAGACGCCGAGGTAAAATACTCCACCGTTCAGAACTGGTATCCCGGTGATGAAAACGGCAAAGGCGGTATCTATAACTTTGTGACAAAGCGCGCTGATTGCCGGGGCGACCGGGCCAAGGTGATGTGGACGCAGGTGGAAACGGGATCTGCCGTGACGTGGAAATACCCATCGTGCATTCTGCGCGGTGACGACACGCAAGGCGAGTTTTACTCAATCGCGATCGCCAACAACATGCAGCAGGCCGACACCGGCACCAAAATGATCCATTTGGGCAAACGCACCAAGTCGCGCATCGTCTCCAAGGGCATCTCTGCTGGTAAGGCGCAGAACACCTATCGGGGCCTTGTGTCCATGCACCCCAAAGCCAAAGACAGCCGCAATTATACCCAGTGTGACAGCTTGCTGATCGGCGATAAATGCGGGGCCCACACGGTGCCCTATATCGAGGTCAAGAATAACTCCAGCCGGGTGGAGCATGAGGCGACAACCTCCAAGGTGGACGATGACCAATTGTTCTATTGCCGCTCGCGCGGGATGGACGAAGAAGAAGCCGTGGCTGTGGTCGTGAACGGGGTCTGCAAAGACGTGCTGCAAGCCCTGGCGATGGAATTCGCCATGGAAGCGCAGCAATTGGTCGCGATCTCGCTGGAAGGTTCAGTAGGCTAAGCGATGAAGGGCGATGGCACACAGTCCAATTCCGCAGACGCAAAGGTCGGCGGCCTGACACGCGGCGTGGTGCCCATGATGATGGGCTTTGTGCTGTTGGGCATGTTGGCCGGGGCAGCGCTTGCGTGGATGTTTGTGCCGGATTTGTTGGCGGCTTCCGCATTGGGAGGGGGCATGATGTTTGGTGCGATCCGGGCATTTGCGTACCTTTTCGCCACACCGCCCGTTTTGGAACTGGATGACATTCAAGATAGGACCGACCAGCGATGATCTTAACAACTACGAATGGCGTCGAAGGCCGCACGATTGCCGAGTATAGGGGCATCGTCGTGGGCGAGGCGATCATGGGCGCGAATATCGTGCGGGATTTCTTTGCCAGCGTTACAGATGTGATCGGCGGGCGATCCGGCGCATACGAAAGCAAATTGCAAGACGCGCGCACCGAAGCCATGGCCGAAATCGAAGAACGCGCCGCAGCCCTCGGGGCCAACGCTGTTGTGGGCATTGATCTGGATTACGAAGTCATAGGGGATTCAATGCTGATGGTGTCCGTTTCGGGCACGGCGGTGACCTTACGATGACCCGCCCACTACGCCACAGGGTTACCCGCGGGTAACCGAAAATACACGCAACGTACTGTTACATAACGAAAAATTAACGTCTTTGGACGTTCACGCTAAAGGGAAAAAACGACATGCTGAGCATCAAGAACCTCGCCGTCAAACTAGAAGAAGAAGACAAGCAGATCCTCAAAGGGGTCGATCTGGAGGTCGAAGCCGGCAAGGTGCATGCGATCATGGGGCCCAATGGCTCTGGCAAGTCCACGCTGTCTTATGTGTTGTCGGGCAAAGACGGCTATGAGGTCACCGGCGGCGAAGCGACGCTGGAAGGCGCGGACGTGCTGGACATGGAACCCGAAGAACGCGCGGCAGCAGGCTTGTTTCTTGCGTTCCAGTACCCCGTGGAAATTCCCGGCGTCGGCAATATGACCTTTTTGCGCACAGCGGTGAACGCACAGCGGACCGCGCGTGGTGAAGATGAAATGTCAGCGGCAGAGTTCCTCAAGGTCGTGCGCGCCCGTGCGAAGGAATTGAAGATTGACGCGGATATGCTTAAGCGCCCTGTCAATGTCGGCTTTTCCGGTGGCGAGAAAAAGCGCAACGAAATCCTGCAGATGGCGATGCTTGAACCAAAGATGTGCATCTTGGACGAAACAGATTCAGGCTTGGACGTCGATGCGATGAAACTGGTCGCCGAAGGCGTGAATGCGCTGCGCTCTGAGGGGCGCGGGTTCTTGGTGATCACCCATTATCAGCGCCTTTTGGACCACATCAAACCAGACGTTGTGCACATCATGGCCGATGGCCGCATTGTGAAAACAGGCGGGCCAGAGCTGGCGTTGGAAGTTGAAAACAACGGCTATGCCGGTATCTTGTCAGAGGTGGCATAATGGCCGAACCAGCACTGAAACAATCCACCACCGACGCGCGGTTGGCCACGTTGACGCTGCCCGAAGGCGGCTGGCCAGATGCGGCGCGCGCGGATGCCCAAGCCCGGCTGATTGCTATGGGCTTGCCCGAACGGCGCGATGAATATTGGCGTTACACACGCCCTGACACGCTGACCCAAGCGGTTGCTGCGCCTGCCGCGCTGTTTGATCCGCAAGAAACGCCCACCTTCGAGGGCGTTGACCGGCTTAAAATCGTGTTTGTCGATGGTGTCTTTGATGCGGACGCGTCTGATGACCTAACCTTGGAAGGTGTGGTCATTGAGCGCCTCGCGGAACAGACGACCGACATCCATTGGGCGCGTGATCTGTATGGAAAGCTGGAAACAGCCGGTCAGACCCCGGTGAAACGCCCGTTGGCCGCATTAAACACGGCCTATGCCACAGATGGCGTTCTGCTGCATGTCACAGGGGTTGTAAGCAAACCGATCAGCTTGGTGTACTATCATCAGTCAGAGACGTCGGATGCAACTTTGCATCACGTGATCCGCGTGGATGAAGGTGCAGAAGTGACCGTGCTGGAAAATGGACCAGCGGCAGCACGCTTTAACAAGGTTATGGAAGTCGAGATCGCAGATGGCGGTAAATTCCATCACGTGCGGGCCCAAGGGCGCGACCATGAGCGGCGTGCGGCGACACATATTTTCACCCGCTTGGGGACGGAAAGTGTGTTCAAGTCGTTTACGCTGACTGCAAATGGGGTGCTGACACGGAACGAATGCATCATTGAGCTGACGGGCGATGATGCAATCGCACATGTGGCCGGTGCCTGTGTTGGGGACGGCGATTTTCATCACGATGATACGGTGTTTATCACCCATGATGCGGTCAATTGCGAAAGCCGTCAGGTTTTCAAAAAGGTGCTGCGCAATGGGGCAACGGGCGTTTTCCAAGGCAAGATCTTGGTGCAGCCCGGTGCGCAAAAAACTGATGGTTATCAGATCAGCCAGTCTCTTTTGCTGGACGAGGACAGCCAATTCCTTGCCAAGCCCGAGCTTGAAATTTACGCCGATGATGTGGCCTGTTCGCATGGGTCCACATCAGGCGCGATTGATCAGGACGCTTTGTTTTATCTGCGCTCGCGCGGGGTGCCCGAGGGACCTGCGACCGATTTGCTGACGCTGGCGTTCTTGGCGGAAGCGGTTGAAGAGATTGAAAACGAAACATTGCGCGATGAGATCAACGATCGTTTGTCGGCTTGGTTGGAGCGGCATCGCAGCTAATGGCGGTCACGCGAAATATCACGGCCACGTATAAAGGGCCCGGTCGCGTTGTGACCGGGCTTTTGGCTCTGGGTCAGCGGGAAGACCGTGCATTGGCCTATCTGATGGCAGGCTGCATGGTGGTGTTTATCGCTCAGATGCCACGCCTTGCCCGCGAAGCGCATTTGACAGGCCAAGACCTGAACATGATGATGGGGGGCACGCTGCTGGCGTGGATTTTCATCGCGCCTTTGGTGCTTTATTGCGTGGCAGCCCTCAGCCATCTTGTGGCTCGGCTGTTCAAAGGCAAAGGGACCCCATACGGTGCGCGGTTGGCGCTCTTTTGGGCACTGCTTGCGTCGTCGCCGCTGATGTTGTTGAACGGGTTGGTCGCGGGCTTTATTGGTCCGGGGCTCGAACTTCAGGCGGTGGGCTTTTTGTGGTTTGCAATTTTCATTTGGTTCTGGCTGGGTGGCCTGATCGCAGCGGAGCGACCAAAAACATCATGATGCAAACAAAGACTTTCCCCGAATTGGCGCTGCTGACACTGCGCGACCCGCTGGCTGCAGCGGCGATCTTGTCGCAATGGAAATTGTCGCGCGAAGCGATCTGGACAGCAGTTGCCTTAATCAGTGTCATCGTGACGATCTTGTCGACGATTTCGAACATCCTGTTTCCAGTTCCCGCACAGATAGAGACATTAGTCGGCATGCCGTTCATGTACCTCGTGATTGCGGCGGGTGGGTTCATCGGCACGGCCTATGCGGTCCTGTGGGCGGGGCGACTGTTGGGCGGGCAAACGTCCTTCGATCAGTTGATTGTCTTGATGCTTTGGTTGCAGGCATTGCGAGCGGTGGCACAGGTGGCCGTTTTGGTGCTGTTAGTTTTCGCCCCCGTTCTGGCCAGCTTTCTGGTGTTGTTTGTGGGCATTGCGACCATCTGGGTATTGGTGCAATTCATCAATTTCAGCATGCAGTTTGATTCAATCGGTCGATCTGTTGTCACGTTGTTCGTTGCAGGGCTGGGGCTGGTAATAATGCTCAGCTTTGTTTTGTCCGCTTTAGGTTTCACGGCGGTAGGAGTCCCCTTGAATGTATGATGTACAAAAAATTCGGGGTGATTTCCCGATTTTAAGCCGGACGGTAAACGGCAAGCCATTGGTCTATCTTGACAATGGGGCATCAGCGCAGAAGCCGCAGGTGGTGATTGACGCCATTAGCAACGCATATACCAACGAATATGCCAATGTGCACCGCGGCCTGCACTTTTTGTCCAATCTTGCGACCGACAAATACGAAAGCGTGCGCGGGGTTGTTGCTAAATTCCTGAACGCTGGATCGGAGGATGAGATCATACTCAATTCCGGCACCACCGAGGGCATCAATATGGTCGCCTATGGGTGGGCAATGCCACGATTGCAGGCAGGTGACGAGATCATCCTGAGTGTAATGGAGCATCACGCCAATATCGTGCCGTGGCACTTTCTGCGTGAACGGCAAGGCGTGGTGATCAAATGGGTCGACGTGAACAGCACAGGCGCCCTAGATCCGCAGGCGGTGATTGATGCGATTGGCCCTAAAACCAAACTGATCGCCATTACGCATCTGTCCAATGTGCTGGGCACACGCGTGGACGTCAAAACCATCACCACCGAGGCGCATGCGCGCGGCGTGCCGGTGTTGGTCGATGGATCGCAAGCTGCCGTGCACCAACCCGTCGACGTGCAAGACATCGGATGTGATTTCTATGCCATTACAGGCCACAAGCTTTATGGGCCATCAGGGTCCGGCGCGATCTACGTAAAGGCAGACCGCATGGCGGAAATGCGCCCCTTTATTGGGGGGGGCGACATGATCAAAGAGGTCAGCAAAGACGCCGTGGTCTACAATGACCCCCCAATGATGTTCGAGGCAGGTACACCCGGTATTGTGCAAACCATCGGCTTGGGCGTGGCGCTTGATTACATGATGGATCTGGGGATGAATAATATCGCCGCCCATGAGGACCAGTTGCGCGACTATACAGTCGACAAATTGGCGGGTTTGAACTGGTTGCAGGTCCAAGGGACGACCGCAAATAAGGGTGCGATTTTCAGCTTTACGCTCGATGGCGCGGCTCATGCGCATGACATTTCGACCATCTTGGATAAAAAGGGCGTGGCTGTGCGCGCGGGCCAACACTGCGTCGGCCCCTTGATGGAGCATATGGGCCTGACTGCGACCTGTCGGGCGTCTTTCGGGTTGTACAACACCAAGGCCGAAGTGGATGTTTTGGTTGACGCGCTCGAGCTTGCGCACGATCTTTTTGCGTAAGACCGCGCCCTTTTACAATTGCAGGGCGCAAACGCCCGGTCTATACCGCATTGCGTGGACCCTTAGCTCAGCTGGATAGAGCGCTGCCCTCCGAAGGCAGAGGCCAGAGGTTCGAATCCTCTAGGGTCCGCCATTTGCACGCATCATTTCTGGTATGAACCACGAAGAACCGATTTCCCTGCGTTTTCTTTGTTATTTGCTTGTGTGGCATTTTCATTTTCGTTTCTGAAGCGCCAGTGCAATACTGCACCGCAAAGGGGGATAAAAATGACTATTTTCACAAGCAGTTTTCCAGACGTTTCCATTTCAGATAAACATATTACGGAACGGGTTTTTGACGGTTTAACATCGCGGCCCAATGAGGTTGTCCTGACCGATGGGATCACCGGCAAGACAATGACCGCCGCCGCATTTATGGATCAGGTCAAAGAGCTGGCAGGCGGGTTGGTGCAGGCGGGGCTGAGCACTGGCAAAGTTGTGGCGCTCATGGCGCCAAATTGCCCGGAATACTGCGTAGTAGTGCACGCTGTTGCTTGGGCTGGGGGCACAATTACGACGCTAAACCCCACCTATACCAGTTCCGAAGTGGCCCATCAGCTTGCTGACTCCGGTGCCAATATACTGATCACCGTACCCATGTTTATGGAAACCGCCCAAGGCGGGGCAGGCGATACCCCTGTCGTTGCGATTGGCTCACCGGAATTTGACGCGCTTTTTGGGGACCCGTTGGAAAGCCAAATCGCCGTTGATCTGGATACTCACGCGGTCGTGCTGCCGTATTCATCAGGCACCACAGGCCTACCTAAAGGCGTGATGCTGTCACATCGCAATCTGGTGGTGAACTTGGACCAATCAATTGTTGGGGCCGAGTTTGAGCCCGGCGAGGTAACCGCAGCCTTTCTGCCGTTTTTCCATATCTACGGCATGGCTGTTTTGATCAACGTTCATCTGGGCGGTGGCGGGGCCTTGGTGACTATGCCACGTTTTGATCTGCCGATGTTTTTACAAATCAGCCAAGATTACAAAACGAAACGCATGTGGGTGGTGCCCCCCGTGGGGCTTGCGTTGGCCAAACATCCGGTGGTGGATACCTATGACCTAAGCGCGCTTGAGCAAGTATTTATAGCTGCGGCCCCGTCAGGTTCTGAGCTGTCTCAGGCCTTGGCACAAAGGTTGGGATGCAAGGCGTTGCAAGGCTATGGCATGACGGAATTGGCACCGGTTTCACATGTCGTTGCAGGCAGTGCGCCGCGGGCAGGGGCTGCGGGGCGGCTTGTGCCCAACACCGAATGCAAGATCGTTGATATCGATACAGGGGCCGCTTTGGATGTAGGCGGCGAGGGCGAGCTTTGGGTCAAAGGGCCGCAAGTGATGATAGGGTACCTGAACAACGCCAAAGCCACGGCAGAGACGATCACCCCTGACGGTTGGTTGCGCACCGGCGACATTGGCTATGTCGATGCAGATGGCTATCTGTTCATCGTGGACCGGTTGAAAGAGTTGATCAAATACAAAGGCTTCCAAGTCGCCCCAGCAGAGTTGGAGGCCGCCTTGGTCGCGATTGAAGGCATCACGGATGCTGCCGTTATCGGCCTGCCCGATGAAGAAGCTGGGGAACTGCCGATCGCCTTTGTGGTTGTCGCTGAAAATGGACCGGATGCCGCTGCTATTCACAGCGTCTTTGCAGAAACACTGTCGACATATAAACAACTGCACGACATCCGCTTTGTGGATGAAATACCCAAGTCGGCGTCTGGCAAGATTTTGCGGCGGCTGTTGCGGGATACCGTGTAAGGTGCGGCGCGCCTTAAAGAAATTGCGCAGACTGGTAAAGTGGGGTTAGGTGAGGACTATGACGGACAACTCTCCTTCCCCCCGATACGCCGCCCGACTGAACGCCTTCAAGATTGGCGCTGCAGCCTTTTGGCCCGGTAAAAACAAGGTGACCACAGCTGATCTGTTGGCGCGCGCGGCGACAGCGGGGCTGACGGCGGCTGATCTGAACTACCCGGATCATTTTGTCGATGATGATCCCGCAGATTTGTCGCGCGTTTTGGACGACAACGGCATGGTGCTGAACGGGATGGCGATGCGCTATTACACGGATCCCGGCTACAAGCTTGGGGCGTTTACGCACCCTGACGCCGACGTGCGCCGCGCCGCCATCGACGAGACAAAACGCGGGCTTGATGTGCTGGCGGGCATGGGCGGGCGGTTAATGACGCTGTGGATGGGGCAGGACGGTTTCGATTATTCCTTCCAGATGGAGTATGCCCGCGCGTGGGATGCAACGCTTGAGGCGATGGCCGAAGTCGCCGATCACAACCCGCAGATCGACATCGCACTGGAATATAAGCCCAACGAGCCGCGCGCTTTTGCGCTGATGCCTGATGCGGCCACGACGCTGTTGGCCCTCAAAGACATCGGGCGGGCCAATACCGGAGTAACCCTGGACTTTGCCCATGTGCTCTATGCCGATGAAATGCCCGCCTTTGCCGCCGCTTTGGTGGCGCGGCATGCGCGCATTTTGGGGGTGCACCTAAATGATGGCTATGGCAAATGGGACAACGGTTTGATGGTCGGATCCGTGCATCCCATTCAAACGATTGAGCTTTTGGTAGAGCTGTCGCGCATTGGCTATGATGGGGCGCTGTATTTCGATACCTTCCCCGATCATTCCGGGCTAGACCCGGTGGCCGAGGCGCGTACCAACATTGATGCGGTTGAACGACTGCGCCGGATCGCGGCTGGTTTGGCCGATAACATGGACCTTGTCGCGGCTATCCAGCGTCAGGACGCACCCGCTTCGATGCGGATTGTGCAAGCCGCGATGCTGGGATGAGGGTACTTGTCGTCGGCGCGTTGCATCTTGATGTGGTGCTGCGCGCGCCGCATTTGCCACAACTGGACGAGACCGTAGCCGGCAGCGGCGTGGACTATGTTTTTGGCGGTAAAGGCGGCAATCAGGCTGTGGCTGCAGCGCGATTGGGTAGTCAGGTTAGTTTTGCCGGTCGTGCAGGCAGTGACCAATTCGGCGACAGGCTGCGCAACACCTTGCACCAAGCGGGCATCGATACGCGTCAATTGCAAAAAGACGAAGGCCCCAGCGGCATGAGCGCGGCTATTGTGGATGCCCACGGGGACTACGGTGCCGTCATCGTATCGGCGGCGAACCTGTTGATTGATGCACACCACATCGACATCCCCCAAGATACCCGACTGGTCGTGCTGCAAAATGAAATCCCGCCAGCCGTCAACCTTGCCGTCGCCCAAAAGGCGCGTGCGGCAGGTGTACCGGTTTGGCTGAATGCAGCACCCGCACGCAAGATTGAGGCTGCATTACTGGCAGAGGTGTCCTTGCTGATCGTGAACCGGGTCGAGGCTGCTTTTTACGCAGGCCTCCCCAACCCGCCAGATATGGTGCACACCTTAGGTGCTGATGGGGTGGCCTATCAGGCCAATCACTATCCCGGCTACCGCGTTGATGTGATGTCGACCCACGGGGCAGGGGATGTGTTTGTGGGCGCGCTGGCTGCTCGTGTGGTGGAAGGTGCTGATATCGCCGCGAGCCTTGAGTTTGCGCAGGCGGCAGCGGCCCTGCATGTCAGCATGACACATCACACGCGCACGTCTTTGTCGCGTCAGTCCGTTTTGGCGTTTCAATCGGCTTACAATCGGTAGAACCGCACCGCGTTGCCGCCGTAGATGGCGGTCTGCTGATCTGTGGTCAGGTGAGCAGTAAATCCTTTGGCCATATCCAGCCATGTGTCATATTCTGCCTGCAGACGGCATACTGGCCAGTCAGAGCCCCACAAAACCCGATCAGGTCCAAAGGCTGTCAGGATATGTTGCGCAAAGGGTGCGATGTCCTCGGGCGTCCAGCCGCTTTCCGCTTCGGTCACGAGGGCGGAAAACTTGCAATACCCCCGTGTCTTTTCCGCCAAGGCAGTCATCCCCTCCGCCCAATTTGAGAACGCATCTGTTCCGGCCTGTTGATCCCGTATTTGCGGCTTCATGCAGTGATCATAAACCATGCGCAGGTCAGGATACCGTTGCGCCAGCGTCAGGAAATTTGGGATATGGCGCGGAAAGCCCAAGGCGTCAAAGCACAGATCCAGATCAACCAGCGCGGCATAGGCCCATTGCACATCATCGCGCAGCATCCAATCGACATCGGGGATGTCTTGGATCATGGGACGCACCCCTTTGAACTTGGGATGTTTGGCCCAGCGGATCAGGTGGCGCAGATGCGCGGGGTTCTCAAAATCGACCCAGCCCACGACCCCTTTGATAAAGGGCGTGGCATCCGCCAGACCCAACATATATTCGGTTTCTTCGACAGTGGCTGCGGCCTGAACCACAACGGTGCCGTCTATGCCTTGGCTTTGCAAAATCGGGGCCAGATCATGTGGCGCATACACCCTGTTTAACACAGGCACCCCCGGCGGCATCCAGTCATAGTCGCCGCGCGCGGGGTTCCAGAAATGCTGATGCGCGTCGATCCTCACGTGGGGGCATCCGCGCGCATCAGGCCTTTGTCTTTCAGTTCGGCCCATAGGTCGCTGGGAATGATGGCTTGGGCGGCTTGCAGGTTCGCCTCCATCTCTGAGACGCCTTGACCGCCCGGAATAACGGCCACATGTGCTGGGTGCAGCAGGGGGAACTGAAACGCGGCATCCACCATGCGGACATTGTGATTGCGGCACACGGCTTCGATCGCGTTGACCCGGTCGATGATGTTTTGTGGGGCAGGGTCGTAGTTGTAATAGGCACCGGGCTTGGCCCCCGTGGCCAGAATGCCTGAATTGTAGGGCCCGCCGGTTACGATCCCGATGCCGCGTGCTTCACACAGCGGTAGGAAACTATCCAAAGCCTTTTGTTCCAGCAGCGTGTAGCGCCCCGCCAGTAGAAACAGGTCAAAGTCGCCGCGTTCAGCCAGGGTCTGACAGACTTCCCATTCGTTGACACCGCCACCAATCGCTTGGATCAGTCCCTGATCGCGCAGGGACACCATCGCATCATAGCCCCGCCCGCCAAAGAATTCTTCGATCCGCATGTCTGACATTTCTTTGGAGCCATGCGAGAAAATGCAAAGATCGTGCACATAAAGGATATCAATACGGTCTACTCCAAGACGCGAAAACGAATGCTCAAAGGACCGCATCACCCCATCATAGGTGTAATCATACTGTTCGCGCCGCTGTGGCACCTCGAACCATTTGCCGACGCCGCTGCGATGCTCGGGCGCGCAGGCTTGAATAAGTCGCCCGACCTTGGACGACAGCACATATTCATCGCGCGGCTTGTCGCGCAAAAACGGGTTCAGGCGCGTTTCCGACAGACCCAAACCATAGAGCGGTGCGGTATCATAGTAGCGCACGCCGCCTTCCCATGCGGCATCCAGCGTGGCGCGCGCGTCTGCGTCGCTGATTGCTTTGTACAGGTTGCCCAAGGGCGCTGTGCCAAAGCCCAATTCGGTAAAGGTCACCCCACCGTTGCCAATTCTATCCCAAGCCCGTGTTTTCAACGCCATGGTCGCCTCCCCGATTTGTAATCACCCTATGATAGCCCAGTTTTCCTTTGCGTGAACAGCCCACGGTCCATAGAATTAAATCAGGGGGATACACGCATGACATTGAATTTCAAACGGGTTTTTGGCCAAACCAAACCAGTGATCGGGATGGTGCACATCGGCGCGCTGCCGGGAAGCCCTTTGTATGATCCGGACGCTGACCTTCTGGCGGCTGCGCGCGCGGATTTGGCGGCGCTGCAGGCGGCGGGGTTTGATGCGGTCATGTTCGGCAATGAAAACGACCGCCCGTATGAATTCAACGTGGACACCGCATCCGTGGCAAGTATGGCGGCCCTAATCGGTGCGCTGAAGCCCGAGATTACCGTGCCCTTCGGCGTCAATGTGCTTTGGGACCCGATGGCGACGGTGGCGTTGGGGGCAGTCACAGGCGCGTCTTTTGTACGTGAGATTTTCACTGGCACCTATGCGTCTGATATGGGCCCGTGGACGCCCGATGCTGGCAAAGCGATGCGGTACCGCGACCGGTTGGGGCGGCCTGACATGGCGATGCTGTATAACGTGTCCGCTGAATTTGCCCATTCGCTAGATGCGCGGCCCTTGCCGGACCGGGCACGCAGTGCGGTGTTTTCGTCCATTCCCGATGCGGTGCTTGTATCGGGCCAGATCACTGGCGAAGCGGCCGCCATATCCGATCTGGAGGCGGTTAAGGCTGTGCTTCCGGGTACAGCTGTGATGGCCAACACGGGCGTCAAACATGACACCGTGGCCGATGTTCTATCCGTCGCAGACGGTTGCATTGTAGGGTCATCCCTGAAGGTTGATGGCGACACATGGAACCCCATAGACCCCGACCGCGCAGCAGATTTCATGGATCGCGTCCGGCAGGCTCGCGCATGAAAGATAGATTGCGCACTACCGTTCAAGACTTGATGCTGATCCCGGGCTTATCGGGTCACGAAGACCGCGTGCGGCGTCACTTGCGTGCGCAGCTTGATGCCATGGGCGTGCATAGCACATCTGATCGATTGGGAAATCTGGTGGCCAGCTTTAGCGGTGAGGGCCCATCGGTCATGCTGTTTGCCCATATGGATCAGCTTGGGTTTATCGTGCGCAAGATCGACGGGGATGGGTGTATTCGCCTGCACCGTATGGGCGGTGTTCCAGAACGCGCCTTGGCCGCCCAAGAGGTGTTGATTTGTGTGGGCGAAGGCAAGGATGTGCCCGGCATTATCGCCAATAAAAACCATCATGCCACCGGGCCAGAGGATAAATACCGTGTAGCCACAGTGGCTGAGATTTATGTGGATGCCGGGTTCCGCAGTGCCGCAGAGGCCGCGGCGGCCGGGGTTCAAATTGGCACGCCTGTTGTCTATGCGCCTGTCGCCACGCTGCTGGAGAACGACCGCATCGCAGGCACCAGTGTCGATGATCGTGCGGCCTGCGCTGTGTTGCTTGAGGTGGCCCGCGTTCTTAAAAACCGGGTCGTCGGGCCGCCCGTCCATCTGGCGTTTACGGTGCTAGAGGAGTTCAACCTGCGCGGCGCGCAACCTTTGGCGCAGCAGCTTTTGCCAGATATCGCCATCCAGCTGGATCTAATGCTGGCATCGGACACGCCTGATATGGAAACAACCGGTGAGATGGTGCTGGGGGGCGGACCGGGCATGAGCCTTTATTCCTTTCATGGGCGCGGCACGCTGAATGGCGTGATCCCGCATCCGGCCCTTGTTGATCTGTTCACCCGCTCAGCCAAAGATACAGGCATTGCTTTGCAGCGCAGTGCGCAGGTGGGGGTACTGACGGACCTTTCATATGTGCAGCTGGTCGGCGCGGGCGTCGCGGCGGTCGATCTGGGGTTTCCGATGCGCTATTCCCATTCTGCCCGCGAGGTTTGCGATTTGAATGATCTGGTACAGCTCACTGAGCTGTTGGTCGCCGGGCTCGCGCGGATCACCCCTGATTTTTCATTGGAAAGGGATAGGTACACCTGATGGCTTATACGCTGGGCATTGATATCGGTACGTTCGAGACCAAAGGCGTTTTGGTCGATGCAGCAGGCACCATCCACGCGCAAGCCGCGCGCGCGCATAAGATGTTGGTGCCGCAACCCGGCTGGGCCGAACACCGCCCCGAAGAGGATTGGTGGGGCGATTTCACATACATTTGCCAAACGCTCCTGCGCCAAGGTGCCGTGGACCCAAATGACATAAAAGCCGTTGCGTGTTCTGCCATTGGCCCTTGCATGTTGCCTGTTGATGCCGATGGCACGCCCCTGATGAACGGGGTCCTTTACGGTGTCGATGGTCGTGCCGAGGCGCAAGTACGCGCATTGACCGACCGTATTGGTGAAGAAACCATTATTGCGCGCTGCGGCAATGCCTTGACCTCGCAATCGGTGGGCCCAAAAATCCTATGGCTGAAACAAGAACGGCCCGAAATCTACGCGAAAACCGCGCATGTCCTGACCTCTACCAGCTTTTTGGTTCAGCGATTAACGGGCGAAGTTGTGATTGATCATTATACGGCGGCGAATTTCTCTCCGCTTTATGATGTTGAGGCCCAGAACTGGGTGGATGATCTGGCCGATGATATCCTGCCGCTGGACAAGCTGCCGCGCTTGATGTGGTCAAACGAGATCGCCGGCCACATCACACAGGCCGCATCAAAGGCGACGGGCCTGGCCGTTGGCACACCTGTCACAGCAGGTACAATTGATGCTGCCGCAGAGGCCTTTTCTGTCGGCGTGGATCGACCTGGCGACATGATGATGATGTACGGATCCACCATTTTTATCATTCTACGTGCACAATCCAAAGTGACTGATCCCCGTATCTGGTA
>JBGCDB010000036.1:0-3569 GCA_045104955.1 Roseobacter sp.
ACCACGAATATATGGGGCTTAATTTTTGGCTTGCGGTGCCGCTTTCGATCCTTGTGATGGGTCTTCTGGGATATCTCTTTAACTGGGGCATTTTGCGCCACATGTTTGGCCAATCCCAAACGTCGATTGTCATCCTGACCATCGCAATGGGCTTTATCATCCGCTTTTTCGCCGGTGCGACCTGGAGCCATGAGCCGACCTCGTTGGAAACGCCCTTTGCGGGTCAAGAAATACGCTCGGGCGGACTGGTGCTTGGCATTGATGAAGTTCTGATCGTCGTGGTGACGGGCATCCTGACATTGGCCTTCTATCTGTTTTTCTCGCGCACCCGGATTGGGCTGGCGATGCAAGCGGCGTCGCAAAACCAACTTGCGGCCTATTACATGGGCATTCCAGTTAAGCGCATTCATAGCCTTGTTTGGGGGCTGTCTGGCATGGTTGCGGCGGTCGCAGGTATCCTCTTTGCATCCAAAGGCGCGATTGATCCATCTACGGGCTTGCTCGGTATTAAAGCCTTCGCGGCGGCAGCGATTGGTGGCTTTGGGTCACTTCCAGGCGCACTCTTGGGGGGCTTGATCATTGGTTTGGTTGAACCGCTTGCCTCGCGCTATGGTCCCCCCGGCGTCAGCCAGATCGCACCCTACGCGATTTTGTTGCTGATCCTGATCTTCCGCCCCGGCGGCATTTTCTCCCAGACGCAACGAAAGAAGGTGTAACGATGCGCTTTGTTTTTAAAACGTCTTACGACGCAGATATTTCGCTGTTCAAACATCGCGCACAGGCGGTTTGGTATGGATTGCTTTTGTTGTTGGTGCTTGCCACGCCACTTTACTTCGTGGCGATTGGGGATGCTTACCTGCTGGGCGAAATCACAGGTATTTTGATCCTTGCGATTGCGGGCATGGGGTTGATGCTGCTGACGGGCCACACCGGATTGCCCAGCCTAGGACATGCGACCTTTATGGCTTTTGGCTGTTACATTAACATCAACCTACTGGGAGCAGGTGTGCCTTGGGTCATCGCGTTTCCCCTCTCGGGGCTTATTGCTGGCGTTTTGGGCACGATGATCGCGCTTCCGGTCTTGCGCCTACACGGCGTTTATTTGGCCTTGGCGACTTTGGCGATGTCGATGCTGACCAGCGACTTTGTCGTGATCGCAGAGCCTTGGACAGGCGGCATTGCAGGTGCAGCGGTGCCAGATATCAACATCTTTGGGATGGAAATCAATCGCTACTCAACCCCTTATAAGTTTTACTATCTGGTATTGTTCGTCTCGATCCTGCTTGTTTGGTTCTACCGCAACCTTTTGCGCACACCGACGGGCCGCAGCTTTACCGCCATCCGCGACAGCGAAATTTCCGCACGGGCGATGGGCATTAACCTAACGCGGACCAAGGCGATGTCATTCTTCCTCTCAGCCACTGCAGCAGGACTTGCGGGCGCGCTATTTGGGCATTCGGCGGGCTACGTGACGAACGAGACATTCGACTTGGTCATGTCGATTACACTGCTCTTGATGATTGTAATTGGTGGATTGGGGTTCATCCATGGCGCATTCTTTGGCGCGATTGTCGTCGGCATCATCCCTGTGGCCATCGCAAATGGGCGCACGTTCTTGGCCACGACATTCGATGTGAACATCAACGTGCCCGGACTAGAAAGCGCGCTGTTCGCCTTTATCCTGATCTGTTTCATCCTGTTTGAACCGATGGGACTTTATGGCCGATGGCTCAAGATCCGCACATATTTTGAACTGTTCCCCTTCTACCGCAAGGACATGTTCAAGCGCCAAAAATCCTATCTCAAGACGGATCGTGTCCAATGAGTTTGTTAGAAATCGAAAACGTGACCCTTCGGTTTGGCGGTCTTGTGGCCGTCGACAATGTGTCGCTGAAGGTCAATGAGGGCGAGGTGTTCGCGTTGGTCGGACCGAATGGCGCCGGCAAGTCCACGATCTTTAACTTGATTTCGCGGTTTTACGATCCAGCAGAGGGGCGCATTCACTTTGACGGAAACGACCTGCTCAAACGCAACGCAGATCAGGTGCCCAGCCTTGGCATCGCGCGGACCTTCCAGAACATCGAACTGTTCGAACAAGCAACCGTATTGCAAAACCTGCTGGTCGGGCGGCACCGGCATCGCAGGACAGGGATGTTGTCGAACATTGTCTTTTCACCCAAAACCTACCGCGAAGAACTGCGTCACCGCGCCGCCGTGGAAGAGGTGATCGACTTTTTGAACCTCCAGCCCTATCGCGACAAAATGATCGGTGGGCTGCCATATGGCGTGCGCAAAGTTGTGGAACTTGGCCGCGCCTTGGCGTCAGAGCCAAAGTTACTACTGCTGGACGAACCTGCTTCCGGTCTCTCGGTCGAAGAGACGCAGGACATGGCGTTCTGGATCGAAGACATCCAGACGCAGATGGGCATTTCCGTCATGATGGTCGAGCATGACATGGGCCTGGTTTCTGCAGTGTCGGGGCGTGTTATGGCGCTATCGGATGGTAAAGAGCTGGCCACAGGTACGGCCGCTGAAGTGCAATCACATCCGGCGGTGATCGAGGCCTATCTGGGCACGGGTGACATCTCAAAGACAGGGACATCCCGCACATGAGCATTGATTCCAATGAGCCAAAAGTCGTTTTGCAGATCGACAACCTCGAGAGTTATTACGGTCCCATTCAGGCCATTCGCGGTGTTAGTTTGAAAGTCCGTGAAGGCCAGATCGTCACAGTTTTGGGGGCCAATGGGGCAGGTAAAACAACGCTTCTAAAGACCGTCTCAGGCGTGATGGACCCCGAAAAGGGCACGATCAAGATGGACGGCAATGACATTCAGTCCTTAGAACCGGATGCTATCGTTCGGCAGGGCATTGTACATGTGCCCGAAGGGCGAGAGATTTTCCCGCTGATGACCGTGGCCGAGAATATCGCGATGGGGGCCTACACACGCAAAGATCGCAGCAAGATCGGCGAAGACGAGGAGATGGTGTATTCCTATTTTCCGATCCTCAAAGACCGCCGCTCGCAACGTGCCGGCACTTTGTCGGGCGGGCAGCAACAGATGTTAGCCATCGGGCGTGGGTTGATGTCGCATCCCAAATTGATGTTGCTCGATGAACCTAGTCTTGGCTTATCACCGTTGCTGACGCAGGAGATTTTTGAAATCATCGTGCGGCTCAACAAAGAGCAACAAGTCACGATGATGCTGGTCGAGCAGAACGCCAAAGTGGCGCTTGATGTGGCCGACTATGGCTATGTGATGGAACTGGGGCGTATCGTGATGAACGACAATGCCGAGGTTTTGGCGGCATCCAAAGACATTCAGGAATTCTATCTTGGCGTCAGTCAGGATGAGAACCAGCGCGGGCAACGGCGTTGGAAACAACGCAAGACGTGGCGATAGGGATTGATCATGACAGACACACTCCCCCCTCAGGAAAAAGTGCATGGGATCATGATCAACGCTGATCTGTCCCAAGGTCCGTTTTACATCGACGGCATGGACACCACGCCAAAGCTGTTCCGGTTGCGCTGCCAGGCATTGGGCGATCGCACGGCACACCGCGAA
>JBGCDB010000037.1:0-11182 GCA_045104955.1 Roseobacter sp.
GTGCCTGAATTACGCCATTTTCAGCCTCTAGGGTGCTAATCAGCGCTGTTGCGCATGAGATAAAAGCAACTTCTGAGGCACTCCTATGAATATGCAGACCGCCAATGTAATGGCTCCGCCTGCTCCGCGTACGCTTGCTGACATGCAACTGTCTACTGTGATGATGCGCGACATTATCCTCAAGACGATGTTCCGTAAGAATGTCGATATGGTCAGCGAACTGAGCGAAGCCGTGTGCCTGCCCATTCCCGTCACGCAAGAGCTTGTCGATCTGGCGCGCAGCCAACAATTGCTTGAGGCCACGGGTACATTGAACGCCAACAACGGCAACGAGATGGGCTACCAGCTGACCGAACAAGGCAAGGCGCGCGCGCTGGATGCGCTTGCGCAATCAGAGTATTTTGGTGCGATGCCTGTGCCACTGGATGTGTACCGCGAACAGGTGAAACGCCAATCTATCCGAAATATCATGGTCACACGGGAACAGCTGACCGGGGCGATGGGCCATCTGGTTCTGCCCGATGACCTGTTGGATCAGCTTGGGCCGTCCGTGTCCGCTGGTCGTTCGATCCTGATGTATGGTCCTCCCGGTAACGGTAAGTCCTCAATCTCAAACGGAATTCGGGATGCATTGGGCGACAACGTCTATGTGCCCCGCGCGATTGAATACGCCGGCCAGGTGATTACAGTCTATGACCCCATCGTGCACGTCAACGCGCCCGAAGAGGCCCAAGACCCCAATTCGTTACGCCGCACGACACGGTATGACATGCGGTATGTCAAATGCGAACGCCCCACCGTGATCACCGGTGGTGAACTGTCGTTGGATATGTTGGATTTGGTGTACAACCCGACAGCGCGCACCTATCAAGCGCCGTTGCAACTCAAGTCTACCGGCGGCATCTTTATCGTAGACGACCTTGGTCGTCAGGCAGAACCCCCTCAGGCCTTGGTCAACCGTTGGATTGTTCCTTTGGAAGAAAGTAAGGATATCCTCGCGCTGCAATCGGGTGAAAAATTCGAAGTTCCCTTCGACACGCTGGTCATCTTTTCAACCAACTTCCACCCCAACGAGATCTTCGATACGGCCGCCTTGCGCCGGATTTTCTTCAAGATCAAAATTGATGGCCCCAATCAGGAAAATTACCTAAAGATCTTTGCAATGGTCGCCAAGAAACGTGGCATGCCTTTGGACGAAGCCACCTTGGTGCACCTGCTCAAGGTAAAATACCCTGAGATTGAAAACGTCTATGCCAACTATCAGCCGATCTTTTTGATCGACCAAATGATCGCGATTTGCGAATTTGAGGGCATTCCCTACCAGATGCGCCCCGATTTGTTGGACCGCGCATGGGCGAACATGTTTGTCAAAGACGAGCATATTGTAAAATAAGCCAACGCTTGGGGCGGTCTTACGAGGCCGCCCGTAGCTTATCCGCATTTGGTGCTGGCCCCTGAAACAAGGGGCGCTACACTTGGCCAATGCAAGAATTGCCTCCTCTTTTTTCAGACTGGTTTGCCGCCAAAGGCTGGTCCATTCACCCGCACCAAAGCGACATGCTGGCGCGCGCAGACGACCCGTCACTATTGCTGATCGCACCGACGGGCGGCGGTAAAACTCTGGCTGGTTTTTTGCCCACTTTGGTTGATCTGGCACAAAATGACCACGCGGGGCTGCACACGCTGTATATCTCTCCGCTCAAGGCGTTGGCGGCAGATATCAAACGCAACCTCACGACGCCTGTGACCGAAATGGGACTGCCCATTCGGATAGAAGACCGTACCGGCGACACGTCTGCCACGCGCAAAAAACGACAACGGGCAGACCCGCCGCACATTTTGCTGACCACGCCTGAAAGCCTTGCGTTGCTGACCAGTTATGAGGATGCACCGCGCATGTTCCGTGGCCTTAAGCGGGTCGTCGTAGATGAAATCCATGCATTGGCCGAATCCAAACGCGGCGATCAATTGATGCTGGCCTTGGGGCGGTTGCAACGGCTTTGTCCTGATCTGCGACGCGCGGGCTTGTCGGCCACCGTCGATGATCCGCAAGCCATCGCACATCTTTTGGCCAAGCACCCAGACCCCTGCGATATTCTATTGGCGGACCCCGGCCCTGCACCTGATATCTCGATGCTTGTAACGGATGAACCACCCCCGTGGTCTGGTGGCAATGCGGCCTATTCCATTCCGGCCGTTCTGAAGCAGGTCAAAGCGCATACGACAACGCTAATTTTTCACAACACCCGCGCGCAGGCAGAAATCTTCTTTCATAATCTGTGGCTTGCGAATGAAGATGGCCTACCCATCGGCATCCACCACGGATCACTTGACCGGACGCAACGCGAACGAGTTGAAGGTGCGATGGTCCGCGGCGAGCTTCGCGCGATTGTGTGCACGGGCAGCCTTGATCTGGGCATCGATTGGGGGGATGTGGATCTCGTCATCCAGATTGGCGCACCAAAAAACGTCAAACGCCTCGTGCAACGTATTGGCCGCGCAAATCACCGCTACAACGCCCCATCAAAAGCACTTTTGGTCCCGGCCAACCGGTTCGAAGTTGTCGAATGCCACGCCGCGCTTGACGCGGTCGCCCGCGGCGAATTGGACGGAGATGCGCGAGGACAGGGGCCGCGCGATGTCCTGTGCCAGCACATTCTGATCACCGCCTGCGCCGGGCCCTTTGAGGCAGATGCACTGTATAATGAAGTCCGCAGCGTCGGGGCCTATGCCCATCTGACACGGGCGGCATTTGATGCTTGTTTGGATTTTTGCGCGACGGGCGGCTATGCGCTGCGGGCTTATGATCAGTGGAAGCGACTGCAGCAAAATACCGATGGGACGTGGCAATTGCGCGACCCACGCGCGGCTCAGAAAATCCGCATGAATATTGGAACGATCCAAGACACGGACACGCTCAAGGTGCGGCTGAAACGCAATCGCGGTGGCAAACCCTTGGGCGAGATCGAAGAAGGGTTTGCCGCAACACTGACTACAGGTGATACGTTTTTGATCGGCGGGCAAATTGTCCGCTACGAAGGCCTGCGTGAGATGACTGTTGAAGTAAGCCGCAATGCCGCCAAAAAACCCAAAGTGGCAACTTTTCTGGGGACTAAATTCGCTACTTCCACTCAGCTAAGCGCGCGGGTCGTCGATATATTTCAACAAGACAGTTGGCCCGAATTGCCCGGGCACACGGCCGAATGGCTGGGCCTGCAACGCCGCTACAGTCAACTACCCCGCCCCGGTCACTTGCTGATCGAAAGCTTTCCTCATGATGGGCGTGAACAGACGGTAGTGTATGGTTTTGCCGGACGTAATGGCCAGCAAACCTTGGGGCTATTGCTGACAAAACGGATGGAGGAATTGGGCCTGAACCCGCTAGGTTTTGTGGCGACTGATTACGCAACCTTGATTTGGGGGCTTGATCCCCTGACGGACCCTGCACCTTTGTTTGATTTGGCCGAGCTGCAAAATGGGTTAGAGACGTGGCTTGCAGGCAATGCAGTTATGAAACGCACTTTTAGGGCGAGTGCAACGATTGCCGGGCTCATTCAACGCAATCTGCCGACCGCGCGGAAAACCGGGCGGCAGGCGACCTTTAGCTCGGATATCCTTTATGACACGCTGTTAAAATACGACCCCAACCACCTGCTATTGGACGTCACCCGCGAAGAAGCGTTAAAGGGTCTTGTCGATTTTGGCCGGATCGAAGAAATGGCGCAGCGGGTGGCGGGCCGTATTGATCATTTGCGGCTGGACCGGGTCAGTCCCTTGGCCGCACCGATGCTGCTTGAGATGGGGCGCGTCCCAGTAAAAGGGGCAGCCGAAGAAAAACTGCTGGCCCAAGAAGCAGAAAGGTTGATGCAAACGGCAGGACTGTCGCAAATTACACCGCCCCCCAGTGATAAACCAAAGTGGCGTGTGGGCTACTGACCACTTGCCAATATGGGCTAGATACGCAATGAACAAATCATGAACTCCTACGCGTTTTCCTTTTGCGGCGCTGATTTGCATGCCCTCCCATCGGGTGCCCTATGGTGGCCGGATCAAGCGTTGCTGTGCGTGTCTGACTTGCATCTGGGTAAATCAGAACGGGTGGCGCGCCGCAGCGGCCAATCGCTGCCCCCTTACGAGACGCGCGATACGCTTACCCGGTTGGGCCAAGATCTGGGGCAAACTGGTGCCCGTGTTGTAATTTGTTTGGGCGATAGCTTTGATGATCTGAGGGCGGCACATAGCCTGCCAGAGGATGAAAGACTGTGGATAACCAAACTGCAAGCCGGACGGCAATGGGTCTGGATCGAAGGGAACCACGACCCCGGACCAGTAGAATTCGGCGGCACGCATTTACAACAGGCAACTGTTCAGGCGCTTACGTTTCGCCACATCGCCAACCCTGACATGACCGCAGAGGTTTCCGGCCACTACCACCCCAAAGCACAGCTGCAGACGCGCGGGCGCATGATCTCAAGACCAGCGTTTGTTTATGATGATGCGCGGCTGATTTTACCCGCCTACGGCACATACACCGGTGGGCTGGCGACACATTCACCGGTGCTGGACGGGTTGCTGGGCCCCAAGGCGCTTGCAATTATGACAGGACCTGTGCCCACTTGCATTCCGATGCCGCGTTAGGAAAAGCCTATGCATGAAGCTGCAGTAACCCGTATCCGCGATAGCTTTGCCGCCCAGTCCATGATGGCTACTTTAGGCGCACAATTGACCCAAATTGGTCCGGGACATATCGAAATCACAGCACCCTTACTGCCCGGGTCTTTGCAGCAGCAGGGCTTTGGTCACGCGGGGCTGACGTTTTCCATTGGCGATAGTGCCGCGGGATATGCCGCACTTAGCACAATGCCGTTGACCAGCGAAGTTGTCACCGCAGAGATCAAGGTCAACCTGCTGGCTCCTGCAAAAGGCGACCACCTGAAGGCAATTGGCCGGGTGATAAAACCCGGCCGCCGGTTAGTTGTGGTGGCGTCAGATGTTTATGCCGTGACCGGGGATGACACCGTTCTGATCGCTGTTTTGCAAGGCACGATGGTGCCTGTCGCGCTTTAGGCGGTTAGCCCTTCGGGCTCGGCCAAACCATTTGAGCGGCAGCAGGCTGTGACAGTATTGGCAAGCAGACAGGCGATCGTCATGGGCCCGACCCCGCCCGGAACGGGTGTGATCGCCCCGGCAACCTCGGCGCAGCTTTCGAAATGCACGTCACCCACAAGGCGGGTTTTACCTTCGCCTTTTTCGGGTGCGTCCAGCCGGTTGATGCCCACGTCAATTACGGTAGCGCCCGATTTGATCCAATCGCCGGGGACCATTTCCGGGCGACCAACGGCTGCAACAACAATATCGGCGCGACGCACAACATCTGGAAGGTCTTTGGTGCGGCTGTGCGCGATCGTGACCGTACAGCTATCCCCCAGCAACAATTGTGCCATCGGCTTACCGACGATATTCGATCGCCCTACCACAACCGCGTTCATCCCCGACAGCGATCCATGATGATCGCGCAACATCATCAGGCAGCCCAAAGGTGTGCAGGGCACCATTGACTTCTGCCCGGTTCCCAACAACCCAACGTTGGAAATGTGAAACCCGTCGACGTCCTTTTCCGGCGCGATAGAATTGATCACCAAATCCTCATCCAAGTGTTTGGGCAAAGGCAGCTGCACCAGAATACCATGGATGTCCGGGTCGTTGTTCAACTGGTCAATCACCGCCAGCAAATCAGCTTCGGATGTATCAACATCCAGTTTATGCTCTACTGATTTCATGCCAACTTCGACGGTTTGCTTGCCTTTAGAGCGCACATAAACTTGGCTTGCGGGATCCTCGCCGACCATCACAACAGCCAAACCGGGTGTGATCCCATGTTCACCTTTCAGACGCGCCACATGGTCGGTGACCTTGGCACGGACGGTTGCGGCAAAGGCTTTGCCATCTATAAGGGTTGCTGGCATTTGAGACTTTCTTTTATCTGACAAAATTGACCTGGTGGGCCCAGTTTTCACCGTCTGAGATGATCAGCTCGTCGAACTGCATCAACTGCAAAAGGTCATAGAAGGTGGCGACATACTGCAATTCTTCAGTGCGGAAAAACCCACCCTTTCGGACACTTACCGTCAGCTGCGCAAGGATGGCACGCGCGCGGTAAATGGTCGAAAACACCTCGTCATCCAGTGCCACCAACAGCAGCGTTTTGGATGCCTCACCCTTGGTGAAAAACACAAACCGCGGGCTTTCCGGTGCTTCCAGTTGCGCTGTCGTCAGCACGTTGACAAAATCAATACGCACCGCTTTTCCCGCGCCTTGGGACGTACGTACGACGCGATCGAATGTCTCCTCGGTGGAAACCTCTGGATAGTAGTAGCCGACATAGCGGTCTTCGGCGTTCGCAACGCAGGCCAGAGACACAAAAAACAAAGCTGCAAGAAATCGGGTCATGGGTTTTCCTTTTCAATCTGCATGCAACTTGAAAGAGGGTGCGACGAAGGGCAAGGTGTTTCGCCCTTCGTCATGGGGATGTGAAGAATACGTCAGAACAGTCCTTCGACGTCACCGTCCGCGTTCAGCTTGATCGCTTCGGCAGAAGGCACGCGCGGCAGACCCGGCATCGTCATGATCTCACCGCATATGGCGACCACGAAACCAGCACCCGCACTTAGGCGAACCTCACGCACCGGAACGGAAAAGCCCGTTGGCGCGCCGCGGCGATCAGGATCAGTGGTAAAGCTGTATTGCGTTTTCGCCATACAGACAGGCAGGTTGCCATACCCCTGATCTTCCCAATCTTTCAGCTGATTGCGCAGCTTTTGATCCATCAGGACCTCATCAGCGCGGTAAATGCGCTTGGCGATCGTGTCGATTTTGTCGAACAAGCTCATCTCATCTGCGTAGATCGGCGCAAAGTTCGCCATGTCAGCATCCGCAATCTCGGCCACGCGCGTGGCCAGATCAGCGGACCCTTCAGACCCAAGTTCCCAGTGCCGTGACAAGATCGCCTCTGACCCATGATCGGCCACGTAGTCTTTGATCGCTTGGACTTCGGCATCGGTGTCCGTGACAAAGTGATTGATGGCCACGACGACCGGCACACCAAAAGATTTGACGTTTTCGATGTGGCGACCCAAGTTCGGGCACCCTTTCATGACCGCATCGACGTTTTCCGACCCAAGGTCCGCTTTTGCCACCCCGCCGTTCATCTTCATCGCGCGCACTGTGGCCACGACGACCACACAAGACGGCGCGAGGCCCGCTTTGCGGCATTTGATGTTAAGGAACTTCTCGGCCCCCAGATCAGCGCCAAAGCCCGCTTCTGTCACCACATAGTCTGCCAGTTTCAGTGCTGTTGTTGTTGCAATCACCGAATTACAACCATGCGCAATATTGGCAAACGGGCCACCATGCACAAAGGCCGGGTTGTTTTCCAGCGTCTGCACAAGGTTCGGTTGCATCGCGTCTTTCAGCAAAACGGTCATAGCACCATCGGCTTTGATGTCGCGTGCATAGACGGGGCTGCGATCGCGGCGGTACGCCACGATCATGTCGCCCAAGCGTTTCTGCAAGTCTTCAAGGTTTTTGGACAAACACAAGATCGCCATCACTTCGGAAGCCACGGTAATGTCAAAGCCTGCTTCACGCGGGAAGCCGTTAGACACTCCGCCCAAAGACGCCGTGATCTGACGGAGTGCGCGATCGTTCATATCAACAACGCGGCGCCACACGACGCGGCGGGTGTCAATCTCAAGGTCGTTGCCCCAATAGATGTGGTTGTCGATCATTGCGCTCAGCAGGTTGTGCGCTGACGTGATCGCGTGAAAGTCACCTGTAAAGTGCAGGTTCATCTCTTCCATCGGAACGACTTGCGCGTTGCCACCACCTGCGGCCCCGCCTTTCATCCCAAAGTTCGGGCCAAGCGATGCTTCGCGGATACATACGGCAGCTTTTTTACCAATATGATTAAGACCGTCGCCCAAGCCCACAGTCGTCGTAGTCTTGCCTTCGCCTGCGGGTGTCGGGTTGATGGCCGTAACAAGGATTAATTTCCCGTCTGCGTTGCCTTGCACGGAATCGATGAACGACTGCGATACTTTTGCTTTGTCATGGCCATAGGGCAGCAGGTCGTCGCTCGAGATATCCAGCTTGGCGCCGATCTCTTGGATAGGCAGTTTGGTTGCGGCGCGCGCAATCTCGATGTCGGTTTTATAGGCCATGGAAGAATCCCCTGAAAATGCCGCATGGGCGTATGCTATTGTCTGCATACATCTGTCTACCGCCCCAAGAGAGGGGCATTTCCGACATTTTCAACGCATCTTGCGGCGGCAAAGACTGCAATCGTTTCTTTTCGGAAACGAATGCTACCGACGCGCGTCATCGTAATGCGCCCAGATGGGCTGATCCGGGACGTGCAGGGTCACGGTATCGCCCACTGCCACGGCGCCTTCGCGTTCTACCCAAGCGGTGACCCCGCGCCTGTTTTCAGCGGCAGGTTTGAAGGCGGGACCAAAACCGGGGCGGTCTTTTTCGATCTCGCGGCCTGGGTAGATGCAGGGGCGGTTTTCCATGTCGATGGCAATGCTGGATCCACTTGGGAACTGCAGGCGCGCCGACGGTGGTACATGGCTGAAATCCGGGATGCCTTCGACCACCATCGATGCGCCCATCCATGCAGGGTCGATGGCATCCAGCCCCATCTTTTTGGCGATCTCGTTCAGCTCTTCTTGGGATAAAACAGACAATTGACGTACGTTTCGAATTTCCGTGCCCTGCGGGTATTGTGCTTTGGTACGCACGCAGGCAGGGCGCGTGAGGCCCCCGTGGCATTCGCCCTCAATACCGGCAAAACGTAACTCAGCACTGTGCAGTGTCTCGGCGCGCAGGGTGTTTTCGCTGTCGATCACACGACCAAGCCACACAACGCGACCGGTAAAAGAGGTGGGCTTTAAGGCGGGCATGGCGATCATCCTTTTGGTTGGCTTGCAGGCAGAGTGCAAAACACCGCCCCAAAAGAAAAGGCCCCACCAAAGCGGGGCCTTTGATTTTTTGTAACAGTCCTATTCCAAACTGTGATCAGGTAGAAGGTTCAGGTTCCAGCCCACCGTCCGACGGCGGCTTTTTCTTGGACTTTGCCTTAGGAATGCTGGTGACGCTGCTGGGGGCAGACCCGCCATCAGATTTGTCTTCTTCATCAGCGGGCGGCACCGGAGGCTCGCCATTCATAACGCGTTTGATCTCTTCACCAGTCAGCGTTTCGTATTCCAACAAACCTTGTGCCAGTCGTTCGAATTCTTTTTCGTTTTCCGTGATGATCTTGAGCGCCCATTCATAGCCATCTTGGATGAACTTCTGAACTTCCTCTTCGATCAGCTCTTTGGTGTTAGCTGACACCGAGAAACCCGCCGTGTTGCCCTGATAGCCTTGCGCGGCCTCAGAGTAGTCAATGTTGCCGACTTTATCCGACATCCCCCACTGCAGAACCATCGCGCGGGCCAAGCCAGAGGCTTGCATGATGTCGCCCGCCGGACCGTTCGATACAGCCTCGGGACCATATTTATGGATTTCGGCTGCTTTACCCGCCATGGTCATCGCCAAGCGCTGGTGGCATTCGTCTTTGAACATGTTCAGACGGTCCATTTCAGGAAGGCTCATCACCATGCCCAATGCACCACCCCGAGGAATGATCGTCGCTTTATATACCGGATCGCATTTTGGCAGCATGATACCGACCAAAGCGTGACCGGCCTCGTGATAGGCTGTCATCTCTTTTTGCGCGTCCGTCATCACCATAGAGCGACGTTCCGCACCCATCATGATTTTGTCTTTCGCTTGTTCGAAATCCAACATTGCAACAAACCGGCGACCAACACGGGCCGCCCCCAATGCCGCCTCGTTCACAAGGTTGGCAAGGTCCGCACCCGAAAAGCCCGGCGTCCCGCGTGCAATGATCCGCAGATCAACGTCAGGGCCCAGGGGCGTTTTGCGCGCATGCACACCGAGGATTTTTTCACGTCCTTTGATATCGGGGTTACCAACGGTCACCTGCCGGTCAAACCGGCCCGGACGCAGCAGAGCGGGGTCCAAGACATCTTTGCGGTTAGTCGCCGCGATGATGATCACACCTTCGTTTGCTTCAAAGCCATCCATCTCCACCAGCAACTGGTTGAGCGTCTGCTCTCGTTCATCGTTGCCCCCGCCGTAGCCTGCACCACGATGGCGACCGACCGCGTCGATTTCATCGATGAAAACAATGCAGGGCGCGTTTTTCTTGGCCTGCTCGAACATGTCGCGGACGCGCGATGCACCCACACCAACGAACATCTCAACAAAGTCAGAGCCGGAGATGGTGAAGAACGGAACACCCGCCTCACCCGCAATTGCGCGTGCCAAAAGCGTCTTACCGGTACCCGGAGGGCCCTCGAGCAAGGCACCTTTGGGGATTTTACCGCCCAAACGGCTGAATTTTTGCGGATTACGCAGGAATTCAACGATCTCTTCGAGTTCTTCCTTAGCTTCATCAATGCCGGCCACATCATCAAAGGTCACGCGGCCATGCTTTTCGGTCAGCATCTTAGCCTTTGACTTGCCAAAGCCCATCGCGCCGCCTTTGCCGCCGCCCTGCATACGGTTCATGAAATAGATCCAAACACCGATCAGCAGAACGATAGGCAGCAGCGAAACCAAGAACGTCTGGAAACCAGACTGCTGCTGCGGTGTGGCCTGCACTGGCACATTATTGTTGATCAGCAGATTGGTGATCTCAGCGTCGGCAGGTTTGATCGTGACATAGTCAGCGCCGTCTGCCTTGCGAAAGCGAACCTGCTCTCCGTCCAGCGTGACATTGCGGACAGAACCGTTTTCAACATCCCCAACAAATTCGGAATAGGTGACCTCGTTGTTCTGCATGCTGTTGCTTGAGCCGCTGAACAAGTTGAACAGCGCCAAGACCAGCAGCATCAAAACAACCCAAAAGGCGAGATTGCGAACGTTACCCAAGGAAAATCTCCTAAAAATTTCGGCCATGTATCAACTGCCATAGCCTGGCTACACCCATTGGTGCGTCTTCTCGTCTAAGATAGAGATGATACGCGCAGGTTCAATGCGATCATAGTGCGGCAAAAAGGGTATCTGGCCCATTGACCAGTTTTGCTAGCCAATTTTGAGCATATCCTGCCAATGG
>JBGCDB010000038.1:0-5727 GCA_045104955.1 Roseobacter sp.
AGCTTGGTGCCGGTGTCCCAATGGGTCATCCGCACCATACCAATCGCTACGTTTGTCTGGTGGTCCGGGCTCCATGCGGCAGAGGTGATCTGCCCCACGCGGTTGTCGCCGCCGAACAAACGCCACGCGCGATCACTGAGCGGCACCGCATCGCCTTCAATGGTGATGGCGCGTACCTGCTGGACGGGTCCCTCCTTGGACACGCGCAGCAACGCATCCCGGCCAATACAGCCAATCGCCGTTTGCGTGTCGCAAAACCGGCCCAAGCCACATTCATGCGGGGTATTATCGTCGGTCATGTCGTTGCCATAAGACAGCAGACCGCCTTCAATCCGTTCAATGCCGTTGGGGCAGCCTGCGCGCACATTCAGATCTTCGCCTGCGGTAAACAGCGCATCCCACAAAGGCATCGCGATATCCGCACCTTCCACGTAAACCTCAAAGCCACCCTGCTTGGAATAGCCCGACCGCGCGACGACCATCTCGCGGCCCTCAAATTCAAACAGGCCAAAGCGAAAGAATTTCACGTCCCGTACGCCGTCGCCGAAAATCCGCGCGGCAAGCTCATCCGCCTTGGGGCCTTGAATGGCCAAGGGGCTGACATCAGGCTCATCAACGAGCACATCCAACCGAAAGCCCTGTGCGATACCCTTGACCCACAACAATAAATCACTGTCGGCAATAGATATCCACCACCGGTCCTCAGCCAATTTGACCGCCACGGGATCATTCAGCATGCCCCCCGTCTCGTCCACAATCGGCACATAAAAACACCGGCCCGGCAACATGCCCCGCAGATCGCGCGGGGTTAGCATTTGCATCAAGCGTGCAGCATCCGGCCCGCGCAACTCTACTTGCCGCTCAACCGAAACATCCCAAACCTGCACGTGGTTTTTCAAGTGATGGTAATCGGCCTCGACGCTCTCAAAAACCGTGGGCAGAAGCATGCGGTTATAGACCGTGTAGGCTTTGACGCCCGCAGCCTCGACCCCGTCCGAAAAAGGCGTCCGGCGCAGCCGGCGCGAAGGAGAAATCAGTGCCATATCAAGTATCCTCAGGCATCAATGACATGTCAGACACGGGCGCCTTTTGCCCCGCCGCCGTCAACATGGCGTGTATCTGTCCACGGTGGTGGGTTTGGTGATTGAAGAAATGCACAATGCAGGTGGCGATGGGTGTCGTAAATTTTTGCCCGACGCTGACCGAATACCAATGCAGATCTCCCTTGAGTTCGACGGCGCGCAGCCCGTCCGCCCAAAAGCGGATCTTACCGTCCATGCGAAAACGGTCCGCAGCCCACGACCCGATCGTTGGATGAAGCGCTGCATGATCAATGGCCTCCACAGAGGGCGGCTCAACAGACGGATCAAACCGGTTCATCCAAAGAGTATCGCCCCACAGCAAATGGTTCGCGGTCGCCATCAGACTGCCAAAAAACGCACCTCGGTCCTTGGTCAATTCTGCCATGGGCATAGCCTCCAACACAGGCATCAATTGGTTGTTCTGCCAGCTGTTGTAGCGCGCCATGGTTTGAACATAGCGCGGGTCGATCACGGCTTGGGGCCCTTCCAGTCGATCGGGCAAATCTCGGCTGATTTACCGCCGAAATCCCAAATGCGGCCATAGTCGCGCACCCGGCTTTTCAGCCCTGTTGCCGCGATGATATCAGGCCCCATCCAGTATTTGGAGTTACTGACCATCACAGGATGTTCGGGGTCTTTGCCCGTCACCATTTCAATCTCGCCTTGGATTTTACGACCAATCATGATGGAGCGTTTATTGCCATCGCGCACGATTTCAACAGGTGCGCGTTCGGCGCCGATGATCTCGGACACCAGCATCGTAAACAGCCCTGTCGTGCCGCCCGCAGCCCCCGAGAATATCTGCAAAATGCCGTTATAGGCTTTGCCACTCGCGCGTTCATCTACATAGGCTGCAACCTTCCAGTTGCCTTCGCCCATGCGGCCAGGGATATCGACCAGCAAGCCGACGTTCAGGCCCGACAGGTCCTCGCCTTCATAGTGGCCTTCGTCGATGGCGATCGCCATCCAAGCGTGGCAGTGCCCTTCTGTGGGGGGGTGAGCGCCCAGACTAACTACGCAAGGGCAAAACACCGTGCACGAGCAGTTCAAAAACAACTCGCCCTTGATAGCCCAGTTTGTTGGGCTCATCTGGCGGCGGCCCGGGTTGGGCATGCGCTGGTCGATCCGCTGGCTTATCGGCAGCCTGTCGGCGTCGTCCCGTCTGTTTTTCGCCATGTCTTTATCCTCCCACAAAGACGGGCCATACCAGCACGGCACATCCTGCCGCGACCAGTACGAACCCCATAGGTTTCGTAATAGCATGCCCTATCTGAGGCAGCTTTTCGAGTACCATGAACACCGTCGCAAGGCCCATCCAAGCAAGGTTCATCACCCCGCCAACAAAGCCAAGTGCCATGAAACCCCAACAACATCCCACGCAAAACGCGCCAAGACCCAGCCCCATCCGCAGGCCACCTGCAAAGCCATCGCGCCACTTGCTGAGGAAGTACATCATCGGTGAATGGCACACGCCGTGGCAGATTTCCTTGGCCCGGGTGAATTGAAACACCCCCACGGTGATCAGCAAACCGCCCGCGACCCATGGGCTTTTGGCAATGCCCAACATGTCGATGACGCCCCCGAACAACAGCCCCAGCTGTACCGCTGTGATCAGCGCTGCAAAGGCGACCCAGACGATAAAATACCCCAGCAACACGCCCAGCCACCCGGCCCGCGTACCGGTCGCACTGGTCATCAGGTCCTCATAGGATTGCAACGTCGGCACAAGCGTCGGCAGCATCATCGCAGCCATCATGATCGCCCACATCCAAAACAGCGGCCCGAAATTCGCCATCGGCATATACATGGGCATCCGCGGGTCCATCGCTGCCATGCGGGCACCCATGTCTCCGGGACGGCCAAGCAGATCAAGGTCCATGTCGATGGCCATGACGTACATCACCCACCACGCCGCCAAAATGGCGCCGAAAAACCCAAGCCACAAAGTTGATCGCAAGATACCGTGCAAGAAGGGATTCCTTTTCCTTGCCATCCAAATGCCAGACAATTAGAAATCGAGCAAACACTAAATGTAAGACATATGAAAATTGACCCTGAAAATCCCGCTGATTTATCCGCTCAGATTGCAGCCGCAATCCGCGATGCAATTGTTGCGGGCACGTTGATCGTCGACCAGCGCCTGCCGTCTGAGGCAGAACTCGCTGATCACTTCGAGGTATCGCGCCCAACGGTCCGCGAGGCGCTGAAACGTCTGGCGGCGCAATCGCTGATCCGGACCCAACGCGGGGCCACGGGCGGCGCTTTCGTCAACCGCATCAGCTTTCAAGACGCCTACCCGCAGCAGATCACAACGTCGACTTTGCTGCTGTCCATGAACGCCGTCGACTTTAGCACCGCCTGCGAAGCGCGCTACGCGCTGGAACGCGCCTGTGCCCCGCTTTCTGCTGCGCGCAGAACAGCGGATCAATTGGCAACCATGCGTGCCGAAATCCATCGTCAGACCCAACCGGGCCTGACGGATGAGGCGTTCTGCGCGTCTGACGTGGCCTTTCACCGGGCTTTGGTTGATGGCGCAGACAACCCGGTGCTTAGTTATCAATTGGCCGGTGCGGTTGAGGCGATGCAACCTTTGATGAACATGATCACCTTTACCGCCCGCGACCGCGCCCGCATTGTGGATTTACACACGCAGATCGCGGATGCGCTGGAAAATGCTGATGCTGGCGGGACATCAGCCGGTCTTTCCGCGCTGGAGCAAGAGACACAGAACCTTGCCCAAAGCGTCTTTGACGCCCGCGCAGCCAAAGAGAAACCGTAAGCGCGGCCTGCATCATTCTGCCGCGCAGAAACCATTGTGCACCCGCAGCAAAACAGATATGTTAGCGCTATCTACTCCAAAACAGCACATGCAGGATCAAAAAATGGCACAGACTCCACTTGATGAAGCACAAATTCGCGAAACCGCTTATCTCTTTTGGCTTGATGATGGCCAGCCCGAAGGGCGCGACCAAGAACACTGGCTCAAAGCGATTGACGCGCTGACCCCGCCGACGCCTAAAAAAGCCCGCAAGGCACCGGCAAAAACACGCACAGTCAAAGCGAAAACAGCGGCTCCGAAGGCAGCAAAGCCCAAAGCGGCCGCAGCTAAGAAACCGCGCGCCAAAAAAGCCGCCGCGGCGCAATAATCACGCAAACAATTCAATGCGCGGGCAGTGTCATAACGGCGCTGCCCGTTTTCGTGCCCGAACCCTGCCACAAGCCTTTAATCTGCTATGCAGGCTGCGTTTTTCAAAGTGAACCGTAGCGGCGCGGCACAGGCGAGTATGACGCTCGGTAGCAATGCGACCAGCCCCGGCGCGCGCTCTTCGACAAGCACCGCAAACCCACCGAAATTATCGCGGGCATAGATCATATCATCGCACAGTTGCGCGCCGGGCTCGTGCAACTGATGCGTGTCAGCCGCATTCACCTCAACGATTTGCTGTGTCTGGTACACAGGCACGATCCGGCGCAACGCCGCGATGCGTGACGCAGCCCAAGGGTGGTGAGTTTCCACATCTTGCCGCAGTCGTTTTTTGCTGTGGCCGCCCTTTTCGGCAGACACTGCGACGAAAACAAACCCACCGGTTGTGTCCGCCGTCAAATCAGCTGCGCTGGGTCGGACCACCGCGTGACGGGTCTCTCGCTCACACACACCCCAAGGCACCTTGGCCACCGCGTCCCGTAAGGCATCGCGCTGATCCTCAGACTGGTTTTGCCAAATAATGAAAACCGCAAGCGGTCGCGGCATATGGTAGACCCAGACCCCAGCCGAAAGGACGCCCACCACAGCGATAAGCAGAGCAGCTTTGCGCCAATACTTTAACGCCTTTTTGAACACTTGCGCCACCTTTCGGGAATAGTTTGACTGCCACATGGTTCGGTGAAGACCCTGCCCTGTCAAGCGGGCCATGCCACAGCGACATTGCCCCCTTGCCGCCAGCATTTCACCTGCTACGTGCAGTGTATGATCGATATTCTGAACATCGTTTGCGCCCTGCTGACCATTGGGTTTGGCCTTTTTGGTTTTCTGGCACCGCGCTACACCGCTGGCGCGCTTGATCTGGAACCCACAACATCGACCATGGGCTTGTCAGAGATGCGCGCCTCCGTCGGTGGCCTTTTCGTTGCCGCGGGGCTTGCTGCTATTTGGCTTGGCGATCCGCTTGCCTATGCCATGATCGGCTTTGCTTTTGTGGGTGCTGCCACGGGGCGTATCGTGTCGTTGGTTTTTGACAAACCGCCCGTGGCCAAGGTGCTTGTCTTTGGCGGAATCGAAGCAGTGCTTGCCGCGTGGTTCCTTCTGGCAAATTTAACATAGCACCGAACGCAGCGGTAACTAACTGTTAATAAACACAATTAGTATCGCGGCGAAACCCTGTTGTCTGCCACCACCTCTTGCACTTTTGGGGCGCGGGACGTATATTCAGGATGTCCCTCGGGACTATGAACATAAACGCGCTCGTAATAAGCGGATCGGACCCGGGGGCGGTACCCGGCGACTCCACCAAACATCCTTCATTTGGGGATCATGGGGTCGAAATAGGATCGACGAACGTCTAAAGGGGTTTGCTTTGTTTCGGCTGTCTGCCACCGTTATCGGCGAAACTTGTACAATTGCAAATGACAATCGTGCTCCAGTAGC
>JBGCDB010000039.1:0-40961 GCA_045104955.1 Roseobacter sp.
GTCTCATCGGCGGTCTCGTTGTTAAAGTTGGTTCGCGCATGATCGACACGTCGATCCGCTCGAAACTGAATTCCCTCCAGAATGCAATGAAAGAGGTCGGATAAATGGGTATCCAAGCAGCAGAAATTTCTGCGATCCTGAAGGACCAGATCAAGAATTTCGGTCAAGAAGCTGAAGTGGCCGAAGTTGGCCGCGTGCTTTCCGTCGGTGACGGTATTGCGCGTGTTTACGGTCTGGACAACGTCCAAGCCGGTGAGATGGTCGAATTCCCTGGTGGTATCCAGGGTATGGCGCTGAACCTGGAAGCCGACAACGTCGGTGTGGTTATCTTCGGTTCCGACCGCGACATTAAAGAAGGCGACACCGTCAAGCGCACCAACTCGATCGTTTCCGTACCCACGGGCGACGAATTGCTGGGCCGCGTTGTAGATGGCTTGGGCAACCCGATCGACGGTAAAGGTCCGATCAACACCAAGACATCCTCGCAAGCGGACGTCAAAGCGCCGGGCATCATCCCGCGTAAATCCGTACACGAGCCTATGGCCACCGGCCTCAAGGCCGTTGACTCCATGATCCCAATTGGCCGTGGTCAGCGGGAACTGATCATTGGTGACCGTCAGACAGGCAAAACTGCCGTTGCTCTGGATGCGATCCTGAACCAGAAGTCTTACAACGAAGCCGCTGGCGACGACGAAGGCAAGAAACTGTACTGCGTTTATGTGGCCATCGGCCAGAAACGCTCCACAGTGGCGCAGCTGGTTAAAAAGCTCGAAGAGACCGGCGCGATCAATTATTCCATCGTTGTGGCCGCAACAGCGTCTGAGCCCGCGCCGATGCAGTTCCTCGCACCCTACGCGGCAACTGCCATGGCAGAGCACTTCCGCGACAACGGCCGTCACGCTTTGATCGTGTATGATGACTTGTCCAAGCAAGCGGTTTCCTATCGCCAGATGTCCTTGCTTCTGCGTCGCCCACCGGGCCGTGAAGCGTATCCTTGGGACGTGTTCTATCTCCACTCCCGTTTGCTGGAGCGTTCCGCCAAGTTGGGTGACGACGCAGGCAACGGGTCGTTGACGGCGCTGCCGATCATCGAAACCCAAGGTGGTGACGTTTCGGCATTTATTCCGACAAACGTGATTTCGATCACAGACGGTCAGATTTTCCTTGAAACGGAACTGTTCTATCAAGGTATCCGCCCCGCGGTGAACACGGGTCTGTCGGTTTCGCGCGTTGGTTCGTCCGCTCAGACATCTGCGATGTCTTCTGTGGCTGGTCCGGTGAAACTGTCGCTGGCTCAGTACCGTGAAATGGCAGCCTTTGCGCAGTTCGGTTCCGACCTTGACGCCTCCACTCAGCAGTTGCTGGCCCGTGGTGCGCGCCTGACCGAGTTGATGAAGCAGCCACAGTATTCGCCGCTGACAAATGCCGAAATCGTTTGTGTGATTTTCGCGGGTACAAATGGCTTCCTTGATAAAGTTGACGTCAAAGACGTTGGCCGCTTTGAAGAAGCACTGCTGAACCACATGCGCACCAAGCACGGTGACGTTCTTGAGTGGATCACCAACGAGGACCCGAAAATCAAGGGTGATGCTGCGGACAAACTCAAAGCTGCGATCAGCGAATTCGCTTCCGACTTCGCGTAAGGGGGAGACAAGGCAATGCCAAGTCTTAAGGACCTTAAAAACAGGATCGAGTCGGTCAAATCGACCCGCAAGATCACAAAAGCCATGCAAATGGTTGCCGCGGCGAAGCTTCGCCGCGCGCAGGAATCGGCCGAGCAATCACGGCCCTACACAGAACGTTTCAACGCCGTGATGGCGGGGCTTGCGTCTTCTGTGGGTGGGTCAGATTCTGCACCAAAGTTGCTGTCTGGTACGGGCAGCGACAAGGTGCAGCTGTTGATTGTGATGACGTCCGAACGCGGCCTGTGCGGTGGTTTCAATACCAACATCGCCAAACTGGCCCGTGGGCATGCGCAAAAGCTGCAAGCCGAAGGTAAAGAGGTCAAAATCCTTACCGTTGGCAAGAAAGGGCGCGATCAGTTGAAACGCGACCTTGGCAGCTTGTTTATCGGGCATGTTGACCTGACAGAAGTAAAGCGTGTGGGCTACGGTGACGCCCAAAGCATCGCCAAGGACGTTCTTGGTCGCTTTGATGCGGAGGAGTTTGACGTGGCCACGATCTTCTATTCGAAGTTTGTGAATGTCGTCAGCCAAATCCCAACGGCGCAACAGATCATTCCTGCCAGCTTTGAAGAGCAAGAGGGCGACGAGGCCTCGACACTTTTTGACTACGAGCCAGACGAAGAAGCCATCTTGGCTGACTTGCTGCCACGTGGTGTCGCGACGCAAATCTTCTCAGCTCTGCTAGAGAATGGCGCGTCTGAGCAAGGGGCGCGGATGTCCGCAATGGATAACGCGACGCGCAACGCAGGCGATATGATCGACAATCTGACCATTGAGTTTAACCGCTCGCGTCAGGCCGTCATCACGAACGAGCTGATCGAAATCATTTCCGGCGCGGAAGCGCTGTAGAACAAAACCGGAGATAACGACATGGCAAATGCAGTCGGCAAAATTACACAAGTCATCGGCGCGGTCGTTGACGTCCAGTTCGAGGCTCACCTGCCGGAGATGCTGAACGCGTTGAACACTGAGAACCAAGGTAAGACCCTCGTTCTAGAAGTCGCTCAGCACCTTGGCGAAAACACAGTCCGCACCATCGCGATGGACGCGACAGAGGGCCTCGTACGTGGCCAGAAGGTCACGGACACAGCGGGCCCGATCTCTATCCCTGTGGGTAACGCGACACTGGGTCGGATCATGAACGTTGTGGGCGAGCCTATCGACGAAAAAGGTCCTGTCAGCGCAGACGAGACACGCTCTATCCACCAAGACGCACCTGATTTCGCGGCACAGTCCACGTCTTCTGAGGTTTTGGAGACAGGCATCAAAGTGATCGACCTGCTGGCCCCATATGCGAAGGGCGGTAAAATTGGCCTCTTCGGTGGTGCGGGTGTTGGTAAAACAGTTCTGATCATGGAATTGATCAACAACATTGCCAAAGTACACTCTGGCTACTCGGTTTTTGCGGGTGTGGGCGAGCGGACACGTGAAGGCAACGACCGCTAGCACGAGATGATCGAATCCAACGTTATCGACCCTGAAAACCTTGAGAACTCTCAGGTGGCGTTGGTCTACGGTCAGATGAACGAACCACCCGGAGCACGTATGCGTGTGGCTCTGACAGGTCTTACATTGGCTGAACAATTCCGTGACCAGTCCGGTACAGACGTTCTGTTCTTTGTCGACAACATCTTCCGCTTTACGCAAGCCGGCTCCGAGGTTTCGGCCCTTCTGGGTCGTATTCCTTCTGCGGTTGGCTACCAGCCAACACTGGCCACCGACATGGGTGCAATGCAGGAACGCATTACATCGACCAAAGCGGGTTCGATCACATCGGTTCAGGCCGTATACGTTCCAGCGGATGACCTTACTGACCCCGCGCCTGCGACATCCTTCGCGCACTTGGATGCGACAACGGTTCTGTCTCGTGCGATTTCCGAATTGGGCATTTACCCTGCGGTTGACCCGCTCGATTCCACATCGCGCCTGATGGACCCATCGGTCGTTGGCGAAGAGCACTACGGCGTGGCCCGTGACGTTCAAGGAATCCTTCAGCGGTATAAGTCCCTTCAGGACATCATCGCGATCCTCGGGATGGATGAGCTGTCAGAAGAAGACAAACTGACCGTGGCACGTGCGCGTAAAATCCAGCGTTTCTTGTCGCAGCCGTTTGATGTTGCCAAAGTCTTTACTGGCTCTGATGGTGTTCAGGTCCCGTTGGCTGAAACAGTTGAGTCCTTCAAAGCAGTTGTGGCTGGCGAGTATGACCACCTGCCCGAAGGCGCCTTCTACATGGTTGGTGGCATCGAAGAAGTGAAAGCCAAAGCTGAAAAAATGGCGGCTGACGCTGCTTAAGGAGCCTAAAGATGGCAGATACGACGCAATTTGATCTGGTTTCGCCCGAACGGCGGCTTGCAAGCGCGCAAGTCGTATCAGTCCAGATTCCGGGCGCTGACGGCGACATGACAGCGATGGCGGGCCACGCGCCCACCATCACAACACTGCGCCCTGGCGTGCTGAAAACTGATGGTCCAGACGGGGCAGCTGAATATGTTGTTACGGGTGGGTTCGCGGAAATCAGCGCGCGCGGCATCTCTGTTTTGGCAGAGCGTGCGATACCCAAACAGGACGTGACGAAGGCTGACCATGACGCGATGGTAAAAGAAGCCGAAGAAGCGCTGGCCAAGGCCAAAGAGGTCTTTGTAAACGAACCGGGCCCTGTCGATGATGCAGCCAAGCTGCTTGCCGATATGGTGGCTGTGGGCGACCACATCACTGTGTGATTTGGAAAAGAAGCGGAAAAGTAAAAGGCCTCGCACAATGCGGGGCCTTTTTGCTGTGTTGGCCAGCCTTTATCCCTTTCCATTTGACAAAAAAACTTTTCACCTGTTCCTCTGGGGGCGACGTTTTCAGTGGTTGGGGCACCTAGTGACTTTCAAAGATTTTCTTTTTCGAATGGTATTGGCGCTTGCAGCGATTGGATTAGCCACCGCCACTGCCGCGCAGCAGGACCCGCGTTGGGGCGGTGGGATCAAACGGTCGACCGGAGTTATCGATTTTGCAGTTTATGGGCCTGTGGCATACGCCGTTGACGATAAATCCATAAATTATTCAAAGACATATGTTGGGATCAAGTGCCACCCGAATGGTGCGCGACGTGCGGAACTGAGCGTAATGGGGAGTTGGACACTTGAAGAAGTCGGTGTGGTCAAGGGCAACCATCAGTCGCTTATCTTGTTTTTAAAGAACGCAGAGAGCACTCCAGTTGAAGCTTTTATGTTTGGGTCGAACTACGGTGGGGCGTTGATGTATAAATCGTACGATTTTGAAACGGTTAAAAGCGTGTTCGAGGAAATTACCCGTCTTTCTGAACCCACACTAGCGCTGGTTGGAAGAGATATTATTATGATAATTCCAGACGTCGGCAGTGTGGTAACGCCATCTGTAAGTCAGGTGCGGCAGGAAATGGCCCGATGCTTTGAGCAGTAATTTTTTCAGACTTCGTTTCTTGGGGCAGAGTGACTTGAAGACTTCCAAAGTGAACACGTAGACTGATGTGATGACACGGGTTTTTTGTGTGGTAACAGAGGCAGTGATGGCATTGGTTTCTGAACGTCGACAATACTGAACCGTGAAAACCACCCGCATTCCGGTGGGTTTTTACACATCAAAACGTCACGAAAACCCGCGCCAGCAGCAATAGCGTTTCCTGTAAACCTGACAGGCCTGTGTGATCATCCGTATCGTTTTGCTTTTGCGCAATCATCTGTTCGACCTCATCGAGGCGATCAAGTAAAAGAAATAACTCCCGTCGATCAGGGTCTATGGTTTGCGCTATTTTGATGTCGGCTATGGCTTCTTCACCACGACCAAGCATCAACAACGCATATGCGCGCATGACCCAGGCATTGCTGTGGTCACTTTTCCGTGGCGGCACAAGGTCGATTACAGCTGACGTGGCGTCTACGACGCCTTCCCAATCCTGCGTGTGCCTGCCGAGGATCATGGCTGAATTATAATGAGCGGACACGCGATTTGGCCGCATCTCGCGGGCTGTTTGGTAGTATTCGTATGCGATTTGCCACTTGCCCAGCCGATCATTAAAATAGCCCAGACGAAAATAGACCTCTCCCAAGGCCTCACCCTCATAGACTTCTTCGGCGATGATATCGTGGCATTCCGATATTTCCTGAGCAAGCGAGATATCTGGTTGCAGGTCGCACCGGATATGAAGGTGGCTGGCCATGCGGAAATCGACAGGGCCAAACCCAAAAAATCCGATGAAAAGGGCACCGCCCGCAAGCGCAACAAACGAATTTCTCTTGAGAGCTATCATATCGTTACGCTAGCCGGGGTTTGCGGCCTAATTGAGACGGCAAGAGAGGCTTTCACTCTGCAAACAGGCCTGTGATTGTTCCGGATAGGCGTATGACGCGCGCCGGTCTGTATGGCCTGCGCACGCCGCGTGTTTGGGTTTCTAGGCTGTGCCCCGCACTGGGCGGTCATTGTCGATGTTAAAGATCATACCATCCAGTAACTCTTCCAAATCGGGGCGTGCCGCAGGGCCGTTAGAGATATCAAACAACATCAACGTGCCATCAGGACGGATCGCAAAGGCACCGGGTTCAGCGAAGTTTGTTGTCGTTTCTGCATCTGACAAGGGAGCAGAAACATATAGCCCAAGATCACGCATTTGCGTCTCTGACATGCCGTAGCACAAGTCAAAGTCCCAACCGAATTCTGCTTGATCCGCTTTTGCCTTTTCTTGCGTATCCGAAGACACAACAATAACGTCCATCTTGGCCGTCCATGCCGGCAATACCGCATTCAATTTATTAAGGAATTTTTTACACCGCGGGCAATGTCGTCCACGATAGACAAAAAGCATTGTCCAACGCTCTTTGGTGTGCCCGACAGAAACCTCGCTCCCACTCAGCGCGGCAAAGCTCATTTGAGGGATCGGCGCGCCCGGACGCGGTTTGGATGTGGTCATACTGGAGTCCTCTTGATTACAGGGCCAATTTACACGGCACGTTGCAAAAGGACAGGGTTGGTATTGTTGCGCTATTCCGCCGCGTACATTCCGTCATAAATCGGGCTGAGCGTTTCGGCCTCAAACAGGGATGACACCGAGGTACCATTCCAGATGTTCAGGATCGCTTGGGCGAATACAGGTGCAGTGGGAACGATACGGATGTTTGGGGCTTTACTTACGGCGTCCGTAGGCGCGATGGAATCGGTGATAACCAGTGATTTCATCACGGAATTGGTTACCCGTTCAACGGCGGGGCCGGACATGACGCCGTGGGTGATGTAGGAGTGTACCTCTTTGGCGCCATTTTCCAACAGCACTTCAGCCGCTTTGCACAAGGTGCCAGCTGTGTCGCACATATCATCCACAATCAGGCAGGTTTTCCCGGTTACATCGCCAATGACTGTCATTTCTGCAACCTCGCCGGGTTTTTCGCGGCGTTTATCCACAATGGCGAGTGGGGAGTTGATCCGTTTTGCCAGCTCGCGGGCACGCGCCACACCGCCGACATCTGGTGAGACGACCATCAATTCGTCCATGCGGTCTTTGAATTGGGTTTTAATGTCGAGGGCAAAGATGGGTGAGGCGTAAAGGTTATCTACGGGAATATCAAAGAAGCCTTGGATCTGTGCCGCGTGGAGGTCCATCGTCAGCACGCGTTCAATGCCTGTGCCGACCAGCATATTGGCCACCAGTTTGGCGGTAATAGGTGTGCGCGCCTTGGTGCGACGATCCTGCCGGGCGTAGCCGAAATAGGGCAACACTGCGGTCACCCGTGCAGCCGACGATCGGCGCAGCGCGTCGGCCATGATCAGCAGTTCCATCAAATTATCATTGGCGGGGTTCGATGTGGACTGGATAATAAACATATCCTCGCCGCGCACGTTCTCGAAGACTTCGACAAAGATTTCACCGTCGTTAAACCGTTCGACCCGCGCATCCACAAGCCCCACTGGTTTACCGCGATGCATCGACATGCGTCGGGCAATCGCTTGGGCCAATGGCATGTTGGCATTACCAGAGATCAGCTTGGGTTCTTGAACGTTGGGCATGGGGAGGGGTTCCGGGAGCAGCGACACAGAAATGTGACAGATTCGTGTAGTTGACTTCACCTATCACGGCCTTACCAATCGGCAAAGAACTCAAGCCTCCTAAAGGAGCCTTCAAATGGCACATATTGATCTGTTTTTTGCGACACTCTCGCCTTACGCGTATTTAGCCGGCACGCGCGCCGAAGAGGTTGCAGCCAAGCATGGTGCGACGATCACATATAAACCGCTCGATATCATGGCTCTTTTTGCGCGCACCGGTGGTACGCCGCCCAAGGACCGTCATTTCAGCCGGGTTGAATACCGGGCCCAAGAACTGGTGCGTCAGGCCAAAAAGCTGGATATGCCGCTGAACCTGAAACCAGCATATTGGCCGACGAATGCGGCCCCCTCGTCTTACGCGATCATTGCAGCCCAAAATGCAGGGGGTGGCGATATGGGGGCGCTGGTCCACGCGATTTTGCGTGCGGTATGGGCTGAAGATAAAAACATTGCCGAAGATGAGGTGGTGCGCGCTTGTCTGTCCGAGGCTGGTTTTGATCCGTCTTTGGCAGACAGCGGCATGCTTTCTGGTGCGGAAACCTACGAGGCGAACCTTGAAGAAGCCGTAAAGCGCGGCGTGTATGGTTCGCCCTTCTACATTACCGATCAGGACCAGCGGTTCTGGGGGCAAGACCGGATTGAGGATCTTGATGCAACGTTAGCTGGCGATTTGTGACGCAAGACGCCGTGCAGCAGTTTGGTCGTGGCCCACGGCCGGTATTGGCGCTGCATTGCACGTTGGCGCGTGGGGCGGCGTGGCGCAGATTAGGCGCTTGTCTGGCGGATCAGGTCAGGATCACGGCGCCTGATCTCCCTGGTCATGGGAAAGGGCCAGCTTGGTCCCCACCTGCAGACTATTTGGCGGCCTGTGAAACAGCAATAGAACCCTATTTGCAGGGTCCTATTGATCTTGTGGGGCATTCCTTTGGTGCCATTGCAGCCCTTCATCTGGCGCGCACTTTTCCCGAGCGTGTGCGCAGTCTTGTGCTGTTTGAGCCAGTGCTTTTTGCGGCTGCACGCGCCAACGCCCCTGACGTTTATGCGCAATTCGAGCATGAAGCGCAGGGCTACACGACAGCGCTCGCGCAGGGGGATATGACGCAAGGGGCACGCTTGTTCAATCGCATGTGGGGGGATGGCACGCGCTGGGATGCGTTCCCGCAAACGGCTCAGCATTACATGACCGACCGAATGCCGATCGTGGTGGCACAGACGGCGCATGTTGTTGACGACGTGCTTGGGGTGTATCGCGCAGACATCCTTGCGCGCGTGACTATGCCCTGCCTGTTGTTAAACGGGGATCAAAGCCCGGCCATTACAGCGACGGTAAATCAGCTTTTGCAGGCTCGGTTGCCCAATGCGCGCAGCACTACCATTGCTGGTGCAGGGCACATGGCCCCCATCACTCATGCTGCTGAAGTGGCCGCGGCGATATCTGCTTTTTTCACAAGTAGCTGATAAATTGGTCGATCTGGTCCTCGGTGATTGACCAGTCACAGACCAAACGGGCCGGCAGCATTTCATCGGAGTCATCACCTTCCAGCGATCCTTCCCAGATATAATACATGGCACCTGCATCATGCAGTTTTTGATGCACATGGCGCGGGAAAGAGGCGAAGATCATATTGGCATGTGGCTCATACAAAAACGCGGCGCCTTTTGTCTTTAGGCCTTCAATCAAACGCGTCGCCCGTGCATTGGCAGTCCGTGCAGAAGTCAGCCACAGGTCGTCTTTTAAATATCCACGCATTTGAGCAGACAGATAGCGGTGTTTTGAAAACAGATGCGCGCCGCGTTTGCGCCGCAGCTCAAACTCCCACGCTTTGTCAGGGTCAAACATCACGACGGCTTCGACGCCCATGCAGCCGTTTTTAGTCCCACCAAAGCTGACAACGTCAACACCGGCTTTCCAAGTCATTTCAGCTGCTGTGCACCCCAAAACGACCATAGCATTGGCAAAGCGGGCACCATCAAGGTGCACGGGCAAATTGAAGTCTTTGGCGACAGCCGTCAGCGCGCGTAACTCGTCCAAGGTGTAGACGCTTCCGCGTTCGGTGACCTGAGTGATGGAAACAGGGCCCCGTTGTGGGCCATGCACGCCGCGCGCCTCTTCAAAGGCAATAGCGCCGCGCAACGCCTCGGGCGTCATCTTGTCTGTGCCCGGCACCAGCGTCAGTTTCGCACCGCCAGAATAGAACTCGGGCGCGTTGCATTCATCTTCGTGGATATGGGCCACGGGCGAACAAAACACCGTTTGCCAAGGCTGGCAGTAACACCCCAAGGCCAGTGCGTTGGCCGCCGTGCCGGTGGCCACCAAAAATACGGCGGCTTCAGGTGCTTCAAAAATGTCGCGGATCTGAGCGCGCACCTCATCCATGATCGGATCAGCCCCATAAGAGGACACAAAACCGGTGTTTGCGGCGATGACCTCGTCCATCACTTGGGGATGTGCCGCACCCGCATTGTCAGAGGCTAAAAACATCAGGAGGGCTCCTCGATTATGTGTTCTTCCCATTCGTCTTCGGGAATATCAAATTCGCTTAACGTCATACCTTGGACCGAAATACCGGCATCATGCACAGATTGATCCGAGCCGGTAATTAATGGGTGCCAGTCGGGCAGGGGCTTGCCTTGCCACAAAAGCCTGTAGGCGCAGGTGTTGGGCATCCAATAGGCGTGGGTGTCCAGATTGTCGGGCTTGAGTACAATGCAATCGGGCACGAATTGATGGCGGTTGCTATAATGCGCGCAGCGGCAGGTGGCATCATCCAAAAGGCGACAGGCAATGCGGGTCAACGCGACCTCGCCGCTGTCCTCGTCTTCTAGTTTGTTCAGGCAACATTTGCCGCAGCCATCACAAAGCGCTTCCCATTCTTGTTGGTTCATCTTGGCGAGCGGTTTGCGTTCCCAAAAACGGGTCTTTAACCCCTTGCGATCGATCGGGTCTGTCATAGGGCGGCCAGAATATCGCGGGCTTGCGCACTGTCTGCATCCATCTGAACGATGAGGGCATCCAAACTATCGAATTTTGCCTCGGGGCGAAGGTGTTCGACCAATGCTACGGAAAGCGGCGTGTCATAGAGATCCCCTGAAAAATCAAAGATAAAGGTTTCAAGGTTGGGGCGGTTTTCACCAAACATTGGCCGCACGCCCATAGAAGCCACACCGTGGTAGCTGCCCGTGTGCGGCCCTTCCAGCACGTCGACAAGCACAGCGTAGACCCCGAACGCAGGCGGGTGCAGCCCGTCGATGGACATGTTCGCCGTCGGGTAGCCCAGTTCACGCCCGCGCTGTTCGCCGCCAATCACCGGGCCTTCGATCCGGTGCCAGTGGCCGAGCATATCCGCGGCCTCACCCATATTGCCCGCCGTCAGCGCGTCGCGGATCGCAGTGGAAGACACAGTCGTGTCTGACTGCGCGATCAATGGGGCGATGGTCACTCCAAACCCCATGCGCGCACCAAAACCTTGCAGGTCCTGCGCTGTGCCACTGCGGCCTTTGCCAAAACAGAAATCGGCCCCAACGATCACATGGCGCAGACCAAAGCCGTCTGCGATCACACGTTGTGCAAATTCTTCGGGGCTCAGAGCGGCCAGCGCAGTGTTAAAATTTAGCTCATACAGGACATCAACGCCCAGCTTTTCAAGGCGGCTCGCGCGCGCCTCGCGGCTCATCAACCTGAATGGTGGTGCGTCTGGGGCGAAAAAGGCACGCGGATGTGGGTCAAATGTCAGGATGCCTAGTGGGGCGTTGGGTGCTGCGGACCTAGCCAAATCAATCACGGATTGATGGCCAAGATGCACACCGTCGAAATTACCGATGGCTGCACTTGCGCCCCGGTCTGCGGGGTCAATAAACTGATAATCGCGCAAAATCTTCATGCGCCTTGCGTAGCCTTCGCAGGCCCGACACGCAAGCCGAGGCTGCGCGTCTTTGCGTCAGTCGAATTTACGGGACGGCGCCATAACGGTCGCTTCGCCTACCAGAACCTTTTTGCCATCTACCGCGCAGTGGCATTCCATTTTGACACGGCGTTTGGCAGGGTCGATATCGATCACCTTCACCTCGGCATAGACCATATCGCCGGGGCGCACTGGGGCAAGGAATTTCAGCGATTGACCCAAATATACAGTGCCATGCCCGGGCAATTGTTCGCCAATCACGGCCGAGATCAGCCCAGCGGTCAACATGCCATGGGCAATACGCCCTTCGAAGATAGTATCACGTGCGTATTCGTCATCCAGATGCACCGGATTCCGGTCGGTTGAGATTTGCGCGAACATCTCGATGTCTTCGTCGGTGATGACCTTCATCAAGTTACGGGACATCCCCATTTCGATGTCTTCGATGCAGATTGTTCCACGTGGTAGATTGTCCAACATGATATGCCTTCTCGTAACTTTCTAACTTATCTCACATAAAGCTTGAAACTTTATTACGTTATGAGCGTCAGAAGGCAAGGAAAATAACCTATCGAAGCTGCCCGATTGTGAAGGTTGGGTTCGATTGTTCCTGTGTCAGGTAGCTTTCAAGCGCGTCTGCGTCAGGTTGCCGCACAGTCTTTGTCTCGGCCGCGGCCAACCCGCCCGAGATGAACAGAGAATCAATATCTTCGCCCATCGCCCCGGCGATATCGGTCAGCACACCGTCTCCGATGGCCAGAATGCGCCCGTCCGGCACATCGGTGCCCAGCTCTGCGAGGCGTCGACGGGCAAGATCATAGATAGGGGGGTGCGGTTTCCCAAAATACAGGCTTTCGCCGCCCATTTCGGTATACAGCTTGGCCAAAGCGCCCGCGCACCATTCGCGCACATCGCCTCGATCCACGATGATGTCTGGATTGGCGCACAGTAATTTGAGCCCGCGCTGCTTGGCCATCAGAAACTGAGGCCGCATGACGTCTGGGTCGGCCAAGCTGTCGAAGGGGCCTGTGCAGACCATGCCTTCGGCGTCTTCAAGGGGGACGCGGTTGATGCGCAGCGGGTTGTCTACGACGTTGATCGGTTCAAAGAACTTTAAGTCCGTGGGGGGGCCGATGTGCCAGACATCGCTGCCTACGATCCCGCGGTACATCGCAGACCGGGCGCTATCGCCGGACGTTGCGATCGTATCCCATGCGTCTGTTGGTACGCCGAAATGGTCCAGCTGTTTGGTCACACCTGCGCGGGGTCGTGGGGAATTTGTGACCAGCACGACCTTGCCGCCAGAGGCGCGATACTGCTGCAAAGCGGCCACTGCTTCGGGCAGGGCATGTACGCCGTTATGCACACATCCCCACAGATCGACGAAAAGCGCGTCGTATTGCGGGGATACTTCGGAAAGCGTTTCGATGATGCGGGTCATGGGGCCTCATTCTTGTAATCTGCACAGGGAGATATAGCGCGCAAAAAGGTCAGATCATGAAGCCGGATGATTGTCTACTCGGGTTCTGGGTCCCCATGCAAGCAGCAGCTGCGTATCAGCCACGCGCCGTCCGGTTGCTGTTCCATGACCAAAAGCGATGTGCCATCCCCCGTTTTGTCCCCTTCCGAGAAGCGGCACAGGCACCACGCAAGCGTGTCTGCACTGCCGTGATCCAGTATTAAAAACGCTTTGGCGCTGGGTTCTGACACCCAGTCGCGGTGCAATGCTTCGATAGCAGCGCGGCCCACAGCCGGTGCCCCAAAAGGAGAGTGCACTTGCGCATTCTCAGTGAACAACGCGGCACAAGCCTGCGCATCTTGGGCACAGTAGGCGCGGGCCATCCGATCCAAAAACGCCTGTATGTCGTTCTTTGAAAGCAAAACAATCCTCCGCCTGCCAAAGATTGCATGACTGCGTTCAATAAACCAAGCCGGTTTGTTCGGATCAGACTTTTAGGTTGGGAATGATCTGCTTTTTGCGGCTCATGATGCCGGGCAATACAATAGTGTCGCCGTCAGGTTGTGCGTCAAAGCTTTTCTGAGCAACCGTTTTGACCACATCGTTCGGGACCAGCAGCGTGGCTTCTTCGTTCAGGATGTCGACTACAAAAAGCAAAACCTCATCCGCGCCATCTTCTTTTGCGACCCCTGGCATCGCTTGCATTAACGCATCTTTACGGTCGAGAACCTGTGCAGGCGACGTCGTTTCAAGTACAGAGACGCGGAACTGCTTACCACCGACTTCGTATTCCTTGCTGTCCATCCGCAAAAGCTCTGCCTCGGAGAATGCAGAGACGTCAGATTTGGCCGCGAACATCTCAGCTGCGTATTCTGCGATGTTAACATCAAGCGATTGCGCAAGATCCCACGCGACGGCCTTGTCTTCTTGTGTGGTGGTTGGGCTGCGAAATTCCAACGTGTCGGACAAGATACAAGAAAGCATGGCACCTTTGATGTTTTCTGGCATTTGCGCGATGTCTTTGCCGATCATCTTCCACATGATGGTCGCCGTACAGGCCAAGGGTTCGATGCGGATATCAATGGGGCCTTTGGTCTCTAGACCGCCAACCAATTTGTGGTGGTCGATGATTTGGGTGATGTCTGCATCGTTGATATTGGCAGGCAATTCGGCAGGGTTGTTGGTGTCGACGATGACCACGGGCGTGTCATCTTCAAGCTGGCCTAACACACGCGGCATGTTCAGGTTCCACCGGTCCAGCATGAACTTGGCTTCGGTGTTCGGTTCACCCAGCAGGACGGCTTCGGCCTCTACGCCTTTGATCTGGTTCAGATACCACGCCCAGATGATAGGGGACCCGGTGCTGTCGGTGTCAGGGGATTTATGGCCAAAAACAAGCGTCGTCATACGGTGTTCCTATCGTGCGCATTATGTAATTTGCGCGCCTTATAGCATGCGCATCGTGCGTGTCACCCCGACAGGTGACCCAAAAAAACGCATGTGGCAAAAAGGGGCAGCGTTGTCACGAACCGGGGTAACGTCATAGTGTAAAGACACAGCAGACAGAAGCCACAAAGGCGCAAAATGGCAGGCATCAAAGAAGCAGACCTATATCCAGCGGTCAAATCGATGTTGGAAGACCAAGGTTACGTGGTTAAATCCGAAGTTGGCGCTGCGGATATTGTCGCCGTGCGCGGAGCGGAAGACCCGTTGGTGATAGAGCTAAAGCTTGGCCTGTCGCTGACACTGTTTCATCAAGCGATAGCGCGTCAAACGGTAACAGATGACGTCTATATCGCGGTCGAGCACAAACCTGGAAAGCGTTTTGCCAAGTCTATTAAGCAGTCGGTATCTTTGTCGCGCAGGCTGGGCATTGGGCTGATGACCGTTCGGTTGTCAGACGGGTTGGTCACTATACACTGTGATCCGGGCCCGTTCACGCCGCGAAAATCTAAAACGCGCAAGGCGCAATTGTTGCGTGAATTCGCCCGCCGGGTGGGTGATCCCAATCAAGGTGGGCAAGCACGTCGTGGGTTGGTGACAGCCTATCGGCAGGACGCGATGAAGCTCGCGGTTTTTCTGTATGAAGCGGGTGCCAGTCGTGGGGTGGACGTGGCACGGGAAACGGGTGTTGGTCCTGCCACTCGGATGATGCGGGACAATCATTATGGCTGGTTTGAAAAAATTGACACAGGAATCTACGGGCTCACGCCTGAGGGTGCAACGGCAGCAGGTAACGCCGACAAGGCGCTTGGGTCTTAAAAGCAGGCTGGTGCCACGCACCGCAAAAGCCCACAGATTACCTAAAAATTTTTGCAATTCGACCTGTTGACTCGTGCAAGGCTAATCCTTAGCTATGCGTCGTTAGCACTCGAGCATCATGAGTGATAACGACGCCACCGGGCGCAATTGTCCGAGGGTGTAAGGGAGTAACTTTGAGCCTTAAGGAGCTACAAAGATGGCATTGAAACCGCTTCATGACCGCGTGCTGGTAAAGCGCACCGAAAGCGAAGAGAAAACAGCTGGCGGGTTGATTATCCCCGAAAGCGCAAAGGAAAAGCCCTCCGAGGGTGAAGTTGTTGCTTGCGGCGAAGGCGCCCGTAAGGACAGCGGCGAGTTGATCGCGATGGCAGTAAAGCCTGGTGACAAAATCCTGTTCGGCAAATGGTCCGGTACAGAAGTCACTGTCGAAGGCGAAGAAATGCTGATGATGAAAGAAAGCGACATCATGGGGATCATCGAGTAAGCCACCCGGCTGCTCTGATCCTTCGCTTCACTAGAATTCTCAAGAGGAGAAAAACACATGGCAAAAGAAGTCAAATTCGACACAGATGCCCGCAACAAGATGCTTAAGGGTGTAAACATCCTTGCAGATGCGGTTAAAGTCACGCTGGGCCCCAAAGGCCGCAACGTGGTTCTGGACAAATCCTTCGGCGCACCGCGCATCACCAAAGACGGTGTATCCGTGGCCAAAGAGATCGATCTTGAAGACAAGTTCGAGAACATGGGCGCGCAGATGGTTAAAGAAGTCGCTTCGCGGACAAACGACGAAGCAGGCGACGGTACAACAACTGCAACGGTTCTGGCACAAGCGATTGTTCGCGAAGGCATGAAATCAGTTGCGGCTGGCATGAACCCGATGGACCTGAAGCGCGGTATCGATCTGGCAACAACAAAAGTTGTTGAAGCGATCAAAAACGCTGCACGTGAAGTCAACGACAGCGCAGAAGTTGCACAGGTCGGCACGATCTCTGCTAATGGCGAAGCTGAAATTGGTCAGCAAATCGCGGACGCGATGCAAAAAGTTGGCAACGAAGGTGTGATCACCGTCGAAGAAAACAAAGGCCTGGAAACAGAGACAGACGTCGTCGAAGGCATGCAGTTCGACCGCGGTTATCTGAGCCCGTATTTTGTCACCAACGCTGACAAAATGACTACAGAGCTGGAAGACTGCATCGTGCTGTTGCACGAAAAGAAGCTGTCCTCTTTGCAGCCGATGGTTCCGCTGTTGGAACAAGTTATCCAGTCGCAAAAACCACTGCTGATCATCGCTGAAGATGTTGAAGGCGAAGCGCTGGCAACTTTGGTTGTGAACAAACTGCGCGGCGGTCTGAAAATCGCAGCGGTCAAAGCACCTGGTTTCGGTGATCGCCGCAAAGCCATGCTGCAGGACATCGCGATCCTCACAGGTGGTCAGGTGATCTCTGAAGATCTGGGCATGAAGCTTGAGTCCGTCACAATGGACATGCTGGGCTCCGCCAAGAAAATTCAGATCACAAAAGACGAGACAACCATCGTTGACGGTGCTGGCGAGAAAGCCGAGATCGAAGCACGTGTTGCTCAGATCCGTACGCAGATCGAAGAAACAACGTCTGACTACGACCGTGAAAAGCTGGAAGAGCGTGTTGCAAAACTCGCAGGCGGTGTTGCTGTGATCCGTGTCGGTGGCATGTCTGAAATCGAAGTGAAAGAGCGCAAAGATCGTGTGGACGATGCTTTGAACGCGACACGTGCTGCGGTACAAGAAGGTATCGTCGTGGGTGGTGGTGTTGCTCTGATCCAAGGTGGCAAGTCGCTTGACGGTCTTGAGGGTGCGAACAGTGACCAAAACGTTGGCATCAACATCGTACGCAAAGCGATTGAAGCGCCTCTGCGTCAGATCGCCGAGAACTCCGGTGTTGACGGTTCTGTGGTTGCGGGCAAAATCCGCGAAAGCAGCGACGCGTCCTTTGGTTTCAACGCACAAACAGAAGAATATGGCGACATGTTCAAGTTCGGCGTTATCGACCCTGCGAAAGTTGTGCGTACAGCACTGCAAGACGCGGCGTCCGTTGCAGGTCTTTTGATCACGACCGAAGCCATGGTTGCAGACAAGCCAGCTAAAGACGGCGGCGCACCTGCAGGTGGCATGCCCGACATGGGCGGCATGGGCGGCATGATGTAAATCACGCATCCTTGCGGAAATTTGGGGCTCGCCGATTTGGCGGGCCCTTTTTATGCGGCTCGCTGCAAAAGACCTTGCGGGACATTTGTGCGCGACAAAGCAAACGCCAAACTGTTTTGCAGATCATCTTTGGTCAGTCGGCCTGCAATGTCTGCTTCGACGTCGCCACACCGGTTAAGACGGATATGGGAATCGGAAAACATAAAAATCGTCAAAGACTCGAGCCTGTCACGTGCCCGGGCTGCGTTGATAAATTCTATTCCGTTCATGCGCGGCATGTTCACGTCCAACGCGATGATAAACGGGGGCAAGTCGCCTGTCATTGTATCGACTGATGTCTCTAAAATATCCAAGGCTTGTTCGCCGTCACTGGCCACCAGCATTTCATTTCGGATGTTGAGCTTTTTTAAAGCCCGCTTGAGCGCCAACACACTTACATGGTCGTCGTCTACAAGCAGAAACTTTGCGAAACTTTCTTTTTTTTGCATGGGGCCCTCCGATGGCCGAAAAGTGCGCGTTGCAATGACTACAACGGTTGCAAAACACTCTTTTGACGTACCTTTTGATGAACGCCACATTAGAGCCCAAAGACTTACCCAAAGATTAAATGCAAAAACGCCTTACGTCGCAATGTAATTAAATTCTGGAACGCGTTAACCGGGTCTTCAAACCCGCCTGTTAGCGCTGTGGGCGACTATTCTGAGGCAGTATTTATGAACCTGAATTCCAATCAGCTCCCCCTTTCCGCACAAAAGCAACAGCTGGATGCTGAGACATCGTCGCAAGATTTTGAGGACTTCATTTATCTGATCAGTCACGACGTGCGAAATTCTGTACGTGCCTTGATTGAATTGCCCCAATGGATAGCTGAAGATCTCAGTAGTGCGGGTGTCGCTGTTGAGGGGTCAGTGGCAGACAGTATCGAGATGATGAATACGCATACTGGCCGATTGGACCGTATGCTTGTTGATCTGCTGGCCTTTTCGAGGGTTGGGCGCATGCAGGATTGTAGTGTCCATGATGTTGATGTGGCACTGACAGAGGTGCTGGAAGAGATGCGTATTCCTGCGGGTTTTAAAGTGGTCACTGCATTGGACGCAAATACTCTGGCCATGGGAGAGCGAGATATAATGACACTGTTCACCCAACTTATTTCAAACGCGATCAAGCATCATGATGAAACAACAGGTAAGGTGTTTGTTGGCTTACACGAGGATGCAGCCAGCACTTTCCTGAAGGTACAAGACGATGGCCCCGGTATCCCGCCGGAGCATCATGAAAAGATATTCGGTGCAATGACGACCCTGAAACCACGCGACGAAGTTGAAGGTAGCGGTATGGGGCTTGCAATCGTTCGCAAGATTGCAGGCGTTTACGGCGGCCGAGTAGAAGTCGGCGAAGGGTTGAGTGGGAGAGGGACATCTTTCACCGTTACGCTGCCTAAACACGCATAGTTTAACAGGCCAGAAGTGGTCGCTTGCTGGCAGAAAACTGTCAGTCTACGTCAGAAAGGCGTTTTGTATGGTATTGAGTGAAATTTCCCGCGCGGTGACGCAACAGTTTGTGCCGGTCTTGCCCGCCTTTGTTCTAATTCTGGACAACAATCCCTTGGATCGTTTGTGGTTACAGCGTTTATGCGCGCAAACAGAATTACCGGTTGATATTGACACGGTTAGCAATCTTATTGACTTTAAAGAACGTTTGCGCCGCAATCATGTTGATTTTGCGATTATGGATGCAAGCTTGCCATCGCAGTCAAAGGTGCAGGCAACCCGGTTTTTAAGCGCACAATCCAACAGAAGACGGACCGCAGGTGTGTGGGTTACGGGTGATCTGGTCGAAACGTCTGGCTCACACTCAGGTTATCCTATTCTGTCAAAAGACAGTTTGTGTGCAGAGGTGTTGCGGGTGTTTCTTACCTCGGCGCTTGACGGGCTGGGAGCAGTTTGCCCACCACTGGGACGTGATTCATCGACGCGCGTTAGTGCAAGCAACAACGTGTCCGTGCCGCTTTTGCACTAGACTGAAATCTAGCAGACTTCAGCTGTTTCACATTTAGCTGATTTGCGCGTGTTGCTGCACGATTTCCTTGGTCATTTCTGTCCTTCGGAGTATGGCGAGGACATGCGAATTCTTCTTCTGACCTCATTTACGATGCTTGCTTTCGCGTCGAACTCCATTCTGACCCGGCTCGCGGTGGAAGGCCAACATATAGATCCGGTAAGCTTTGCCGTCGTGCGTGTCTTTTCGGGGGCCGCGGTATTGGTGGCTTTGGTGCTGATCGGGTCAGGGCGTCTGCCATGGCGCAGCCAAGGCCGTGTCATCGGCGCAATAAGTCTGCTGGTTTACATGATCGGTTTTTCAATTGCCTATGTCAGCCTTGATGCTGGTTTGGGCGCGCTGATCCTCTTTGGAGTGGTACAGATCACCATGTTTACCTACGCCGCTTGTCGTGCCACCCGACCCACTGTCCGCCAGCTCGCAGGGGCGAGTATTGCATTTATCGGGTTGATCATTGCGCTATGGCCGAATGAAGGGGCTAGCACTAACCTGCTGGGGGCATTTTCGATGGTTTTGGCGGGGATTGGATGGGCCGCGTATACTCTCTCGGGCAAATCTGGTACCGACCCATTGGCGGAAACGGCTGTGAACTTTGCGATTTGTTTGCCTATTTTGGCCCTCCTGTCGCTGCCGTTTTTCGAAATGGTTTCGGTGACGGGGCTCTTATTGGGCGTTTTATGTGGCGGACTGACATCGGGTTTGGGCTATGCGCTTTGGTACAAAGTGCTTTCTGACATTCAGCCGAGCTCTGCCGCGGTTGTTCAACTGAGCGTGCCAATCATTGCAATTGTGGGTGGCGCAATTTTGTTGGGCGAGCCGGTCACACAAGAGATTGTTTTAGCGGCCGCTTTCGTCATCTGTGGAATTGGCTTGGCCGTCACATCACGATCGTCTCCAAAGGGTCGTAGCACGCGGGACTTAGATCATTGAATGCCACAGTCTTAAGACTGTTGGGCTTTATAAGTAGCTGATCCAGATCCTCTGCACTGGCCCAGACGTGTTCAAACACAATGTCTTCGGGATCCTTCCAGTTCGGGTCGATCTGGTTGCTGCCTTCGAGCATGCACCTGAAAAAAACCTCGATCTGGTGAAAACCACTTTTTGGATCATGAAACTCATTGACCAGACACGGTGCGCCGACGGTAATGCGCAACCCCGTTTCTTCGTGGACTTCGCGGGCAAGGTTTTCCGGCAAGGAAGATCCAGTCTCCACACCGCCGCCGGGTGCGCACAGTAGTTTTGACCGCCCAGCAGGCCATGCGTTGACCAAAAGCAGTCTTCCGTCGTTCACAATGACGGCACGAACAGCAATTCGGGGGGATTTTGCGGACATTTGGGGCACTTCCTGTAAAACTGCGCGACGTTACGCTTTTTTCAGACCATGATTAGCCCTATCTGATGCGGTATGACACGTTTTTTGCCCATTTTCTGTGCTGCCTTCCTGTTTTGGGGGGACATTGCCGCGGCCCAAGGTCGGTGCGTTGTGCTTTTGCATGGGCTGGCGCGCACAGAATTTTCGTTTGCGTTGATGGAGGCGGCACTGGCCGCTGACGGTTACCGGGTCGTGCGCCCGGGATACCCATCGACCGAAGCACCGGTCGGTGAATTGGTGGCGCGTACGCTGCCCGAAGCAGTTGAAAGCTGCAGGACAGAAGGCGCGGTCGATTTCGTGACCCATTCCATGGGTGGCATTCTATTGCGCCAATGGGCGTCGGATGGGGGGAGTGATCGGATCGGGCGCGCGGTTATGTTAGGGCCGCCTAACCAGGGCAGCGAGGTGGTTGATGCTTTGGACGATATCGAAGCCTTCGATTGGATCAATGGGCCTGCTGGTGCGCAGCTGGGCACGGGTGCTGATGATCTGCCGCGCAACCTGCCTGCCGTTGATTTTGAACTGGGGGTTATTGCTGGGGATCAGTCTCTCAACCCTTATTTTTCAACTCTGTTGCCGGGCAGTGATGATGGTAAAGTATCGGTGTCCTCTACACGTGTGATGGGCATGAAGGATCATATCGTTTTGCCAGTGACCCATACATTTATGATGAACAATCCACGGGTAATCGGGCAAGTGGTGACCTTTTTGCAAACCGGGTCTTTTGACCGAAGCCTCACGTGGTTTGACGCAATACTTGAACAGATTGGTTGCCCGGACGGTAGCTGTGTGCCCGGCGTAGGAGCAGAGATTGGTCGACCTTAATTTCTTAGGTGCGCAGGTTTTGGGCCCAGACGGCATGCATCAAGACGGGCTTTGCATTGCCCAAGGCCGTATCGAAGACAAGAGCGATGGCAAGACAGTAGATCTGTCTGGCTATCTGGTGCTGCCTGGTATCGTGGACGTCCACGGCGATGGGTTTGAGCGTCACCTCGCACCAAGGCGAGGGGCGATGAAGCAGATGGCCGAGGGCCTCGTCGCGACCGAAGCTGAACTGGCCGCCAACGGGATCACTACGGCCGTACTTGCGCAGTTTGTCAGTTGGGAAGGCGGTGTGCGAGGGGCTGAATACGCCGAAGACGTATTTTCAGCGATCCGTGATACTGCGCCATCTTTGGTGACTGATGTGCACGCTCAATTGCGGCTAGAAACGCATCTGCTGGATCTCTATGAAAACATTCCCCATCAGCTGGAAAGCTGGGCCATTGACTATGTCGTTTTCAACGATCATTTGCCGCATGACCGGCTTGCGGCGGGCAAGCATCCGCCGCGTATGGTCGGCCAAGCGCTAAAAGCCAAACGCAATCCGGAAGTACACTTTCAGATGTTATTGGATTTACATGCCGCCGCGCCGCAGGTGCCTGCCGCTTTGGATGCTTTATGTGCCAATCTTGTGAAGCGCGGTGTTCGCATGGGCAGTCACGATGATGCGACGGCAGAAGATCAGAAAATTTGGCATCAGCGTGGCGTACAAATCGCGGAATTTCCCGAAACGTTAGAAGCTGCGGAAGCGGCAAAAGCGCATGGAAACCTTGTGGTGTTGGGGTCGCCCAATGTGGTGCGCGGTGGCTCGCACAAGGGCAATATCAGCGCGCTGGAATTAGTTGCGATGGGGCTTTGCGACGCCTTGGCATCTGACTATCACTACCCAAGCCCGCGCCGCGCAGCACTGCTGTTGGCACAATCTGGTGTGCTGCCTTGGGAAAAGGCGTGGGCCTTGGTGGCTGCAGGCCCTGCGGCTGTTTTAGGCTTGACCGACCGTGGCGTGCTGGCACCGGGCAAGCGGGCAGATTTGGTTATTCTAGACGCCCAAACGCACCGCGTTGCGGCGACGATGGTGCAGGGCACTTTCAGCTATCTGTCGGGCGAGATTTCAAAGCGCTTTTTTTAGCCCTTCACGCGTCTAATATGCGGTTAACATGACCCATTTTGCGCCCAGGCTTCACATCCGCTTTGCCGTATAGATGAAGGGCTGCGTTCTTTTCACGTGCAATCTCGGGCACGCGGTCCATATCAGCGCCAATTAGGTTTTCCATCGTGACATCAGCGTGTCGCGACCCATCCCCAAGCGGCCAGCCTGCCACCGCACGGATGTGTTGTTCAAACTGGTCAATCGCGCATCCGTTTTGTGTCCAGTGCCCAGAATTATGCACGCGTGGCGCGATCTCGTTCACAATCAGCCCTTGTTTTGTGACGAACAACTCAACACCGAGCACGCCGACATATTCCAGCGCGTTGAGTATTTTGGCAGCAATTAGAACTGCATCCATCCGCTGACTGGCGCTGAGCTGGGCAGGCACTGTCGTTGTGTGCAAAATACCATCGCGGTGCACGTTTTCGCCGGGGTCAAAGCACGCCACATCGCCTGTGCTGCTGCGCGCGGCGATGACAGATACCTCATGTGTAAACTCAACGAACCCTTCGAGGACACAGGGCTGGCCTGCCATCGTCTCAAGTGCGCTTGCTGCGTCCTCAACTGTGCCAAGACGTGCTTGGCCTTTGCCGTCATAGCCAAACCGGCGCGTTTTGAGAATGGCTGGTGCGCCGATACGCGCCAGCGCCTGTTCAAGGGACGCGGCATCTGTCACATCGGCAAAAGGCGCGACCTGCAGGCCAAGATCTTGCAGATAATTTTTTTCTGTAAGGCGGTCTTGGCTGACGCGCAAAGCTTCCCGGCCTGGTCTGATCGGCACCAATGCTTCGATGGTGTCGAGGGCTGCCGTGGGGATGTTTTCAAATTCATATGTGACCACATCGACGTTTTTGGCAAAAGCTTGGAGCGCTTCGGTGTCTTCGTAGCTGGCTGTGGTGACACGGTGTGCTGTCTGCCCCGCGGGCGGCTCGGAACCGGGCTCATAGATATGGCATTTCAACCCTAAACGGGATGCCGCAATTGACAACATACGGCCTAATTGGCCGCCCCCCAAAATGCCGATGGTCGCACCGGTTGCCAAGGGTTCATTCATCGACAGGCACCTCGGGGATCGACGCCGACAGCCGCGCGCGCCAAACATCCAAACGGGCCGCAAGGTCTGGGTCTTGCAATGCAAGAATACCCGCTGCCATCAGTCCTGCGTTGGTGGCCCCGGCCGCGCCGATTGCCATGGTTGCAACTGGGAAACCGCGTGGCATCTGCAAAATGGAATAGAGAGAATCGACACCAGACAATGCTTTGGTCTGAACCGGCACCCCAATGACAGGTATCCGCGTTTTTGACGCCATCATTCCCGGTAAATGCGCGGCCCCGCCAGCGCCCGCAATGATCACCTGCAACCCGCGTTCATGGGCGGTGCGCCCATAGTCCCACAAGCGGTCTGGTGTCCGGTGCGCAGAGACAATGCGTTTGTCATATGCAACGCCCAAGTCATCGAGAATGGTCGCAGCTTCGCGCATTGTGGGCCAGTCGGATTGGCTGCCCATGATGATGCCAACGGCGGGATTTGTCATGTCATGGGCCCCTTTAGCCTGATCTTTTGAAAGCGGCACTATAGTCAAACACCAAAGGCGTGCAATCCGCTGGCGGCACTTCAGGCGATGATATCTGGCGTTAACCTGTCTTCGATCAGAGCGATCATGTCTTTCAGCCGCAATTTGCGCTTTTTCAGGCGCTGCAGGGTCAACTGGTCGGATGTGCCTTTTTCTGAAAGCGCATGGATGGCGTCATCAAGGTCGCGGTGCTCTCGCTGGAAAACCGCAAGCTCCACGCGCAAGACTTCATCTGTTTTCATCGACAGGTCGCTAGGGGCATTCATAAACAGGTGATTCCGAAGTTTCAGGTCTGCCTATACTAAGCGGAATGACTTAATCAGCATAGCCCTTGCGTTGGGCGCATGGGCCCCCCATATTTGACGTATGGGTCGCCGCAACGGGGCCTGAATTTTGACTGTCGCTTACTGCATGAGGACGTGTCGCATGACCAAAATGACCTTGGCTTCTTATCCCCATATGCTTGGGTTTGAGCAGCTCGAAAGACTGCTGGAACGCACTGCTAAATCCGGCAATGAGGGCTATCCGCCATTTAATATAGAACAGACTTCTGATTTTTCGTATCGCATCACGCTGGCCGTCGCAGGTTTTGGCGAAGATGACTTGTCGATCACCGTCGAGGACCGTCAATTGGTGATCCGGGGTCGGCAAACTGACGATAGCGAGGGTCGCGTATTTTTGCACCGCGGCATCGCTGCGCGCCAGTTCCAACGCAGTTTTGTCTTGGCCGACGGCGTGGATGTGGGCGAGGCGATCATGGAAAACGGGTTGCTGCACATCGATCTAAGCCGTGAAAAGCCGCAGACAGTGGTACAAACGATCAACATCAAACAGGGGTAAGAGAATGCAAGAACCATTCGAAGGTATGACACACGAAAACCGTATCGTTTACGTCAAAGCTGTTGATGTGACCGATCTGCCCAGCGAAGTGCAGGGTAAAGTCGAAGGGCTGGATCAGCTTTATGCGGTGCATGACAGCGAAGGCCAGCAGCTTGCGCTGGTTGCTGACCGGAACCTTGCATTTCAACTGGCACGGCAAAACGACTATGCACCTGTCGCGGTGCATTAGTCTTTTGTTTTAAGTTGACAGGGCCGCCCGTGAATGGGGCGGCCTTTTTTTTATGCGGCACGCAAGACCAATGGCAAGCCACCTTTGGGTTTAGGGATGGGCATCCGGTGCCATTCTGGCGCGCCATTGGGTAGCACGATGCGTCGCTGACGCAGCAAAGTGGCGATAAACAGTTTGACCTGCATGGTCGCAAAATGCATCCCGATGCATTTATGGGCACCACCGCCAAAGGGCGTCCATGCAAAACGGTGAATGCGGTCTTCTGCGCGTTCCGGCGCAAAGCGGTCGGGGTCGAATTCTGTTGGGTTCGTGAAGAGGTCCGGCGACAGCATCGACACACCGGGGTTCAAAGCGATGGAGGTGCCCGCCGGGATGTCAAAGCCCTTCCAGTGAAAGTCGCGCGTGGCCAAGCGAGGGATAAACGGCACTGGCGGCACAAGGCGCAAGGCTTCGCGAAACACCTTGTCAGTTTCTTTCATCTTGGACAAAGCATCGTCGTCGATTGGGCCATCGCCCAGACTGGCGACTTCGTCTACTAGACGTTTTTGCCAATTCGGGTGCTGACCCAAAGCGGCCATCATCACCGTCAGCGAAGTGGCGGTAGTATCATGGGCGGCCATGATCAACAGGTTAAATTGATTGAGGATTTCATCCTCGCTCCAGGCGTGACCGTCTTCGTCTGTGGCTAGACACATCTGCGAAAAGAAATCATCGCCGCCTTTTGCGCGCCGCTCGGGGATCATCGTGCGGAAGGTTTCGCGCAGAAAGTCACGACCTCGAACGCCGTGCCACATCGGCGTGAAAGGGATGGGTTTGCGGATTAGCGTGACCGACGCGCGGATCTCATCCGTGATGGCACGGTTGATCTTTTTCGCCAAATCGCCGTCTAGTGGCAGACCCATAAAGACGGCGCCCCCCATGCGCAGCGTCAAGTCCTTGATGGCGGTGTAAAAATCAAAGGGTTTATCCTGTGGCCATGTGGTCAGCAGGTCTTGCATGATCTCAGCCATGCGGATGCGGTAGTCACGAATGGCTGATGCGCGGAACGCAGCCGTCATGATGCGCCTGTTCTGGCGGTGCCTGTCAAAATCCTGCAAGATCAGCCCGCCGGGGTAGATACGCTGCAATGCGTCCCAGCCACCTTCGGATGAAAATGTCTTGTCCTTATCCAGCAAGACATGTTCCAACGCGTCCGGTCCACATAGGTTTACCCGCCAGACACCCAGCATTTTGGTTTTATACACCTCGCCATAGCGTTTGATGTAGTCTTGCTGCGTGCCGTAGCTGTCGTTGGCAATTTTAAGTGTGTGCCCAATGACAGGGGGCACGGGGGGGCCGGGGATATGGGCTAGTGCAGCACGGGTAGGCATCAAATGGACCTCGCTTGGTATCGGTGAAAGACCGTGTGCCAAAAGCGGCACAGCAAGCGTTATCCATGAGGCTGGTGAGCGGCGGCTTAAACCACCGTACGCACGCAACACCTTGTGCGTGCCTTGCGTGCGTAAGTCGATGTTTGAACGGTTATTCCGCTGCTTTGACGGCGTCTGCTGCGGTGTCATCCTCAGCTTCTGCCAGAAAGCGTTCAGCCTCAAGGGCCGCCATACAGCCCATGCCCGCAGAGGTAACCGCTTGGCGGTATTTGTGGTCTGTCAAATCGCCTGCCGCAAATACGCCGGGGATGGACGTCTCTGTACTGTCGGGTTTGGTGACCACATAGCCCCCCATATGTGTTTCCAAAACGTCTTTGACCAGTTCATTGGACGGTGCATGGCCAATAGCGACGAAAACGCCCTTTGCAGGGATTTCCGTAATCTCGCCGGTTTTGGTATGTTTGACGCGCACTGCCTCAACCCCCAGCGGGTTTTCGGTGCCGACAACTTCCTCTAATTCATGGAACCACAGGGGTTCGATTTTTGGATTTTTCATCAACCTGTCAATCAGGATTTTTTCTGCGCGCAGCTCGTCGCGGCGGTGGATCAACGTGACCTTTGAGGCAAAGTTGGTCAAAAATAACGCTTCTTCGACAGCCGTATTGCCGCCGCCGATTACAACGATCTCTTGGCCACGGTAAAAGAAACCGTCACACGTGGCGCAGGCCGAAACGCCGAACCCTTTGAATTTTTCTTCGGATGGCAGGCCCAGCCATTTAGCCCGTGCGCCAGTCGCCAGAATGACCGCATCCGCAACATAGGTCGTGCCGCTGTCACCGGTCGCAACAAAGGGACGTTTGTCCAAGTTCAGATCGGTGATGATATCGCCAATAATCTCGGTGCCCATGGCTTTGGCGTGGTCTTGCATGCGGATCATCAGGTCGGGGCCTTGCACCTCTGTGTCCCCAGGCCAGTTTTCCACTTCGGTCGTGGTCGTCAGTTGCCCGCCGGGCTCAATGCCCTGTACCAAGATTGGGTTCAGCATTGCGCGGCTGGCGTAGACACCTGCAGTATATCCCGCCGGACCCGACCCAATAATCAAAACGCGTGTTTGCCGTGTGTCGCCCATCTGTATCCCCAATCTAATCAAAGCAGCGAGTTTGGATATATAGATGCAACGCTGCGGCTTAAACCCCCTTTGATGGTAAACGGACGCACCCTTTTTATGCGCAATTGTCGAAAGTGTCTGAAAGAATGTTGCGCAAGTGCGAAATATTATTGCGCATACAGCGGGTCGTGTTATAACAACCGAAAAATATTGGGGGAGGCTTTGGATATGCGTTTGGATCCTATTGATCGTAAGATTCTGGCGGAATTGCAAGCAGATGGCCGGATGACAAATGTTGAATTGGCCAAACGCGTGGGCATATCAGCACCGCCCTGTTTGCGCCGTGTCCGCACGCTGGAAGAAGCCGGTTACATCAAGGGCTATCACGCCGATGTTGATGCCCGTGAGCTTGGATTTGAGGTGCAAGTCTTTGCGATGGTCGGTCTGGCCAGCCAAGCCGAAGCAGACCTGACCGCTTTTGAGAACCGCTGCCGTGCGTGGCCTTTGGTGCGTGAATGTCACATGCTAAACGGTGAAGTGGACTTTATCCTGAAATGCACAGCGCCTGATCTATCGAGTTTTCAACGGTTTCTGACGGGCGAGCTTTTGACGACACCGAATGTGGCCAGCGTAAAAACATCGCTGGTTATTCGTGGGGCCAAAGACGACCCGGGCGTGCCTTTTGATGTCCTTGAAGAACGGCTTGCTGCAACGGCTTGATCCCGGATCAGGCTGCGGATTGTTCGTGATCCTTTGGTGCACGGGCGTACATCGCATTGCCCAGATCGCCCAGATCATTGATATGCGGAAACAAAGAGATGAATACTGAACGCAATGTGTGCGACAGGTTTTTCAGCGGTGCGGCTTCGGGGAAATAGCTTTCGACTTCCAGGCCGCCTGCGATCAAAGCAGAGTGTTTGCGTAGACCCACATGGAACAGGCGCACTGTCGTCGGTGGCAAAACATCAATAACATTCACGCCATCCACAAACCGTTGGGCGGGTGACATCATTTGCGACGGGGACGCCGTGTTTCGCATGTCAGGCGGTGTGTGCAATACACGCGCTGCAGGACCTAAGGAAACGAAGCTTTCAGGACGGTTCATACCAAAGCTGTCGGGCATAATCCGCGTCATGTGGATACGTGCGCCCATATCACTTGCAGCAAAGGCACAAGACCCGATCCATGTCACCTGTTCGCATTGCCCTGATGCAGTCATGAGTCGGTCACCCGGCTGCAGGTCTTCCACCGCAACAAGGCCGTTGTCTGATTGGAAAAGCGTGCCCTGAGCGAAAGCCGCAAAGACTTGGTCGAATTCTGGCAGTGTTGGGATTTTGCGTTGGCCAATCACGATGCTGCCGTCGTCTTTCAAAGCTGTTACATCTGCAATCCGCACACCAAATGCAGGCTTAGGAAGCGGCGTAGACCCCATCGGTAACCCTGCGTTCACAGCGCGGTTATTGGCTGACAGGGCGTTCTTTTGTTGGGAGTAAGGGGACATGCGCATGGGCTTCTTTCAAGTGCTGGTCCCAGCCCTAGTCGGCCCCCACCGACGACCACGGAAAGGACAGTTGGCGTTCTTTCGTGTCTAGAGGAGAATACATGCCCGCCCGCGCTCGGTCTTGTCAAAAAATAGCGTCAATTGGCTTGGTTTTACGTTCAATAGCGTCTGGCACCCATGGTTTGTTTCAGGGCTTTTTCACTACACGCCACATTTGAAAAACAAGCACCCCCGAAAGCGATTCGCCTTCGGGGGTGCGTTCCAGACCAGTAAGCCTGCGATCGTTGGAGGTGCTGTCTTATGCAGACTTGCGCTGTGTTGTTGCCTGTAGAGCGCGCTTGGCTATGAATTCCTGCCGGCGCGTGCCTCGTGCCCATGGCATCACGACATCCGTTTTTTCAGCCGTGGCGACAATGGATTTGATAAAGCGTTTATTCGTTTTCATGTCTCGTTCCTGCTTCTCGATCTGCTGTTGCGGGCTTTGCCTCTTGTTGACTTTAAGGTGCCAAATCAATCGGGCCGCTTTGGGGCAATTTTTAAAAAATTTTTAAAAAATACTGATCGCTTTTGCTGCAATTTTGAACGAATTGCCTCATTTGCAAATGCGCTCCAAACACCATATTTTTATGAAGTAAACGTGGTCTATAGCTGTTGGCTTCGCACCAATGTCTGAGAATTCAAGCTATTGTTTACACACAATATGGCGCTCAGATGGTGCGTATTGCCTTAGTCTCGCCTTGATCCGTGCCAAATCACAATCGGATCGCGGCAATCAAGCGGCCATAATCAGCCTCTTTTGCGTGCGTGGTGCGGCGATAGGAATAAAACCGGTCCGGATCAGTATATGTGCAATGGCGTGTCCATTCAGCTGATGCAATGCCGGCACTGCGCAGGCGGTGCAAACCAAAGGCTGGCAAGTCGAAATGCATGCGGTCGCCGTTTCCATTTGCGAAAAAGCGCGCGTTGGTCGCGTCGTCGGCCATAAAGGTGTCAAAGAATTCGGGGCCTACCTCGTAGGCTGATTGTGAAATGCTGGGGCCGATCACTGCATGTATGGAACCGCGCTGGGCCCCTAAGTCGCACATTGACTCAATCGTTGTTTCCAAGACGCCATCGAGGGCCCCGCGCCAGCCTGCATGTGCGGCCCCAACCACGCTGTTTTCATGATCGGCAAATAACACAGGTTGGCAATCAGCCGTCAGGATGGATAGCGCAACACCCGGCGTTTTTGTCACGAGCGCATCTGCGCGCGTACCCGGTGTCAAAGGAGCTTCTACCGTGACTGCAGTGGCGGAATGTATTTGATGCACGCCGGTTAAATGGTCTGCTTCAACATCTAGCGCCTCAGCTACACGTTGCCGGTTGATTGCGACGATCTCTGTTTGGTCGGAACTACCGTATCCACAATTGAGGCCTGAAAAAACTCCAGAAGAAGCACCACCGCGACGGGTGAAAAACCCATGTTGCACGGGGGCGAGGCTGTCTGCTGTAAGAATCTCCAGTGTCATATGTCCAATCCCGGGGGGGGCGTGGCTCCGTCGGGGAACAAGCCCAGTACTTTGAATAGGTTTCCCATTTCCGCCGGGTGCGTCAAGCGTTGATGTGCGGTGATATGTTGCTCTTGCGCGGCACCAGCGAGTTTCAAAGCCAGTGCCTGTGCACGGGCTGTAATACCCAAACGCTCCAAGAAGACACCTTGAGGGGTGAGCCGGGTGTAGGGCGTGGTTGCAGCAGTGGCGAGGGCTTCGAAATCAACATGCGCCGTCAGATCACTTGCGCCTGGGGCCTGAAGCATCTCTATAGTCTCGTGGTTTTGTACCGCTTGCAGGGTATCGCCCAAACTGCGACAATCGCCATAGTCGATGATCAAGGCCGCCCCACCGTTGTGCTTGATGCGGGTGCTGATGTCATGGATGATGGGGCCCGCGCTGGGCGCGTATTCGACGACATCACCGGCCTGTGTGTCTGCCAACCGATGCGACAAGGCGGGCTGAGGCAAATCCGGACCAAGCCCAAGAACAAGCGCGCCGGCCTCAACGCCGATTTGGCGTTCATGCCAGCCGGATTTGGCTTTGACGAATTGCCTAATCGGGAGGGCGTCAAAAAATTCGTTTGCGACAACAAAGAGCGGTTGGTCTGGAAGCTCGGTCGTGTGGTTCAGAAAATATGTGGTGTGACCTGCAAGCGTGGTTTGCTGGATGGTGCGCAACTGGTCAGATGCTTCGACTAGGAAAATCTCTGCTGCGTCCAAAAATCCGGGTACCTTGCCTGCGGCGCGCAAAGCGTCTGCCATCAGTGTTCCGCGTCCGGGCCCGAGTTCGGCCAGTGAAAAGCGTGCAGGTTGGCCTTGGTCTATCCACGTTTGGGCCAGGCAAAGGCCGATCAGCTCTCCGAACATCTGGCTGATTTCCGGCGCGGTGATGAAATCACCTTTCGCCCCAAAAGGTGCGCGCGTGGTATAATATCCAAGCGTTGGGTGCAGTAAACAGTCGGCCATATAATCGGCGATACTGATCGGGCCGTTGCTTTCAATGCGCTTAATCAGGTGGTCGGTGAGCGTCATGAGGTGCTGCGACGGCTGCGCAGAAGCAACCACAGCCCCAGGACGATCATCGGCGTAGACAGCACTTGGCCCATGGTCAAGCCAACGCCGTTAATGTGCCATGCCAGACCCAGCGGGTTTTGGGCTGTGATGAATTGAGCATCTGGTTGGCGGAAGAATTCGACGACAAAACGGGACAGGCCGTAGCCTGCAAAAAATACCCCTGCCACGCGCCCGGGGGATTTTAACGCGCCGCGCGCCCAAACCAGCCATATGAGAATGGCGCCCAGCAGCAGACCCTCGAGACCTGCTTCGTACAGTTGCGAGGGATGGCGCGCGCAAATACCTTCGATGCCTGGGCAGTTTTGGGCGGCAGTTGTCGGAAAAGCGACGCCCCACGGCATATCAGTCGGGCGGCCCCACAGTTCCGCGTTAATGAAATTAGCCAGCCGTCCCAAAAGCAAGCCCGGCGGCACGCCAAGCGCCATAAGATCTGCCGCACTCAGGCGCGCGATTTGGTGGCGCCACGTATAGATATACCCGGCCACAACAACGCCCAAAAGTCCGCCATGAAAAGCCATGCCGCCTTGCCAAACCGCCAAAATTTCGGAGGGGTTTTGGGCGTAGTAGGCGGGCTGATAAAATAGCACATACCCAAGTCTGCCCCCTAAGATAACGCCAAGGATGATCCAGGTCAGCAAATCTTCGATCTGCGCGGGTTTCATAACAGGGGTACTGTTGGGCCAGAGGTTGGTATTGTTCACAGCCCGCACGGCAAGACGCCAGCCCAGCAAGATGCCTATAATGTAGGCCAGCGCATACCAACGTAGCGCCAGTTCAAACCCAAAGATCGAGATTGAAAAGAGTTCGGGCGAAATATTGGGAAAAGGGATGAGGCCACGCATGGCGACTGCATGCCCTTGGCGCCTGGGGGAAGTCAACCTTGCAGAAAGCGGTTGGGAGGTCCATATACCTCTTAACGCTACCGGAGAGACCAAATGCAGACCCGCAATAAAATGTTCGATGACATCTCGCAGTTGATGACAAATGCGATGGGCGTGGCACAAGGTGCCCGTGATGAAGCTGAGACCGCGATGAAAAGCATGATGGACCGTTGGCTGGCGGATCGCGATTTCGTCACGCGGGAAGAGTTTGATGCTGTTCGCGCCATGGCGCAAAAAGCACGCGAAGAGAACGAAGCGCTGAAAGCTCGGCTGGATGCGATGGAAGCAAACGACTGATCCAGCGGCGACGCTGACGCGTCATTTCTTTTTATGATTTGTAGCAACCGGCGCGCCGTTCTCAGGGCGCCTAGGGTTTCCCATGGGTAATCGTTAAGTTTCTATTGGCATCTCTGGTCCTCTGGTTGGTTTCGTTAACTTCTTGGCGATAATTTGGGCCTCATGCCATTTAATCCACAACTTATTGTAGCTAACCACAAGAATAGGGGTTGCCAGATGCTGTGTCACACCGCACCATATCTAGTAGAGGCGCGGGGGCTCGCCCCGGTTTCTAGAGCAGGCACCTAGCATTGGGGGCTGACTTGGGTCCCCGGCGCTAAGGCGATAAAAAGAGGTGACCCTATGGCCTTGTCCGAGCAGTATCTGGAAGACGACATCCACCCCATCGACATCGTTGAACATCTGGCAACCCACCATGACTGGGATTTTGACCGGATTTCCGACGAGCAGATTGCGATGGCAGTAGAAGGGCAGTGGCGCACGTATTCGCTGACATTGGCGTGGTCTGCATATGACGAAACGCTGCGTATGGTGTGTACTTTCGACATGGAGCCGCCTGAAGAAAAGCACGGCGAATTGTATGAGCTTTTGAACCACGTCAACGATCAGTGTTGGGCGGGTGCGTTCACCTATTGGGACGCGCAAAAACTAATGGTCTACCGTTATGGTTTGGTGCTTGCCGGTGGCAATGTTGCCAGTGCCGAGCAGATCGATACAATGATTGGCGCCGCCGTGATGAGCGCAGAGCGCTATTACCCCGCGATGCAGTTGCTGGTCTGGGGTAACCAAACGCCGCAACAAGCGCTGCAGGTCGCCATTGCAGAGGCCTACGGTCGCGCGTAACACTTTCCCCCGAATACCGTTTTCGGGGGAGACACCACAATGCAAGACAGCAGGATAGCTGCGAACGGCCTTGTTCTTTTAGGCTGTGGTAAAATGGGCTCTGCCATGCTGGCAGGCTGGTTGAACAAAGGGTTGCCGCCCGCGTCTGTTTGGGTGCTGGACCCGAAGCCTTCTGACTGGCTGCAGGGCACGGGTGTAGATCTGTCAGGCAATTTGCCTGCGGAACCTGCCATCGTTCTGGTCGCCGTGAAGCCGCAAATGATGTCTGAGGCTTTGCCGACACTGGCGGCGATGGGCAATGGTCACACATTGTTCATAAGCGTCGCTGCAGGCGTGACACTTTCGTACTTTGAAGAGGTTTTAGGCGGGCGCACTCCGGTGGTGCGCGCTATGCCCAATACGCCGGCGGCTGTATCCCAAGGGATTACGGCCATTGTGGGCAACCCTTGTGTGGGTCCGGACGCTTTGGCAGAAGCGGAATTGTTGCTCAGCGCAGTGGGTGAGGTCGTCCGCGTTGACGATGAAAGCCAAATTGATGCGGTCACAGGCGTTAGCGGGTCAGGCCCGGCTTATGTGTTCCATTTGATCGAAACCATGGCGGCGGCGGGTGAGGCGCAAGGCTTAAGCGCTGAGGTTGCGATGCGGTTGGCCAAAGCCACTGTTGCCGGCGCCGGCGCCTTGGCGATGTCGGCGCAGGAAAGCCCCGCACAATTGCGGGTCAATGTGACGTCACCCAATGGCACCACGCAGGCAGCACTTGAGGTGTTGATGGATGCCGACACCGGGTTTCCTGCGCTTTTGCCGCGCGCCGTGAAAGCAGCCACTGATCGATCCAAGGAGCTTGCCAATGGCTGAAATTAGTTTTGATGACTTCATGCGTGTCGATGTACGTACAGGCGTTGTGGTGCGTGCCGAACCTTTTCCCGAAGCGCGCAAACCGGCGATCAAGATGTGGATCGATTTTGGCCCTGAAATAGGGGAAAAGAAAACCTCGGCCCAAGTGACTGCACATTATACGCCGGGCACACTTGTGGGGCGGCGCGTGATGGCGGTGGTGAATTTTGCGCCGCGGCAGATCGGTCCATTTATGTCTGAAGTATTGGTGCTGGGGGTACCTGACGAAACTGGTGAAGTAGTCTTGATTGCCCCTGACCAAGACGTGCCTACGGGAGGGCGGATGCATTGAAAAAGGTATTGATGGCACGGCCTTTGCCCCAGCCGGTACAAGAAGCCGCCGCGAGCCTGTGTGATTTAACTGTGCGACAGGTGACGACCCCGCTAAGCCGGGAAGAGATGTGTGCCAGCCTGCGCGACTATGATGCGGTGATCCCGACCCTAGGCGATATGTACACGGCGGACGTGTTTGCGGATGTGCCGGATGCGCGGTGCAAGCTGCTGGCGAACTTTGGGGTGGGATATAACCATATTGATGTAGACGCTGCGCGCGTGGCGGGCATTGTGGTCACCAACACGCCGGGTGCTGTAACAGATGCCACGGCCGATACTGCACTTTGTCTGATGCTGATGACCGCACGCCGCGCCGGCGAAGGCGAGCGTCTGCTGCGGGCGGGGCAGTGGGAAGGCTGGCATCCAACACAGCTGCTGGGTATGCACGTCAGCGGCAAAACCGTTGGAATCGTGGGAATGGGCCGTATCGGGCAGGCGATTGCACGGCGGTGTCATTTCGGATTTGGCATGCAGGTGGCGTATCATAGCCGGTCGCACAAGGCCCTTGATTTTCCAGCGGTGTTGAAAGACAGCCTGATCGCGTTGGCTGGGGATGTGGACGTTCTGGTGGTGGCCGTGCCGGGTGGGGCTGAAACACATCACTTGATAGCTGCAGATGTGCTGGCGGCCATGCAGCCTCATGCGCAATTAATCAATATCGCGCGGGGCAATGTAGTGGATGAAGTCGCACTGATTACGGCCTTGCAGCACGGTCAAATCGGCGGCGCGGGCCTTGATGTGTATGAGTTCGAGCCGTCTGTGCCTGACGCTCTGATTGCGATGGAAAACGTGACGCTGCTGCCGCATTTGGGTACGGCGGCGCTAGAGGTACGCACCGACATGGGGATGATGTCGGTGGATAACCTAAAGGCATTTCTGGATGGGCTCGATTTGCCAAACGCCGTCTAGCGGTCAGCTGTCGCCCACGGCTTCGCGCCAGTGGCGGCGGCACAGCGATACATAGGTTTCATTGCCGCCGACTTGGATTTGCGCACCGTCCGTGGCGACCGTACCATTGGCGTCTTTACGGATCACCATGGTTGCCTTCTTGCCGCAATGGCAGATGGTACGGACCTCGCGCATCTCATCCGCGAGCGCGAGCAATGCTGCTGACCCGGGAAACAGCTTGCCGCGAAAATCGACGCGCAGGCCAAAGCACATCACCGGCAGGCGCAAGTCATCGACCACGCGGGCTAGCTGCCAAATTTGGGCTTCGGACAGAAAATGCACCTCGTCCACAAAAACACAATCGACGGGGCCTTGGTTCAGGCGATCTTGCAGTTTGGTGAATAAATCGTCTGTGGGGTCAAAAGTATCGGCCGGTTCAGATATCCCGATCCGGGAGCCTATTCGCCCCACACCTGCGCGGTCGTCAAAGCCAACGGTCATCAAATAAGGGGTCATGCCGCGTTCTTTGTAGTTATGCGCAGCTTGTAGCAGGACAGTAGATTTGCCTGCGTTCATAGTGGAGTAATGAAAGTACAGTTTTGCCATACCGCTTGATATGGCGCAGGTGCTGCGGCTGCAAGCGCAAGGCGCATCAGAAAAGGGCTACCGCATGGCTGCCAGCATGCGCTGGCCTGTCGTTCCCCGATCAACAGAATGCGAAAAGCCCCTAACCACTACCGACGCTGGGGTCGCCGGCCACTCATCAACCCCCAAAAACAACTGGGAGTGCTTTTATAAATGACATTTCCCGAACATCTGATTAATGGGTAAAAACGTTTTGATTTCCCCCTAGATATCGCGTTTCTTAGGGTAGTTCCAGAAAGGTCAGTTATGACGGCGATCGCCAGGTACCTCAAAAAGCACACCGAAACCTTGGTCAAAGACGTAGGCATAGAACAAGCCTGCGCGTTGACCGGCAAGTCAAAGGCGACGTTGGGGCGGTATTATTCCGATCACGATGAGCATGCGGACCGTTTCATGCCAATCGAAGCTGTTGCCCTTCTTGAGCAAGCCTCAAGCTATCCGCATGTAACGGGGGCTTTGGCAGAACTGTCTGGCACAGCTTTGCAATATGACGAGCGGCGGCCCAATCAGGAACGCCCCGGTGGAGTGAATTCGGATGTTATCGCGCTTAGTCAACGGTTTGCGATGTTAATGGGCGAATACCAGCAATCCATGGAAGACGGCAAGATCACAGTCAACGAAGCAAAACGCTTGCTGAAAGAGACAACGATGTTGCAGCAGGTGCTGATCGATATGAAGTTGCACCTAGAAAACGACCACGGTGGCGGGTGATCCGCTCAGCCGTGCTTTTCAACGATGACGGACCCTACCGAGTACCCTGCGCCAAACGAACAAATCAGTCCCATGTCACCAGGCGTCATATCGTCTGAGTATTTTGAAAATGCAATGATCGACCCTGCGGATGACGTATTTGCATAGTCTTGCAAAATGTTCGGTTGCTCATCTGTGTCGGGCGTGCGGCCTAATACTTTGCGGCCGATAAAGTCATTCATCGTTTTGTTCGCCTGATGCAGCCAGAGCCGCTTGAGCTGATCTGCTTTGATGTTTTCTCCTTCCATATGCGTGGCGATATGGGCAGAAACGATGGGCAATACTTCTTTGAACACTTTGCGGCCGTTTTGCATGAACTGCATATCACGCCGGTCTTGCAAGCCTGCTGGCCGTGATCGACGCAAATAGCCGTTGTTGTTACGGATGTTGTTGGAAAAAGTTGTTGCGCAATGGGTGGATTTTACTTCGAAATAAGCCCCGTTTGCATCCGTGCTCCGTTCGATCAGCGTAGCCGTTGCCACATCACCAAAGATAAAATGGCAGTCACGGTCGCGCCATTCCAAATGCGCTGAGCAAATTTCAGGGTTGATCACCAACGCGCGTCTTACACTGCCAGAGCGTACCATATCGGCTGCTGCCTGAATGCCAAAGGTCGCCGAAGAGCATGCAACATTCATATCAAAAGCAAAGCCTCTCGCGCCCAGAAGCTGCTGGATTTCAATCGCGACTGCGGGGTAGGCGCGTTCCATGTTTGACGCGGCACAAATCACCAGATCCACGCTTGCGGCATCTGTGCCCGCTTTGGCCAGTGCCTTGCGCGCCGCATCTACGCCCATTTCGGCCATAAGACAGGGTTCGTCATCGCTGCGTTGACGAAGGAGAGGATGCATCACTTTGGGGTCCAGCACGCCGGTTTTATCAATCACATGGCGCTGTTCGATCCCGGATGCCTTGAGGATGAATTCTTCGGAGGAGTACTCCTTGGGTTCGACATCACCCGCTGCGATTGCGTCTGCGTGCTCGGCATTGAACAGGTCAACATAGGCGTTGAATGCCTCAACCAATTCGGCGTTGGTAATGATATTTTCAGGCGAGAAAACGCCCGTACCCGTGATCGCTGGTGTATGCATGTCTGGCTCCCTGACCCTGCGCCGTTGTGAGATAATGTATGCCTCAGGGTCAAGCAGCGTAAGTCTAAGTGACGCAGCGTCGGTGTCATGCCGCGCGTTGTGCGGCCCTAAATAAGCTGCCTGGCGAGATACTTTTGGTGCGCTGGCTTCGACTGTCCAATTGGATGGGACGCTGAATAAATGACATCAGGCGGGTGGTCATCGATGCCGGTATGCATACGGTAGTCCAGTTGCGGCGCCAGTTTTTATTGGTTTGGCTGCGGTGAAACGGACATTCGTATCTAAAATGCGCCTTAAACCATGCACCCTGATGTTGGTGCGCAACAGGTTTGGCGTGGAAATTTCAGAATATACGGCAGAAATGCAACCTTAAATAGAAAAAATTTAAAGGCAAAGTGATAATTTTGTGATCAGCGCGGGAGTGTTCTATCTGCTGCTGCAGGCAGACGGTAAGCGCAGACAGCCCGCTGCAAACTGCGCCAGACGGTAATTTACTCCGTGTTAATAAAAGCTTAATCGCTTTCGGGTTTAACAGACGTGAAAAAACCACGAGCTTGACGTTTTCTTGTCAGATGGAAATGCCAGTGTTTGAAAGTGCGAATTTGGCTTTGTTGCATGTGACTTTGAATAATGACACACTCTTCTATATACAAACTCATGATAGACGGAATGAATGCGTCAAGTCGGGGGAGTAAGATGGACATATTTGAAATATTGGCCCGCCCCAGACGGCAGCCTAAAATGTTGAATTCAACTTTCTCGCGTGCTAAATCCGACTACACTCGGGACGCGTTACTTCAGTGGTTGTCCGAGCAAGAGGCGGACGGCTTAACAAGTGAAAACGAAAAACTCGCCGGAAAAGTGGCAGCCAAAGCCAAGCGGTAAATGGCCACGGACAACCGAATTTGGCGATCAGCACAGCCCGCTGTTTTATACCGAGCACAAAGACAGGTTCCTACGTCAGCTTTTGATCCGCGACATCCAGATGATGACGCAGCGACCCTTGGTAGCCTACTTTGCCAGTCCCTATTACAGGTCCGAAGTCGCTATTGATGACATTAAACGCTTGCAAGAGGTCGTCTACCCTTTCGAAGGGCAGCATATCGACATTCTTATTGAAACAGATGGGGGCGATCCCGACGCCGCCGAAGGTATCGTTTCGATGTTGCAATCCATCCTCAAAGGGTTCCGTGCGATTGTGCCGCTGCGCGCAAAAAGCAGTGGTACCTTGATTTGTTTGGCTGCGGATCAGATTTTGATGGGCCCCAGTTCTGAATTGGGGCCTATTGAGCCGCAGATCAACGGGGTGCCGGCCTCAATCTTGATTGAGTCCAACAGCCGTGGCAACCAGCTATATGCCGAACACGCGCTTCAGCAGACGACCGTTGTCGCGAAACGTTTGTTGGAACGTGGGATGATGCGCGATAATTCGCAGCAGGAGCGTGAGGACACGGTCAAGAAGCTGTCCACGCGGGACGGCTTTTTTTCGCATGGGGCTGTGATTGATCATATTGATGCGCAGGACTTGCACCTAAACATCGAGTACCTTCCGGTAGAAAATGAACTGTGGAAGAAGCTGTTCATGCTACATTGTTTCTATTCTTTTGATTCAAGTGCCCGCAGGGCGTCCAAATTCTTTGAGCAAGAAATGTTTTCCGCCATCGTCTTGGCGGATGAACCCGATTAAAGAAAGGTATTTCAAGGATGAATTCAGCTGAGATCGAAGACCTTTTGAACATGGACATCAAGATGTTCGAACTGGAGTTGGTTGAGCTTTATGACCCGTCGCAGGATGATGCGATTACGGTTACAGCTTGGACGGGGCATGACCTGACCGAAAAGCTAAAGCACGTCCGCAAAAAGCTCGAAGCTAGTTTTGAGACTTCGAAAGATGTCATCAAACAGAAAGTCTGCGACGATCTGGATTTTTGCGAGACCGTCAAAAACGACAAGGTCAATATGGTGATGTGGATCGTGGACACGGGCGTGATCCTTGGCACAGCGGGTGTGATACCCCTGCCGCCTGTCCGTGCAACCGTCTACGCCATGCGACTTGGCATGTTCGACCGGCTTTGTGGATGTTGAAGCTTACCCCTGAAGAGCTTTGACGCCGACATCGCCTTCAGCTTGTGCGCGGATCGCTAAAGCGGCTGC
>JBGCDB010000040.1:0-48006 GCA_045104955.1 Roseobacter sp.
GGCTTGCGGTAATGCGTGGACAGCATCACAAAGCGGATCACCTCGCCCGGCACGCCTTGGTCCAGCAGGTCGCGCACGGTGAAGAAGTTACCCAAGCTTTTGGACATTTTCTTGCCTTCGACCTGCAGCATCTCGTTGTGCATCCAGACGTTTGCGAAATCATGACCTGCGCACCTGCTTTGCGCGATTTCGTTTTCATGATGCGGGAACATCAGATCATTACCGCCGCCGTGAATGTCGAATGCTTCGCCTAGCAGATCATGCGCCATGGCCGAGCATTCGATGTGCCACCCCGGACGGCCCCGGCCCCAAGGACTGTCCCAGCCGGGCGTCGCGTCATCCGACGGCTTCCACAAAACAAAATCCATCGGGTCTTCTTTGAAGGGTGCGACCTCAACCCGTGCGCCTGCGATCATATCATCCACCGACCGGCCCGAAAGCTTGCCGTAGTCTTCATATGACCGCACACGAAAAAGCACATGGCCCTCTTTGGCATAGGCATGTCCTTTGGCGATCAGGTCTTCGATCATCGCCACCATCTGCGTAATGTACTGTGTGGCACGGGGCATGGCGTCAGGCTCCAATGCACCGACAGCGGCCATGTCATCCAGAAACCACTGGGTCGTCTCGGCTGTGATCTCGCCAATGGTGCGCCCGCTCTCAGTTGCACGGGCGTTGATCTTGTCATCGACGTCGGTAAAATTGCGCACGTAGGTCACGTGATCTTCACCATAGACGTGCCGCAGTAACCGGTAGAGCACATCGAACACAATCACGGGACGCGCGTTCCCCAAATGCGCGCGGTCATAAACAGTGGGCCCACAGACATACATCTGCACATTGTCAGCATCAATCGGCACAAAGTCTTCTTTGCGGCGGGTCCGGGTATTGTAAAGCTTCAGCGTCGTCATGACAGGCGTCCTTGCGCAAGGGTCAGCGCGGGCATAGCAATCTTGTTCGAGGATGAAAACGACCTAAGAGCGCCCGCAGAGGGGGATCAGCAAATAATACAGCAAATGGAGCGTATTTGGGTCATAGGGCATTCCTACCCTTAGGGTCTTGCACGGGTCAAGTGTGATTGACGAATCGTGATGCCTCTGCGCCCCTGCGTGCAGAACAAAAGGACGTGCAATGCATCTTTCAAATCGTATTACAGGGCTAACCGGCAACGGATCAGACGGTTGGGATGTTTTCTACAAGGCGCGCCGCATGATTGCAGACGGGGTTGCCGTTACCGAGCTGACGATCGGCGAACATGACATTCGCACGGCCGCGCCAATTCTGCAGCAAATGCATGCCGCCGCTATAAACGGCCATACAGGCTATGCGGCCGTCCCCGGCACCAACACACTACGCGAGACAGTGGCACAGCGGGTCAGCGCGCGCACCGGTGTCCCTACAACGGCTGCGAACGTCCTGATCACCCCCGGCGGGCAAGCTGCTTTGTTTGCAGCTCATATGGCGGCCTGTGACCCCGGCGATACCGCGCTATATGTTGATCCCTACTATGCCACTTATCCCGGCACATTGCGCGGCGCGGGGGCGATCCCCCAAGTGGTGCATGCGCGCGCCGAGAACGCGTTTCAGCCCCGCGCAGAAGACATCGCACCTTTTGCCAAACAAGCACGATCGCTTTTGATCAACTCGCCCAATAACCCGACGGGTGTGGTCTACTCGCATGAAACGCTGACGGGCATCGCTGATCTGTGCAAGGCGCACGACCTTTGGCTGATATCAGACGAAGTATACGATACCCAAGTTTGGGAAGGCACGCATATCAGCCCCCGCACCCTGCCCGGCATGGCCGACCGCACGCTGGTTGTAGGGTCTCTGTCTAAATCGCACGCGATGACAGGGTCGCGGTGCGGCTGGGTTGTCGGGCCGCAAGAGGCGATTGCCAATCTGATCAACCTTGCCACGCACACCACCTATGGTGTGCCGGGGTTTATTCAGGACGCAGGCACCTTCGCGCTGACGCAGGGCGACGGGTTTGAGACCGAGATTGCAGCGCCTTTTCTGCGCAGGCGGGCTTTGGCGCGTGAATTGATTGCGGGGCAAAATGCCGTTGCGCTGGTGCCGGCCCAAGGCGCAATGTATCTGATGCTGGACATCCGCGCGACAGGTCTGAGCGGCGAGGCGTTCGCCAATGATCTGCTGGATGCACATCAGATCGCGGTAATGCCGGGCGAAAGCTTTGGAACATCTGCCGCGGGCCACATTCGCGTGGCCATGACTGTATCTGATGACGCCTTTGCCGCAGCGCTTAACACCCTGATCAGACATGCAGACCACCTTGTAGCCGGGCGTATAGCTGCAAAGTAAGCCCTGCTGCCAAAGCTGGTCCAAAAGCGACCTTCCGTCGCAAACAGACGCGAAACTGTCCCTTTTTCAGCTCAGGTTGGGAACACTCTAGGAGGCTGAATGCGCGCAGACCGGATCAAGATCACACTTGTGACCCGCACGATTGGTGCGGAACGAGGCCGCGCGGCACGGGGACGTCCTGACATAGCGTAAACGACCCAACGCTCACTTTTATCAGGATCACGACATGACAGAAAAAACGAAAACTCGTAGCGGCGGGCGTTCTGCGCGGCGGGCGGCGCGTGCTGCCCCATTGGCCGATCACTTGCGGCCCATTCGCCCTGGTATGGAAGGCGGCCAATATGCGCCACTGTCCGCGCAGGATGTCGATCGCATACACGACGCAGCACTGAAAGCTTTGGAGACCATCGGATTAGCCGATGCGCCTGAAAGCGGCATTGCCTATCTGACGCAAGCCGGGGCGATCTTGGGCGACGACGGGCGCATCCGCTTCCCCCGCGCCTTGGTTGAAGACGCCATCGCGCGCGCAAATCGGTCCATCACTTTGGCAGCGCGCGATCCGGCGTATGACCTGAACCTGTCTGGCACGCGTGTGCATTACGGGACAGCAGGCGCTGCGGTGCATTTGGTGGATGCAGAAGGCCGTGAATACCGCGAAAGCACGCTGCAAGACTTGCATGATGCGGCGCGGATCACAGACGCGTTGGATAACATCCATTTTCTCCAGCGCCCCATGGTGGCGCGTGACATCCTTGATAACAAGGAAATGGATATCAACACGGTGTATGCAACAACTGCAGGAACAACCAAACACATCGGGACGTCTTTTTACGACCCGTCGCATGTGAAACCCGCGATTGAGATGTTGCACATGATTGCCGGGGGCGAGGACAAATGGCGTGACCGCCCGTTTATGAGCAACTCAAACTGCTTTGTCGTTCCGCCGATGAAGTTTGCCACTGAATCCTGTCTGGTAATGGAAGAATGTATCAAATACGGAATGCCAGTATTGTTGTTATCTGCAGGCATGGCAGGGGCTACGGCACCGTCAACCGTCGCCGGTGCGATCGTCCAAGCGACCGCCGAATGCCTCGCCGGTCTGGTCTATGTTCAGGCGATTAAGCCCGGGCACCCAGCGATCTTTGGCACGTGGCCCTTTGGGTTGGACTTGCGGACAGGCGCGATGACAGGCGGATCTGGTGAACAGGCGCTGTTGACCGCGGGCTGCGCGCAAATGCACCGCTATTACGATTTGCCGGGCGGTGCGGCAGCTGGGATTGCAGACAGCAAACTTCCAGATATGCAAGCAGGTTGGGAGCAGATGTGCTCGAACGTGATGGCCGGACTTTCGGGGCTGAATATGGTGTATGAGGCTGCAGGTATGCATGCATCACTGCTTGGATTTTGCCACGAATCTCTGATCTTAGGGAATGATCTGATTGGCCAAGCGATGCGCTGTGTGCGCGGCATTGAGGTCACGGACGAGACGATGGCGCTGGACCAAATACGCGATGTCTGTATTGGCGGTCCCGGGCACTACCTTGGAACGGAACAAACCTTAGGACGGATGGAGGTAGATCACGTTTACCCCCATCTTGGAGATAGAACTTCACCCAAAGAGTGGAACGAGAACGGCAAACCCGATCTGATCGCACGCGCCAAAGCGCGCAAAGAAGAGATATTGGGGCAAAGATCAGCCGCGCGATTTGATCCAGCATTAGATGCAGAAATCAGACAGCGTTTTAACATCTATCTGCCTGCGTGAAACAACTGGTAAGGTGGACCTAGGTCCACCCTACCTTTTGCATTCCTCACCGCTTTGTGATGATTAAGAAGCGCTTTAGGTCGGCATGAGACCTGCATCTTTTGCGGCTTCGATTTCGGCAGCATCTAGTGCCCCGTCAGCGTTCAGATCCATCGTGCTAAAAGCTTCCGCTGTGATATCCGGCATAACCGCCTGCACCTCATCAATAGACAGCAACCCATCGCCATTGGTGTCAGCATCCGTCGCAGCCCCCAATGTACCTGCAGCAAAGACTGTGATTGCCATGGAAATCAGTGATACTTTAGTCATTGTGAATACTCCCAGAGTTACGCGGAACAGCTCCGCATAACCGGGATGGCACAGGCCACACATTCCAACAGCCCCCTACCAGTTGCCCGCTCGAAACCGGCGTCACAACGCGGAAAACAAAAATTACATCGGTGAGTCCTTGCCGGGCAAAATTCAGCCTATGCATAAATCGGCAGTGTCTGACCGACGTATTGGCACCCAAAGCATTTTATTGCCGAGACCACAAACAGTGTCAGGCACCTTCCGGCGCCTGACATGAAGAAAAGAGTCGATTCTAAAACGGGTGAATGCGCGGCCAGTTTTCATCCCCTGCCACGATATAGGTGGGGATGTCTTCTTGCCAGAGTGTCTGCGCACGGGGGTGAACCTGCACATAGAGCGTGCCATCCACAACCTGCCAGACGGTCGGATCGCCGGGTGCTTTGTAGCCCTGGCTTGCAGCCCACGAGCAATAGCCATCATAGGCAGGCGCGTAAGACGCAGGGTCCGCTTTGAAGGTGTCGCGGTTTTCTTCGCTGCTGAAATACCAGATGGCCCCATTCCAGAAATGGTTAAACCGCGCCTCACCCTGCGCAGGCGTGCCGCTGTGGTAAGAAACAGTGTCATAACCGCCAATGGCCACCGCCAATTGATTGCCCGCCTGCGCGGTGAAAGCAGCAAGTATCAGTCCGGCGGCAAGGCCAGCGGCGGCGAGTGTCTTTTTCATCATGTGAGCTCCTTTTGAATTTCACCCCGTTCGGGCGGGGAATGCGCAACACCTAGCCAAGCGGCCATTCACTTGCGAATGACGTTACCGCCAAGAATTGGGCTGGATTTCTCACAGGCCTGTCAGACGTATGTGAGGTAGCATGCCCCAATAGCGGCACTGCGGCGTACGAGGTCCGTTGGGTGGAACAAGCTGTTATTGAGATTGGCGTGTAAAGGACCCGCTTTGCCCAGTGCGCTACACTGATCAAAACCATCTACATAGTCTAAAGATCGGCGATCTATTCAACCAACATTTGCAATCACCTTCACTGAAGCCCACACCGGGCTTCACACAGCGACCACTCTCCGGACAAGCCCTTCATTGAGCGTATTTCGATATATGCGAGCTCAAGGTTAGAGCCGACGACCAGATCTTTTACAGTACTGGAAACCCTTACCTGGCTTGGTGATGCACTGTCCGTAATACGCGCGGCAACGTGAACGGCCAGTCCACCAATATCCGCGCCCCGCCGTTCGCATTCCCCAGTGTGGATGCCGGCCTTCACTTTTACGCCTGTCTTGGCCAAGTCAGAGTTTATGGCCTGTGCTCATTGAATAGCCCGTGTCGGTCCGGTGAAAGCGGTGATGAAACCATCCGCCGTAGTACGGTTTTTTGTCCCGTCGCGAACTCTTCGATTTTGTTAATTATACGGTCCTGAAATCCATACCAGACCAAGTGATCTATGCCGGGTACGCACTTCAAAACAGAATTGAGGATAAGATCAGCGACGCATTGCGCCTCTTCTTTTGAATGCCAGACAAGACTGTTAAGATCAACGTGCCGCTGTGAGCTTATGGATTTTTCGGACCGTTAGCGGACCTTGTACCAATTCCTTGCGACACGCACTTTGATCTTAGAGCGGACTGCGCCTGTGATCATTGAATGGACCTTGGGTAGACCATGCAAAAAGAAAGGGGCCCCGAAGGACCCCTGTTAGTTTCGCCGTTCAAGCTCAATTTGTTAACCGCTCGGTATTTTTCTGCCTGCGGCCTGAACGTCGTCGGGAGCGAACGCATCCGCTCCGTGTCCGTCGTCCCAGCAAAAGCCGGGGCGACAAGGTGGTGGCAGTCGTTTGCATGCAAACGATGAGAACCACCCCCTCGCGTATCAGAGAGGCCAAGGTCCCACCCTGCCCGTCCCCAATCTCGTCGGGGGATGATCTGACACGCAGATCAGGGCCCCCTACACGTCCCCCAGGGACGCGATCTTGTTAGCTACACCCAGACGTTCCGCCGCAGGTGTTGCATTTCATACAGGTGCCGTTGCGCACCAGCGTGTAGTTGCCGCATTCGCCGCAAGCTTCGCCTTCGTAGCCTTGCATCTTGGCTTTGGTGCGGGCGTCCAGCCCAACCGTGCCCGAAGCCACCGCTGTGCTGCCGCCTGCCGCCACGGCGAGGTCAGACGATTGGATGGCACTGTCAAAGACAGCCGCCGTTTCGGCCAGACCCGTTGCCGCGGTTTCGTGCTGACCCCCTTGAAGCACGACCAGCTCTTGCGGCATCCGGTTGCGCAGATAGCCGGTGGAGCTGATTTGTTTCAGCACTTCCAAGGACTTGCTTGCTGCACTCTCGCTCAGTTCGGAAACGTTACTGACGCTTTCTTCCTCACCGCGGCCCAAGGCATCGAACGTGGCCCCTTCGGGTTGGACATGTGCAAGATCAGTGCGATCAAGGTACGACACCGCCAATTCTCGGAACACATAGTCAAGGATCGAGGTGGCGTTCTTGATGGTCTCGTTGCCCTGTACCATGCCTGCAGGCTCGAATTTGGTGAAGGTAAAGGCGTCGACGAATTCCTCGAGCGGCACACCGTATTGCAGACCAACAGACACCGCGATGGCAAAGTTGTTCATCATGGCGCGGAAGCCTGCGCCCTCTTTGTGCATGTCGATGAAGATTTCGCCCAGATTGCCGTCTTCGTACTCGCCAGTGCGCAGATAGACTTTGTGCCCGCCCACGATGGCTTTCTGAGTGTAGCCTTTGCGGCGCTGAGGCATCTTTTCGCGGTGCGATTTGACGATCTCTTTAACAATGATCTTTTCGACCACTTTTTCGGCCAGCACAGCCGCTTTTTCCATGGGCGAGCCTGTTTCCAGCGTCTCTGCCGCGTCCTCGTCGTCTTCGACCAGCGCCGCAGCCAGTGGTTGGCTCAGCTTGGAGCCGTCACGATAAAGCGCGTTGGCTTTCACCCCCAAGGACCAGGACAGCTCATAAGCTTTCTGGCAGTCTTCGATGGTCGCGTCATTCGGCATGTTGATCGTCTTGGAGATCGCCCCCGAGATGAACGATTGTGCCGCGGCCATCATGGTGATGTGGCTGTTGACGGACAAGAAGCGCTTGCCCTTTTTGCCGCATGGGTTGGCGCAATCAAAGATACTGTAATGCTCTTCTTTTAGGAAAGGCGCACCTTCGACGGTCATTGTCCCGCAGACGTGGTCGTTGGCAGCTTCGATATCCTGCTTGGAATAGCCCAAATGACGCAGCAGATCGAATGTCGGGTCGTTCAGCTTTTCCGTTGGTATACCAAGCACTTGCGTGCAGAATTCTTCACCCAGTGTCCACTGGTTGAACACAAACCGGATATCGAATGCGGAGGCAAGTGCTGCTTCTACCTTGGCCAGTTCATTGGCGCCAAAGCCGTGACCAGCCAAAGTGGTGGTGTTGATGCCCGGCGCATTGCCGATGGAACCATGTCCCACTGCATAGGCCACGATCTCTTCGATCTCAGCCGATCCATAGCCCAGTTTTTCCAAAGCAGCTGGAACGGATTGGTTGATGATCTTGAAGTAACCACCACCTGCGAGCTTTTTGAACTTTACCAGTGCAAAGTCGGGCTCGATCCCTGTGGTGTCACAGTCCATGACCAGACCGATTGTGCCCGTGGGCGCGATCACAGTGGATTGCGCATTCCGGTAGCCGTTCTTTTCACCAAGTTCGAGCGCTTGGTCCCATGCGCCGCGTGCCACGTCGATCAGACGCGCGTCGGGGCAGTTTTTATAATCCAGCGGCACGGGCGATACGGAGAGCGCTTCGTAGCCACCAACTTTGCCATAAGAGGCGTTGCGGTGGTTGCGGATGACGCGCAGCATGTTGTCTGCGTTCTTGACATACCCTGGGAAGGGTCCAAGCTCGCCAGCCATTTCAGCGGAGGTCGCGTAAGAAACGCCAGTCATGATCGCAGTCAGCGCACCACACAGCGCGCGGCCCTCATCACTGTCATACGAATACCCCATGTTCATCAGCAAACCACCAATGTTTGCGTAGCCCAGACCCAATGTGCGGAAGTCATACGAGCGCTGTGCGATCTCTTTGGACGGGAACTGCGCCATCATCACAGAGATTTCCAGCGTCACGGTCCAAAGACGCGAGGCGTGCATATAGTCTTCGATCTGGAACTCGCCGTCTTTCAGGAAAGTCAGCAGGTTCATCGATGCAAGGTTACAGGCCGTGTCATCCAAGAACATATATTCTGAGCACGGGTTGGAGCCGCGAATTTCGCCATCCGCCGGGCAGGTGTGCCAGTCATTTACTGTGTCGTGGTACTGGATGCCCGGATCGGCGCAAGCCCATGCGGCGTGACCTACTTTTTCCCACAAGTCGCGCGCTTTGATTGTCTTTGTGACTTTGCCATCCACGCGGTTGATCAGTTCCCAATCCGCGTCTTTCTCAACCGCTGTCAGGAAGGCGTTCGTGACGCGGATGGAGTTGTTGGAATTCTGACCGGAGACAGAGCTATATGCCTCGGAGTCCCAATCGGTGTCGTATGTTGGGAATTCGATCGACGTGTGGCCCTGCTTTGCATAGTCCAGCACGCGCTTGACGTATGTCTCTGGGATCGCAACCTTCTTCGCTTCACGGATCGCTTTCTTAAGCGCATCGTTTTTAGCCGGATCATACGCGTCTTCCGCCGTGCCGTCCCATGCTTTGAGGGCTGCGAAGATGCCGTTCAGCTTTTGCTCGTGCATTTTAGAACCTGCGACGATGCTCGCCACTTTTTGCTCTTCGACGACCTTCCAGTTGATGAAGTCTTCGATATCGGGGTGATCCGCATCAACGATCACCATCTTGGCCGCGCGGCGCGTTGTGCCACCCGATTTGATAGCGCCCGCAGCCCGGTCACCGATTTTCAGGAAACCCATGAGCCCCGACGATTTACCACCGCCCGATAGCCCCTCGCCCGCTGCACGCAAGCTTGAGAAATTGGTACCCGTACCGGAGCCATATTTGAACAGACGCGCTTCACGCACCCACACGTCCATGATGCCGCCGTCGTTTACGAGGTCATCCGAAACCGATTGGATAAAGCACGCGTGCGGTTGCGGGTGCTCGTAGGAAGATTTTGATTTTGTCAGCTTGCCGGTTTTGTAGTCCACATAATGGTGGCCTTGGGCCGGACCGTCGATGCCATAAGCCCAGTGCAAACCGGTGTTGAACCATTGCGGGCTGTTCGGGGCTGCACGCTGGCTGGCCAGCATGTGGCGCATTTCGTCAAAGTAGGATTGCGCGTCTTCTTCAGTGGTGAAGTAGCCGCCCTTCCAGCCCCAATAGGCCCAAGCACCCGCCAAACGATCGAACACCTGTTTAGAAGACGTCTCGCCGCCCATCGTGGCACCTTCGGCCGGAACCGAGCGCCACAGGAATTCAGGGACGCCCTTTTCTTTTACTTTACGGGTCGCAGACGGAACGCCCGCTTTGCGGAAATATTTCTGTGCGATAACGTCGCTTGCCACTTGGCTCCATGAACTTGGGACTTGCACGTCATCAAGACGGAACACGATTGTCCCATCTGGGTTGCGGATTTCTGACGCAGTCGAAACAAAATCGAGGTCTGCGTAAGCGTCTTGACCGGCTGTTGTGAATTTACGTTCAATTTTCATGTTAGCTGCCTCATTTTCAGCGTCTTTCATATAAAGAACCTCGCCGTCATTGCGGCCCGATCCCAACCCTTGCCGTTGGTCAGGAGCACTATGATCTTAGCGGAGGCCAGTTCTAAACGGCTCCCGTAACACCATCAGCACGAATATTGCTTATCGCCTGCTGCCCCTAACCCTTCGATACGCCCCTGAGCGTTTAACCACTACATGTTGTGGCGTTATCGTCGGCCTCCACAATCTGACGTATATTGCCCTATTGGGTCAACGTAAATTTTACAATTTTTTTGTATTTTACCCGCTTGACGGATCGCTCTTTTTGAGTGCGCGCCGGACCCACGTGATTCAATTGTTTAACAGCATATTAATATCCACAGGGACAGGCTTTCCATCGCCGCGCCGCAGCATAATCATTAGTTCAATGGAACATGACAGTTAGCGGTGTAGATACTCTTTTTACGAGTGAGAAGCGTTAACTATTCAATCAAGAAGTCCACATTTTACTAGAATAACGCACCAAAGCAGATTTTCATCAAAACACCGCCTGTGTGCCCATATTGTGTGCCAGTTCGCGGCCAATGTGCATTCAGGACACACCTACATGTCGGTCTATTGCGGTGAATCACCTAAAGGCACCACAACATATAGAAACAAAAAAGCACCCCGAAGGGTGCTTTTTTAAATGGTCGGAGCGAGAGGATTCGAACCTCCGACCCCCTGTACCCAAAACAGGTGCGCTACCAGGCTGCGCCACGCTCCGACGAAGCACTCTTTAGACCGCCTTTTTGCGTTTGAAAACCCCTTAACAGGGCCAAGCGGCCTCAGCTTGCGAAAAACTTGGGTGTTGTAGCACTGATCCCACTTCAATACCCAGCCGCGCGGACATTCCACCGTTAATCTCCAGAACATGGGTCAACCCTTTGCCCCCTAGTATCGGCGTTTCATCCAGAGGCTGTGCGCGGTGGTGAATGTGTTGGACCACACCGCGCTGATCTACAAAAATCAAATCAAGCTCAATAAGTGTGTTGCGCATCCAAAATGACATCGTCTGCGGGCGCGGATACACAAACAACATCCCTGCAGCACTTGCCATTTCCGTTCGGTGCATCAAGCCGGTCGCACGCTCATCCGGGTCATCGGCAATTTCAATCGAGAAACGCGCCTGCCCCCAGTCGCCCTTAAGATACACAGTATCCTGAGCACAAGACTGTGCAGCGGCCCCTTGCACAAAGGCCGTCAAACACATTGCTGACGTGAGTGTTACGTAAGTTCTGCGTCTAGTGCTGCTTCCCATGCGAAGACCTCTGCCGCCATATGGCCGCGTTTACCTTCTATAACCCGTAAAGCAAGCGCTTCGCCCGGCGCAAGGTCAGAAAGGCCAGAGCGGCGCAAGACTTCCATATGAAGAAACACGTCATCGCGGCGGCCAAACACATTGGCAAACCCAAATCCCTTACCTTTATCGAACCATTTCACCCGCGCAGGTTCCAACGGCGCAGATGCAACGATTTCAGGATCAAGTGCCGCAATATCCGACAACCCCACAGAGTCGTCACCTTCTGGCGGCAAAAGCGAAATAACCTGAGTGGCTTGAACGCCTCGGTCAGTGCGTTGAACATCAAGTTCAACTCGCGCGCCGTCTGCGACCGAACTTTGTCCGAAATTGCGCAAGACGTTGACATGCAACAAGATGTCCGGTCCGCCCGCATCCGCAACCACAAAACCAAAGCCTTTCACGGGGTCGAACCACTTCACGACGCCATGTACGGTGTTAACGCTGTCTGCCGTATTATCCACAACTATATCTACCTGGTTCACGTGGGCGCCTAACTTGTTCTGCGCGAATTAGCACTGTGCAATCAAGTCAAATCGTAAAGATTTGTCGTATGCCGGCTGGAATTCACAAACTGTTAATGTCCCATCTATCACGGTTGTGTCATCAATAATCAACCCTTGCCTACTCTAAAAAGGAAACAATTAAAGTGCTGACATCTAATAATAATCAGGTAACGCGCACAAAGGCTCTGCAATTATGCACAAATACAATGCGTTACCAAATAACTAGATTCGCCTCAATAAAATGAGGCAATTACCTCATTTTAAGGGTTAAGCCTCTCAATGCCCCATGGTTCTGTTACATCTGTGCGGCGCCACACAAAGCGATCGTGCAACCGAAACTCGCCATCAGCCCAGAATTCTATCTCCAGTGGCTCAATCCTATACCCCCCCCAAAACGGGGGGCGTTTTGGGTTTGCGCCTTGTACGGCGGTGACTTTGGCCACCTCTGCCATCAACGCGCCACGGCTGCTCAAGGGGCGCGATTGCTTGGAAGCCCAGGCACCCAACCTGCTTTTGAGCGATCGGGTGGCGTAATACGCATCCGCTTTTGGACCGTCTTCGCGACTGACAAGGCCGCGCACCCGAATTTGCCGGCGCAGGCTTTTCCAGTGCATTACAAAAGCGGCCTTGCCAGCTTGGTCCAGCTCGCCTGCTTTGGCGCTTTCGTAGTTAGTGTAAAAAACAAACGCATCAGGCTCGACTGCTTTTAAAAGCACCATGCGAACATTCGGCAACCCGCTTGCATCAACTGTGCTGAGCGCAATCGCATTTGGGTCGTTTAGCTCTGACTTTTCGGCCTCTTCCAGCCAGTTTTGGGCGATTTTGAAAGGGTCGTCCCCTGCGAATTTACCAGTTCTCTTTTCCATCATGCGCCCTCCATTCGAACAAACAGAGGCCACAGATGGCCGAATTTGCCAAAAGGTCAAGTGGATCGCTTGTCTACTGAGCAGGCCTGCGCCTATGCAGCCTTGATGGGCTTGGCGCAATCGCCTAAAGAACATCGACATAGACAAAAAAACAAAACGACCGAGGGGCCTTTATGGGAAACGATCTTTTGGCAGGTAAACGCGGCCTTATCATGGGGCTTGCAAACGACAAATCCATCGCGTGGGGCATTGCCAAAGCCTGCGCCGACGCAGGCGCCGAACTTGCATTTTCTTACCAGGGCGACGCGCTGAAAAAGCGTGTAGGCCCGCTGGCTGAACAATTGGGCAGCGATATGGTGTTGCCTTGCGACGTGGGCGATGAAGCCTCTATGGACGCGTTGTTTGCCGCGCTCAAAGACAAGTGGGGCACGTTGGACTTCATCGTCCATGCCATTGGCTTTTCTGATAAAAACGAATTGCGCGGCCGTTACGTGGATACCACGCGCGGCAATTTTGCGATGTCGATGGATATTTCGGTCTATTCGTTCACTGCGGTCGTGCAGCGTGCAGAAAAGATGATGAACCCCGGCGGGTCATGCCTGACGCTGACATACTACGGCGCCGAAAAAGTAATGCCGCATTACAATGTCATGGGCGTGGCCAAGGCCGCCCTTGAAGCATCGGTTAAGTATCTGGCCGAAGACTTGGGAAAGGATGGCATCCGCGTGAATGCGATTTCAGCCGGGCCGATCAAGACACTTGCAGCCTCGGGTATTGGTGATTTCCGCTACATCATGAAGTGGAACGAATATAACTCGCCGCTGCGTCGCAATGTGACAACAGAAGACGTCGGCAAAGCCGCACTGTTTCTGCTGTCTGATCTGGGTTCGGGGACTACGGGCGAGAATCTGCACGTAGATGCAGGCTATCATGTTGTTGGCATGAAGGCGGTCGATGCGCCGGATATGAGCAAGGACTAAACCGATGAGCGTTGAAAGCCTCATCGCCTTCAACCTCGTTTTGATGGCGGCCATTGCAAGCCCCGGGGCCGCTTTGTTGTATTTCATCAAGACCTGCGTGAGCGCCGGGCGCGTCGCTGGTATCGCGACGGGGATGGGGCTGGGGCTTGCGGCAAGCTTGTGGACGCTTGCAGCACTTCTGGGACTTGAAAGTATCTTTGCCCTTTTCCCTTGGGCTTATACCGCGCTTAAAATCGCGGGCGCGCTCTATCTGATCTGGATCGCGGTGCAGACATGGCGGCAGGCGCGCAGGCCGCTGGCGGATACAGCGACACCCAAAGGACGCGCGTTTGCATCGGGTCTCTTGGTTAATGCGGGCAACCCCAAATCGATGCTCTTTGCGGCGGCTGTGATCGTCGTTGTCTTCCCCCAAGGTTTGGCTCCGGGTCACATCGCTCTGATTGTTGCGAACCACCTTGTATTAGAAATCGTGTTTTACGCAGTTTTTGCAGTGTTGCTGTCCAGTGGCCCTGCGCGGCGGCGGTATTTGAACGCAAAACCCCTGTTAGACCGCATCGCCGCTTCGCTTTTGGGCGCGCTTGGCCTGCGACTGCTTCTGGAAAGGTAAGAGAATGACCGCAAGCGACCCGGGCCGCCTGCCCCACGAAAAAGGCTTTCACATCAGCTGGGATCAGATCCACCGCGACAGCCGGGCGCTGGCGTGGCGGTTGGACGGCAAAGGGCCAGACAATGGCGCGTGGCGCGCGGTTGTCGCCATCACGCGGGGCGGTATGGCCCCTGCGATGATCGTATCGCGCGAATTGGACATCCGCATTGTCGATACAATTTCCGTGATGTCCTATCATTCGGGCGGCGGCAAAGCAGACCAGCGCCGCGAGGCCAAAGTGCTCAAGGCACCTGACGCCGAGATGATGGGCGACGGCACCGGCATTCTGATCATCGACGATCTGGTAGACAGCGGCAAAACGCTGGAGCTGGTCCGCGAACAATATCCGAACGCGCATTTTGCAACCGTTTACGCGAAACCGCTGGGCGAGCCCCAGGTAGATACCTTTATCACAGGTGTTAGCCAGGACACGTGGATCTTCTTTCCGTGGGATATGGCCATGCAATACGTCAAACCCTATCGCGGCACCGATTAACACCGCACCCACCGCGCGACTGGCCAAAGGATGCCCGGCATGCCCCTGACCCGTACTCAAACGACGTTTCGCCCGCCTGTCATGGAGGCCCGGCGCTGGTTAGATGGGGTCAGCTTTCCCGCCGACCGCCCCTTGATCAACGTGAGCCAAGCCGCCCCCGTTGACCCACCCCCTTTGGCGATGCGCCAAGCCATGGCAGAGGTCGCCCTGACCCGTGACGATGCGCATCTTTATGGCCCCGTGTTGGGACTACCTGCTTTGCGCGCGGCATTGGGTGAGCGGACAGGACAGATATACGGCGGCACGGTTGCGGACACCCAAGTGGCAATCACATCCGGCTGCAATCAAGCTTTCGCCGCCACGATTGCCACGCTTTGTGCCGAGGGGGACGAGGTCATCTTGCCCACGCCTTGGTACTTTAACCACAAAATGTGGCTTGATATGCAAGGGGTGCGCGCTGTGGCCCTGCCCACGGATGCAGCTCTTCTGCCAGACCCCGAACAGGCCGAGGCGTTGATCACGCAGCACACGCGCGCCATCACTTTGGTCACGCCCAACAATCCTGCAGGCGTTGAATACCCCACCGAATTGATAACCGCGTTCATGGCGCTGGCGCGCAAGCACGGCATCGCGCTGATTGTGGACGAAACCTACCGCGACTTTCACAGCGCGCCGGGTGCACCCCATGATCTGTTTCAGGACCCTGATTGGCACGACACGCTGATCCACCTGTATTCTTTCTCCAAGGCATATCGGCTCACCGGCCACCGGGTCGGGGCGATCATCGCGTGTCAGACCCGTCTGGCCGAGGTTGAGAAATTCCTTGATACTGTCGCCATCTGCCCCGGCCAAATTGGTCAGCACGCCGCACTTTGGGGGATGGAAAACCTAACCCAATGGCTGGCGGGTGAACGGCAAGAAATCCTCACCCGTCGCGCCGCGATTGACACACATCGCCCCCTGATCGAAGCGCAAGGGTGGCAGCTTTTGGGGCTGGGCGCCTACTTTGCCTATCTGGCGCATCCGTTTGCACAAAGCTCTGCCACACTGGCGCCTGCGATGGTCGCAAACAGCGGCGTGTTATGCCTGCCCGGAACGATGTTTGTGCCCCAAGCAGACCCGAGCGGAGATCAGCAATTGCGCATCGCTTTTGCCAACTTGGATGCGGCAGGGATTGAGGTTTTATTTCAGCGATTGGGTGCAATGCAGGCCTAACACCAGCGGGGCCTTGCTCCTGCGCGCGCCACCGCATAGATAGGCGTGCAACAGAGATAAACGTGCAGGGCGTAAAGGACGATCATGGCCAAAGGTTCAAGCATTTCGAAAACAGCAATCTGGATCCTTTTGGGTCTCTTGATCTTGGGCCTTGCCGGCTTTGGCGCGACAAATATGTCGGGCACGATCCGCACCATTGGCACCGCGGGTGACAAGCCAATTTCAGTCGATACCTATGCCCGCCAACTGCAAGAAGAAATGCGCGCAGTGGCGCAACAAACCCGCGAGCCCCTGCCCTTTGCCCAAGCGCAAGCCATTGGTCTGGACCGGGCCGTTCTGCAGCGCTTGGTCACGACGCGGTCGCTTGATCACGAAGCTGCCGAATTGGGCCTGTCTATTGGCGATACTGAACTGCGCAATCGCATTCTTGAAATCAACGCCTTTCAGGGCATCAACGGTGAATTTGACCGCGAAGGTTACCGATTTGCGCTTGAAAACGCAGGGTTGACCGAAGCTGAGTTTGAAACACAATTGCGCGAAGAAGTGGCCCGCACCATCATCCAAGGTGCGGTTCTGGGCGGCGTCACGATGCCAGATACATACGTTGACACGCTGGTGAATTTTGTGGGCGAACAGCGCAGCTTTACCTGGAGTGTGCTGGATGCCAACGACCTGACCACCCCGCTGGACGACCCTGATGATGCAACGTTGCGCGCGCATTATGACGAAAATGTCGACGATTTTACGCTGCCCGAAACCAAGCAAATTACCTATGCATGGCTGACACCAGACGCGCTGTTGGACGAGGTAGAAATCAGCGAAGATGCACTGCGCGAAGCTTACGACCAGCGCGATGCAGAATTTAATCAGCCCGAGCGTCGCCTCGTAGAACGGCTGGCTTATCTGGATGCAAACGCAGCTGACACAGCAGCAGCGGCAATTGCCTCGGGCACCGCCTTTGACGCATTGGTCGAAGGGCGCGGTTTGACCCTGGAAGACGTCGATCTGGGCGACGTCAGCGAAGCTGATTTGGGCGACGCGGGTGCCGCTATCTTTGCAGCCAGCGTTGGCGACGTTGTAGGGCCCTTGCCCAGCAGTCTGGGACCTGCGCTGTTCCGTATAAACGCCGTTCTGGCCGCTCAGGAAACCTCCTTTGAAGATGCGGTCGACCAGTTACGGCCCCAGTTGGCAAACGACCGGGCGATCCGCTTGGTCGAGGCGCAAGCCGAAAACTTTGACGATCTGCTGGCCGGGGGTGCGACCCTTGAGGAACTGGCAGATGAATCAGATATGGCACTGGGCGACATCGACTGGACAGCCCTGAGCACGGATGACATCGCCGCCTATGAGGCATTCCGCAGGACAGCCGCAGCCGTGGGTGTTAGCGATTTCCCACAGATCGAGCGGTTGGATGATGGCGGGCTTTTTGCTCTGCGTCTGGACGCTGTACTGCCCCCACGGCCGGCCCCGTTTGAAGACGTACGCGAAGAGGTAATAGCCCATTGGCAAGCCCTTGAAACCGCGCGAGCGCTGAGCGCGCAAGTGGCAAGCCTTGTGCCGCAGCTTCAGTCCGGTAGCAGCTTTGCAGACCTTGAATTGGACGCCATTGTCGAAGAAAACCTGCTGCGATCAGATTTCGTGCCACGTACGCCTGCAGGGTTCATGGACACCGTTTTTGAAATGGAACCCGGCGATGCGCGGATCGTGGAAAGCGAGGCCGCAGTGATTATAGTGCGGCTAGACAGCATAGCCCCACCCGCCGAAGACGGCGATGCTGCAGCTTTGGCCGTGCAGCTGAACCAACAGGCCCAACAACAACTATCGCGCGATCTGTTCGAAGCCTATGCCGAAGACGTCCGCCGCCGCGCAAATCCACAGATCAACCAGCAGGCCATTCAGGCTGTGCATGTTAACTTCCCCTGATCTTAGATGGCACTGACACCTGAATACGACACGTTTGCCGCAGCCTACAACAGCGGGCGCAACCAGATCGTTTATACGCGTCTGGCGGCAGACCTTGATACGCCTGTTTCCCTGATGCTTAAGCTAACGGGCGCGCAAAAAGATGCGTTTGTGCTGGAATCCGTGACTGGCGGTGAGATCAGAGGACGCTATTCCATCATCGGGATGAAACCTGATCTGATCTGGCGGTGTCGGGGCGACCAAAGCGAGGTGAACCGGACAGCACGCTATGACGCCGATGCGTTCACCCCCATCGACGGCAACCCATTGGACGCGTTGCGCGATCTGATCGCGGAAAGCAAAATTGACCTGCCCATTGACCTGCCCCAAGCGGCGGCTGGGCTGTTCGGGTATCTGGGCTATGATATGGTCCGCTTGGTCGAACATCTGCCGGACGTAAACCCCGATCCTTTGGGGCTGCCCGATGCGGTAATGATGCGTCCTTCGGTGGTGGCCGTTCTGGATGGCGTAAAGGGTGAGGTCACCGTCGTCTCACCTGCGTGGGTGGCCGAAGGGCAATCAGCACGCGCCGCCTACGCGCAAGCCGCCGAACGTGTCATGGATGCTGTGCGCGATCTGGAACGCGCCATGCCCACCGCGACCCGCGATCTGGGCGAGGCTTCGGCCCCCGGCGCGCCCGTCAGCAACTTTACCCACGCAGCCTATAAACAGGCCGTCGAAAAAGCCAAAGATTACATTCGCGCCGGAGATATCTTTCAGGTGGTCCCGGCACAGCGCTGGACTCAGGATTTTCCCCAAGACCCCTTTGCGCTTTACCGAAGTTTGCGGCGCACGAATCCCTCGCCCTTCATGTTCTATTTCAACTTTGGTGGCTTTCAGGTCATTGGCGCCAGCCCCGAGATTTTGGTGCGAGTCTTTGGCGATGAAGTCACTATTCGGCCAATTGCGGGCACCCGTCCCCGCGGTGCAACCCCCGAAGAAGACAACGCCCTGGAAGCTGATTTGCTGGCGGATAAGAAAGAGCTGGCAGAGCATTTGATGCTGCTTGATCTGGGCCGCAACGACGTGGGCCGTGTGGCCAAGATCGGCACTGTGCGCCCAACCGAGGAATTCATCGTCGAACGGTACAGCCATGTGATGCATATCGTTTCAAATGTGGTGGGTGAGCTTAACGAGGGCGCGGATGCGCTTGATGCTTTCTTTGCAGGGATGCCTGCGGGCACTGTGTCAGGCGCCCCCAAGGTGCGCGCAATGGAAATTATCGACGAGCTGGAACCCGAAAAACGGGGCGTTTATGGCGGCGGTGTCGGGTATTTCAGCGCCGGTGGTGATATGGATATGTGTATCGCGCTGCGCACCGCTGTTGTGCAGGACCAAAAGCTTTATATTCAAGCGGGGGGTGGCGTTGTTTATGACAGCGACCCCGAGGCCGAGTACCAAGAAACCGTGCATAAATCCAATGCCATCCGTCGGGCGGCAGCCGATGCAGGCCGCTTTACAGGCCGAGGCAACAGCTAGACCATGCCCCGCGAGCCCTTTCAGATTGCAGGCGTCAGCATCGCAGCAGGAAAGGTTGAAACGGTACATCTTCCGGTCTCGACCCTGCCTGACCACACGCCTGTGAATTTATCGGTGCAGGTGCATCACGGTAAACGCGACGGGCCTACTCTGTTTGTATCAGCTGCTGTGCATGGCGACGAAGTCATCGGGGTTGAGATTGTCCGCCGCCTGCTGCGCGCGCCACAGCTTGCCGCGTTGCGCGGCACTCTGTTGGTCGTACCCATCGTCAACGCCTTTGGTTTTTTGAACCGTTCGCGCTACTTGCCCGACCGGCGCGATTTGAACCGCTGTTTTCCGGGGCATCGCTCTGGGTCATTGGGCGCGCGGTTGGCACATATTTTCCTCAACGAGGTGGTCTTGCGCTGTGACGCGGGGATTGACCTGCATTCCGCTGCGATCCACCGGACAAACCTGCCGCAAATTCGCGTATCGCCCAAGGATAAGACCACACAGTCAATGGCCATTGCCTTTGGGGCGCCGGTCATCCTGACTTCATCCTTGCGCGAAGGATCGTTGCGGGCCGAAGCCTCAGAACGGGGAACATCGGTTTTGCTATACGAGGCCGGAGAAGGCTTGCGATTTGACGAAATGGCTGTACGCGCCGGCGTGGCGGGCATTTTGCGAGTGATGCGCAGCCTGTCGATGCTGCCCGCCAAAGGCATATCCAAAGCTAAAACACCGCCGCTGATATGCAAATCATCTGCATGGGTGCGCGCACCTGCAGGCGGCTTGCTACGGACCTTTCGAGCCGAAGGTGAAACGGTTGAAAAGGGCGATGTTCTTGCTTGTGTGTCAGACCCTTTTGGACAGACCGAAACCGATATCATCGCGCCTGGTCCGGGTATCCTGATCGGCCGCGCAATTCTGCCTGTGGTCAACGAGGGAGACGCCGTCTTTCATCTGGCTGAACTGAACGCACGCGCATCAGAAGATACAGTGGAAGACTTGGCACAACAGTTGGAAACCGACCCTCTTTTTGACGAAGATGAAATTATCTGACCGGCAATTTTGCGTTCAGATAGGCTCTTATTCCACTAAATTTGTTCCAACAAAGTTGCCATTTTTCGGGCAACTTATGCGACTTGTTGATCGTTTTGTTAAGGGCCCGCCCGCAAGGTGTCTGCGCGCGCTGTTGCTCTGTCAATGGCGCGCACAGGGCGAAGGACCAAAATGAAAACTGCGATAAAAAAAGCGTGCCGCACGTTCCGCCGCTACTGCATCAGCAATCCAAAAGCGTTGTGGAAGCGGTATGTGTTGGGCTTTGCGTTTATTTTTGTCACAATATCCTTTTCGCATTGGGCGTCGCTTGAGACAATCACGGCGGCAAAAGATGATGCTCAGGTCGTCAGCGTCAGCAACCGGCAGCGGATGCTAAGCCAACGCATTCTGTTCCTGATGAGCGAAATGGAGCGCAACGAGGACCCCTTGGTCACAAAACGACTTGAGGCCGCACTCAACCTTTTCGAAAGCTCGCACGACTGGCTGATTAGCCGACCAGATTTGCCGCCTAGGTTGCATGCCCTCTATTTTGAAAAACAACCTATATCACTGGATGCATTCTCGCGTCGGTTTGTGCAGATGGTTGGCATCGCAAGCTATGCCGAAGGTCCCCAAAAGGAAGAACTGCAAAAAGTGTTAGCGCAGTGGGGCAAAGAAGACTTGATCGCGTCATTGGCCACGGCTGCAGACCTTTTCCGACAGGATTCCGAAAAGCGCATTGCCAATCTGCAATACATCCAGCAAGCAACGCTGATCGCCGCTTTATTCGTGTTGTTGGCAGAGGCCTTGCTGATTTTTTTACCTGCACAAGTTTCTGTTAACGTAGCCATTCGCAAACAAGAGCGCCGCGAACGACAGCTCAGGGCTTCGTTGAAAGTCCTGAAAAATCGCAACGCCGAACTGGTCACAGCGCGTCACAGTCTTTTGCGCGCCGCCAACCACGACGCCTTAACTGGATTGCATAATCGGCGCGCTGTTTACGAACATCTTACGACGGACGCGATCGTCGTCCAAGGGGGGGATGTGACGCGCTGCATCATGAAAATCGACCTTGATCTGTTCAAACAAGTAAACGACTCCCTTGGACATGATGCGGGCGACAGGGTGTTGGAGCACGTGGCAGATATTTTGACCCAACACAGCCGCAGACAAGACTGCATTGGGCGTATCGGGGGGGATGAATTTGTCGTCGTGCTGGACAACCCGACTTCGATGAAACAACTGCAAGATTTTGCGCAACGGATCATTTTGCAGATCAGCGACCCCATGACTGTCGCTGGCACCCAGATCAAGATCGGCGCCAGTATCGGTTTCACGATCGCCACGACATCAAACGCGACCCCCGACCAAATGCTGATAGAAGCAGATTTAGCGCTGTACGAGGCAAAGCGTGCCGGGCGCGGATTGGCTTTTGCCTATTCGGATGCTTTGGCCGCCGATATCGAAACGCGACGACTTTTGTTCAACGAAATTACAGCGGGCTTGAACGAAGACCAGTTTGAACCCTACCTGCAACCGCAAGTATTCACCGAAACCGGAGAGTTGTACGGCTGCGAAGTGCTGGCGCGGTGGCGCCACCCGGAGCGAGGGATCATCCCCCCTGCCACTTTCATCGCAGCAGCAGAAGAAGCGGGTCTTATCGACCGCATCGACCACATCATGATCCAAAAAGGGCTAGATGTGCTTGAACAATTACGTGCCGACGGGGTTGATATACCGGGTATTTCCATCAATGCGTCTCCGCCCACTTTACGCGACCCGCAACTAACCGAACGCCTTCGTCAAGCCGTTCAAGAAAGGCTATTATCACCGGTAGATCTTACCGTCGAAGTATTGGAAAGCACTTTGATCGAAAACGATGATGATGTGGCGTTGCGCACTATACAGAGCCTTTCTGAGGCGGGGTTTCCAGTTGTTTTGGATGATTTTGGAACCGGGTATGCGTCTATGTCGAACCTGTCACGGTTGCATCTTAACGGCATAAAGCTAGACCAGTCTTTGATTAAACCTATCCCCGATCCACGCGCCGAAAGCATCATCGAGGCATTGGTAACACTGTCGCGGAACCTTAACATGCGCGTTGTCGCAGAAGGCGTCGAAACACCTCAGCATTTTCAAACTGCGCGCAGCTTGGGGTGTGATGTCGTACAGGGATATGGCATCAGCAGGCCGTTTGCTGCTGATACTTTTCATGATTGGTATGACGCCTATCGGGGCAAGTCCACGTCTTACGCCAAAGGTGGTGCGTAACTACTGGACATTTAACGCGGCGGAAACCGGTACCATTGCCACTGTCGAGGCGCGATCTTGCAACGTCCAAAGCGCCAAAGCAGAAAGCGTTTCTTCTCGCAACCGTCCCAACATGATCACACCACCTTCTTGGGATGCACGAAATGCAGCCTGATCCATGAATCTTCGAATAACCGTTGCAGTCTGCCCTTTACCGTCAAAATCACGGAAGACGACCGCAGACGGCACACCCTGACGGGCGGCCAGTTTTTGCACTGTATTCAAGCCACGGTTCTGCGTGACCAGGCCGTGACCCGTTTGTGCCAAAATCTGTGCAACTTGGCGACCTGCGTCCGGCGTCGTCTGAACACCTGTCTCCACCCCCTCAAGCAGGCCAACGGCCTCAGGGACGGCGTCTAGTGCGACCGATAGGTTCACTTCGGCGTCGCGCGCCGTGGCCCCCGTTGGCAAGTCAATCATCGCCAAAACTTCAAAACCGGCCCCGCGGTAAGCCGCCATCCGCAATTTTGCATCTGGCAACATCGCATCTACAGCAAAGCTGACGGGATATGGCAATTCAGCCAACGCGGACAAACCTGTTGTCTTGGCCTCAAAATCCAAACCGTCATCCAACAAGACAACGGCCATCATGGGCTTGCCATCCGGATTGTCTGCAGGCGCTGCGAATACTTCTACCGGGCGCTGTGTGGGTTGGGCAGTCGGGGCCTCGACCTCTACCGTAACTGGGCTGGCTGGAACCTCTTCCACCCCTTCTTCGGCAGTGCCCAGTGTCGGTAGCCGGTTCACCCGGACAGTTTTTGAGGCTTCAGGCAAACGCGCAGGCTGTGTCGAAATCTGTGCGGCAGCAGATACTTGCGCGGCCTCAACAACTTCTATTTCGGGCAAGGGGTCTGCAATTTGCTGCTGTGGCGGGGGCGCGATGGTCGCCGCGATAACAACGTCTTTGTCTACGGGTTCTTGCGGTTGGGGCGTTTCGACAGTTGCTTCTGCGCGGACTTGCGCGTCGGTACTGTTACCTTGGATTTGATTTACGTCCGCACCCTCGGGGGCGGCTAGATCAGAAGCAACCGCAGGAGTTGGCGCGTCGGGTTCAGCCGAAACCTCGGGTGCAGCACTGAATTGCCCGGGCACCTCAGCGGGGACATCAACGCTGGCGGTCACCTGCGGTGACACATCCGACAAAACCGTCCGTTGAGGGGGAACCACAGGTGCCTCTTCGGGGGCTAAGGCCACCACTTCGATGTTAGGTGACGCGGGCTCGGCTGGCGGCGTTTCGATTTCTGCGGGCGGTTCAGTGGCTGCAATTTCGGCTGGCTTGGCCAAGCGTGGCGTATCAAATGCGCCCGTGGCAACTGGAACATCGGGCACATCAGGCTGCACCGGTTCATCCGAGATTGATGTGACCACTTCGGGCAGTTCGGGCGTCGCAGGTTCCGGAATTTCAGCCAATGCCGCTGGCGCGGCTCGTTCGTCTTGGGCGGGCGCTGCTGCAAACGCGCTTGTTTCGGTTGCGGGCGCAGGGGCAAGCGGTTGTGCGGGTTCAACACTGACGGATACGCCCGGTTCGGTGCTTGGCGTCGTTAAAGACCCGTTTGAGGCGTAAGCCACCTGCGGCGCTTGTGTCGTTGGTGAAGAAATACCGCTAAGCGCGTCGGTCTGTGGTACATCCACACCCTGCAGGTCGGTAGGTTTTCCTGTCTCAGGCACCGCAGCCGAGGTGACGACAGTGTCTACGATGCTATCCAATGTATCGGGCTTAGGCGCGGGTGCTTGCGCTGCATATGTCCCAGCAACCGGCAATCTGTCTCCGCCCGACCGGGCGGCCTCATCCGGCGCACCGCCTTCTTGGCTCCCGGATGTGGGCGCGTTTGCAATTACTGCGGGCGGTTGCGGCCCCTCGCCCAAAACGGAGAAAAGAGAAACGGCACTTAGGCTGACGCCTGCGCCCCAAAGCACGCCTCTGATAAAACCTCTGGCCACGATCTGCCTACCTTCTGTCTCTGATGCGCCGGGGTCGTGCAGTAATGCGCCCGCCCCAACGTTCACCTTATATCACATGTTCAGGTGTTGCCTTGCTCTTGACGCTGAGCGCCAAGCCTGAACATGTATAGCCAACTTATACCCTGCCAGAGGCGTCTGCCTCCAGCCCTGATTACAAAGTTTTGGATATGTTGCTGCTGATCGACAACTACGACAGTTTTACCTACAACCTAGTGCATTATCTGGGCAGTTTAGGCGCAGATATAGTGATTAAACGCAACGATGCCATCGATGTTCAGCAAGCGATGGCGATGCGACCGGCGGGAATCCTCCTATCGCCGGGGCCCTGCGACCCCAATCAAGCGGGAATCTGTCTGGCTTTGACCCAAGCGGCTGCCGAAACGCGCACACCTTTGATGGGGGTGTGTTTAGGCCATCAAACCATAGGACAGGCCTTTGGGGGTGACGTGGTGCGCGCAGATGAAATCGTGCACGGGAAGATGGGTGAAATTCACCACGAAGGCCAAGGTGTCTTTACAGGTCTTCCGACACCTTTTGCGGCAACGCGCTACCATTCGCTGGTCGTAGCCAAAGACACGCTGCCCGATTGCCTGACGGTGACGGCCGCCCTTGGCGATGGTACGATCATGGGGCTGCAACACAAAACGCTGCCCATGCACGGTGTGCAATTCCACCCGGAATCGATCCGCTCAGAACATGGCCATGCGATGCTGCAGAACTTCCTGAATGAAATGAAAGTCCCAGCATGAGCGACGCCCTAAAGCCCCTCATCGGTGCTGCAGCCGATGGCCCGTTAAACCGCGCGCAAGCCGAAGACGCCTTTGGTATACTGTTCGACGGCGAAGCAACCCCCAGCCAAATTGGTGGATTGTTGATGGCCCTTCGCACGCGTGGAGAAACGGTCGAGGAATATGCAGCGGCCGCCGCTGTGATGCGCGCCAAATGTAACCCTGTGCGCGCACCCAAAGGTGCCATGGACATTGTTGGTACTGGCGGCGACGGCAAGGGGACCTTGAATATTTCGACCGCGACGGCCTTTGTGGTGGCCGGTGCGGGTGTGGTCGTGGCCAAGCATGGCAACAGGAACCTCAGTTCCAAATCTGGGGCGGCCGATGCGCTGACGCAGATGGGCCTAAACGTCATGGTCGGGCCCGATGTGGTGGAAAAAGCACTGAACGAGGCCGGGATCGGCTTTATGATGGCCCCCATGCACCACCCTGCGATTGCGCATGTGATGCCGACACGTGCCGAATTGGGCACGCGGACAATCTTCAACATATTGGGCCCTTTGACGAACCCCGCAGGTGTCAAACGTCAGCTGACCGGTGCATTTTCGCGTGATCTCATCCGGCCTATGGCGGAAACGCTAGGGGCTTTAGGCTCTGAAAAGGCATGGTTAGTACATGGGTCAGACGGCACGGATGAACTTACAATCACTGGTGTCAGCTGGGTGTCTGCCTTGGGAACCGATGGCACGATCACGGACATTGAACTGCACCCCGAAGAGGCAGGGCTGCCCGTGCACCCGTTTGAGGCGATCATCGGCGGCACGCCAAAAGAAAACGCACGCGATTTCAAGGCCCTGCTGGCGGGCACGCCCTCTGCTTACCGCGATGCGGTGTTGTTGAACGCAGCGGCAGCCCTTGTTGTGGCGGATGCAGCCGCTGATCTCAAAGAAGGTGTCGCAATGGCCGCGACATCAATCGACAGCGGGGCTGCGGCTGCCAAAATTGACGCGGTAGCAAAGATCACTCAAGGCGCGTGACTACTTTAGGTGCGTGGCGTGCTCTGCCCTTTTTCGATGATACCCTCCCAGCAATTGAACGAAAACTGGCCAGTAGCGACACACCCATCCTGCCCCCCGCCCACCAGATTTTTGCAGCCCTTGAACGGGTCCAGCCAGACGATGTGCGCGTTGTCATCTTAGGCCAAGACCCCTACCCCACGCCCGGGCATGCGCATGGCTTTGCCTTTTCAGCAGACGCCTCAACAAAGCCCTTGCCCCGGTCGCTGGGCAATATCTTTAAAGAAATGCGGGCCGATCTGGGGGCCGCGCCGCCGCATGCTGACTTGCGCTTCTGGGCGGACCAAGGCGTTTTGTTGTTGAATACCGCGCTGACCGTCCCGCAAGGTCAAGCAGGCGGGCACGCCAAAATGGGATGGCATCACCTGACGCAGCAAGTGCTGGACAGGCTGGCTGATCAACCGCGCGCTTATCTGCTTTGGGGTGCGCATGCCCAAAAAGCAGCAGCACAGGTAGACCCGGCACAAAACCTCAAGATTGAAACGGCCCACCCATCGCCGCTGTCTGCAAGACGCGGTTTTTTTGGGGCGCGCCCCTTCAGTCGGGTGAATGTATGGTTGCAGGCCCATGGTCATCACGCCATAAACTGGGCCAACGCGCCGGAGGCACCATGACAGATACGATACTTGATAAAATCAAAGCCTATAAACTTGAAGAGGTCGCCGCCGACAAAGCGGCCAAACCGCTGGCAGCCGTCGAGGCAGAGGCCAAAGCCGCAGCGCCTGTGCGCCCCTTCGCCGAAGCGCTTTATCGTGCATCGACCGAAGGCTACGGCCTGATCGCCGAGATCAAGAAGGCAAGCCCTTCCAAAGGGTTGATCCGCGCAGACTTTGACCCTGCCACACTGGCCGCAGCCTATGCAGAAGGCGGCGCCACTTGCTTGTCCGTTTTGACAGATACGCCCAGCTTTCAAGGTGCCAAGGAATATCTGGTGGAGGCCCGCGCGGCCTGCGACCTGCCTGCCCTGCGCAAAGATTTCATGTATGACACTTATCAAGTAGCTGAAGCGCGCGCATTAGGCGCGGATTGCATCTTGATCATTATGGCATCGGTCAGTGACGCACAGGCACAAGAACTTGAAGCCGCAGCCACCGAATGGGGCATGGACTGCCTGCTTGAGGTTCACGACGCCCAAGAATTAGACCGCGCGAGCCATCTCAAAAGTCGCCTGATGGGTATTAACAATCGCAACCTCAAAACCTTTGAGACCAGCTTGGATACCACGCGTGTATTGTCCAAATCCGTCCCGGCAGATCGGCTTATTGTTGCGGAATCAGGGCTAAGTGACCCCGCCGACCTGTCGGATATGGCCATGTACGGCGCACGGATTTTCTTGATTGGGGAAAGCCTGATGCGCCAAGAAGACGTGGCACAAGCAACACGCAGCTTGTTGGCCAACCCTATGACCGCAGGGGGCATGTAGCATGGCTGGCAAGCTCACACATTTTGACGGCAAGGGTGACGCGCATATGGTCGATGTGGGCGACAAAGCGGTCACTGACCGGATCGCTGTGGCCGCCTGCTATATCAAGATGCTACCCGAAACCCATGTGATTATCACCGAAGGCCGGGCCAAAAAGGGCGATGTCCTTGGTGTGGCGCGTCTGGCAGGGATCATGGCGGCAAAACGTACTGCTGATTTGATCCCCTTGTGCCATCCGCTACCAATTACCAAAGTGGCTGTGGACTTGGTTCCTGACGTAACGCTTCCCGGTGTGCGCATTGAAGCCACGGTGAAAACGACCGGTCAAACCGGTGTCGAAATGGAAGCGCTGACCGCCGCAAACATCGCGGCACTGACCGTCTATGACATGTGCAAAGCCGTCGATAAAGGTATGGAAGTGGGCGGCTTGCATGTTGTGTTGAAAGACGGCGGTAAATCTGGCCGGTATCAGGCGCCATGATCTCTGTTGCGCAGGCGCTGGAACAGCTTGTCGCCCTTGCCGCGCCTCTGCCGGTTGAGGATGTCCCATTGCGCCATGCCGCAGGCCGCGTGCTGGCGCGAGACGTGGCATCGACGCGGACGCAACCCCCTTTTGCGGCCTCAGCCATGGATGGCTATGCCGTACGCGCCGCCGAAGTCGAACCCGACGCCATGTTCAAAGTGGTAGGCGAAGCGGCCGCTGGCCATAGTTATGACGGCAAGATGGGTGCAGGCCAAGCCGTGCGTATTTTTACCGGCGCACCAGTGCCGGAGGCTGCCGATTTCGTCGTCATCCAAGAGGACGTAACCCGCCGCGGTGAACTGATCACATTGGGGCGCGACATCGGGCACAACGCGAATATACGTCCCGCAGGCGGGGATTTCAAAACCGGCGATGTGCTGTCTGGTCCGCGCGTCCTGTCGCCGTCTGATATTGCATTGCTGGCCTCAATGAATATCGCCACGGTCCCGGTGTATCGCAAACCGCGCGTGGCCCTATTGGCCACCGGGGACGAATTGGTAGCCCCTGGTGAAAACCCGGGGCCAGACCAGATTATTGCGTCCAACAGCTACGGTCTGGCGGCACTTCTGGAAGGTATCGGCGCGCTTCCGCATTTATTGCCCATCGCGCGCGATACCGAAAAAGCACTGACCGCAACCTTTGAAATGGCCGCACAATCAGATTTGATTGTCACCATCGGGGGCGCGTCTGTCGGGGATCATGATCTGGTTGCCCCCGTTGCCAAAGCCATGGGGATGGAACAATCCTTTTACAAAGTCGCCATGCGTCCTGGCAAACCGCTGATGGCGGGCCGCTTACGAGGCGTGCCAATGATCGGGCTGCCGGGAAATCCGGTCTCTGCGATGGTTTGTGGGACAATTTTCGTCGCACCGGTTGTACGCGCGATGATGGGGTTAGATCCTACAGCCGCTGCATGGCAAACCGGGGTGCTGGCGTCAGCCCTGCCAGAAAACGGCCCACGCGAACACTACATGCGTGCCGTGCTTGGTCCTGATGGAATTACCGCGTTCGACCGACAGGACAGTTCACTGCTGAGCGTCCTGTCAAAGTCAAATGTCCTGCTTGTGCGGCCTCCGCATGAGCCCGCTCAACCTATTGGTGCAAAAGCAAAATTTATCGCCCTATAATAGAAGCGTTGACACAAAACGGGAACATGAATAGAACAAAAGTAAATCAGGCGTCGGAGGACCAAAAAGATGCTCACCAAGAAGCAGTTGGATTTACTGGAATTCATTCACAAACGCGTCCAAAAGGATGGCGTTCCCCCCAGTTTTGACGAGATGAAAGAGGCGCTGGATCTGCGATCCAAATCAGGCATTCACCGCTTGATCACTGCACTCGAAGAGCGCGGATTTATCCGCCGCCTGGCGCATCGCGCGCGGGCCATCGAAATCGTGAAGCTGCCAGAAAGCATGGGCGGCGCACCTCAGGGCGGCTTTACCCCGCGCGTCATCGAAGGCGACAAACCCGACGAACCGATGCCTGCACGTGCACAAGCCGTCAGCAGCGCTTCTGCGACGGAGGTACCTTTGGTGGGCCGGATCGCCGCCGGTGTGCCAATTGAAGCGATCAGTCAGAACAACGCCAGCGTGGCTGTGCCCGGCCAGATGCTGTCTGGATCAGGCGAACACTACGCGCTTGAGGTGAATGGCGATTCAATGATCGATGCAGGCATCAATGACGGCGATGTCGTCGTGATCCGCGAGACGTCTGTGGCCGATAATGGCGATATTGTTGTGGCACTGGTCGAAGATCACGAAGCCACGCTGAAGCGTTATATCCGCAAGGGCAACAGCATCGCTCTTGAGGCCGCAAACCCCGCGTATGAAACCCGCATCTTTACCGAAGACAAGGTCAAGGTTCAGGGCAAACTGGTCGGTTTGATCCGCACATATTGACGATCCGGCTTTGGGTCGCGCCACATGGTCCAAAGCCGTGTTCCTGTCACATCGCGCACGGATATCAGGCGCAGTCCGTTTGCTGTTTGATGCACTGCGATTGCGCCTGTGCTGCGCAACCGCACCGGGTCATAGATATCGCAGTCTTGGGACGCGGTGGACATCTCAACTGATGCAACGATGATCTGGCCGGTCGCGCAGCCGTCAAAGGCCGCGACTGCGCGTTTACCTGACAAGTGCTGTAAGAGCGTACCACCCGCCAACGCGCCCTTTTCGGGCCAGCGCGCGGCCGCGGCGGCTTGCTCAACCGCATCGCCATCGTTTTCCAACCAATTGCGTGCAATGAACCCGGCCCCTTTGGCTTTGCTCAGCGCACGGCCCTCGTCGGTCATCACGCCCACAAGCGTGCCATTCTCAGCAATCAAAGCGACGGGGCGGTCCCCCGCCTGCCACAGCCAGAACGCCATCACCACCGGCAACACCCCAACCAAGCGCGCGCGCCCCTGCCACAAGATCAACCACAAAAACCCAAGTGCGATCATCGGCAAAACCACAGCCTCTGGTCCCGGCACAAAAGAACGCGCACCATCCAGATCAGCCACGAAAGACCCAACCTCTAGGATCCAGCGCAAACCAACGCCCATGACCCACATGCCGATCCAATCAAGTCCAACGGGTGCCAGACACAGCGCCAGCACAGCTGCAGGTACAATGATGCTGCCCATCACCGGCACAGACAACAGATTGGCCAGCAACCCGTAATGCGACACAGCATTGAAATGCGCAGCGCCCACTGGGGCAGTAGCAAGCCCGGATATCCCCGATGCAAGTAAAACCGCGACAACCGGCTGTATCCATTTCGGGCCCAATGTGATGCGCGCATCCCGCATGTAGCCAAAAACGGCCACCAGCGCGGTCGTGGCGGCAAAAGACATTTGAAACCCCGGCCCCAAAAGCGCCTCTGGGCGCAAAACCAACACAATAATTGCCGCGATCGCCACAGCACGCAGGCTAATTGCGCGCCGGTTCACCATAATGGCACAGAGAGCCACTGCCACCATGATAAACGCACGCTCCGTCGCGACATTGCCGCCCGACAGTGCCAGATAACCGCTTGCTACAACCAAAGCACCGGCAGCAGCCAGTTTGCGCGTGGGCCAACGTAGGGCCATCGCCGGGATCAACGCAAAAGCGGCGCGTAGCAATCCAAAAACAAAGCCCGTCAAAAGCCCCATGTGCAAGCCTGAAATGGCCAGTAAATGCGCGAGGTTACTCGCGCGCAGATCGTCCAGCGCGTCTTGACTGATGGCGGACCGCGCGCCGGTCGTGATGGCCACGGCAAACCCACCGGTGTCCCCCGGCAAAAAGTCTAGGACATGCGCCGACACCGCCATCCGCACGCGGAATACAGCAAGCCCTGCATCACCGTCACTTGCAGGGGCGATGGCAACAATCGGCACGCGTGTATAGCCGACAGCACCCAATTGCGCGAACCATGCATGACGCTGGAAATCAAATCCGCCTGGTTCCACAGGCCCACCCGGCGGCGATAAATGCCCTGTGGTCATGATGCGCATCCCCGGTTCCACCTTGATGCTATGGGTCTGATCACCATGCAACGAGATGCGCACTTTGGTGGGCGTGCGTTCAGGCAAGACATCCTCGAGTGCCACGCGGTCCAGCGTGATGCGCAACGCGTCCGATGCGCTGCGGTCCAAGTTCACGACGCGCCCTTCGATGGGGCCATAGTAGCGCCAGCCGATCACGGGCCCTGCCACATCATGAGCGCGGTGTGCGGCCAGCAAAAACCCCGTAGCAATCAAAACAACGGCCATGGCAATCGGGCTAAAGGCCTCTCCCAGCAGTCGGGCAAGCAGAAACACCACGGCCGCCGCCCCTGCGACCGACCACAGCATCACCGCATCCGGTTCAAACCGGAGCGAAAAGAACACGCCAATGCCCACAGCCATACACACCGGCGCCCATTCAAAAAGGAACCCGCGTTGATGCAGCATTTGCAGCTTGATCCGTGTGAGCAGCACCGCCTTGCCCCCGTTCACTGCACTGGATAGATGTGGGCCAAGAAATACGCCCTCCTTGGTTACTGAAAGGTAAACACCCATCATGTCAGCGCCCGTCGTTACCCGCTTCGCCCCTTCGCCCACCGGTTTTTTGCACATCGGCGGCGCGCGCACGGCGCTTTTTAACTGGCTTTATGCGCGGGGACGGGGTGGCAAATTCCTGTTGCGGATCGAGGACACAGATCGCGCCCGATCAACGCCCGAGGCGACCCAAGCCATTTTGGACGGTATGGCTTGGTTGGGGTTGGATCATGATGGCGACATCATCAGCCAATATGAAAATGCGCCGCGCCATGCGGCTGTCGCCCAGGAATTGCTCGCCGCAGGCAAGGCCTATAAGTGCTTTGCAACACAAGAGGAAATTGCCGCTTTCCGCGATGCCGCGCGCGCCGAGGGGAAATCAACCCTGTACCGGTCGCCTTGGCGAGACGCAGATGCAACGACACACCCTGATGCGCCATATGTCATCCGCATCAAGGCCCCGCTTGCAGGTGAAACGGTTATCGCTGATCAGGTGCAGGGCAATGTAACGATCCGCAATGATCAACTGGATGACATGGTGCTTTTGCGCTCAGACGGCACCCCTGTCTATATGTTAGCCGTGGTCGTGGATGACCATGATATGGGCGTGACCCATGTTATTCGCGGCGACGACCATCTGAACAATGCCGCACGACAGATGATGATCTATGAAGCGATGGGCTGGCAGGTGCCTGTCTGGGCGCATATCCCGCTTATTCACGGGCCAGACGGCAAGAAGCTAAGCAAACGCCATGGCGCTTTGGGCGCGCAGGAATACCAATCAATGGGCTATCCAGCTGCCGGTATGCGTAACTACCTCGCGCGTTTGGGATGGAGCCACGGAGATGACGAATTTTTCACCGATGCGCAGGCCAAAGACTGGTTTGATCTGGATGGCATCGGCAAAAGCCCGGCACGATTTGATTTTAAGAAACTCGAAAACCTATCAGGCCAGCATATTGCACAGTCAGACGATGCTGCGCTGCGGCAAGAAATCGAGGCATTTTTGACCGCGACACAGGCCCCGGCCCTGACCGCGTCACAATTACACATGCTTGAAAAAGCGATGTATTGCGTCAAGGAGCGTGCAAAAACATTCCCTGAACTTCTTGATAAGGCGCATTTTTCCCTGACATCTCGCCCAATCTCCGTGGATGAGAAAGCGGCAAAGGCACTTGATGATGTATCCCGTGGTATACTGAAAGAATTGACGCCGCAGTTGCAAACTGATAGCTGGAGCAGAGAAGTTCTAGAGGCGACCTTGAACGCCTTTGCACAGAGCAAAGGTACCAAGTTCGGCAAGCTCGCCGGCCCCTTGCGCGCGGCACTGGCCGGCCGAGCGGTCACGCCTTCGGTGTTCGATATGATGCTGGTTTTGGGCCCCGAAGAGACCCTTGCCCGCTTGACCGACGCTGCTGCCTGACGTCCAAATACTCGTTAGGGCACGCAGTCTTTAGAAGCGCTTGGCCGTATGATGGTCAGGCATCGGGCGGCGACCGTGCCCCTCGACAAGATGAATGGAAGGACCAGCCATGGCCGAAAGCACAAAATCAGCGACGTTGACCATTGACGGCAAGGAAATCTCGTTGCCGATCTACAGCCCCACAGTGGGCCCAGACGTTTTGGATATCCAAAAGCTGTACGCGCAAGCGGGCGTCTTTACCTATGACCCCGGCTTTACATCGACTGCCAGCTGCGACAGCACGATCACCTTTATTGATGGTGGCAAAGGCGAATTGCTGCACCGGGGCTATCCGATTGACCAGTTGGCGGGCAAATCTCACTACCTCGAAGTGTGCTACTTGATGCTTTACGGCGAATTGCCCTCCGCGGCAGAGCTAGAAAAGTTCGAAGCGCACATCACCAACCACACGATGCTGCACGAGCAGATGCAAAACTTCTTCCGCGGGTTCCGCCGCGACGCGCACCCGATGGCGATCATGGTCGGTGTTGTGGGCGCGATGTCTGCATTCTACCACGATAGCACAGACATCAACGACGACCGCCAACGTGAAATCGCCAGCCACCGCTTGATTGCCAAGATGCCGACGATTGCGGCATGGGCGTACAAGTATTCCATCGGGCAGCCATTTGTGTATCCGCGCAATGACCAAGACTACGCGTCAAATTTCTTGCGGATGTGTTTCGCTGTCCCCGCCGAAGACTATGTGGTCAACCCGATCTTGAGCCGCGCGATGGACCGTATCTTTACGCTGCACGCCGACCATGAGCAAAACGCATCAACGTCGACCGTGCGGTTGGCGTCCTCTTCTGGTGCGAACCCGTTTGCGTGTATTGCTGCGGGCATTGCGTGCCTTTGGGGTCCGGCACACGGCGGCGCAAACCAAGCCTGCCTTGAGATGCTCAAAGAGATCGGCACACCAGACCGCATCCCTGAATTCATTGCGCGGGCAAAAGACAAAAATGACCCCTACCGCCTGATGGGCTTTGGGCACCGCGTCTACAAAAACTTTGACCCCCGCGCCAAAGTGATGAAAGAAAGCGCTGACGAAGTGCTGGAACTATTAGGCGTGGAAAACAATCCTGTTCTTCAGGTAGCCAAAGAGCTTGAAGCCGCGGCACTTGCTGATCCGTATTTTGCAGACAAGAAACTGTTCCCGAACGTGGATTTCTATTCGGGGATTATCCTTGAAGCGATGGGCTTCCCGACATCCATGTTTACCCCGATCTTTGCCGTCGCACGGACAGTGGGCTGGATTTCGCAATGGAAAGAGCAGCTCAGCGATCCGCACCACAAAATCGGCCGCCCACGCCAGCTGTATCTCGGCGAAGGCGAACGCGACTACGTGGATATCGAAAACCGCTGATGCGTCACAGACCGCGTAAAGGCCAAGGTGCAGAATTCTGTGCCTTGGCCTTTTTGATTCGCGGGTTCAATCTACGGTAGAGGATGGTATTTCAGCCTGACTGTTTTCATCCGCTTGTGTGAAATATGGCAGCAATAAGTCATTGTTTCGAGACAATGCATAATAACCCCAATTATTTGACCGCGTTAATCAAACACCGCTACGGTGCTGCAAGACGAAAGCAAAAAAGATTTTGGGCATCTGTTGAGGTTTAGGCTAGGACCAGATCAGCAGGCGTTTTGAACGGTAATACAATTTAAAAGGGCATCAGAAGCCAAGGCGCTATGATGTGGTGGGTTATTTATGTCATTGATTAACAAAGCCGCTTGGGACGGGCTTGCACGTCAAATTCCATTGACGCAGCAATGCAGCAAAGGACCCGAAGGCGCGTTACTTTCCAACGAAAAATCAGAAGAAGATAAGATCGCAGTCATCTACGATCGGGGGAATACCCCGCCCGAGATTACGGTCAAACAAACAGCTGGGCACGTCCAGACAGTCATGGCAGACGGCGTGGCAATTGCGATTGTCGCCTGCGCGGGCGGGCCGCCGTTGACGGCGCAGGACGTCGTTTTGGTCGAACGGTTTGTGACTGCTGCGCAATAGCGCGAAATAAGGGTACGGGGTAAGGTGCAGATTTTCTGCACCTAAGCTCTTAGCGCCCCTCAAAACGTGCCGTGCGCTTTTCCGTAAACGCCAGCACACCTTCTTTAAAATCGCGAGACTTGCCGCAAGCCCCCTGTTGGCGGGCCTCAAGCGTCATTTGATCTTCAAAGTCATTGTGCCAGCTTTCGTGCAAAACCGTTTTGATGGCCCCATACGCAGCTGTGGGCCCCTGTGCCAAATGGTCTGCGCGTGCACGCCAGTGCGCGTCAAAGGCATCATCTGGAACCGCTTCCCAAATCATACCCCAATCGTCTGCTTGCTGCGCGCTGATCTTATCTGCAAAAAGCGCCGCTCCCATCGCTTTGGCCGACCCCATTGCACGCGGCAAAACATATGTACCGCCCGCATCAGGGATAAGCCCAATGCGCGCAAAGGCTTGCAGGAAATACGCGCTCTGTGTGGCGATCACGACATCCGCGGCAAGGGCCAGGCTCGCCCCTGCCCCAGCCGCAGCGCCGTTGACGGCTGCAATTGTTGGCACAGGGCATTCTACAATCGCTCGGATCAAAGGCGCGTATTCATCTCGCAATGTACGCTCCATATCAATGTTGGATGCTGTGACCCGGTCACCTAAATCCTGCCCCGAGCAGAATGCCTTTCCGCTCCCCGTCATAACAACAACGCGCGCGGCCTTCCCGGCCTCTGTTACTGCATACGCCAATTCTGCGCGCATCTGAGTTGTCAGCGCGTTCATTTTATCGGGCCGGTTTAGGGTGATAACCGCAACACCATCGGTGAGCGCATAGCTGAGCGTTTGATAATCCATGATGGGTTCCTTCTTTCGCGTTGCCGGAACCCTACCAGACCTGAGCCCACGCAAAAGCAAAACGATGCGTCACTCTTTGAGTATTTCACGCAGCCGCTCGGACTCCTCAGCGCTGAGCGCCTCTTCTTGCGGTGCGCGGGCTGCATCGCGTCCGCGTACATAAAAGAAGCCCACGATCAACGCGACCAAAAGCATAATGGGTCCTGCCGCCCATAGCAGCCAGTTAGAGCCTCCGATTGTCGGCTTTAGCAGCACAAATTCGCCATAGCGTGCGACAACGAAATCGACCACCTCGGCATCACTGTCCCCTTCAACCAACCTGTCTCGCACCAGCAATCGCAGATCGCGTGCAATATTGGCGTGGCTTTCATCAATACTTTCGTTTTGACATACCGGACACCGCAAGCCTTTGGATATCTCGCGCGCACGCTCTTCCAGCACCGGATCTTGGAGCAGCTCATCAGGTTGCACCGCCCACAGCATCGTGGGCAGTAACATGAGTATAAAAACCAACGCCCGGATCATTCCGCAGGTACCGGCTGTGCTTTGGATTTGCGCGCCCCTGCTGCCACACGGAACCGTCGGTCTGACAAGCTAAGCAATCCACCCAAAGCCATCAAACCACTGCCGATCCATATCCAGTTGGTCAATGGTTTGATATAGGTCCGCACAGCCCAGCCCCCGCCTGTTTGCTCATCGCCGATCACGACGTAAACGTCACGTGCAAGGTCATAGTCGATTGCGGCCTCGGTGGTCGGCATCTGTGCCACAGGATATATCCGCTTTTCGGGTTTCAACTGTGCGATCTCGCGCCCGTCTTGCGCCAAGGTAATATACCCTGTTGTCGATAGAAAGTTCGGACCTTCGTATCGGTTCACCTTGTCCAGCGTGATCGTATACGCCCCCACTTGATAAGGTTCACCGAACTGCGCGACACGAATATCTTCCTGCTGCCAGGCCATTAGGCCACACACCCCCATCATCGTAACGCCAAGACCCGCATGCGCGACCATCTTGCCCCAATCAGCACGCGGCAAGCGCATCAGTCGCGCCCAGCGGTCCGGGCCCCGTCCTGCGCGCTGCACCAGATCGACAATCGTGCCCATGACAACCCAAGCAGCCAAGAACATGCCAATGGGTCCCAGCAGGCTCCGCCCGCTTTGCATGGCATAAGCCAAACCACCAATCGCCAGCGCCAGCACAAACACATAGCGCAAAGGCCTCATAGCGCGCATGATCCGCGCCCGCTTCCACGGCATTGCAGACCCAATAGGCAAAATCAGCCCCAAAACCAACATGAAGGGGGAAAACGCCATGTTGAAAAAAGGTGGCCCCACGCTCAGCGTACGGTCAAAGAACATTTCGGCGACAAGCGGCCACATGGTGCCGACAAACACAACGAAACATGACACTGCCAGCAACAGGTTATTCGCAACCAATGCGCTTTCTCGGCTGACAACGCCAAAGACGCCCTTGGCCTCCATCGCACCGGCGCGGAACGCAAACAAGATCAGCGCACCGCCCATGAAAAAGCCCATGATCATTAGAATGAACACGCCTCGTTCTGGGTCGTTGGCAAAAGCGTGCACCGAAGTCAGCAGCCCAGACCGTACGATAAACGTTCCGATCAGCGAGAACCCAAAGGCAAGGATTGCAAGCAAGATCGTCCAGCTTTTCAGGCTTTCGCGTTTTTCGACCACAATGGCCGAGTGCAGCAATGCAGCCGCCAAAAGCCAAGGCATAAAGGACGCATTTTCTACCGGATCCCAGAACCAAAAACCGCCCCAGCCCAATTCGTAATAGGCCCACCAAGAACCCAAAGCGATCCCGATTGTCAGGAACACCCATGCAGCCAGCGTCCAAGGGCGCACCCAACGCCCCCATGCGGCATCAACACGCCCTTCGATCAGGGCTGCGACTGCAAAGCTAAACGCCATGCTCAGACCGACGTACCCCAGATACAAAAACGGCGGGTGAAAAGCGAGACCCGGGTCTTGCAGCAACGGGTTAAGGTCTTGGCCGTCAAAAGGCGGTACGGCAAGGCGAATAAACGGGTTCGATGTGAAAATGATAAAGGCAAAGAAAGCCACACCAATCGCGGCCTGTACAGCCAACACACGGGCCCGCAACGTGGGGGGCAGATTGCCACCAAACCAAGCTGCCATGGCACCGAACAACGTCACAATAAGAACCCACAACAACATGGACCCTTCATGGTTGCCCCATGTTCCGCTGATTTTATACAGCATCGGTTTGGCCGAATGGCTGTTCAGTGTCACCAGCTGCAAGCTGAAATCTGACGTGATAAACGCCCACATCAAAGCGCCGAAAGAAAACGCTGTAAGCAAAAACTGCGCATTTGCTGCAGGTTCAGCCACTGCCATCCAAGCAGGCCAGCGTTTGTGCGCACCCACCAGCGGCACAAAAGTTTGCACAATGGCCACCATAAAGGCCAAAAGAAGGGCGAAATGTCCAAGCTCTGTAATCATGAGCCGAGTATAGTCTTCAACCGCGCGTCATCCAATGGCAATCGGACGATTTTGGTGATCACTTTGTCGCGGGGGTCTTTGCTGTCCTTTCCCATTCTTCCAGAGCACTGTTTGCTTCAGGCTGAAGGGACATTACTTTTAGTTTAGTGTCACCGGCTGTATCGGCCAGTCCCGGTGCGCCTGCACGCAGCGACCTTAGTAATTCGATGTTGTCTGCAACCTTAGGGACATTCGCAATGCTCTGTGCGATAGACCTTTGGAACTGCTGGCTTTTCACTTGGTGACGGGCCCCAAAATAGAACGATACAATGACACCGAGCAACCACCACAACGGCTCTGGCACAACCGCGATACCTTGCATGCGCGCGGCGAACCAAACCGGGTCAATCATGGCGCTAACGAACAATCCCAAAGTCCCCAAGGCCAACGCGGGTCGCGGCACACGATTGACCCCATCCATGATCTGATTAAACGCGCTGGTATTCTTCGTCTCAAATTCCCGCGCATGTTGTTGAAGCGCCTCGATCCGCAACACTTGACTGCGTTCTGCATCTTGTTCTGCATTGCTACGAAACACTTCAACTGTTTCTTTCAATACATTGCGATCATTTCCAAAAACGATATTTAGCAAACCTGTGATCAAGCCCATGACGCGATCCTTTCCTGAAACTGTTTTTCTGTAAGGTGATAGCGCTTTGAGATGAATTCCTCAGCGCGCTTGATCCATCCGCCTTTCGCGCCCGAACGGGCACGGACGTACTTGCGGCTTGCGCTGCGGCGGTCCCCGATACGAAAGTAGTAGTTGCGCCTGGCGATCCCATAGGCATCCACCAGATGGTCAGGCGCATCCAGATAAGCGACCTGAGCGGCCCCAATACTTTGAGGCCCCAACACGCCATCCACGACAAGGTCATGGCCCATATCTATCAGTAATCGTTGCAGAATTTTGATCGCATTAGACCCTGCATTCACGTACATATCAAAGACAGATGCATGCAAAGCAGGTGGAAGCATCGCAATAAGTGGCTTTTCAAAATAGTGCTTTTCAAAGATTTCGATCGCATGATCTTTTGTCATGGCGCGGACATCGGAAATGGTCACGCTGCCATCACGGTCCAAATCCAATCCCAAACGCCGCATGGTGTGAATTGTCACACCAAAATTGGTAGCGCCTCCGGGGTCATCGGGATCATTGACGAACCCACCTTCGCGTTGAACAATGTCATTTGCGATCTGACGAACTGTTATCATTGCATGCCCCTTGCACCGATCTAACTGGAGCAAACATGCGTATGACTTGGTTAATTTTCGCTAAGAAGACCGTACGGTTCAGCCCTCAGGGGCTTTGTAGACACCTTGCTCTTTTAATGCATCCACTACCTCGGCCGGCATGTACGTTTCATCGTGTTTCGCAAGTATTTCATAAGCTTCAAAGACGCCGTTAACGTAACTTCCCGTTCCGACCATGCCCTGATTTTCTTCAAAAAGGTCGGGCAAAACTCCGGTGTATGTAACAGGCACAACAGCACCGCCATCCGTCACGCTAAAGCGTATGGTTTTGCCTTGCCCACGTACAATAGACCCTTCTGCGACCAGCCCACCGATCCGGAACACTTCCGTAGGTTCTGGCGGTTCAGCAATAATCTGGCTTGGCGCGCGAAAGAAATTAATCCCGTCGCGCATGGCATATCCGATCAAAGCCGTAGACAGCACCAAGGCAACAGTCGCCAAAGCTATAACCTGAATACGTCTTTGCTTCTTAAGGTTTTTCATAGAACCTCACGGAAAAAGTGGAGCCATCATTAGGCCAGTTGCTTCTGGAACATTTAACATCAGATTGGCATTTTGCAACGCTTGGCCGCTTGATCCCTTGGTTAGATTGTCTAGCGCACCAACAACCAAAGTCCGGCCTTTCACACGGTCGGCCACAACGCCAATATGGCAATAATTAGAACCCCTTACGTGGCGCGTGCTTGGTGTTTCTCCGAACGGTAGAACAATAATGAAGGGCTCATCCGCATAGGCCTGCGTCAATGTGGCATGCACATCCTCAGCCTCTCCATGCAAATAGGCCGTCGCCAAGATCCCTCTGTTTGCCGGGACCAGATGCGGGGTAAACTGGATTTGAACAGGCCGCCCGGCAAGTGCAGAAAACTCTTGATCAAATTCCCCAAGATGCCGGTGCGTGCCACCTACTGCATAGGCGTGATAGCCCTCAGACAATTCTGCGTGCAGCAGATTTTCTTTCAAACTGCGCCCTGCGCCAGACACCGCGCATTTGAGGTCCAGAATAATGTTATCAAGGTCGATCGTATTTTCAGCGATCAAAGGCCGCAAAATGTATTGACCCGTCGCCGCATTGCAGCCCGTGCCTGCCACCAGCCGTGCTGATTTGATATCATCGCGGTAGAATTCAGTCAGACCGTATACGGCTTCGTCCTGAATAGACACGGCGGTATGCGGATTACCGTACCATTTTTCATAGTCGGCAGGGTCTCTCAGCCGGAAATCGGCGCTTAGGTCTACTATTTTCAACGTATTTGGCAGGGCAGATATCACCTCTTGGCTGGTCTTGTGCGGCAAAGCACAAAAGCAAAGATCAATGTTTGCAAAGTCGATTTGATCAATTTGCAAAAGAGGTGGCAACGCTAGGTGACGCAAGTGGGGGAACACCTGTTCGATCGTTTGCCCTGCTTTGGAATATGCGCCCAAGGCAGTGATGGTCATATCAGGATGCTCGGACAGCAGCCGGATGAGTTCAGCGCCCGTGTAACCAGAAGCGCCCAAAATTGCGATGGAGTATGTCATATCGTGTGTCCCGTTGAGGAATGCGTCAAGAATTAAGCTGCGGTGAACTCAATTTGTCGTCGCAAAAATTGGGTGGCGCGGTCACTCACGTGTCGCGGTGCGCCCGTTGTCAAAAATGCAGAGGTACCACGGCCCAACATTTCAGGATGCCGATCTAAATAATCTGCCAGACTCTCGGCGACGAGGTCGGCCTGGCTAAACACGCGAACATCATCGCCCAAAGCAGTTTGAAAACTGTCTTGCATCAAGGGATAGTGCGTGCAGCCCAAAATGGCCGCGTCGGGGGTGGGCATCTTACGTTTCAATGCATCTACATGACTGCGCACTAACGCTTCTGCCAAAATCATGTCGCCATCTTCGATGGCGTCCACCACACCACCGCAAGCTTGCGCTTCGACATCGACACCAATCGCACGAAAGGCAAGTTCGCGCTGAAACGCACGACTGGCGACAGTCGCAGGTGTGGCGAATAATGCTACATGTTTGACCCCTACCTCACGGGGCGGTGAGTTATCACCCCACTGGCGTTCTGTCATCGCTTCGATCAAAGGCACAAACACGCCCAAAACGCGCTTGTCTGTCGGAATCCAGCTTTCTTGCATCTTACGCAAGGCCGCGGCAGACGCTGTATTGCAAGCTAAAATCACCAGATCGCACCCGGCATCGAACAAGCGCTGGACCGACGCGCAGGTCAAATCAAAGATGTCATCCGCTGTGCGCACGCCATACGGGGCATGTGCGCTGTCGGCCAGATAGACAAACGGCACGTCGGGCAAGCGTTTTTGTACCGCGTCCAGCACGGTTAACCCACCCAAACCACTGTCAAAAATCCCGACTGCCATTGCGTTTTGCCCTATGCAGGCACTGCTATGATTTGTGCCTTTGTTCGAATTCATACCCTAGATCAAAGTTCTTCTGAGGGCTTGGAGAAAGCTCATACGTCGCTTTTCGCAAGAAATCCATCATCGCTTTACTGTTCGATGCAAAAGGCGCCAGTTGATGTGGCAAAATCGGGTCACCGACAGAAATGCGCACAGAACTATCGACACGCTTGCCAAACTCCTTAATCAACAGCCCCATACGCAAGGTTACGTGCACATGACTCGCTAACTGAAACATTCGGCTGGTGTGCCCGTCGAAATAAATCGGTACAACAGTGGCGCCTGATTTAGCAATCATCCGGGCTGTGAAATTGCGCCATCCCGGATCCATAGGCTTTGAGAAAGGCCGGGCAGCAGTGCTCACCGTCCCACCTGGAAAAATACCTATAACTCCGCCACCCTCTAAGTATTTCAATGCATTACGGCGCGTTGTTACATTCAGTTTCCTTGCCTCTTTCGTGTCATCAAAGCTGATCGGCAGCACCACGCGATTGATGTCAGAAGCCTTTCGAAAAACAGAATTAGCCAGGATGCGAAAATCGCCACGCGTCCGCGCAAGGACTTGCCCCAGAACCAGCCCGTCCAAGATGCCATAGGGATGGTTTGCGATCACAATCAGCGGCCCGGTTTTCGGAATATTATCAAGCGACCCGCCCACAATATCCAAGGTCAAACCGTAGCGTTCCGCCATTACGTCAAAAAAATCACGGCCTGCCGCAACTTCGTCTTCATAACCTTGGGCGCGTTTGATCAAACGCAACCGACCCGTCGTGTTTTCCATCAGACGAATAACAGCACGCCCGCCTTTCGTTTCGGCGCTATACGCGTAGGTTATGTCCCGTGCCGTGTTTTGGCGAAGTGCCGCCATATCATTCTCCGTGGCGCAACCATCTTGTGATCTACAAAACCAAGTACGACAGTTTTATGACAATCGTGTAAAGCTTACTCTGCTGCTGCGGCCATACCAGAGGGTGATTGTTCGATCACTGCTAAAAGCTCTTCGCGCCGCTTGGCTGCCTTTGCTTCGTTTGCGGCTTTGACGGGACCAAACCCTTTGATTTGCATTGGCAGTTCCGCCAACGCTGCAATCGCATCTTCATTGGAGGCTGTCAGTTTTGGCAACACGGCGGCCATGTCTTTTTCATATTGCTTTATCAATGCCCGCTCCATCTTGCGTTCCGCTGTATATCCAAAAATATCCAAAGGCGTGCCACGCAGTACCTTTAGACGCGCCAGAACTCGCAAAGGTCGCTCCAACCAAGGACCGAAAGTGCGCTTCATTGGCCGCCCATCCGGCCCCATTTTTGACAGCAATGGCGGCGCAAGATTGAAGCTCATTTTAAAGTCGCCTTCAAACTCCACTCTGGCTTTTTCACGGCTTGAAAGAAGCAACCGTGCGACTTCGTATTCATCTTTATAAGACAGCAGCTTATGATACCCTCTTAATGCGGACTTTCGCACAGATTCATGCTCAATTTTGTCAACGAACTTTCGATACCGCTTGGCCAAACGCTTGCTTTGGTATGCGGTTAACTGCACCGCGCGCAGGTCAATGTGTTCTGCTGTCGTCTTGGGAAGGTCCACAACATTCGGCTGCACGAGGCGCGCGGCCTCATCTGGATACAAAACGGCCCACCGCCCCAATTCGAAAGCCTTGAGATTCTGTTGCACTGCTGCGCCGTTTAGCTCAATCGCTTGGACAATCGCGCCAAAAGACAGCGGTATAAAACCGCGCTGCCAACACGCGCCAAATACGATCATATTGGAAAAAATTGAATCACCCAAAGCGGCCTTGGCCAGATCTGACGCATCGAAAAGGTCCAACTTGTCCTGTAGGCGTGCTTGCAGTGCGAGGCTCAACCGTTCGCTTGGCAGTTTGAATTCAGTATCGCGCGTGAAATCCCCCGTGATGATTTCATGGCTATTTACGACTGCACCAGTGTGGCCTGCCCGCGTTAATCCAAGGGTTTTGGACCCAGCCGAGACAACCAAATCCCCACCAATCAAAACGTCAGCCTCGCCTGTGGCCACGCGGATTGCTTTGATATCACCAGGTTTTTCAGCAATGCGGCAGTGGATGTGCACGGCACCGCCCTTTTGTGCAAGGCCGGCCATCTCCATCATCCCGGCACCTTTGCCATCGATATGCGCGGCTTGCGCCAAAATTGCGCCGATCGTGACGACCCCTGTACCCCCGACGCCCGTTACAACAACGTTCCATGTGCCTTCAATCGACGGCAACATCGGTTCTGGCAAGGCGGGAATATCAACCTTTGTAGTTGGATCTTTGCGAATCTTTGCACCCTCCAACGTCACAAACGAAGGGCAGAAGCCTTTAATACAGCTGAAGTCTTTGTTGCATGAAGACTGGTCAATCGCACGTTTGCGCCCCAGCGCGGTTTCCTTTGGCACGATTGAGACGCAATTGGACTGTACTCCGCAATCCCCGCAACCTTCGCAAACGTCAGTATTAATAAACAATCGTTTGTCTGGGTCTGGGAAAAGTCCGCGCTTGCGGCGGCGGCGTTTTTCAGCAGCACAGGTTTGAATATAGACAATGGCCGACACACCTTCGATCTTTGCAAACTGCTCTTGCACAGTTTGCAAAGATGCACGTTCGTATACCTCGACGCCCTTGAACGCGGCGAAATCCACGTCTTCCTTTTCATCATAGACAACTGCGAGGGTCCGGACCCCCATGGCCTGTAATTCCTTTACAATTCGGGGCGCGTCTAAATCCCCGTCGTTGCCTTGCCCGCCGGTCATTGCCACGGCGTCGTTATACAGGATTTTATAGGTGATATTAGTCCCAGCACTAAGGGCCGCGCGAATGGCCTGAACACCCGAATGATTATAGGTCCCATCCCCGATATTCTGGAACACGTGGCTCCGTGTGGAAAACGGTGCCTCGCCGATCCAATTGGCGCCCTCCCCACCCATATGGGTATAGCCCAAGGTTTCGCGGTCCATCCATTGCGCCATAAAATGACACCCGATCCCCGCGTATGCGCGCGCACCCTCGGGCACTTTGGTGGAAGAGTTATGTGGGCAGCCCGAACAAAAATATGGCAAGCGCGCTGCGATTTCCTCGGCGTTGTCAGATCTGCGGGCTTCATCCAGCATCGCCAAACCGGCGGTGATCCCGTCCGCATTACGCCCCTCATCAAGCAAAACCTGGCCCAGTTTTGTCGCAATCTCGATCGGATCCAATGCCCATTTTGATGAAAAGAACGCGGCCCCATCCCGCGTGCCGCCCACAACCCGCCGACCTGCGCGATTGTCAAACAGCGCCTCTTTGATCTGGACCTCGATCAGTTTGCGCTTTTCTTCAACAACCACAATTAGATCGAGACCCTCTGCCCAAGCCTCAAAGCTCTTCATATCCAGCGGCCAAGTCTGCGCGACTTTGTAAGTGGTAAGCCCAAGGCGGTCGGCCTCGGCTGCGTTTATGTTCAGCAAATTTAATGCATGCTCCAGATCCAGCCAGTTTTTGCCGGCAGCCACGAATCCAATTTTAGCGCCGGGTTTCCCCCAAACGCGTTTGTCCATTTTATTGGCATGGGCAAAAGCCTCGGCCGCGTGGCGCTTATAGTCGATAAGCCGTGCTTCTTGTTCGATACGGTCATCCACAAGCCGAATATTCAAACCGCCATCGGGCATATCAAAGTCGGGAGTGACAAACGAATAGCGCCCCAACCCTGTCTCGACCACACTGGTGACTTCCACAGTGTCTTTCATGGTTTTGATGCCGACCCAAAGCCCCGCAAACCGACTAAGCGCATAACCGTAGATGCCGTAATCCAACACCTCTTGTACGCCCGCGGGGCTAACAACTGGCATGTAGGCGTCGACCATGGCGAATTCGGATTGATGCAGGACAGTGGAACTCTCACCCGTATGGTCGTCGCCCATGGCCATCAGCACGCCGCCCTTTGCGGAACTGCCCGCCATATTGGCGTGACGCATCACATCACCGGATCGATCAACGCCGGGGCCTTTGCCGTACCATAGGCCGAAGACACCGTCATATTTACCCTCGCCGCGCAATTCTGCCTGCTGGCTACCCCAAAGCGCTGTGGCGGCAAGGTCTTCGTTCAAGCCGGGCTGAAATGTAATATCGGAGGCTGCAAGATGCTTCAGAGCCCGCGTCATTTGCATGTCTACCGCCCCCAAAGGCGACCCGCGATACCCTGTAACCAACCCTGCGGTATTTAATCCGGCAACCTTATCCAAAGCCTTTTGCATCATGGTCAGCCGAACAAGGGCCTGCGTGCCATTCAGAAGCACAGGCGACTTTTCCAGATCATATCGGTCGTTCAAGGTGATCTTTTGCGTACTCATCCCGCGCCTCCCAGCTTCGTTCAGTGTTGCACATTTTTCACACGATAATAGGTCACGATTCCTGACCTTGTACATCATTTTCTTGATCTATTTTCAACGATCATCGCGGTGACCCTGTATTTTCCGGAAAGATAGCGCTAGCACAGGGGTGCAAAGGTGGGACATGAGATGGACTGGGACAAGCTAAGAATTTTTCATGCGGTGGCAGATGCCGGGTCGCTGACCCATGCGGGCGACAAGCTGAACTTATCTCAATCCGCGGTCAGCCGGCAGATCCGCGGGTTAGAAGAATCGCTGAATGCCACGCTATTTCATCGCCATGCACGCGGCCTGATTCTGACCGAACAGGGCGAATTGTTGTTTGACGCGACAGCCGCCATGACCCGGCGGCTTGATACAGCATCCGCACGCATCAGAGACAGCGAAGAAGAGGTATTCGGCGAGCTGCGCGTGACGACAACGACCGGCTTTGGCACGCTATGGTTGGCCCCACGATTGCCGAAGTTATACGAGAAATACCCGGACCTTAAGGTCGATTTAATGCTCGAAGAACGGGTGTTGGATTTGCCCATGCGCGAAGCTGACGTTGCGATCCGGATGAAGGAACCCAGTCAAGCGGACCTGATCCGCAAAAAGCTGATGATGATCA
>JBGCDB010000041.1:0-91511 GCA_045104955.1 Roseobacter sp.
CCGCCATTGCATCAACCCGCCGTAAACCGGAAAGCGCGGATCTTCGTGATTGAGATAAGGAAGCAGCTTGCGAATGCCTGCGCGGTCAAACAGCTCCGCATCATCACCTTGCATGCGCATTGCATTGCCACGACGGGCGAACGCATCCATCTGACCGTCCGAATGGGCCAGGAGAACCTGTCCCCGTTGGGACATCATCACGTTGTAATTCAGCTCTTGCTCCAGCCCCTCCCAAAGCTTTAGGGAATGGCTGTAAAACTCTGAATTGCCGGGCAAGTAATAATTGGCGCGTACAATCGTTGTATTGCGCCCGACGTTGCCGCCGCCAATGTAGCCTTTTTCCAATACCGCGATATTGGTCATTCCATGGTTTTTAGCCAGGTAATAGGCCGTGGACAACCCGTGCCCACCGCCACCAATGATAACCGCATCATATTCTGATTTAGGCTCAGGGTCGCGCCAATGAGATGTCCAACCGGCATTCCCGGTCAGCCCTTCGCGCAACACTCGTAACCCAGAAAATCGCATAACAATCCCTGTCAAAATTTGGTTTGGCTTCCTGTACAACAAACCTAACAAGCCGACCCAAACGCAAATCGCTTGAAGACGACACATGGCGTCGTTTTTCTAGCCAAGCACAGGTAATCAGCGTAGGCGCGAAACGGCAACCGCGATTTAAGGTGTAAAAACCGCAAAGGTTACATCAAGCCCGGGATTACAACGAAACATTGCGCCAAAAACCAATCACCAAAAAGGGTTGCCATTGTCTGCGACGACCTGACAGAACACGTTGCCACCAAGTAAATTATTCGCGGTTCATTCAGATTACAAAACGGCTTGTTGGACAGCGCGCATTTGTCTTCGGACGTACCGGTGCGCCGAAAATAGTCCTGAAAATCACAAAGTAAGACAGCGTTTCCGCATTTAGCCCATATTGCAGCCTTAATTGGCGACTAGCTCGGTGCACCTGATCTAATGAGTTTTCGTTTTGTTTTCCGGTCCATAATTTTCCGAGGAAATACTGATGCTAGATCCAATTTCGAATGCCAAACCATTCCCATTTTTTAGGCGTTTTTGCCGATCTGAAGACGGCAGCTTTACTCTGGAAGCTGTCATATGGATGCCAATTTTTGCAATCCTCTTAGCCATTACGATGAATCTGTCGATGGTTTTTTATTACGAGTCCCAAATGCTGCGTGTGGCACAGGATGCGACACGCGCCTTTTCGTTAGGGCGCTTGACCGAAGAAGAAGCTGAAAGCTACGTCCAACAAAGTCTGGCGTTCATTGGCGCAAACATCACCGTCAATACGCAGCAGAACGGGTATATCGCGCAAACAATCGTGTCGACAAATGCGAACGAATTGATGCCCTTTTCACTTATGTCTGGGCCCTTTGCGACCGTGCCCGTTGGCGTCTCAACCCAATATATAATCGAGTTTTAATATGACACATCTTGCACCCCAAATTCCCGCTCAACCATTCGCACAGGATCAAGATGGCTCTGCGACGCCTCTGGCGATTGGCTTTGCCGTTATATTTATCATTGTGGGCGGGCTGGCTGTCGACTTTAACAAAGCGATGGGCGAACGCACGCAGTTGCAGATGGCCGCAGATTCCGCAGCTCATGCTGCATTGTACACCCGTGAATTCGAATCTGTTGAGGACTCCAAAGATGCAGCGTTCTCTGCCATTGTAGGGATGCTGCCCACTGCCGGATTTGGCACAACAGCCCTAGAACGCGCGGACATCGAATTTGGCACCTGGGACACATCAACTGGCCAGTTCGTCATAGACAACGCGTCGCGGGACGCTGCGCGCGTATTCGCTGAAATGACGCCCAGACGTGGCAATGCATCGCGCAACATTTTTCTAGGCATGGCGGGGCATGACACGTTTGCCATCACAACCAGCTCTGTCTACAGCATTTACTACCCACCCTGCTTTAATGAAGGGTTCGTAGCTAACGACGTGGTGGATCTGCAGTCGAACAACAGCTATACGAACGGCTTTTGCATCCATTCCAACACGTATGTGAGCCTTAACCAAAACAACTACTTTGAACCGGGGACGGTCGTGTCAATGCCCAGCTTGGACGATCTGGACATCCCATCCTCCGGCTTTGAAAAGAACGAAGGGTTGCAAACGGCTTTGCGCTCAGGTGAATACCGTTTGCGCTTGCTCCGCCAATTGCCTTTGCGCTTTCAAAGCCTGCGTGATGGCGAACCTGAGTACGCAACAGAAGCAGGCGTGACGGAAGAATTACCCGTATTGTGGCCCTCGATTGCCGGTAACGGCAAAAACGCGGCGTATAAACCAATTTCCGCAACAAATACGGGTAAAAAAAGCTTTGACGCAGCCAGCTTCCCTGACAAAAATCGTATTTATCAAGCAAATTGCGCAGGTAACGGCGACATCACATTTGCACCCGAAACGTTCAGCGACTTTGTTCTGGTCACAGACTGCCCGATCAAATTTTCGAACGGCACGATTTTGGACAGTGTGGTCATCGCAACCGAAGGTGACGTGAATGCGTCACACGTACAGCTTGGCCTGAATGACAATTGTGCCCCGGGTGGTGGGGCTGCGATCTGGACATATGGCAGCGTAAAGACAGCTTCTGCTTTGTCAGGGTATGGCGCGCAAATCCTTGCGTTGGGTGACGTTCAGTTTACCGCGAACGCGAATGGTATCGAAGGCGTGTCGTTCATCTCGGGTGGTCGTATCGACGGCACCAGCAACTCTGACATGGGGTTCTGCGAAGGGGGCGGTACGGAAAACTTCCAACGGGCAAGTTATTTCCGGATGGTCAACTGACGGCATTCCAACACATATGTTTAAAACGGGCACCCTGTCTGGGCGCCCGTTTTCATTTTTACGTAGAAAAAAGCACTAAAGGCCTTTGGCCTGATAACTTGAGGCCACTTTTCCAATCGCCACTAAATAAGCAGCCGTCCGCAAGTCTTCCACGTCGTCTCGCGTGTGCCAGACGTCGGCCATAGACTGGTAGGCGATACGCATCGTGTCGTCCAAGCCAGAGCGCACAAGCTCCAATTCATCAGCGCCGCGCAAGTATTTATCTTTGAAATTCGGGCTAAGTTCCCAATCAAGCTCTTTGTCGCGCGACAACCGCTCAAGCTCGTTGATCAGCAGCTGGTGTCGCGATTCCTCTTGGCGGCGCTGCATGCGACCAAACCGGATGTGGCTGAGGTTCTTAACCCATTCAAAATAACTGACCGTCACCCCACCCGCGTTGGCATACATATCCGGGATAATGACAGTGCCCTTTTCGCGCAGCACCTCATCCGCACCCGCAGTCACAGGGCCGTTGGCCGCCTCGATGATCAGGGGGGCCTTGATGCGCGCTGCATTTTGCAGGTTGATCACCCCCTCAAGCGCGGCTGGGATCAAAATATCGCAGTCTTCTTCCAGTACCTCTGCGCCGTTTTGCACCTGATGGCGGTCAGAATACCCCGCGATGCCGCCATGTTTAGAAATCCACGCGCGTACTTTTTCGACATCAAGCCCGTCGGGGTTATAAAGTCCGCCATCATGTTCGATGATGCCTACAATAATGCTGCCATCTTCTTCGGACAGAAACTTGGCCGCGTGATAGCCCACATTACCCAAACCTTGCACCACAACGCGCTTGCCTTCCAACGTGCCGGCAAGGCCCGCTTTTTCCATCCCCTGCGCATCGCGGAAAAACGCGCGCAGCGCGTATTGCACGCCGCGCCCGGTCGCCTCTACCCGGCCGGCGATACCCCCCGCGTTGGGCGGTTTGCCCGTCACGCAGGCGTTGCCGTTGATGTCTGTGGTGTTCATGCGTTTGTATTGATCCGCAATCCACGCCATTTCACGTTCGCCTGTGCCCATATCAGGCGCGGGGACGTTCTGGCTGGGGTTGATCAAATCCCGTTTGATCAACTCATAAGCAAACCGCCGGGTTATCAGCTCCATTTCTTGGGCGCTGTATTCCCGCGGATCAATGCACAAGCCGCCTTTGGATCCACCAAAGGGCGCTTCGACCAAGGCGCATTTATACGTCATCAACGCCGCCAATGCTTCCACCTCGTTCTGGTTGACGCCCAAAGCAAAGCGGATGCCGCCCTTTACGGGTTCCATATGTTCGGAATGAACCGACCGGTAGCCCGTAAATGTTCTAATCTCGCCTCGTAAACGCACCCCGAAACGTACCGTATAAGTGGCGTTGCAGACACGGATTTTCTCTTCAAGACCGGGGGACAGGTCCATCAGACTAACCGCACGGTTGAACATTTGATCCACGCTTTCGCGGAAACTGGGTTCATTTTTCGGCTGAGACACGTTCATTCTCCTATTGGGAATGGCGCGGCGTCTTTGGTTCATCCACGCCTTGTAGCTTGTACACTATGCCCGGCACTGGCCAATTGCCAGTTTTTTAGGCAGTGTGTGAACGTTAAACGTGTTTGCGTTAAAGTGTGGTGAAGAGCTGCCTGCGATCATGCGAGACTTTAGTCGTTTTCCCGCTCGGCAATCATGATCGCGATGACCTCGGCCATATACTTGGTGGACCGCATGGGCGTCATACCACCCACGCCTACCCGCGAGGCAGATCGCCACCACAGGCCCGGCTGCCAAGCCCGGTCGTAGGGTTTATCAAGCCGCAATAAAAAACCATTCGATGGCTTAAACGCAAAGGCCCCCCGATCAATTGACGACACATCTTCGATTTTCACAATCACGGTGCCGGCATCATCGCGCAATTCGGTGCGCGTCAGCTCAAGCGTTGCACGGGTGGATTTACGCATCGCATTGGCGATCATCAAAGAAATCGCGCCCAAGCCTATCAGAAACAATTGCCATCCCAACGATGGGGGTGTTGTGATCGCAACATAAATCACCAAAACCGCTAGGAATGAAAGCATCCCAATACCCAGAATGCGCCGCCCCGCTGACGCAGCAACACGTGCAAGGACCACATCTTCGTCAGGTTTTTTGGGCATGGGGGGCGTCCTTTATTGTGCTGACGCAGTCCCTACCCTGCGCGCACCCTGCCCTTCAAGCGCAAAGCGCTTTAGCTATCTTGAAAGAACTCTGGCAAAACGCGCGCGATTGTTTTTGGCCGGTAGTTTGGCAGGCGCGTGGCGCGTTCACGCACGGTGTCATGCAGATCACCCATCTGGGTCGGCCCGTCTCGCCACATGTTCAACCAAGGCAGCAGCCGATAGAGAACACTCAATTCGTAGATTTCCGGCGCATCATTGCCTACATCTATCGGTACGTTGGGGACCATGTAATCCGGGTCTAGCTTAAGCCCCAAGGCATGCGCCCCTTGCCATATCCAATCAACCGAGGCGGCAGCAAGGCCCTGTTCTGGTGACGAGCCCCCGATGACGCTATGATTGCCGGCAAACCAGACCTGCTGGTAAGGGCGCGTATCGCTCTCGTCGCCTCGGTTTAAGCCGGGATCATCGCCGTTGGGTCGCAAGTTGCCCCAAAGGCTTGGTTCAAACAAGACGCGCTTTTCGTCCAAGGCAACGGCGTGACGGGCCTGTTCGACCAAGCTCGAGAGTGAGGTGTCGTGAAATGAATACCGACCATTCCAAAGCTTTGCGATAGGTCCAAGGATACTGGTTGGTACCCCCAAGGCTCCAACGGTATCAAAAACGCCAACATAGGTAATGCGCACCAAATAGCTGTGGTCGTTGCGCCGGATAACGTCTTCCGCGCTTGTAGCATAATCTGGAGACAAGCTGCGACGCTCCTGCCAAATATGGTCGGAATCCGGTTTGTTGTCATCACCGCGTGCGCGGTAAATCTTGAAGGCGCGTCGCAGGTTGACCGGTGTTGGCTCTTTTAGAATACCGCATTTGCGAACCAAACCGACAAGGGATCGTGCCGTATACGCGCCGCGCGAAAAGCCAAAAATCATGATCTTGTCGCCGGGTTGATACAGTTCACACAGGTCTTGGTAAGCGATACGAATGTTACGGTTCAGACCCCAGCCAAACACACCCCCCCCAAATCTGTTGAGCCAACGCCCCACATCGCTGATCATGCCGGTACCTGTGCCGACCCCCGGAAAATACATCACTTTTTGGCTACCCGATTGCGCACAAGCTTCAGACAATCTGTGCACATGCGTGCGGCTGTTGCTGGTCGCACTGTTCCAGGTGCCGTCACAAAAAATCGCTATATGGGCCATTTGCTTCTCCGCATTTACACCCTAGACCTACATCTAAATCTCTGGCCGAGTTATAAATCCACCGTACGCATCCATCATACCGCCCCTGTGACGATACCCCATAAGGACCTTCATGCAAAAACCAATTGCCGCCCTGTCCGTAGTTTTATGCCTTACCTTCGCTGGATCGACCTTGTGGGTGCCTGATTTTGGTGGATTTGATCCAGACCAATTCCCGATCCCGCAAGAGAACCCTCCCGTGCAACCGGCCGGATATGCCTTTGCCATCTGGGGTGTCATTTATCTGTGGCTGCTTGTGGGCATGGGCTTTGGGCTGTTCAAGCGCATACAGGACCCAACCTGGCACCGGATGCGCGTCCCCCTTTGCGTCTCTCTTGCGATCGGCTCGGTCTGGCTGCCAGTTGCCGTATTAAGCCCCGTTTGGGCCGCCGTTTTGATATGGGCGATGCTTGTGCCCGCTCTTGTCGCGCTCTTTCGTGCGCCCAATACGGATCAAGGATGGGCCATGGCCCCCATTGGTCTTTATGCAGGCTGGCTCAGCGCGGCCAGCTGTGTGGCGCTGGGTCTGATCGCTGCAGGGTATGGTTATCTAAATTCGGATGGTGCTGCGTTTGTGTTTGTGTTTCTGGCGCTGGTGATTGCCTCTGCAATACAAAATCAGCTGAAGCGCGCACCCACCTACGGCATCGCCGTGATCTGGGCGCTTTTGGCTATCGTCGCACAGAATGCCACAACAAATCCCACGGTCGCTGCTCTGGCCGGAGGGGGCGCCTTGGCGTTGTGTTTACCGGTATGGAAAGCATGGCGCGCGGGGTAAGGTGCAGGTTCTCTGCACCATAGCTACGACTTCAATCTCTGCGGCGCCCGTCAGTGTGTTTGCGCAATTTTGACGGCGGGGCTTTCTTGCGCCCTTTATACGGGTTGGCGTCATTCTGGCCACGCATCCATAAACGAATGGGCGTACCCGGCATGTCAAAATCCAACCGCAAGCCGTTGACCAAATAACGCGTGTAACTGTCAGGCACCTTATCGGGATGCGAGCACATCACAACAAACCCCGGCGGGCGCGTTTTGGCCTGCGTCATGTAGCGCAGCTTGATCCGTTTACCTTGCGGCGCGGGGGGGGGATGCGCCTCAACCATGCCCGACAGCCAGCGGTTCAACTGCGCCGTCGTCGTGCGGCTGTTCCACACCTCATAGGCGCGCATAATGGCCGTATGAAGCCGGTCTAACCCACGGCCTGTGCGCGCAGACACCGTCACCAAAGGCGCGCCACGCAACTGCGGCAACAACCGCTCAAAGCTTTCGCGCAGGTCCTTCAATTTGGCTTGTTTATTATCTTCAATGTCCCATTTGTTAACCGCAACGACCACCGCGCGGCCTTCACGTTCGGCCAGATCGGCAATGCGCAAATCCTGCTGCTCAAAGGGGATCGCAGCATCCAGCAACACAACGACGACTTCCGCAAACTTCACCGCCCGCAATCCATCACCCACCGAAAGCTTTTCCAGCTTTTCCTGCACCTTGGCCTTTTTGCGCATGCCTGCGGTGTCGAAGATCCGCATCGGCACACCTTCCCACGAGGTGCGCAAGGAAATCGCATCCCGCGTAATCCCCGCTTCTGGACCTGTTAGCAAACGGTCCTCGCCCAAGATCTGATTGATTAGCGTGGATTTGCCCGCATTTGGCCGCCCGACAACCGCCACCTGAAGGGGTTTTTTGTCCGTAGGAACAGGCGTTTCTGCCTCCATATCCCCATCGTCTTCGTCCAACGTCACGTCGATGTCGGGGGCGTCTTGCGTCTCGCGCTCCGCGAAAGCATCTGCCAACGGCATCAACAGCGTATATAGGTCGTTCAACCCTTCACCATGTTCGGCCGACAGGCGGATCGGTTCGCCCAGACCCAAGCTATAGGCCTCGATTACACCCGCGTCCGCTGCAGCCCCTTCGCCTTTGTTGGCCGCTAGAATTACGTGGGCTGCGCGTTTGCGCAAAATATCGGCAAATACCAAATCAGACGGCGTGATCCCAACACGTGCATCCACCATGAACAAGCATATGTCTGCCATATCCACGGCCCGCTCGGTCAAGCGCCGCATCCGGCCTTGAAGGCTGTCGTCGGTCACTTCTTCCAAACCGGCTGTATCAATTACGGTAAAGCGCAGGTCCGCCAGACGCGCAGCCCCTTCGCGCAAGTCGCGCGTCACACCTGGCTGGTCATCAACCAACGCAAGGCGCTTACCGACCAAGCGGTTGAACAGGGTGGATTTGCCCACATTGGGCCGCCCCACAATAGCGAGCGTGAAAGACATGACGAAGGCTCCGGATGCCGGGTTAAGTTGCGGCTTTAGCGCAAAGTCGCGTCAACGGAAAGCGTGCAATTTGCCTTTTGACGACACGACATACAGAACGCCGCCTGCAACAACAGGGTTGGACGTCGCTCCGCCGGCAATTTCAACACTGCCCAGCTGCGCGCCATCAACCGGGTCAAAACTGCGCAACGCGCCATCATCAGAGGCCACGTATATCCGCCCACCTGCTAAAACGGGGCCATGATGCGCAACGACCGCTGCACGACGAGTGGGTCGCTTGGAAACGAATTTCGGCAGCGCCACCCCCCAAATACGTTCGCCCGTTGTCGCGTCGAGGCGCAGCAATTCGTTCAGGTCAGAGATCAGAAAAACACTGTCACCCGCCGGAACAATATTACCGCTGGCCCCTTCGCGCGCGGTCCAGACACGTGCACCAGACCCAAGGTTTAGCGCGACAACGCGACCAGATTGATTACCCAAATAAACGGTATCCCCGGAAATCACCGGGGCCGCTGTAACATCTCCAACGTTACCAAGTGCCGTGCCAAAGCGTTCTCCTGCGACGGACGCATCCCAACGCCGCAACCCGCCGCGCCGGAATACAGTTTGGACTTCACCCGAACCGAATGCAAACACGGCCAACCCGTCGGCTACCGCGGGGGCCGGTGCGCCCAACACATTGTTGATGTCAGGGGAAGCTGTCAGTTGCCATTGCACGCGCCCATCATCAGCAGAAATAGCCCAACCGCGATCATCACCGGCGGTCACATAGACCAACCCTTCAAAGATCGTTGGCGTCCCCGATGCAGAGCCGCCTAATTTCTGGCGCCAAATCTCTTCGCCTGATGCAGCATCTAACGCCACCAAATCACCATAGCCCAAGGACACAAAAACGCGTCCACTGTCATAGGCAATGCCGCCGCCTGTCGCTTGGCCGTCTTTGTCCGGTTCGGGCCTGATATCTGAGCGCCAAACGGTCTGACCGCTGGTATCGGTTGCCGTCACCAGCGAATCCGAATCGAGTGTGTAAATCAAGCCGCCTGCAACAACAGGTGATGCGGTTATGCGTTGTTTCCGGCTATCGCCTGACCCAATATTAGCCGACCAGATTGGCTGTGGCGCATCGCTTAACAGCGGATGGTTCGTTCTTACACTGGGCGTTCCAATAGACTGCGCCCAATCAGGGTTTGCAGTTTGCGCCGCCAATGCAATGGGGCGGCTTTCATTCTGTGAAGCCCCGAGCGGATCAACTTGTTCGCCCAGCAAAACAGCTCGTATGTCTTCGCGTTTGCCCGGCAGGATCAAGTCTTCTTCTGCGCAGGCCGACAGTAAGACTGACGCCGCACACGTAACAAGCACCGCTCGTAGAAAGCGCCCGTGGGTAGAAACCGTTACACTATTCATCTTGCCCCGCTCGCTCAAGATCGTCTTCGCAAAAGCGCGTACCCTTAAGGGATGCGCCGGATTAGTTGCCCAAATCCGGCAGGTTATCCAATTCAGGTGTGCCTCCCAGCGCTACAATCACCTGTAAGGCGCGCTGTTGCAAGTCTGCGCTGACGCTGGCGTCTTGCAAAATGGCTTGGAAGCGTTCGATAGCGATCGTCGGCGTCCCCGCGGCGACATCCATTAATGCCAGTTGTTCCTGCGCCAGCAGCGACAAAGGTGCACCGGGTGCTGCCAGGGCACCCAACTGCAAACGCCGTGTGTTTTCATCCATGGTATCCGCCTGCAATAAGAGCGACTTGAAATTGGCAATCTGGCGGTAGATCTCGGGAATGTCCCCATTTACGGCCACAGCATCCAAGGCGGCGACAGCCTCACTGGTGCTGCCGTTTTCTTGCGCTTCAGCCGCTTCAAGCAAGGAAACAACGGCCTGCGCACCAGCTTCGGTCGCGCCAATTTCTGCCAAGCCGGCACGGCGCGATGACGCCTCTCCTTGTCCTAAAGCTGCGATGATAGCATCACCCAGCCCCTCGGCTTGCGCACGGGCTTGCGCTTTGTTGTATTCGGTCCAAGCCGCCCCACCAACGATAAGCACCACAACCAATGCGGCCAGCCATCCGTAGCGGCGCAAAAGAAAATAGAACCGGTCGCGGCGGACCTCTTCGTTGACTTCACTGATGAAACTGTCTGTGTCGCTCATGTCGCCCTGCCAAACTGAATTTGAGCCTCTTTACAGGCACTGACCCGCCAAGCCAAGAGCCGTCAGCCCCACAGATCGACCCCCATTGCAATTCGCCCTAAAAATCATTAATCTAAACCGATCAGTTTAGCGTAGAAGTCAAACAATCACCGGTTTGACGGTCTACACTTGCGAAACGGTTCCTGACGATTTTCGACGAGGCTTTCGGTATGCGTATTTTTTCCATCATTGCAGCGCTTGCAGTGGCGGCACTGTTGTATTTTGCGATCGTGGATCGCAGCGCGGTCACCGCATTGTTGGGCAACGGCGCAGACACCAGCCCCGATACCATGGCAACAGATACGTCTGCCGCGCCGCCTCCTGCCGTAGCTGATCTGGTCAAAGTTGTCGTTCGCAAGTCAAATGCACAAGCAATTGATACGGCAGTGTCTTTGCGCGGCGAAACACAGGCTGCACGGGTCGTTGATGTCAAATCTGAAACGTCTGCTGTTGTAGTGTCAGAGCCGCTGCGCAAAGGCGCAAAAGTGGATGCAGGTCAAGAATTGTGCCGGTTAGATGAGGGTGTACGCGGCACAGCGTTGGCGCAAGCAGAGGCCCAACTAGACGAGGCGCGCGCGCGCGTTCCAGAATCAGAAGCACGATTGGATCAAGCCCTTGCGCAGTTGGACGAAGCCCGAATAAACCAAAATGCGTCGGCGAAACTTAGTGAAGGTGGCTTTGCATCCAGCACGCGGGTCGCAAATTCCGATGCCAATGTCGCCACAGCGCTGGCGGGTGTCGAATCCGCCCGCGCGGGGCTACGCGGCGCGCAATCGGGCATTCAATCAGCACAAGCTGCCGTTGCAACCGCGCAGAAAGAAATTGACCGCCTGACCATAAAAGCACCGTTTGCGGGTCTGCTGGAAAGCGACACGGCCGAATTGGGTGCGCTGCTGCAACCCGGTGACCTGTGTGCAACGATCATCCAGCTTGACCCCATCAAATTGGTGACCTTTGTGCCCGAAACAGAAGTTGACCGCGTTGTCTTGGGCGCGCCTGCACGCGCGACCTTGGCCACGGGCCAGCGTGATGTCGTGGGGCAAGTGTCATTTTTATCGCGCTCTGCGGATGAGACGACCCGCACATTCCGTGTCGAAATTGACGTCGCCAACGCCAATGAGACGATATCAGATGGGCAAACAGCGGAAATCCTGATTTCAGGCGAAGGGGTCAAGGCGCATTTGCTTCCCCAATCCGCATTGACCCTGAATGATGACGGTGTGCTGGGTGTGCGCACCATTGATGCGGACGCAATCGTAGAATTTCACGCGGTTCAGTTGCTGCGCGATACGGCTGATGGCATATGGGTCGACGGTTTAGAGGACGCGGTGGATGTCATTGTGCTAGGCCAAGAATATGTGATTGCAGGTGTGCAAGTCGCCCCCACATTTCAAGAGCTTAGCCAATGACCGGGATCGTCGAATGGGCCGCTGGCCGCGCCCGGATGGTCATGGCATTTATCCTGCTCAGTCTCATTGTTGGCGGGTTCGCGTACACGACCTTGCCCAAAGAGGGTGAGCCCGACATCGAAATCCCGGCCTTGTTCGTATCTGTGCCCTTCCCCGGTATTTCCGCCGCAGACAGCGAAACACTGCTTGTTAAACCGATGGAGACCGAGCTGGCCGATCTGGATGGCCTCAAATCCATGAGTGCCACGGCGTCTGAAAACTATGCAGGCGTGGCGTTGGAATTCGAATTTGGTTGGGACAAAACGAAAATCCTCGCTGATGTGCGCGACGCAATGAGTAAGGCGCAAGCCGATTTCCCGGTGGGTGCCGAACAGTATTCGATCAACGAGATTAATTTCTCAGAGTTTCCGATCATTATTGTGAACCTGACAGGCCCCGTGCCAGAGCGGACGATGATCCGCGTTGCCAAGGACTTGCAGGACGATCTTGAAGCCGTGGATGCAGTGCTGGAAGCAGGCATCGCAGGATCACGAGACGAGATGGTAGAGGTCCTGATCGACCCGCTTCGACTTGAGGCATATGACGTCACTGCGGGCGATTTGATCACAACCGTGCAAAACAACAACCAGCTTATCGCAGCAGGCGAAGTTGAGACGGCGCAGGGCACATTTGCTGTGAAAATTCCGTCGTCCTTTGACGAGCCTCGCGACATCTACGACTTGCCTGTGAAAACAAATGGCGACCGCGTCGTCACGCTGGGCGATCTGGCGCAGATCAATCTGACATTTGAGGACCGGGCAGGCACCGCCCGTTTCAACGCAGAAAGCACCGTGGCGTTGCAGGTGGTCAAGCGCAAAGGGTTTAACCTGATCGACACCGCAGAGTTGGTCAAACAGATGATCGACGACAAAAGCAGCATGTGGCCCGAAGGGCTGCAAGCTGCCGTAGAAATCGGCACATCGAATGACCAATCTCGCATTGTGGACAGCATGGTGCAGCAATTGCTGGGGTCGGTTTTTACCGCCATTGCGCTGGTAATGATCGTGTCGCTGGCTGCTCTGGGCATCCGGGCCTCTCTGCTTGTAGGTTTTGCGATCCCGACCTCGTTTCTGCTGTGTTTTGCGTTTCTTGCGCTGATGGGTATTTCCATTTCCAACATCGTGATGTTCGGTCTGATCCTGGCAGTCGGCATGCTGGTCGATGGCGCCATTGTGGTCGTTGAGTATGCCGACAAACGCCAACAAGAGGGCGTGGGGCCCATGCAGGCCTATGTCGATTCCGCCAAACGGATGTTCTGGCCAATCATCTCGTCCACTGCGACGACGCTTTGCGCGTTTCTTCCCATGCTTTTCTGGCCCGGTGTGCCGGGGGAATTCATGGGCATGCTGCCTGTAACACTGATCTTTGTTTTGTCAGCCTCCCTTGTTGTGGCCCTGATTTACCTGCCCGTGATGGGTGGCGTGACCGGACGACTGGAACGTTGGATTTCCGATTATATGGGCGCGGTTGCAAACTTGCCGTGGTATCTGCACCTGTCGCTCTTTCCGATTGCGGCATTGATGCTGGCGCCACTGACCTTGCTGGACCCGATTTTTGCAGGCGTTGGGGCACAGTTTGGGCAGATGGACGGATTAAACATTTTGGGGTCAGTGATCCCTACATTCCTATTTGTCTTCCTGCTCATCGTCGCAGCCGCTGCCTGCCTAGCAATTTCGATAGGGGGATTTTTCGTCGGCTTGGTGTCCGCGCTAGCACTTTTGACACGCATGGGCCGCTTTGGGCGGTGGTTGGTGTCAAAGATGTTCCGCAAGGAACCGCAAGCCATTAGCGCGGGGTATCGCCGCTCTGGTTTTGGGCATGTGATGGCCGCGATTACGGGCAACCCCGTCATGCCATTGGTGATGGCAGGGACAGTGTTTGTATTCGTTGGCACTGTTTTGATCTTCTTTACGAATAATAACAACGGCGTTGAATTCTTTGTGGAATCCGAACCAGAACAAGGCATTGTCTATGTGCTGGCCCGAGGGAACCTGTCGCTTGAGGAAAAGGACGCCATCGTCCGCCAAGCCGAAGACATCGTATTGGCGCACCCCGGCATTCAGAACGCCTTTTCCTTTGCAGGCGAAGGCGGGCTGAACACAGATACCTCGGGGGCGGCCACGCCAAAAGACATGATTGGCCAAGTCCAGTTTGAAACGATTCCATGGGAAGACCGCGCCGACCGACCCGATCTGGATGGCAACATTGTCATCGCAGAACTGACTGAACAGCTTGCTGTTTTGCCGGGGGTAAAGACCGAAATCCTCGAGGTGGCACAGGGACCTGCATCTGGCAAACCTGTGCATCTGCGGATCAAGGGCGATAACTTTGACGCGCTGACCACCGCAGCTGGACTTGCCCGCGCGCAGTTTGACCAAACCGCTGGGCTGACCTTGATCGAAGACACCCGCCCGCTGCCCGGTATCGACTGGCAGATCGATGTAGACGTCGAAAAGGCGGGACGCTACGGGGCCGACGTGCAGACGGTGGGCGCCATGGTGCAACTGGTCACACGCGGGCTGCTGCTGGACACAATGCGTGTCGACAGCTCTGATGAAGAGATCGAAATCCGCGTCCGGTTGCCTCAGGAAGATCGCGTTCTTTCGACGCTGGATACGCTGAAAGTCCGCACAATGGATGGGCTTATTCCGCTCAGCAACTTTATCACCCGCACGCCTGTTCCAAAACTGGCAGAAATCAACCGGATCGACCAAAAGCGGTACTTTGATGTCAAAGCAGACGTCGCACCGGGATTAATGAAGGTTGTCGATACGCAACGTGTGGACGGTGTCGCCACGGACGTGACCCTTGCCATCTTGCGCCCTGCCGGTGCGGATGCCGATTTCACCTCACCCGATGATTTGCCTTTCAAAGTGATCGAAAGCAGCGCGGATGCAGACCGCGATCTGCAGACTGACGTGCAAAACGGCGACCTGCGTCTGCTGCCCGTGAACGCCAATGAACGTATCGCGGTGCTGACCGAATGGTTGGATACCCGCCCCCTGCCCGCCGGATTGGAATGGGAATGGACGGGTGATCAGGAGGAACAAGAAGAAAGCCAAGCGTTCTTGTCGTCGGCCTTTGCTGCGGCACTGGGGTTGATGTTCATTATTCTGCTTGCGCAGTTCAACAGCTTTTACAATGCGGTGCTGGTTTTGGTTGCGGTGGTTTTATCGACCACAGGCGTACTGATTGGGATGCTGGTCATGGGCCAGACTTTTTCTATTATCATGACAGGAACAGGCATTGTGGCGTTGGCGGGCATCGTCGTGAACAACAACATTATCCTGATAGATACATATCAGGAATACAGCCAGTATATGCCCCGGATCGAGGCAATCATTCGCACCGCTCAGGCGCGTATTCGGCCTGTGCTGCTGACCACAATCACAACGATGGCGGGTCTTGCGCCGATGATGTTTGGGCTGAGCCTGAATTTTGCCGATGGCGGGTACACGATCAACAGCCCGACCGCCCTGTGGTGGAAACAACTCGCGACTGCCGTCGTCTTTGGCCTCGGGATAGCGACGGTTCTGACGCTCGTCGTCACCCCGTCAATGCTGGCGATCCGGGTTTGGGCTACGACTTATATCCAATGGATCGCAACGCTTTTGGCTAAAATGTCGATGGGGCGTGCATCTCGCGCTGCGCGTGACTGGGCATTGACGCGCGAAGCGGCCCGCATCAGCGGAACAGAATTAATCTGGGAAGACGACGACACCCCTGCTGCAGCCTCTACCCCGTTGAAAGCGGCAGAATAACGCCGCTCACACGACTGTGAGGCATCGCGCCCGGGCGTTCATGATAGGCTCGTAGTGTAATTCCAGAAGGAGACCCCCTATGTTCCGCCCCCTTACCCTTGCTTGCGCGCTCACCCTTGCCAGCGCCACAGCTGGCTTTGCTGCTGATCTGATCAAAAAGCAAAGCGCACATTCTGTGTCAGTGACCATCGACAGGCTTGTTGCTGCGGTCGAAGGTGCGGGGGCCCGCGTCTTTGCGCGCGTCGACCACGGTGCAGGTGCTGCATCCGTGGATATGGAACTTGAACCCGCGCAGTTGCTGATTTTTGGCAACCCCAAGCTGGGCACGCCCGCTATGCAAGATGGCATTACTGCCGGTCTTGATCTGCCGCTGCGGGTCCTGGCTTATGCAGATAGTGAAGGCGTGGTGCATGTGGCCTACCATGACCCAGCCGTTTTGGCCAAGACGCATGGGCTGCCAATGGATGCAAAATATATCAAGATGATGACAGGCGCATTGGATAAACTGACTGGTAAAGCAGCATCTGCTGAATAGACTGCATTTTCTTGGCCACCCTCCTATTTGCTTTGCGCCCCTGATTTGCTAGCCCTACTGAACGACAAACAGAAAGGCGGCACATGCAGGTAGGTGTAATAGGAGCAGGCGCGATTGGCGGCTGGCTTACAGCTGGGTGTGTGGACGCCGGTGCATCCGTCACGGTATTGGCTCGGGGCGCTTCATTTGAGGCACTCAGGCAAGATGGCTTATGCATCGATAATGGCACTGCCCAAAAAACCTATGCGATCAACGCCACGAAGGACGCCGCGGATCTGCGCGGCGTCGATGTGCTGGTGCTTGGGCTAAAGGCCCACGACTTGCCCACCGCCGCGCCGTTGATTGAAGCTGCGATGGACAACCATACCATCGTCGTTCCGGCCATCAACGGACTGCCTTGGTGGTTTTTCGACAGTTTTGGCGGCCCGGCGCAAGGGGTACGGATTGACGCGGTGGACCCCGGTGGCGTCTTGTCTGACTTGATGCCCAGTGACCGCGTGGTCGGGTCTGTGGTGTATGCGGCAAGTTTTGTTTCAGCGCCCGGGAAAATTAGACTGATCAATGCAAACACCCTGTGGTTGGGCGATGTTGGTGGCGGCAACCACGCCAAGGTGTTGGCTGAATTCTTTAACAACGGCGACATCCCTGCCGTAGCAACAAAAGACCTGCATTGGCAGGTTTGGAACAAGCTGTGGGGGAACGCGAACGCAAACCCATTGTCTGCCTTAACGCGGGCAGATATCGCGCAGCTTTACTCGGATGAATATGTGGTCCCCTTCGCCAAATCCGTCATGCAAGAGATGTCAGATCTTGGCACACGGATCGGTTTGCCCGGATTTGATGATATCGACCGCAGGATAAACGACGCGCGCCAGTTGGGCGCGTTCAAAACATCCATGTTGCAGGATGTCGAAGCGGGCCGTCCCATTGAGCTTGAGCCGATCTTGGGCGGGCTGGTAGAACTGGCGCGCCATCTAGATCACCCTACCCCGATGATGGATACGTTGTACGGTCTTGCGCGTTTGCTTGACCGAAATCTTCGGGATTAACTGCGTCCTCAGGCTTCTTCTTCGGATTGCTGGCGCCGCCACAATTGCGCATAGCGGCCATCCTTAGCCAAAAGATCATCGTGTGATCCTTGTTCGATGACCTCGCCTTTTTCAAGCACAACGATGCGGTCTGCTTCTGCGATTGTGCTTAAGCGGTGCGCGATCGTCAGTACAGTTCGACCGCGCCCCGCATGCATAAGCGCGTCTTGAATTTCAGCCTCAGTCTCGGAATCAAGCGCCGATGTTGCCTCGTCCAACAGCAAAATAGGAGGATTTTTTAGCAGCGTGCGCGCAATGCCCACGCGCTGTTTTTCCCCACCCGACAGCTTCAAGCCACGCTCGCCCACGGTGGTCTCATATCCGTCCGGCAAGGACAGGATGAAATCGTGGATTTGCGCGGCTTTTGCCGCTTCTTCGATGTCAGCTTGGGTGGAGCCGCTTTTGCCGTAGGCGATGTTGTAGCGGATGGTATCGTTAAATAGCACCGTATCCTGTGGCACGACCCCAATGGCCTCGTGGAGGCTTTCTTGCGTGACAGAGCGCACGTCTTGGCCATCAATGCGCAGCGCGCCGCCATTCACGTCATAAAACCGAAACAACAGCCGCCCAATGGTGGACTTTCCTGACCCGGTAGAGCCGCAAATGGCGACCATCTGCCCCGGCTCTGCCGTCACTGAAACACCCTTGAGGATCGCGCGATCAGCGTTGTAACCAAAATGCACATCCTCCAGTTCGATCCGCCCCCCTTGGATGCGGAGGGGCTTTGCGTCTGGCGCGTCGACGACTTCGGCGGGTTGTTCCAGCAAGTTGAACATCTCGCCCATATCCACCAGCGACTGGCGGATTTCGCGGTAGACTGTGCCTAAGAAATTCAGCGGTACAGTGATCTGGATCATGTAGGCGTTAACCATGACGAAATCGCCCACAGTTAGCGTGCCATTTTGAACCCCCATCGCCGCCATGACCATCACACCAATCAAACCCATGGTGATCAGAAAGGATTGGCCAAAGTTCAAAAACGCAAGGCTGACAGCAGTTTTGATCGCCGCACCTTCGTATTTTTCCATGGCCGCATCGTAGCGACCTGCTTCACGGGTTTCCGCACCGAAATACTTGACCGTCTCATAGTTCAGTAAGCTGTCGATGGCCTTTTGGTTCGCATCTGTGTCTTGTTCGTTCATCTCGCGGCGCAGTTTTACGCGCCATTCGGTGACCGCAAAGGTGAACCACACGTACAGCGCAATCGTCACGGCCACGATCAGCAGATAATAAAAATCAAAGTAGACGGCAAAAATGATGCCGACCAAAAACAGCTCCAAGATTAGCGGTCCGATGGAAAACAACATAAAGCGCAGAAGGAAATCCACGCCTTTGACCCCGCGTTCAATAATGCGGCTCAGCCCTCCGGTTTTGCGCGTGATATGATAGCGCATAGACAAGCGGTGGATATGCGTGAACGTCTCTAGCGCCAGCATTCGTAGCGCACGTTGCCCCACTTTGGCGAATACCGCGTCTCGGAGCTGCTGAAAGCCGACGGTCATCATGCGCGCGATACCGTAAGCGACTGTCAGGCCAACAGCACCCAAAGCCAACATGGGCACGCCTTCTTCGGCAAGCGCATCCACGGCGCCTTTATATAAAAATGGTGTCATGACCGAAATGATCTTGGCAAAGATCAGCAGCCCCATGGCCCACATGACCCGGTGACGCACCCAAGGTTTGTCCTCCGGCCACAAATATGGCGCAACCTTTTTGACAGTGCGCCACCCTGAAAGGCGTTCTTGTTCTTCGATGGATGCTGCGTCTTGGTCGTCTGTCTGGCTTGCCGTGGTGTCGGTGGGCATGAAGTGTCCTGCTATCGTGTCAGGTCTTATGTCCTAAATCACTCCACCTTGGTTTGCCAGCATCAAGCCCCAATTAGTCGTCTGGCAGATCGAAAACCTGACCGGGATAGATTAAATCGGGGTCGCGGATATCCCCACGGTTTGCATCAAAGACCCGCACATAAAGGGTGCCTTCGCCGTAGCGTTCCCGCGCAATCGCCCAAAGAGTGTCGCCCGCCTGAACTGTTACCGCCCGCACCGGTCCTGTTTGACCTTGGGTTGCGGCGGCCAAGATTTGTGGCTCTTCGCGTTTGAACGGGGTTTCCATCCGGCTGGTCACTGCCCCTTCAGCGCCCACTGCATCAACCCGAAGCGTATAGACGCCCGCATCCACATTGGGCACCTCGCCACGCCAGTTACCTTGCGCATCAACGGGCAACGAAATAACCGCCCGGTTATTCAGGTAAATACGCACCTCAACGGCTTCGGCGCTGGCACGACCTGCCAATTGCACCACGCCACTGTCTGAATACCCAATTGTATCCAGCATCACGCGCGCAGGGGCCACCGGTGCGGTTTGCAGCAGTGTGACGCCCTGTTCGTCAGATTTCAGCAAGGCAATTTGCGGTGCAGGCTCGGCTTGGGTGTCTTCTGTGGCAACATCGGCTGTTGGTTCCGTTTGCTCGGCGGCTTGGGCTACTGGGTCCGCACCCGGTTGCGTGCCTGCTTCTTGGGAAGGTGCAGGCACGGTTGCGGCGGCGGTCTGCTGTGTAGTTTCTTCTGACGCGGTGTCAGTTTGGACGCTTTGTTGCACGCGTTCTTCAGAGCTGGTTTGTTCTTGTTCAAGTGACTGCGCCACGTCTGCGCCATCGGTTTCCGGTTGATCGACGAGCCCTGCGATGACTTCGGGACTTGCTTGCGCTTGGTCGCTTTGCGGCGCGTCATCTTGCGCTTGGGTGTCTACCTGCTGGGTTGTCTCAGTCACATTGGCAGATACCGCCGGTTCGGGGTCAGGCGCCACAATCGGTGCTACGATGACCTCATCCACGGAGGCGGCGGTTTGCCCGTCTTGAGTGGCGCGCAACGACAGAACGCGCGCGCTGTCGTCTGCATCAATGGTGCCAAGCGCTGCGAATGCACCGCTGGTGTCTGCGCGTGCTGTGGCGATGACATCTCCGTCAACGACCACTTCAACATCACTGCCAGGCGCTGCGCGACCAGCGATCACGGCTGTGCCGCCTGTCTCAAGGCGCACCTCGTCTATGGAAGGGGCTGCCACGTCCGGCGTGATTTCTTCCGCAACAACGGCCTCAGGCCCTGCGTCCGTTTCAACGGCTTTACCCTCTGTCACGTCTGCAGGGTCCACGGCAGCCTGTGTCGTACTTTCGTCAACGAGATCGTTTTGCACAGGCGTCGCAGTCGTACCATCCGCTTGAGGTTCCGCAGGTGCAGGCGTATCCACGGCAGGCACAACAGACGCCAAATCATCTTCGGTCAAAGGTTGGCCGCTTTGCATGGTCATATACGTGCCTGCAGCGATGACGCCCACAATGACGAGCCCAGCCATCAGCAATCCAGAGCCACCTGACTTGGTGACCACATCCTCTTTGCCCATAAAAATCTCTTTTCCCCAGGTAAGCCTATTGCGGCAGCAGCTTAGGCGTTGAGCCTACATAGCAACTGCCCTAAGACTGGTCAAAACGATGTCGGTCACAAATCCATTATTTTCATCAAGAAAGACGGCACCTATGCGCCAAATATCTGTTTGCGTTTATTGCGGGTCGCGCAAAGGGACGGACCCGGCCTACATGCAACAAGCCGAACGCTTGGGCGCGGGCCTTGCATCCGAAGGGTGGCGGCTGGTGTATGGGGCGGGCGATGTAGGGCTGATGGGGGCTGTGGCGCGCAGTGCCCAAGCGGCTGGCGCCGAGACGTTTGGTGTGATCCCACAGCACCTTGTAGATTGGGAAGTTGGCAAGACCGATCTGACCTCATATGTGGTGACAGAAACCATGCATGAGCGTAAAAAAGTGATGTTCATGAATTGCGATGCGGTGGTCGTGATGCCTGGTGGTGCGGGGTCTTTGGACGAGATGTTTGAGGCGCTGACGTGGCGCCAGCTTGGTCTTCATGAAAAACCAATTTTCCTTATGAATACAAACGGCTACTGGGACCCGCTATTGGCCCTTATGACCCATGTCACAGCGCAGGGTTTCGCCGATGAAAGCTTGCATGAATTTTATTCAACTGTCCCCGATGCCGATGCCTGTTTGGCTGCGGTGCGACGTGCCCTATCCTGACGCAACGCCGCTGCCGAATAGATCGCTACCGCCGTCCAAATCATCGCAAATGTCAGCAGGTGCCAGCCGCCAAAAGGCTCTGCGAACAAAAATACCGCACAGGCAAATTGCAGCGTCGGGTTAATGTATTGCAGCAATCCTACTGTCGCCATTGCCAGCCGTCGCGCCGCGTAGCTAAACAGGATCAGGGGCAAGGCAGTGACCGGTCCGGACAGGATCAACAAGATCAAATCATCCACTCCGCTGCCAAAAACTGCGCGCCCATTGTGATAGCTTTGCAACAGGATAATTACGGCAATCGGCGTCAACATAACCACCTCTGCCGTGACAGACACCACTGGCCCCATATCAAGACGCTTTTTCAAAAGTCCGTAAAACCCAAAGCTGACCGCCAGAGCGATCCCCAAGACAGGCGCCGCCCCTAACCCAAAGGTCAGGACACACACCGCACAACAGGCCAAAGCAACAGCCACCATTTGTGCGCGGGTCAACACTTCGGCAAAGACAACGCGGCCGATCAGAACAGCAACAAGCGGATAGATGTAATAGCCCAAAGAGCTTTGCGTGGTTTGCCCAACCTGCACCGCATAAATGAACATGACCCAATTGAAAGAAATGATCAGCCCCGCCAAGGCAATTACAGGCAATCGTTCCCGGCTGGCCAACGCGTCCCACACTTGGCGGATACGCCCCTGCACCAGCAAGACCAGCCCGAAAAACACCAACGACCACACCATTCGGTGCGCCAAAACATCGATCGCAGGAATATGCGCCAAAGCTTTGTAAAAGATGGGCGATATGCCCCAGATTGCGCAGGCCAGCACCATTGCGATCACGCCTTTTGCAGCCTCATCTTTCACTCGTCTTTGCTTTCTCATCCTTAGCGCATCCGCGTATCGAACCCGCGGCCTTGTCAGACGCCAACAGTGACCGCAATTTACAGCAGCTACAATCGGATTACGCACCACACCCGCTTTGAGTGCGCAACCACCCGTCGCATCAGGTGACCTGTGATCTTGATCATATACTCGCGGGAAGGGTCCGCGTTAACCTTGGTATTATTTGCAACGATCACGCCCGTGCCGGATCCTTGGTGTGGGCCACTTTTTTCAAACCGCAATGATGGAGTGAGCAATGTCGCATATTAAAATTTTTCTAAGCCACGCCCGTTCTGAAAAGACTTTTGACCAGGGTGCTGACCAATATGCCCGCGCTTTAAAAGACATACTGAGCGAAAAAGACACCAATACCGACTACACGATTTTTGTGGACCAAGACGGCATCAAGAACGCTGAAGACTGGCGTGTTCGTATCCTCAATGAGGTGACAACCAGTCATATCTTTCTGTTTTCCGGCACCCAAAGCTGGTTCGAAAGCCAATGGTGCCTCAGAGAGCTGAAAGAATTTGCAAAATCAGGCCGCCGCGTCGGTACAGACGACTTACCGGTTGGACGCGCCATCGTTCCAATAGCGCACAGCGATATAGATTTCAGCCGCGTGCCATGGCTAAGGCGGGTCAACGCCCGTTTGGCAAATCGACTGATTCAGACGCGGCAGCGCCCAAACACAGCGACCGAGCAAGACCCTGCAGATGCCTGGCCCGACCCAGCCACCACAGCACAACAGATCATTAAGATCCGGGAAGATTTGCAAAATATGCAACCAATCCGCATGCCCCCAAAGCGCGAATATTGGACGTTTCTTCCTGTTGGATTAAAGATCATCTCAGCGGCCATTGCGATGCTGGCCATTGGTGTCTCGGCATATTTGGTACGTAACCAAGTGACCGACATGCGCGATATTCGCGCAAAAAAGGGCGCGTTCCAACAAATCGTCCGGAACCAGTCACCCCACGTCCAAGATATGAGGGTCGCAGTCAACACGCTTTCCTCAAACGGCTTACCCTCACGGTTGCCCAACTTGCGTGCGAATGAAGGTGAGGCGTTTGGCAATCAATGGGGGTTTGCTGTCAGCGATATTGAACGTTATTTTAAGCCTTTGGCTGATTGCTTGGAGCAACAAAGCTGCATTGCGGATGACGTGCAAGACCTGTGCACAATCGCCAAAACCGCCATTGACGGTCATCATACCTTGGTAAAATTCTTTTACTCAGGCGGCGACGGGCGGGGGTTTCATTTTGCGATGGGAGGTTCCAGCGCAATATTTGGCGTGACCCCCGGAACTACTGTGAAAGAGCCTGCCTTGATCCATGCGCCGAAGTTCTACACCCTTGCTTGCACGGACAAACCCGTTGTCCCGGTGAGTGGCGCATCGACAGCGCCAGCATGCCAAGACGATCTGAAGTTTGCGCTCAGCTGGGCCACCTCATGGCAAAACAGCGCGCCAGAAGGGCAAATCAACAAAACCGCTCAGATACGAAATGCTTTGACCGCAATATCGGAAAAGCTGAGACTGGAACGCAATATCTTAACTTCAGAATTCGCACAGGGTGTCGAAGACCTAAAGCTGATCAGACAAGAGCGCAGACCAGATATTGCACCTGACGAACTGGACCGAGTGCTTATCAACCGTTTAGAGCGTGGATTTTCCCGCGCTGCGAATATGGCTGACGCCCTTGATAGATGCATCGCTACCGGGTTGACCGGCGCGTCAGACGATCCTGACAGCATCGCCTTGGGTGCGGGTCTGATGTTGGATAGCTTCGTCTCTGGCGTGTCGGCCACCCGTTTTTTAGAAGTGCATGCGATTTTGGCAGATCGCAGCCAACGCGATGCTGCAGCCCTGACCACCGTTGCCGATCATTTGGAACAGAACTATGCGGCCTTTATGAAGCTTTCAAACGAGAACTATCTCAAGTGCAATTCCATCATGTCAGGCATGTTCACGGACCCTTCGTTTCGGTTTCGGCTGCGTAATCGGAATGACACGGAAAATGCACAGCGGATCATTGCACTGTCTCAAAGGGATGCGACGACCCCCATTGGGGACATCAGACGCACCTGCGCGCCGAACTGAACGCTGATCGGCGCGGCATCACATAAAAAAACCCACCACGGTTAAACGCGGTGGGTTGTTTTCCAAGGCAGTGAGTGCCTTTGGACAGAATTGTATCACATACGCGATGCGACGTTTTCCCAGTTGACGAGGTTGTCGTGGAAGTTCGTGAGATATGCAGGGCGCTTATTGCGGAAGTCGCTGTAGTAGTACTGCACCCACACGTCACAGCCCAGTAGCGCCGTTTGATTAAAGCACAGCGGGTTCACGCCGTTTTCAGTCTTGGTCACAGCCAAGGACCCATCAGCATTTTTCACCAACCATGCCCAGCCAGAACCGAACTGACCCGCACCTGCGGCGGAAAATTGGTCTTTGAACGCGTCAACCGACCCAAAGCTTTCAGTCAAAGCGGCTTCGAGCTCGCTTGGCATTTTGCTTTCGCCCGGGCCCATCATTTCCCAGAACTGGTTGTGGTTCCAAAGCTGGCTGATGTTGTTGAAGATACCGTTTTGCGCAACTGCGCTGGCGTCATAAGTGCCTTTGATGATGTCTTCCATGGACTTGCCTGCCCACTCGGTGCCTTCGATTGCCTTGTTGCCGTTGGTCACATAGGCATTGTGGTGCAGGTCGTGGTGGTATTCCAAGGTCTCGGCAGACATGCCCTTGGACGCAAGAGCGTCATGCGCGTAAGGAAGATCAGGTAGTTCAAAAGCCATTTTGGCCCCCTTTGGTTATTCTACGGGTACACTGTGCAATGAAGCGCACCATTGCTGCAGTTCAAGTATCAGGGTGCGCAAAAAGTGCCAAGGGCACTTAATAAATGCAAATTCAATGCGGATTTCCGCGCTATTCAGTGCGTTTGGTGCAAGTCCCCTTGCCAGAAAAGCGATCTGAATACCCTTCCGGGCTGGCGTACACAGCGATGCGATTATTCGATTTAGTCAGTGTGGCAGTATAGTCAAAAGCTGTGGTCAGTTGATTGGCGCCATTAACAACATTCCGAAGCGTCCACCGTAGCACCATGCGCCGGTCATTGTTGCGCGTAACTCGCGCGGTCAGGGGCGCCTCGTTAAAACGCAAGATGACCTGATCAAAAACGACAACCTCGCCATCGTCTTTGACCACAATCGCAATTTTGTCCGCGATCCAAAATAACCGGTCCCGCTTTTGTGTGATATCGCAATCATACAAAACACCCGTAGGCTGTGCTGCCAAAGCAGGCCCGGCCGTCAACAAAAGGACAGATATTAAAAGACGCGAAATCATAGGTAGCCCAACTAAACGATACAGCAGCAAATCACGAGCCGCATACCGTCGCACCACGATCAATGCCCGTCAACGAAAACTTCGGACCCGGGCTGCGCTGCTACGGACAACAGATCGAACACGTATTGCGCCTGACTGCGAAAACAAATGACCTGATAGCCGTCATGCGCATGCTGCCAAAATGCCGCCGGCACCTGCGCCATCCGCGTGCGCCGAAATTGTCCCGGTTTGAACGCACCTGCAGACAGATCAACCGGGCACAACTTGGCCAGAACATCCGCCGCATATGTGCCCGTAACTTGAAAGCTGGCGCGCGCATCAGACACATTCACCGCCAAGGCATGGGTCTTGCCCAACGCTTTGTGCACTGCAGCAAGTTTCTGCGCCACTTGGTCATAGGCGCAAAGGATCAGCGCCTCGTCCGGGCTCATCCATGCGATGCCACTATCGCCTTCGATGGTGGTTTGACCTTGGGCTGGGAAACTCCCTCCCGTGATAGACGTTGCCGCTTTTTGGATCTTGGCATCCGTCAAATCGCCGCGCAGGGTAATCATGCCCTGCAGCGGGACTTCTTGGATTTTGGCTATGCCGGAAAAGGTCGCACCGTTCAGTGCGGTGATCGCATCAGACATTTTGCTTGCTCCCTTCCTTATCATAAAAGACCGGATCAACAATGCGCGCCTTAAAGGTCGCCCCTTCGGTGCCGGGAAATTCGATGATCTCGCCCATGCGGTCTGGGCCATTCAGCACCAGCCCCATGGCTATGCCCTTGTCCAAGGTGGGTGAATAATAGGTCGACGTCACACGCCCAATGGTAGTGCGCTGACCGTTGGCATTTTTACCCTCGCCCACTGCATAAGCCCCGTCTGGCAAGACCGAACCCGATACTGTCTCAAGGCCCACCAACTTCCAACGTTTGGGGTCGGTCATGTGGGTGCGTTCCTGTGCGCGTTTGCCCAAGAAGTCTTCTTTCTTTTTGGAAATCGCCCAGTTGAGGCCAAGATCCTGCGGGATAACCGTGCCATCGGTTTCGTCACCAATCATGATAAAGCCTTTTTCAGCCCGCAGAATATGCAGAGCCTCTGTGCCGTAGGGCATCACGCCAAATTCGTCACCTGCAGCGATCAGTGCATCCCAAAATGCCTGACCTTGGCTCGCATCCACAGCAATTTCATAACTAAGCTCGCCCGAGAAGGAGATCCGGTAAACGCGCGCTTTAAAGCCGCCGATCTCACCATCGGCCCACTCCATAAATCCAAGTGCATCCTTGGAAACATCCATGCCGCCCAGTTTTTCCAGACATTTGCGCGCATTAGGCCCAACAACGGCAACCTGCGCGTATTGTTCGGTAACATTGGCGACATAGGTTTTCATGTCCCACCATTCGGTTTGCAACCATTCTTCCATATGCTGATGAATGCGATCCGCGCCACCGGTGGTCGTGTGGCACAGGTAGGTGTCCTCATCAATCCGCGCGACCACGCCATCATCAATGAGGAACCCGTTTTCCGAACACATCAAACCGTAGCGGCATTTGCCGGGTTTCAGTGTCGACATCATGTTGGTGTACATCATATCAAGAAACTTTGGCGCATCGGGGCCTTTGACGATGATTTTGCCCAAAGTGGAGGCATCCAACAAACCAAGATTTACACGCGTGTTCGCAACCTCGCGGTGGACGGCTTGTTTCACCCGTTCGCCCGGACGCACATAGGCATAGGGCCTGCGCCAGTGACCGACCGGTTCCCAATCTGCACCATTGGCGTCATGCCACTTATGCATCGGAGTGCGCCGCAGTGGTTGAAACACCTCACCACGCGCTTCGCCACCAATAGCCCCCATAGAAATGGGTGTATAAGGCGGGCGGAACGTTGTCGTGCCCGTCTGCGGGATCGGACGATCAAGCGCGTCCGACAAGATCGCAAGACCGTTGATATTGCTCAGTTTACCTTGGTCTGTCGCCATGCCCAAAGTGGTATAGCGTTTGGCATGTTCAACAGATTCAAAGCCTTCTTGCGCTGCCAATTGGACATCAGACACTTTGACGTCGTTTTGATAATCCAGCCATGCTTTGGACCGCAGCGTGATATCCGCCTGCGCAGGCATCAGCCACACGGGGGCCATCGGGGCGTGTTCCATTTCCTCAGCTATTGGGGATTTCGTTTTGCGAATTTTATGCCCAATGCGGCTGACTGCTTCGCGTGCCGCATCATCCGCATCGCTGAGGACATCACCCAGCATCATGTGACCATTCGCAGATCCCGCAGGAACCACAAAGGGTTGGCCCACGTCCCCTGTCGGCGCTTTGTGCACATCCGGGCGAAAGCAGGCGTGCCCTGTATCCCATATCAGCTTGCCACCGCAGTGGGACCAAAGGTGCACCACAGGCGACCAACCGCCCGACATCGCCACGGCGTCGCAGGCGATTTCCTTGACCACCGCACCAGTACCCGCTTGGCGACAAACAGCAACCCCCGTGAGGCGCTTGCCACCTTTGGCGCTGGCAATACCATGACCAGACATGACCTCGATCCCCATGGACGCGGCCCGCTGCATTGCGGCAGAAGGCGTATCGGGTTCGCGCGCATCAAGGATGGCAGGCACCTCAAGACCCGCCTCTTTTAAGGCAAATGCGGTCAAGTAAGCGTCATCATTGTTGGTCACAACAACCGTACGCTGCCCGATGGAAACGCCAAAGTTCACCAAATAATCGCGCACTGCACCTGCAAGCAGAACGCCCGGTATATCATTGCCAGCAAAGGATAAAGGCCGCTCAATCGCGCCTGTCGCAGTAATGATCTGGCCTGCCCGAATACGCCACAAGCGGTGGCGCGGCCCCGGCGCTTCTGGCGCGTGGTCACGCAATTGCTCGTACCCCAGCACGTAGCCGTGATCATACACACCTGCACCCATCATGCGGGTACGCAGGGTCACATTTTCCATCGCAGACAGCTCGGCCACAGTTTCATCCACGAACTTATCCACAGGCATGCCATTGATCTGGCCACCATTCACCACCGTACGGCCACCCCAAGCTGCAGTCTGTTCGATCAGCATGACCTTGGCACCAGATTTCGCCGCTGTCTTAGCCGCCTGCAGGCCAGCAATACCGCCCCCAATGATCAGCACATCACAAAAGTGGTGATAATGCTCGTAGGTGTCGCCGTCTTGCTCCTTGGGCGCTTGACCCAAGCCCGCTGACTGCCGGATGAAGGGCTCGTAGATGTATTTCCAAAACGGGCGGGGATGGATGAACATTTTATAGTAAAAGCCCGCAGGCAAAAACCGCGCAAGCTTACTGTTTACCGCACCAATGTCGAACTCAAGACTGGGCCAATGGTTTTGGCTTGTGGCCGTCAACCCGTCGAAAAGCTCTGTGGTGGTGATACGTTGATTGGGCTCGAATTGGGCGCCCTCGCCCATGTTGACCAGTCCGTTTGGCTCTTCCGCGCCAGAAGCCACCACGCCGCGCGGCCGGTGGTATTTAAAGGACCGCCCTACCAGCATCTGATCATTGGCCAACAGCGCCGACGCAAGCGTATCGCCCGCATAGCCGCGCAGCTTCTTTCCGTTGAAGGTAAACGTCAGCTCTTTGGAGGCATCCAAAAGGCGGCCGCCTGTGTTGATGCGCTTGCTCATGACCATGACCTCCAGGACCAACCCGGTCTCTTTTTGCTTATCTTTGCGCGTAAATCCGCAGGCGGTTCGGTGGTTTGCGCAGGATATGTGCCAAACACCTCTAGCGTTGTCGTGCACCGCGCCGCGTGAAACCACTTGCCGCAACCATAAACATGCCGCCAGCGTTCAAAATGCACACCCTTTGGGTTTTCACGCATGAACAAGTAGTTTTCAAAATCCTCTTCCGACGAACTGGGGCCAAAGCGCGTCAGGTGCGCTTCTCCGCCGCCATGGAATTCAGTTTCTTCGGCAGTGACGCCACAAACGGGGCAAGTCAGAACGAGCATGTGCAGGCTCCTGTTGGGAAAGCATCGCTTTTTGGCCAAACGCGCGCTATATTGAAGTGCATAGCAAAGAAGGATGACGGATGAGCAAAGAGATGATGGCTGTAATTGCCTTTGGCGCGATTGGTGCCGTGGCGGTTGTGATGTTGTTGATCGAACGCCGTGGAATTGCCGCGCGCAAGGCGGCCCGGGGTGGGCGCGAAATTGATATTAGCGACCTGATCGCCTTTGGATCTGCCGCCGGCGAAGGCAAAAAAACCCACAGCACCGATCAGTAACCGATGGAGTGGGTGACACTTTTTATTGGCATCATCGCTGCTATAGGCGGCGGCGTCGCACTCCACGAATGGCGCAAAGGTCGGACTTTGTTGGCCCATGACTTGGGCAAACCCGGTGCACAGACCGAAGCCGACCGCACTGCGATCCGAGCCCAAAGCGAAATAGCCGGACGCATGGGCGTCAGTGAGCCGCCCTCGCATTAAGGACGCGGGCATCTTGTTAGCCGCGCGACCTAAACCGGCGGCAATTTTGCGATCAATAGACATTAATGCGCCACCCCGGCTGCGACGCTTTCGTCGATGAACCGGCCTTCTCGAAAGCGGTCTAAGCCAAAATCATCCGTCAGCGGTCCGTGGCCTTTGTGGATCAGTTCCGCCATGGCCCATCCGGACCCCGGCGTTGCTTTGAACCCACCTGTACCCCAGCCACAATTGATAAAAATGTTGTCGACTGGTGTTTTCGACAAGATGGGCGAACGATCACCCGTCACATCGACAATACCACCCCATTGGCGCAGCATTTTCAGACGGCTAACCATTGGAAACGTCTCTATCAATGCGCGCACGGTTTCTTCGATATGGTGAAAAGATCCGCGTTGGGTGTAGTTGTTATAGCCATCGGTGCCGCCGCCGATGACCATCTCGCCTTTGTCAGATTGGCTCATGTACCCATGAACGGTATTGGCCATCACGACCACATCCATACACGGCTTGATGGGTTCGGACACCAACGCCTGCAATGCGACAGATTCGATCGGCAACCTAAAACCTGCCAGCCCCGCCACATGGCCAGAATTCCCCGCCACGACGATCCCTAGCTTGTTGCAATCGATGGCACCTTTGGTGGTGTCCACTCCAACCACCTTGTCCCCATCGCGACGCACAGCCGTCACTTCGCATTGCTGGATCACATCCATTCCCATATCGGAACAGGCCCGCGCATAGCCCCACGCCACCGCGTCATGACGCGCGGTACCGCCACGCGCCTGCCATAGCCCACCCAAAACAGGATAGCGTGGCCCTTTTAGGTTAATGATCGGCACAAGCTCTTTGACACGTGTGGGGTTGATGAACTCTGTTGTGACCCCCTGCAAAGCGTTGGCATGTGCCGTGCGCTGATAGCCGCGCACCTCGTGATGGGTCTGTGCCAGCATGATCACACCGCGCGGGCTGAACATTACATTATAGTTCAAATCCTGGCTCATCGTCTCATAAAGCGAGCGTGATTTCTCATAAAGCGCGGCCGACGGGTCCTGCAGGTAGTTCGACCGGATGATCGTGGTATTACGCCCTGTGTTCCCGCCGCCAAGCCAGCCCTTTTCAATGATCGCCACGTTTTTCACGCCAAAGCGTTTACCAAGGTAATAGGCCGTGGCCAGACCGTGCCCGCCTGCCCCGATGATGATGACATCGTATTTTGATTTCGGCTCTGGGTTACGCCATGCCCGTTCCCAGCCAGAGTGATAGCGCACCGCTTCGCGCGCGACGGCAAAGACAGAATATCGTTTCATGGCGCAAGCCCCCAAACAAAACAAAAAACCACAGCGGATTCGTCCCGTTGCGTTTATTTCTTCTGTTCTGCGAAACCTAGCGCAAAAAGAGGATACTCAGCGCGTCACTTTCGCAGCAGTTTGCGACACGCGACACTATTGCACGTCACTCAAGGCCAATCGTGCCGTTTTGCCCCTTTTGCGCATGCACAATGATGTTTACATCTGGCGCACCAATATGAATGGGGGATCAATGGCTTTCTGGATCATTTCTGCTGGCTTAGCGGTGCTTGTTGCTTTGCTTTTAGGTTTGTCTTTGCGCGCACCGCGACGGGGCGACACCGAACCTGCCGCAGCCTATGATTTAAAGGTTTACCGCGATCAATTGCGTGACGTCGACAAAGACCTTGCCCGCGGAGTAGTGGATGCTGCGGACGCAGACCGTGTACGCGCGGAAATTTCGCGGCGCATTCTTGCAGCCGACGCAGAATTGCAAGCCGAAGTTGTCGAAGCTGACGCGCAAAAAGGCGCGCCTTTGTTGATGGGCGTCATCTTGGGCGTGACGGTCATTGCAGGCAGTTTCTGGATGTATTGGAACATTGGTGCACCAGGCTACGGTGATTTGGCCTTGGCCGACCGCATCGAACTCGCCGAGATCGCGCGCGAAAATCGCCCCAGCCAAAAAGAAGCAGAAGACAGCCTGCCAGCCTATGTGGCCCCAGATAACATCAGCCCGGATTATGTGGCTTTGGTCGAGCGGTTGCGCGCGACGGTGGCCAACCGCCCAGATGACCTTCAAGGCCAGACGCTAATGGTCCAAAACGAAGGCAACCTGGGCAACTATGCCGCTGCCGCGCGGGCGCAGGCACAAGTAATTCGAATCAAAGCGGATGCCGCCGCCAGCGAGGATTACATCACCTACGCCGATTTGTTGGTCCTTGCTGCGGGGGGCTACGTGTCGCCCTTGGCGGAAACGGCCCTAACCCAAGCTTTGAACCGTGATCCGACAAATGGAACAGGGCGCTATTATATGGGGTTGATGTTGGCACAAACAGGACGGCCTGACACAGCGTTCCGCTTGTGGGATCAGTTGTTGCGCGAGGGCCCCGCCGATGCCCCATGGATCGAGCCCATTCTTGCGCAGATCGACGACATGGCGTTTCGCGCTGGTGTTAATTATCAATTGCCCGAAATCGGCCCCGGCCGCGACCCGGCGCGTGGACCGTCAACAGAAGACATCGAAGCCGCACAAGAGCTGAGCCCAAGCGAACGGATAGATATGATCCAAAGCATGGTTCAGGGTCTATCGGACCGGTTGGGCAGCGAAGGGGGACCGGTGGAAGACTGGGCACAATTGATTACCGCTTTGGGTGTCTTGGGCCGAACAAACGCCGCGCGAACTGTGTACGATAACGCTGTTCAAGTTTTTGCCGACGACACCCGCGCATTGGATTTGCTGTTGCGCGCAGGTCAGCGGGCGCAAGTCGCCGAATGATATTCGAGCAGGCAGAAGACTTTATCGCAGCCCTGCCCCAAATGCAGGGGCTTGCAGGGTTGGACCTTGGCACGCAGACCATCGGCGTGGCGGTCACAGATACGTTTCTATCCGTTGCCACCCCGCTCGAGACGATCAAGCGGCGCAAATTCATGCTGGATGCAGCGCGGCTGTCTGACATCATAGCCGAACGGCGCATCGGCGGTCTGGTTCTGGGCCTGCCCCGCAACATGGACGGATCCGAGGGGCCGCGGTGCCAATCCACACGCGCTTTTGCGCGCAATCTTGAAAAAGTTGATGGACTGAACCTGCCATTGATGTATTGGGACGAACGCCTCAGCACTGTTGCTGCGGAACGTGCGCTGCTCGAGGCGGATACGTCACGAAAACGTCGTGCAGAAGTTATTGATCACGTCGCTGCCGGGTATATCTTGCAGGGAGCATTAGACAGAATACGCGTCATTCGCGCCAGCCAAGGAAACTAAGCCCCATGACCGACGACATCTGGCGCCGTGAAGAAGTACAAAGCCCCTGCGTAAAAATTTGTGTAATCCACCCCGAAGCCCGGCTGTGCACGGGGTGCTTGCGGTCAATTGACGAAATTACCTTGTGGTCGCGCCTATCCAATGACGCACGCCAAGCAGTCGTGGACGACCTGCCCAACCGCCAAAACCGTATCACCAAGCGACGCGGTGGACGCGCAGCGCGGTTGGCCCGGTAAAACTGAACACATATTCTGTGTGACATCGAAAATCTGAAATCTGGGTGTTGTCGTGTATTGAAGGCGACGCCAATGCGGTATCCAGCAGAGTTTTGTTGCCAGGTCCGGCAGTAAACCGCGCTGTTTTCGTCCAAAAACAGTCAGATTTCCACAAATCCATAGCGGTTTGCCCCGATTTCGCCCAAAGTATGTCCAAGTTTTTTTTAAAACTCGCGAGATGAAACGACGCGGGATCGCCGCGCTCAAGAAGGACAGGTCTATGTTGAAGTATTTGAAAATTGGCGTCTCGACGTTGGCGTTGTCAGCCTTTGTGCTGGCCCCCGCAGTGACAGTGATCACGTCGGACGCTGCCTATGCGAAAAACGAAAACGGCAATAATGGCAAAGGGGGCGGCAACGGCGGCGGTAACAAAGGCGGTAATGGCAATGGTAATGGCGGCGGCAACAAAGGGGGCGGCGACGGCAAAAGTAACGGCAAAGGTTTTAGCGGTGACAAATCCGCCAAAGGCAAATCTGACAAAGCCCGCGGTCCAAACTCAACCCGTGCCACCATTCAGGGTGATCTGCAAAAATTAGGCAAAAATATCAAAAGCGGCTTTGGGCTGTTTGGAAAAAACAAGCAAACAGCAAAGGCCGCCAAACCCAAAACCTCTAATGCCTCGAAACAGGTTGCCGCACGGACCAAAGGGCCGATGCATCCCAGCAACCTTGGCAAATTAAACGGTGCAATTAACTCCAGCCCGAACGCAAAAGCAGCGCATATCGCAAACGGGAACTTTAATGGCCCCGTAGGTCTTGCGGCAGCCTTAGCGTTGGAAGACTTCAACTTTGATTTGGCAACCGATGCCTTTGTCAGCGCCGAAGAAACGCTGGCAATCGCCACATCCCTAGAAGAAGCAAACGCGATCTTGTCGACTGAAGCACCGAGCGAAGAAGCCGTGGCTGATGCGCAAGACTTTTTGGACAATGTTCCAACTGACGCAACTGAAGCAGACATCGCCGCGGCCGAAGCTGTCCTAGGCGACGCGGCCGCCCGCGCTGAAGCACAAAGCCTTGTCGACAGCGTTGAGGCCCCCAGCGAAGAAGCCGTGGCCGATGCGCAAGCAACCGTCGATGCAGGCCCACCTAACGAAGAAGGCGTGGTCGCAGCCGAGCAAGCCATCTTGGCGGAATACAAAGGCACGCTGGCTGAGGAAAACCAAGACCAAGTGCTGGATGCGGTGCGTGACGCAAATCCAGACGCCGACGCAATCGAAGCAGCGATCGCCAAAGGGGCCGATCCGATCAGTGACGAAAACGATGATGTGGAAGACACTGACCAAGCCATGGCCGACGACGCCGTAGCTGCCGACCAAGGGTAACTTTTTTCGCAAAAAAATGTAAAAGGGCGTCTATTGCAGGCGCTCTTTTACCGTCTTGGCGTTAGTGTGCCTGTAGTTTACGTGCCTCTTCACCGGCGAGTTTCAGCAGGTTTTTCATGAAAGGTTTGTCCATGTCGTCGCTGCGCACGGCGGCATAAAGCCTGCGTGTTATCCCATTTTTAGTTAAAGGGCGCGTGATGTAGTCAGACGAATATTTGACCTCTCGCACAACCCAATCGGGCAACACGGCAACGCCTCTGTTTGACGCAACAAGCAGCAAGATCACGGCTGTCAGCTCAACTTGGCGGATCGAAGCAGGTTCCACCTTTGCCGGGATCAGCAGCTGGCTAAAGATATCCAGACGCGACCGTTCCACCGGATAGGTGATCAAGGTCTGCCCCCGAAAATCGCCCGCATCTACGTAAGGTTTTTGCGCCAGAGGATGGGCGCTTGCTGCCACAAAAACCGGCGCATAATCAAAGAGTTCCACGAATGTGACACCGGGCAGCTCTTCTGGATCAGAGGAGACGACCAGATCAACCTCTTCTTTCAAAAGCGCAGGCAGTGCGTCAAACGCCAACCCGGGCCGGATGTCCACATCAACCTCCGGCCAGCTCTTGCGGAATTGTTCGAGCACAGGGAACAACCATTCAAAACAAGCGTGGCATTCGATGGCGATATGCATCCGCCCTGTGCTGCCCGCGCGCAAACCCGTGAATTCATCCTGCAAGGCTTGCACTTGCGGCAACACCTGTTGGGCGAGCTTCAACAACCGCATTCCCGCAGGTGACAGTTTCAGCGGCTTTGAGCGGCGCACGAATAATTCGACCCCCGCTTGATCCTCTAACCCTTTGATCTGATGGCTCAGTGCAGACTGTGTGATGTGGAGCTGATCTGCCGCACGGGCAAGGCCACCGGCCTCATGGATCGCTTGGATCGTGCGCAGGTGGCGAAACTCAATATGCATATCGAACTCATGTTAAAGATGAAAGTTATGAATTTGTCTCACTTTTCGATATGTGGCACAAGATGCCAAATCATTGAGGACCCCGCATGGCTGCTCCATCCGTTTCTTTCGAAGTCTTTCCACCCCGCTCGATCAAAGCATCGTTTAATCTGTGGGACACTGCCCAAGCTCTCGCCCCGTTGGAGCCGCGCTTTTTCTCCGTTACCTATGGTGCGGGCGGCTCAACGCGCGACCTGACCCATGACGCGGCTTATACATTGCGCAAAAACTCAGGCCTGCCGGTTGCGGCGCACCTGACCTGCGTAGGCGCCTCCAAATCCGAAACAATGGCTGTAGCCCAGCGTTTTGCTGCAGCGGGCATTACAGACATTGTGGCCCTGCGCGGCGACGCCCCCGAAGGCAGCACCGCGTTCACGCCTCACCCAAATGGGTTTGAGCATGCCGTTGAATTGATTGAGGCTTTGGCAAATACAGGTCAATTCAATTTGCGCGTCGGCGCATACCCTGAAAAACACCCAGAAGCGGTCAACCAACACGCGAATATCGATTGGTTGAAAGCAAAGATTGATGCTGGCGCATCCGAGGCGATCACACAGTTCTTTTTCGAGGCGGACACCTTCCTGAGGTTCCGTGATGACTGCGCCAAAGCTGGCATTACTGCGCCGATCACACCTGGCATCCTCCCCATCACCAATTGGAAAAATGCACGGAAATTTGCCGTTCGCTGCGGCACCTCCATCCCGCTGTGGCTGGATCAAGCCTTTGATGCGGCGATCCGTGACGACCGTCAAGACCTATTGGCCCGCGCCATTTGTACTGAGATGTGTTCCGAACTGGTCGACGAGGGCGTCGATAGCTTGCATTTCTATACGTTGAACCGCCCCGAACTCACCCGCGAAATCTGTCATGCTCTTGGTGTTACGCAAGCGACCACAGGGGTGCGTAACGTGGCGTAGGGCTTGAACCTTTTTTACCGTTCGTTAGCCTCGCCTTGCAAGCAATGACGGAGCCTATTATGCCCTACGCCGCCCAGTCCCCTGACGAATTAATGCCGCGCGACAAGATACTTTCGATGTCGGGACTGGCTTTTATGCAAAGGCTATTGGCTGGCGAATTTGCAGGTGCGCCCATCGCAGGTACGTTAGGGTTGAACTTGCTGGAGGTCGCAGACGGGCGCGTGCGCTTTAGCGGCATACCAGAGTTTGGCGCACTGAACCCCAGTGGCGCAGTGCATGGTGGCTGGTACGGTACTTTGCTGGACTCAGCCCTTGGCTGCGCTGTGATGACAAAGGTGCCGCAAGGCTCCGTATATACAACGCTCGAATACAAGGTGAACATTACCCGGGCGATCCCTGTGGGTATGCTGGTGCATTGCGACGCAGTGGTGGACCACGCAGGCCGATCAACCGCTGTGGCCCACGGTGAAATCAGAGGGGCGGACGATGGTAAGCTTTATGCAACAGGTTCGACCACTTGCATCATCATGAAGCTGGGTTGATCACAGAACCAAGCCTAGCTTGTTTTGCGGCTGAAAATGCGTCGGCGGCCCACAATGGGTGCTTTGCTCGCGCGCAAAGCGACGCTGTCATGAATGCGTTCTGACGGATCTTGCATCACCACTCGGGCGCGGCGTGTGATAAACCATTTTCCATGTCCACGGAATGTACCCAGCATCGGTGCTGTTGCGTCACGCTCAAACCGTTTAACCCAACCGTCGGGCAAAGGCAGACCCGCAAGCTGCGCACGTTCCATCAGCCAGACCAAGGGAATATTGGACAAGGGCCGCGCGGGTTCATATCCGCCCAACTGTCCCCCGACATCCCCATGTGTGCCGGGAAACCAAACCTGTTCCACTCGGCCCGCGTAGCCCGCAGGTGACGTCCAAAGCACCGGCTTATATGCAACCCGGGTTTCGTCTACGGCGAGTGCTTGATAGCCAGCTTTGACATTATGGCTTAAGTCATGGTTGTGAAACGCGTGCGCCTTTTCGCTAAGTCGCCACAGCACAGGCATGTTGAGGCCAAGGGATTTAACCGTATCCCACACGCCAATCATCTCGATCTGGACGTCTTGCAAGCATTTCGCATTTGAAAAAGCGCGTGCCACATCGCTTTGTGGGTCACATTCATAATGCCGGTAAACATCACGTATATTGCGCTCGGTCGCCACCTGTGCCCGCAACAGCCCCATCATATCGATCACGCCAGCAAGGCTGCGCACCGCATAGGCACCGCGCGAATACCCTATTAGAAAAATACGGTCGCCCGGACGGTAGCGCGAGGCAAGATACCCGTAAGCACGGCGGATTTGACGGTTGATCCCCCGCCCCATCATCACATCGCGCGCCGATCGCCAATCAGTCCACTGTAGACCTGGTTCATAATAAATGGAAAGCTGGGCACCCATCTCGCGGCACATTGCATAGGCCTTGCCTGCATGTGTTTCGCAACCGGGTTCAAGCGTGGACATCGTGCCGTCAAGGATAACGACGTGGGTCACAGGCCCACGGCGAGGACCAAAATCGCTGGACGGGCGGCGCCAAATCTTGCGGCGCAGCCAGACCAGCGCTTTTTTATTCCGCCGCGATAGCCTCACTGTTCAACATCTCCCAAACCTTGAGCGGGGTAAACGGCATGTCTGCCTGTCTGATGCCCCGATCCCACAATGCGTCCTGCACCGCGTTGGCGACGGCTGCCAGCGCACCAACGGTGCCCGCTTCGCCGCATCCCTTCATCCCCATAACATTATGCACAGATGGCACCGGTTCCGAGGTGAAGCTGATATTGGGCACACCATCTGCACGCGGCATTGCGTAATCCATAAACGTTGCCGTGAGCAGTTGGCCTTCTTTGTCAAAGACCACATGTTCGTTGATCGCCTGACCAATGCCCTGTGCTACACCGCCATGCACTTGGCCCTCTGCCAGCATAGGGTTGATAAGATTACCAAAATCATCCACGACCGTATAACGATCCACTGTGACTACTCCCGTATCCGGATCAATCACTACTTCGGAAACATGGCAACCATTGGGAAAACTGCGGGCATCGAGCTTTATCCGCTCCTCATGGGTCAAAAGATCGTGACGATCCTGTTCGCGGGCCATTTCGGCAACCTCAAGCACGGTGGGTGTCAGGTTTGACCCATCCGCACGGAAGCGTTCATCGTCAAAGCTGATTTCAGATGCCGGCACGCCCATTTCATCAGACAGGAAGTCTTTGAAAGAAGCCATCAACGCGTCCACTGTCGCCAGCGTTGCACTGTTTTGCACCGTGACAGAGCGCGAACCACCCGTGCCGCCCCCTTGTTTGATCTGGTCGCTATCGCCTTGCACCACATAAATCATATCCGCCGGGATCCCGGTCTGATCCGCAAGGAACTGGGCATATACGGTCTCGTGCCCTTGCCCGGTGCTTTGTGTGCCCACATAGATGTTCACCGTTCCATCGTCATTAAAGGCCACTTTCGCGCTTTCTGCAGGATCGCCTAAAATGCTTTCGATGTAATAACAAAGCCCCAAACCGCGCATCAGGCCGCGCGCCTCGTCTTTGGCCTTGCGCGCAGCAAAGCCAGGCAAATCAGCCTCAGCCTCAGTGCGCGTCAGCACTTTATTAAAGTCCCCAACATCATAGGTTTCGCCCGTAGAGTTGAGATAGGGAAACTGATCGGGCTTGATAAAGTTGATGCGCCGCAACTCAAGCGGATCTACGCCCAATTCACGCGCGGCACGGTCCATAAGGCGTTCCAGCACATAGATCGCCTCGGGGCGGCCAGCGCCCCGGTAGGCATCTACATAGGTCGTGTTGGTGAAGACGCCTTCCACGCGCAACCACGTCGCCTGCACATCATAAACGCCCATCAAAATACGGCTGAACAGCTGCGTCTGAATGAACTGACCGAACTGACTGTTGTAGGCCCCCAGATTGCACAACGAATGCACACGGTAGCCGGTGATTTTGTTATTTTCGTCAAAAGCAAATTCTGCAAGGCTGGTGAGATCTCTGCCCGCGTTATCCGTCAACATCGCCTCTGTCCGTTCAGACATCCACCGCACAGGGCGTCCGACCATTTTGGCCGCCTGCGCAACAAGGATGTATTCGGGATAGGAAAAACCCTTCATTCCGAATCCACCACCGACGTCCGGGTTCGTCACACGGACCCGGTCAGCATCAATGTTCAGCGCTTTTGCGATTTCTGTCTTGTGGCCCCAAACGCCCTGACCGCCCAGTGCTACATGGACCCGGTCGCCATCCCATTCGGCAAAGCACCCGCGCGGTTCCAAAGAATTCACGATGATGCGGTTGTCTGGCACCTCAAGACTGACGGTTTTGGCCGCTGCCGCAAAGGCGGCCTTCGTTGCTTCTTCGTCGCCAATGCCCCAGTCAAATGCGATGTTATCCGGCGCTTCGTCATGCACCACAGGCCCGCCGCTCGCGATATCCATTTTGGTGGGTAGGCTGTCATATTCCAACTCGATGAGTTCCGCGGCATCGCGCGCCTGCTCAAGCGTTTCCGCCACAATAAAGGCGATGGGTTCACCGACAAAGCGCATCCGGTCCACCGCAAGAACCGGACGACGGGGTGCTGCACCCATCGACCCGTCACGGTTTTTGATGATCGCGGCAGACATGCCGTGATCCATCCCATCGGCTTTCAAATCCGCAGCCGTGATCACCGCATGCACCCCGTCAACCTCGCGCGCGTCGTCAACGTTCAGGTCAGTAATGATGCCATGCGCAACAGGCGCCCGGAAGACAAACGAAAACAGAGCATCTTGCGGCGCGATATCATCCACGTAACGCCCCCCACCGGTGAGAAAGCGTACATCTTCAACGCGTTTGACCGGCTGCGATTTTCCAAACTTTTCCATGGAGAACATCCTTCGTTCATTGTGCGGGTTCATGCGGACACTAGCGGTGATCTTCGCCATGTCCAGAGCGCGCATCAATCCAACATCATATGCCGCCGCGGCACAGCACCGCATTTGCGACTTTTGCCCGCGTCGCAAACAGAACAGCACGGCGCAGGATTGCGCGAAATCATTTACAAAAGACGAATGGAGGACCTGATGCCGAACGCCTTGCCTTTGCACAACGGGACGCTGACCAAAGCGCAGCAGGCGCAATATTGGGAAGACGGGTATATCTTCCCCTTACAGGTCATGCCACCCGAGGACGCCAAAAATCTGCGCGCTGAACTGGAGGATTTGGAACGCACTTGGCTTGATAACGGGCTGCCCTTGCCGCTAAGCACCTATAAACGCGTGAATTCGCATTGTGTGATGCCGCTTGCCCATCGTATCGGGTCCGACCCGCGGATATTAGATGTTGTCGAAGGGATACTAGGCCCCGACATAATGATCTACGCAGTGGAGTTTTTCATCAAAGAGCCAAACACCAAGCATAAGGTGTCGATGCACCAAGACCTCACCTATTGGGGATTGGGCGCGATTGACGGGCTTGTCACAGCGTGGCTTTCGCTTTCGCCCGCGACGCCTGCGTCGGGCTGTATGAAATTTGTACGCGGGTCGCATAAAAATGCGATCCTGCCGCATGAAGATACTTTTGCTGATGACAACCTTTTGTCACGTGGCCAAGAGGTGAAAGTAAATGTGGCTGAGGCAGACAAAGTGCCGATTGAAATTCATCCTGGGCAGATATCTTTGCACCATGGGCTGACAATCCACGGCTCTGGCCCGAACACCACCGACGATCGGCGTATCGCTGCAGTCATCCGCTACTGCACTCCGGATGTGAAACAGCATGTGGCGGAGGTTGATTACGCGGTGCTCGCGCGGGGACAAGACCGTTTTGGGCATTTCGCGTCATTCCCCGCCCCAACTGATAATTTCACCCCCGACGCGCTGCGCAAATACGACGAAATCCGCGCGGCACAGGCCAAGGCGATGATGTCTGGCGCACAAAAAGAAGGAGCGCTTTATTCATGATGGATCATGTCAGCTTTACCCAAATGAAAGACGGCACGCGCGAGGATTACGAATTCCTCAATGAGCACGAAGTTGAATACACCAAAGGCACGGCAGACCGATTGCTGAAGGCTCTTGTGTCACTTGACGAAAGTCTGTCAGGCTACCAGATCACGCGGCTGGGCCATTCGCTGCAATCTGCAACACGGGCTGAACGCGACGGAGCTGATACCGATTGGATTGTCGCAGCGCTGCTGCACGACATTGGCGACATCTTTGCGCCGTATAACCACGATGAGTACGCAGCGACCATTTTGCGGCCCTTTGTGCGCGAACAATGCGCTTGGGTGGTGGAAAAACACGGCGATTTTCAAATGATCTACTTTGCCCACCACGTGGGCGCTGATCCTCATAAACGCGACACCTATGCAGGCCACCCTTACTTTGATGACTGTGCACAGTTTTGCGAACGCTGGGACCAATCGAGCTTTGACCCCGCCTACGACACTCTGCCGCTGGAACATTTTGCCGACCGTGTCCGCGACGTCTTTGCCCGCGCACCGTACGATCCAGCGGTAATCAGACCCGGTCATCGTGAACCCCTGGTCACGGGCTGAGCCCACTGCGTTTTTCAAGAACCAACAAAGCCCGCCCCCACCCATCGAGGGCGGGCGCCGGCTGCCCGGCATCGCCGGGGGCGCATTGCCGCGGAAAACAGCGTACAAAAGCCTCCCCCACCTTTCCCTTCGCCATTCGTTCCGCTAGATGATCGCGCAAGACGGATAAAGGATGCACGCGATGGCTCTGGACAAAACATTTAACGCAAAAGAGGCAGAAGATCGCCTTTATGCCGCTTGGGAACAGGCTGGCGCTTTTAAGGCCGGGGCAAATGCCACGCGCGCCGAGACGTTCTCGATCATGATCCCGCCGCCGAATGTGACCGGGTCTTTGCACATGGGGCATGCCTTTAACAACACGCTGCAGGATATCCTCATCCGCTGGCACCGGATGCGAGGGTTTGACACGCTCTGGCAGCCGGGGACCGACCACGCAGGCATCGCCACGCAAATGGTGACCGAACGCGAGATGGCCGCGAATGGCGAACCGACCCGCCGTGAAATGGGCCGTGACGCCTTTCTCGACCGCGTGTGGGAACAGAAGGTCAAATCCCGCGGCACTATCATCGGTCAGCTCAAACGCCTTGGGGCGTCTTGCGACTGGTCGCGCGAGGCCTTTACCATGGGCGGCGCCCCCGGCGATCCCGAGGCCGGCAATGGCGCACCCAATTTCCATGATGCGGTCATCAAAGTCTTTGTGGATATGTACAACAAAGGCCTGATCTATCGCGGCAAACGATTGGTCAACTGGGACCCGCATTTCGAGACTGCGATCTCCGATCTGGAGGTTGAGAACATCGAAGTCGACGGTCACATGTGGCATTTCAAATACCCGCTGGCAGCCGGTGCCACCTACGAATATGTCGAAAAAGACGAGGACGGCAACGTCACCTTGCGCGAGACGCGCGATTACATCTCAATTGCGACGACGCGGCCTGAAACCATGCTGGGCGATGGGGCTGTTGCCGTTCACCCCTCAGATGAACGCTACGCGCCAATTGTCGGAAAACTGTGCGAAATTCCCGTTGGTCCGAAAGAGCATCGCCGCTTAATTCCAATTATTACCGACGAATACCCCGACCCTGATTTTGGATCGGGTGCGGTCAAGATTACTGGCGCGCATGACTTTAATGACTACGCTGTCGCCAAGCGCGGCAACATCCCGCTCTACCGCTTGATGGACACAAAAGCAGCCATGCGTGACGACGGCGCACCCTATGCCGAGAACGCGGCAATTGCGATGGCTGTAGCACAAGGCAAACAGACCCTCTCCGAGGCCGAGGCGGATGCCGTAAACCTTGTGCCGGATGAGCTACGCGGTCTTGACCGGTTTGAAGCCCGCAAAGCAGTGGTGGACCAGATTACCCGCGAGGGGCTGGCCGTTATGGTCCCCGTCGCCAATCCCGACCCCGAAGACGCCTTTTTGCCCGTTGAGGAACCGTTCCTCGAGCCGCTGGTTGAACAGAAAAAGATCATGCAGCCCTTTGGCGACCGGTCCAAAGTGGTGATCGAGCCGATGTTGACCGACCAGTGGTTCGTTGAAACCTCGAAAATTGTGCAGCCCGCAATTGATGCCGTGCGCAATGGCGACACGGTGATCTTGCCCGAACAGGACAAGAAGGTGTATTTCAACTGGCTGGAAAACATTGAGCCATGGTGCATCTCGCGCCAGCTGTGGTGGGGGCATCAGATTCCGGTTTGGTTCGACGACCAGGGCAACCAATATTGCGCACCCACCGAAGACGAAGCGCAAGCAATGGCCCCCGACAAAACGCTCACTCGTGACCCAGACGTTCTCGACACGTGGTTCTCCTCAGGCCTTTGGCCTATTGGCACGTTGGGCTGGACCGGCGACGTGAAAACAGATGCACAAAACGCAGCACTGCAAAAATACTTTCCCACCTCCACGCTGATCACTGGCTTTGACATCATCTTCTTCTGGGTCGCGCGGATGATGATGATGCAATACGCCGTGACGGGCCAAAAGCCATTTTCGACAGTTTATGTGCACGCGCTGGTGCGGGACGAAAAGGGCAAGAAGATGTCCAAGTCTTTGGGCAACGTCATCGACCCCTTGGACATGATCGACGAGTATGGCGCCGACGCGGTGCGCTTTACCCTGACGGCGATGGCCGCCATGGGCCGCGACCTTAAGCTTTCGACGCAACGTATTGCAGGGTATCGGAATTTCGGCACCAAGCTGTGGAATGCCTGCCGCTTTGCGGAGATGAACGAGGTCTTTGGCGCGCGCCAAGATGGGATCCCAAGCCCGGACGCTGCGGTCAACAAATGGATCATCGGCGAAACCGCCAAGGTGCGCTAAGACATCGATGCAGCGCTTGAACACTATCGGTTCAATGATGCCGCCAACGCCGCCTATGCTTTCGTCTGGGGCAAAGTCTGCGATTGGTATGTGGAGTTGTCCAAGCCGCTCCTGCAAGATGAGGCCAACGCAGCCTTCGCAGACGAGACCCGCAAGACGATGGCTTGGGTTTTGGACCAATGCATGATCCTGTTGCATCCCGTCATGCCCTATATCACCGAAGAGCTTTGGGCCCAAACCGGCACACGTTCCAAGATGTTGGTGCATACCGATTGGCCCACTGACTCTGCCGACGATCTGGTGGACGCGAATGCGGATCAAGAGTTGAACTGGGTGATAGGCGTGATTGAGGCCATCCGTTCGGCGCGCGCACAAATGCACGTGCCTGCGGGCCTTTATGTACCGCTGCTGGTGACGGAAATTGATGCCGCTGGCGATGCTGCATGGACCCGCAACGAGGTCATGATCAAACGCCTCGCCCGGGTCGAGGCGCTGGACCGGGCGGCCGCATTCCCCAAAGGCACGGTATCTTTAGCGGTGCCGGGGGCTTCCTTTGGCCTGCCACTTGCGGACATCATCGACATTGGCGAAGAAAAAGCGCGGCTTGAGAAATCCTTGGGCAAACTGGCCAAGGAACTCGGTGGCCTGCGCGGGCGGTTGAAAAATCCGAAATTCGCCGCCTCTGCCCCGCCCGAGGTCGTCGAAGAGACCCGTGCAAACCTTGCCTTGCGCGAAGAGGAAGAGGCAAAACTAAATGAAGCCCTCGCCCGTTTGGCGGAACTGGGCTAGTGGCTACCCAGATGCGCGCGCCAGTGTTTTATTTGAATACAGGCGCGCGTTTGGCAAATTGCGCAGCAACGACTTCCATTTGTTCGGGTTGGCCCAATAGTTGCGCTTGTTCTTGAGCTTCAGCCATCAAGACCTCGTTTGGCGCGGCGGTGTAGGCCAGATCACTGAGCCGTTTTGCGGCGCGTATGGCGTTGGGGCCTTTAAGCGCGATTTTCTCGGCCAACGACAAGGCAGTCGCCAACGGGTCTGGGTCAACCGATGTGACCAAACCCCACGCATTTGCTTGGGCTGCGTCCACAGGCTCTGCGGTGTAAATCAATTGCTTCATGACGTCAGCGCTGACCAGTCGCGGCAATAAAACATACCCGCCCATATCCGGGATGATGCCCCATTTCATCTCCATCACTGCAAGTTTTGTGTCAGGTGCAGCAATGCGGATGTCAGCGCCCAACGCCAATTGCATGCCGGCCCCAAACACCACACCGTGGAGGGCGGCGATTACGGGCACCTCCATCCGTTGCCAGATCATCGCAACCTCTTGCCAGCGGTTTGTCGTGCCGCCCCCGTGGGTGCGCGGCTCAATCAATGCTTGCATGTCCTGCCCTATCATCTTGGTCAAATTCGACAGATCAATGCCCGCGCAAAAACAATCGCCCTCGCCGGACAAAACGACGACGCGCGTATCAGACGCGCTGATCTGTTGACCCGCGTCGATTAATGCGTCGATCATTTCATCGTCCATTGCGTTCTTTTTATCTGCCCGTGTCAGTGTGACCTGCGAGACATAGTTGTCATGAGTGATGCGAATGCGCGCCATGGTGGGGTCTCCTTGTGGCAAGAATACAATCCTGTTGTACGAAATTTTACCAGTGAAACGTCACGGCAAACAGGGTCTTGCCCAGATTGTAATGCTTGGATTATCACACGGCATGACAGAATTTCGACTGACCGATATCGCCCAAGCGCTGCCCGCCAGCGTCCCGTTTGTGGGACCCGAAACACAAGAACGCGCCATGGCCCGCAGGTTCGATGCCCGCCTTGGCGCAAACGAGAGTGTATTTGGCCCCTCGCCCAGTGCTGTGCGCGCCATGTCCGAGACATCCCAGTGGATGTATGGCGACCCTGAAAACCATGATCTGCGCAAGGCGTTGTCACGTCACTTGTTAGCCCAACCCAACAGCATCATGATCGGCGAAGGCATTGATGGCTTGCTGGCGTATCTGGTGCGCCTTTTTGTGGCGCCGGGTGACGCGGTAGTGACGTCCGATGGCGCGTATCCGACGTTCAATTACCATGTGGCTGGATATGGCGGCACCCTTCACAAAGTGCCCTATAAAGCGGATCACGAAGACCTAGGCGCACTATTTGCCAAAGCCAAAGAGGTGGATGCAAAGCTTGTCTATCTGGCAAACCCGGATAATCCGATGGGGACAGTTCATACCGGCGAGGCTATTTTGGCCGCGATGGATGATCTACCATCTGGTACCCTGCTGGTTCTTGACGAAGCCTACATCGAATTTGCGGGCCCCGAGGCAGAGCTTCCCTTACCGTTCGATGACCCACGTGTAATTCGGTTGCGCACCTTTTCAAAAGCGTACGGCATGGCGGGCGCACGTGTTGGATATGCGATAGGCCACCCTGATTTGATTAATGCTTTTAACAAGGTACGCAATCACTTTGGCATGAACAGATCGGCGCAAGAAGGCGCTTTGGCAGCCCTTGCCGACCAAACGTGGCTGCAATCTGTTTTGGTGCGGGTTGGGGCGTCACGGAACCGAATTACCAAGATCGCCCGAACCTGTGGCCTAAAACCTTTGATGTCTGCGACCAACTTTGTGACAATCGATTGTGGTCGCGATACTGACTTTGCGCAACGCGTATTGGGCGAGCTCGTGGCACAGGGTGTTTTTGTGCGCATGCCTTTTGTCGCGCCACAAAGCCGTTGCATCCGCATCAGCTGCGGCACCCCCGCGGACTTGGATATTTTAGCCGACGTCCTGCCCCGGGCGCTGCGGATCGCAGAAAAAAGCTGACGCCGCGAAAAGCGGGACTATAGTAAAAGGAATACGTTGTTCGACGGGGAGTGATATGGACAGTCACAAACTTGGGCGCGCTCCGAATTTTACTGGCGCATGTATCGTTATGTTTGGCGTGAACCTCGCATGGGTGATGCTATTTTTGTTCGCCGTATATGGATTGGCGGTCGCAGTCTTCATTGCCTTGGTCGTGAACCATTGGGTCAACTGGCTGGACGCGCGGAAACGCGCAACCCAAGCGGCCTGTGTCACCGTATCAGAGCACACTTAGCTTTGCGCAATGGCAGTGGCCGCCGCCTCTAGCGCGCCCGTCCCATGTGGAATATCAAGCGCCGTCAACCCTGCCTCGATCCCGCCTAGCAGCCCCATGATCATGTGGCCATTGATATGCCCCATATGGCCAAGCCGGAAAAACCCATGCCACGCAGGATCACCCGGTGGCGCCATACCCAGACCAATCCCCAACGTGAGACCCAATTCCGTTTGCGTCCAATCGCGCAAGGCCGTTGCTTGTGGTGCATCAAGCTGTAGGCAGGTCACGGAATGACCACGATGCGCTGGGGTAGCGACATTCATTGCAAAGCTGCCCTTGGCCGCCCATGCGTCACACGCGGCCCAAATAGCCCCTGCCAGAACCGTATGGCGCTGCCAGACGGCCTCTATCCCTTCGGCGTGCAACATATCGAGCGCAGCGCGCAAACCGTAAACATGATGTGTCGGTGCAGTGCCATTCCAATACTGAAAGAAACGCTCTGGGTTTGCCCTTGGCTCCCAATCCCAATAGCGGCTGACACGCGGCATATCGCGGCGCACTTGTGCTGCCTTTTCGTTAAAAAAGACAAAGCTCATTCCTGCGGGTACCATCAACCCCTTTTGACATCCCGTCACCATGACATCGACGCCCCAAGCATCCATCTCAAACCGGTCGCACCCCAAAGAGGCGATGCAGTCGGCCATCAAAAGCGCAGGATGGCCCGCATCGTCCAAAGCTTGGCGCAACGCAGCCATATCGTTCTTTAGCGATGTCGACGTATCCACATGCACCGCCAACACAGCTTTGATCTTATGGCCTGTGTCCGCATGCAGCGCTTCTGCCACCCGTGCCGGGTCGATCGGGGCGGTTTTACCAAAATCAATGTATTCGGCCTCGGCGCCGAGCCCTTCTGCCATCCAGCCCCAATCCAGTCCAAAAAAACCCGCAGCTGGGACCAAGACCTTATCGCCGGGGGCGATCACATTAGCCAGCGACGCTTCCCATGCGGCGTGACCATTGCCGACATAGATAGCCACGTGATGATCCGTGCGCGCCACACGCTTGAGGTCGGCCACCAGTGTGGGCATCATGTCTGGCAAGGCGCCCTCGTATATATTGGGGGACGCGCGATGCATGGCTTGCAATACTTCATCCGGGATCACAGATGGCCCAGGAATCGCGCGATACGCCCGGCCGGCAGACAAGTTCACTTTTTGGGTCACACAGACTGTCCTTTTGCTTCTCAGCAACACTAGCGCTTTGAAAGGACGCGTCAATTAGCAGCGCGCTTGCGCCGAGGCGCAGCAAAGCATAGACCAGAGGCTCGACGCAGGACATCTGTCCGCAAGCTACCAAAAGGCTCCTGATGCGCGACGAAGGTCAATCCTCTGGCATATTACTAAAATGGCTGTGGCGCGGGTATCTGCGCAAGCACACCGGCACTTTGAGCATTGCGGTGGTCTTTATGATCATCGAAGGCTCAATGCTGGGCGTTTTGGCCTATATGATGCAACCGATGTTCGACGATGTGTTCGTCGCCGGTGATCAATCGATGCTGTATGTTGTCGGGCTTATCCTTATTGGGATTTTTGCTGTGCGCGCCGTGTCTGGTGTGGTGCAAAAGGTATTACTGACACGTATTTCACAAAAAACGGCAGCGGAAGTCCGCAATGACCTTTTAGGTCAGATCATGAAGCAAGACGGGGATTTCCATCAATCACATCCGCCGGGCTATTTGATCCAGCGTGTCCAGACCGATGTGGAACAGATCAACACAGTTTGGCGCGCGATCATAACAGGCGCAGGGCGCGATGCCATTGGCTTGGTCGTGCTGATGGGGGTTGCGATCAACGTAGACCCGGTTTGGGCGCTTTTGGCCTGTGTGGGTGTACCCCTGTTGGTTTTGCCCGCCGCCGCCGCACAACGGTTTGTCCGGCACCGCGCGGGCGAGGCACGCGATCTAGGGGCCACTTTGGCCACACGTCTGGACGAAGTGTTTCACGGCATTGTGCAGGTCAAACTCAACAATGCCGAAAGTTATCAGGCCGACAGATACCGAACACTGACGAAAAAATTCGTCCACACGCAGGTGCGTACTGCTTTTGGTGCAGCATCCATTCCCGCCATGATTGATATCATGTCAGGCTTTGGGTTCATGGCCGTGATCCTATACGGTGGCTCTGAGATCATCGCAGGCGAAAAAAGCATCGGCGAGTTCATGAGCTTTTTTACCGCCATGGGGTTCGCGTTTGATCCCATGCGGCGGTTGGGCAATATCAGTGGGATGTGGCAAGTCGCGGCGGCGTCGATCGACCGGCTGAAAGAAATGATGGAAGCACCCATCCGTCTAGCTTCGCCAAAGAACCCCAAACCGGCCCCGACCGATACACCCGATGTTGTGCTGGACCATGTGTTTCTACGGTACGGCGACACAGAAGTGCTGCGCGATTTATCCATGACTGCGGCAGCAGGGCAAACAACTGCGTTGGTTGGTGCCTCTGGCGCGGGCAAATCAACGATCTTTAATTTGCTGACCCGGTTGTTGGACCCAAGCGAAGGTCAGGTGCGCATTGGCGGCGTGGCAACAAATGAAATGGCGTTGTCAGATTTGCGCGGATTGTTTTCTGTCGTGACGCAAGAAGCGCTCTTGTTTGATGAAACCCTACGCGAAAACGTATTGATGGGGCGCACGGACGTTGCCGACGATGAACTGAAGGCGGCGTTGGACGCGGCCAACGTCAGCGACTTTCTGGACAAACTACCGGCTGGCCTCGATACAGAGGTCGGGCCGCGCGGCTCGGCCCTTTCGGGGGGACAACGGCAGCGCGTAGTCATCGCGCGCGCGTTGTTGCGTGACACGCCGATACTGCTGCTGGACGAGGCGACATCAGCGCTAGACGCGCAATCAGAGCATGTGGTGCAAGAGGCGCTCGACAAGCTTGCTACGGGCCGCACTACCTTGGTTATTGCGCATCGCCTGTCGACTGTGCGCGGCGCGGACAAGATCATTGTGATGGACAAAGGCAATGTCGTGGACGAGGGCACCCACGAAACGCTATTGGAGCGTGGAGGTATATACGCCGACCTTTATCGATTGCAGTTCCAAGAAGGCAAAACAGTGGTCGATGATCGGACCCTTGGCCCGAAAAAACGCAAAAACCCAAAGCAAAAACAGCCTACAGGGTTTTTCCATCGGATGTCGGCGTTGTTCACACGTTAACTGCGGTAGCTATCTGCCAGATGCTGCGGTGATGCCCCGGTGAAATAGCGCATCAATGTCCACAAGTTCCGGGTCCCGCGCCGGATCCACCCTTGTTTCTTGTATCTGACGGCACTGGTTACTGCGACTGCGTCGATCTCCTTGAGCCGCCCTTTGAGCGCGCGCGCGATGGCGACGTCTTCCATCAAAGGCTGACTGGGATAGCCGCCCACATGTTCATACAAGGTCGCAGGAACCAACAGCCCCTGATCGCCGTAAGGCAAACCAAAGCGGCTGCGCAAGTTTGCCCAGCCAGCAACCAAACGCCCCGCAAGGCCGCCATTGTCAAAAGCCAGCCGGAACCATCCGGCATCATCCGCATCAATATGCGTGATGACGGCACCCACCCATTCCGGCGTCAATATCGTGTCCGCATGTATAACCAGCAGCCAACGCCCCTTTGCAATCGAACAGCCTCGGGCCAATTGCGCCCCACGGGACGGCCGCCCTTTTACCAGTTCGGCGCCCCAAGCTTTGGCAATCTCAACGGTAGCATCGCTTGATCCACCGTCGCTGACGATCAGTTCACGGATCAAACCTGCCTCTACCCCAGGCATGAGCGCCCCCAAACAAGCACCCAGATGTTCCTGCGCATTCAGCGTCGGAACAATCACCGAAATTGGTGCACGCATTAAGGACCCTCTTCTAACTTTGACCAAAGTGGTTATATCCTGTCATACGCTAACGAGGAGCCCCCCCATGACCATTCGTCGCATAGTGCAGCTTACAGGCAACGATGTTGTAGATTTTCTGCAAGGGCTGATCACCAATGATATCAAGGGGATCAACCGTGGGTTGGTGTACGCGGCCATGTTAACACCTCAGGGTAAATATATTGCTGATTTCTTCCTCAGCCAGTCCACAGATGGCGTCTTGCTGGATGTTGCGGAAAGCCATGCAGATATGTTGGTGACCCGGCTGAACATGTATAAATTGCGAGCGGACGTCACGATCGCACCGACGCCGCTTCATTTACATCGAGGTTTGGGTGCTCCACCCGAAGACGCCCTGCCCGACCCACGTCACCCGGATATGGGTTGGCGCGCATATCGTGACACGCCACAAGAAACCGACGACACAGATTGGACGGCTCAGCGGATCGCCCTTGAGATTCCGGAGACCGGCGCGGAACTGACACCCGACACCTTTATTCTGGAGGTCGGATTTGAACGTCTTTCAGGCGTCGATTTCCGCAAGGGCTGTTATGTCGGCCAAGAGGTCACAGCACGCATGAAGCATAAAACCGAATTGCGCAAAGGCTTGGCAAAAGTGGCTGTCGACGGCGATGCCGATTTTGGCACCGAAATTACAGCAAATGGCAAAGCAGCCGGCACATTACTAAGCCGAGCTGGCAATGAGGCCCTCGCCTACCTGCGCTTTGATCGTGCAACCGGAGAGATGCAAGCCGGCGACGCAACCGTTGCCCGCATCTTAGCAAAATAAAGATAATCCGAAAAAGGCTCAGGCGCGTTCAGAATATTCCATCGTCTCGGTGTTCACGACGATATCTTCGTCTTGTCCGACAAAGGGCGGCACCATGACTTTGACCCCGTTATCCAAGATCGCAGGTTTGAAAGAATTTGCCGCAGTCTGACCTTTGACAACAGGTTCAGTCTCTACAATCTTGCAGGTCACTTTCTGTGGTAATTGCGCGTTCAGCGCTTCTTCTTCATAAAACTCGACAACGATGGTCATGCCGTCTTGTAAAAACGGACGGCGTTCGCCCAAAAGCTCTGCGGGCAATTGAACCTGCTCGTAGGTCTCTGTGTCCATCACAACCAACATGCCATCGTCTTCGTACAGGAACTGCTGGTCTTTTTGCTCAAGACGGACGCGCTCTACTTTGTCGGCAGACCTAAATCGCTCATTTAGTTTGGAACCATTGCGCAGGTTGCGGAGTTCTACCTGTGCAAATGCGCCTCCTTTACCGGGTTTCACATGATCGACTTTTACAGCCGCCCACAAACCATCGTTATGCTCCAGAGTGTTCCCGGGGCGGATCTCGTTTCCGTTAATTTTAGGCATATGACAAAACCATGGCAAAAGGTTGATGAATTATTGACAGCCCCTATATCTTGGTGTGCGCACCCTGGCAAGGCAACGATATCTCGTGTTGAGAAAGAGAAAAGCTATGTCAATTTTGCATACAAGCTATGCAAATAGGGTGTATCCGAATCGACCAAACTACGTCATAAGAGACTTCACGCCGGAAAGACAAGAGCAAGAATAATGGAAAGGACGACGAGATGAAAGATTTCGTTGACGGCACGGCCTTCAATAACGAACAAGGTAATCGTGCGCGTAAACTTTTTGCAGCTGTGGTACTTGCTGCACTGGATGACGCCATTGCGGATGACAAAAAATATGGCAATGGCCCCGAACAGATTGCCCGCTGGGCCAGATCGCGCGATGGGCGCGAGGTTCTAAGTTGCGCAGGTATTGACCCCAATGAACGCGTCGTAGAGGGTCTGATGGACTTTGTTGGTAAAGGCGTGCGCACCTCAGTTGCGCTGTCGCGCGAAGAGTCAGAGCGCCGCAATGCCGCTCAGCAGGCAGAAGCCGCTTAGACTAGCACCAAATAATTTAGGAAAACGCGCTCCTTTCGGGGCGCGTTTTTTTATGTGTCGATGAAGAAAAACAACCATTGTCGCACGACCCAAAGCTCGGCCATCAGCAGAACCGCCGCCAGTATTACAAAAACCAGGCCCGGGCGTGACTGCCAAATGGCGATGGCCGCTATGACGGCAGCAAAAGCTTCGACTGGCGCCACCCACATCGCACCATGATTGCGGTCCCAATAGCTAAAAGGGCTTTCATACACCCACCAGGTCAGTGGCCAAAAATGCGGCCGCCCGTCATCGTGATGCAGTGGAAAATCAAAAATCAAATGCAGCAGCGCGGCACTGGTCAACGCAATCGCCCACGTTGATTTCAACCAAAGTGCCAAGCTCAGCAACCCGCCCCAGACCACAAACGAGTTATCGATTGCAAAAACAGTCTGCCACGCCGTGGAAAAATAAAGCTCGTCGAATACAATGTTCGGGGGTATCTGCAAAATAAACAGTGCCGTGCTGGCCATGATATAGAGCGACAGGTCCGGCAACATCGCCCCTATAAAGGCACTGGCCATCACGATACGCCCCTTGCCCCGGCCAAAGGCGGCAGCACCAAGCAAAAGATGTGCGGGCGTGTTCATGGCTCCCCCTTGCCTTATACATTCGATGACGCTTTGGCCGGGAAACACACCCAGTTTAACGCCCAGGGTTGCAGTCGAAAACTCGGTCTAGAGGAAGCTTAGGCGTGCATCAATCCAGCGATTGCGCCGTCAATGCCCGCTGAATTTCGCGACGTACCAGTTTGCGAACATTGCGTGTTATCCGCTCGCCCAAGTCGCCCTGAAGTTCAGATCGCACAATCTCAGATACTAAATCGCGCAGGGCGGATTCGTCCATGATTTGTTCTTCGACCGTCTCGGCCAACCTGATGGTATTGGCATCCACAGGCATATCCGCCGCGTCCTTAACAGGCGTGCCCTTGGCATCCAATTCCACATTGTCTTGCCATTTCATTGCAGGCGACTGCGTCCCCGCGTAGGGGTCACGCCCCGGGCCATCAGGATCCCACTGGTCTGACGTTTTGGCAATTGCAGTTTCGAGTGCCGCAATTTTTGCGCTCAGCTCAAAAAAGCTGCTGGGTGCGTCCGATGGGGGCGTCTCAAGCGCAGGCTGCTGATGCTCGGTTTCTTCAGCGGCAACCTGATTGGGATTACGTGCGACTGCATCCTTCAGAACGTAGGGCTCTGGCAGCGGCGGCTCTTCGAACTCGCACCAGTCTTCTTCTGTCTCAATCGCGTCCTGCGGCTGCAGGACAAGTACATCGCTTTCCGAAACACGCAACTGCGGGGTCAAAACAAACCGGTCTTCGACGGCGACCTGTACACCGCTATCTGCAGGCCGTTTGTTGTCCCCAACCAGTCTACGGATTGATGACAAGACATCCTCCACTTCTGCATTTGTAACTATATCTGACATACGCCCACCACTCTTACGCTACACCTAGTTTAACGCGCAGAGGCGTATCCTACAATGCGTGATGACGTCAGATCAGTCTTTTTGAAGCGCGCGCAGGACTTTATCCAACTGCTGACCTTGCTTTGAGCGGGCAGTTGGGGCGTCTTTGACCAAATTATAATAGGCTGCAGGGTCATATATTTGCACGCCCAAGTTTAAGTTCTGCGCGGTCAGCCGCCCCGTAGATTGTAAAACGGCATAGGCCGCGACATAGAGATTCGCTTCGTCCGAAATACGGGCTGTCTCAGCGTCCAAAAGCTCTTGTTCTGCGTCAAGCACGTCCAGCGTGGTACGCGCACCCAATGTGGCTTCTTCGCGTACGCCTTCAAAGGCGATCCGTGCCGCCCGAATACGTTCTTGACTGGCCTCGAGGCTGGCACGACGGGCGGCAAGTGCGGCATAAGCCGTGCCCACATCCTGAGAGATATTCTTTTGCGTGGTGTGCAGGTTGCCAAATTGGGCATCGCGCTGTGCTATGGCATTGCGGATCGACGAACTAATCGCGCCCCCGCGGTAGATCGGAGCACGCAGTTCAATACCCACAGTGCCCGCGCTGGAATAATCGCTACTGCCCAAGTCTTCGCTAAAAGACAAAGTGCCTGTGGCCGAAATACTTGGGTTCAAGGTTGCTTTGGCTCGCAAAATATTCAATTCGGCTGCTGCCACCTGGTGCTGTGCTGCAAGTACGTCTGGATGGGCCCGAAGCGCACGCGCGCGCGCATTTTCAATATTGCCTTCTAAGCGTGGTAAGTTTGGCGGAGGCGTCAATGACCCAGGTGTGCGGCCCACAACATTGCGATATTCTTCAATGACTTGCTGCAGATCGCCCTGCGCAGTCGCCAAACCGCTGCGCGCTTGTGCAAGGCTTGCTTCCGCTTGGGCAACATCTGTTCGTGTCACTTCACCCACTTCAAATCGGTCCTGGGCCGCGCGCAGTTCCTGCGTCAGAAGCCTCAGGTTGTTTTGGCGCAGATCTACGAATTCCCGTGCCGAATACACGTTGAGGTACGCCGAGACAGCGCGCAGCAGGACTTGCTGTTCTATGCTGATCAATTGCTGCCGCGTGGCAAGAACCGTTTCTTTTGCAGCTTCGATGTTCAGTTTGGAGGCACCACCGTCGTAAAGCAGAAGGCTCGCAATCAATCCCAATTGCGCCTGCGTACTTTCCAATCCAGATGTGGTCTGCGTGACCCCAACCGTGTTGCGCGCATCCCCAAAAGTTCTGCTGGCACTGGCGGTATAATCGATGATCGGCTTTAACGCGGCGGCGGCTGTCGCAACATTTTCATCTGCTGCACGCAACAACGCCCGGTTTTGATCAAGCAAACCACTCGTTTGATACGCTCCGGCAAGGGCGTCCGCCAGCGTTTCAGCTTGGGCTGAAGCGCCTATCAAGCTGCTCACAAAGCCAAGTGCAAGGGAAGACGTACGGATAAGTGTCCATGCGGAATGGGGTTTTGATCGTGCTGCCATTTTACTCTCTCTGTACAAACCGTCCCGAAAGTTGGGCACGGTGATTATAGCTGAAACGCCGTTGCGCGCTGGAACCCCGGCAGCACGGGCGCACCCGCGTTAAAAGCCATGCGCCATGAGATTTTTCCATTTTGTTTGCGACCAATGCGTACTTCCCCCAAAGCACCATCCATGAACAAACAAGCGATACGCCCACCTTCTTTTAATTGTGCCGCAATCGCATCGGGCAATTGCATAACGCCACCCTGCACGACGATCACGTCATAGGGGCCGTGTTGCTCGGCCCCTTCGCTCAATGCACCGACATGCACAACAACGTTATCCACGCCAGCATCTGACAAAGCCTCTTGTGCCTCGGACGCCAGCGCCTCATCGTCTTCGACTGCAACGACGGCCTCTGCCATATGCGCAATGACTGCGGCCGAATATCCAACGGCGCTCCCGATATCGAGCACGAGCTCATCAATCGATAGGTCCAATGCATCGAGCATTTTGGCCAAAGTACGCGGCTCCAATATCGTGCGCGCGCCACCTAGATCGAGGTTTTCCCCCATATAGGCCGCCTCACGCTTGGCCGCAGGCACAAAGTCTTCGCGCGCGACCCGGAGCATCGCATCAATGATCGGGAATTTTGTAACATCAGACGGGCGAACCTGTGTGTCGACCATCATCGTACGGCGTGCTGCGAAGTCTGTCATTATGCTAAACTCATCCGTTCAGTTTTTCCTTTTACCGGTTTTACACATCTTCGCGCAACCGGCAACGGGTGAGCGCCGTATTTTGACTACCTGTGACACTTGCAGCACCGTTGATTATCGGTTAGCTGTGCGCGCACATCACGAGAGGCGAGTTGGCGGAGTGGTGACGCAGCGGATTGCAAATCCGTGTACACCGGTTCGATTCCGGTACTCGCCTCCATTTAAAATCAATGATTTAGCCGATTTTCAAGACGCACCGCCAGCCGCGTCTAAACATTTGTCTAAACATTCTGTTTTTGTTCTGTTCTCATTTTACCGTCCCGCAAACTGCCATTGAGGCCTAAAATTCTCCCAAGCTGGCCCATCGAAAAGAACAGCAAAGCCGACGCGTAACGCCGCAATCTAAGCTTGCTTTCTCAGCAGACAGCAAACAGCGGAACCTCTCCGCAAAAAATCCAAAGAAACAAAAGCGGCCTTGGTCGCGCCTGCATGTTTCCCCTGGGCGATCAGCCCAAGGGAAGACATGCGGGTTGTTTCGGCCTGCCACTCGCAGCGGCGGAGCCGCACCCTACCCGCTTCGCACAAGTACAAAGAAGCCGCCTTATCGGCTTCGACTGCTTTAAACGACCTGCGCGCCACACCGTGCGCGCGGGGCGTTTTATTCCCTTCCTCTCCTACCTCTTGATGGGGGTTGCATTTAGTGACACCGGCACTCGGCAGGGAATATCCCCCCTTTCTCAAGTCCGAGGCGGCGATCCACAGCACCTAGTGATCGTCAAGCCTATCGACACTTAAGCGACTGCTTTGCACTCGCAGTGATAAAATTGCACCGCGATTTACTAAATTGGGTGTATGCATTTAGTGACACCCTCATAGTGAGCATCAAAGTTTCTAACGCGAACTCAGCCCCTTTTCTTGCCCCAAGAATCCGCCATCGCTAGATTCAACTTCAGCAAAGGTTTGCATGAGCGCTCTTCGCTCATTCGTCCCAAAGGACGCGCAGACTTACACAATAATGGCTGAAAGGTTGAAAACACATGGCGGCAACTATCGAACAAAAAGCATTGGGCTTGCTCAAGGCGTTCGAGAATGCGGGCAAGCCGGTCAGCCGTGTCACTATAGAAGGGCGCAAGATCGAGCTCGTTCTCTCTGCGCCCAAAACCCAAGACGAATTTGACGGGATCGATATGCGCCATGGCTAAACGAGAGCTTCCAAAACACGTCTACCGCCAACGCAACGGCATTTACTTCCAACGCCGCGGATGGCCGTCACGAAAGTTCGAAAGCGAATTTGGCACGCCTGCGTTCTGGAAAGAATACGCGGATATTCTGGCGACAAAAGATCAACCCAAAGTCATCTCCTCCCGCAGCTTCACAGCACTCATCAAAAGTTATCGCGCCTCGCCCCGGTATCGAAACCTCAAGCCACGCACCGGTTTGGACTACGACAAACATCTGGATTTCTTCGTCTCAATTATGGGCGACCGCAACCCGGCGCGCCTCCAACGCAAAGACGTAATCCGGATGCGCGATGCCAATGCCGAAAAGGCGTATTTCGCAAACTACGCTCTGCGAGTCCTACGTGTGCTGATGGAACACTGCATCGACCTTGGCTGGCGCGATGACAATCCCGCGCGCGGCGTACCTGAACTCAAAAGCCAGAAACGCGCAGAGCGCGAGCCATGGCCGCGCGAGCTTCTCGACGCATATCGCCAAGCTTGCCCCGTCGGCACACGTGAACGTCTCGTAATGGAGCTTTGCGTCGGCACCGGCCAAAGGATCGGCGACATATTAGAAATGCGCTGGTCCGACATCGAAGATGGCTCGGTATTTGTCAGACAGAACAAAACGAAAAAAGAACTCTGGGTCCCTATACTACCAGAACTGCAAACAGCACTCGACGCCGCCAGCCGCCATTCGGTGTTCATCCTCACAAACGAACAGGGCTCCAACCGCTGGTCCTACAGAGGCGCCTCAGCCGCCGTCAGGAAGGTCAGAGAACAAATCGGGGCCCTGCCCTACGACATCCACAGCTGGCGCTACAACGCAGCCTGTGAGCTTCTAGAGGCGGGCTGTGGCGACGACCTCATCGCAGCAGTAACGGGCCAAAGCCCCGCGATGGTTCAACATTACACGAAGAAGGTGCGTCAGCGGATCAGAGCTGCGCAAGCACAGCAAATGCGCGGTACTAAGCGGAAATAAGGGCGGAAAGTGTGCATTCGCTGCACCTGCAAGGGCATTCTGTCAAAGACATGGAAGCGGCCATTCACGGCTCAGGTTCAACGTCCCCCATGTTACACCAAGCACCAAGGTCTACTATGCGCAGATAGCGAGCTTTGCAAAGTTTGGCTCATTTCCCGACAGCAGACCTTCGTGAAAGGCGCGGCGAATGATGGTAAAGAGCCCAATGCGGAAGTGCTCCGGTATTCAAAGCCCGACGTGCAGCAACCGGTCTCGCAATTGATTTTGCGCTGAATGTGGTTAGAGCGGATGTTCGACTAATAGCCTGTCAATTATTTTTCCCAGGAGCTGGGTTCGGCTCTTAACGTCAGCTTTTCGATATATAGAATTGTTCTGTGACTTAATTGTACCCGGGCTCGTGTTGCGTAATTCGGCAATTTCATTGACCGTCATGCCTTTCACTGTAAGCAACGCGACATCTTTTTCAGCATCGCTCAGATGCCATCGGTCAAACTGCATGCTCAGCATCTCGAAAAACTCACCCTGAACGGATCGTAACAGCCTCTCTAGCTCTTCATGGCTCTTTTGAGATGCCTGGTAGCTGCGCCAAATCAGAACGCCACCGACGACAAACCCGCAGAAGGTGACAAGTGCTATAATTTCGTGAACGAGCCAACTGACGCTGAACAAATAATACCCAGTAACCTCACCGACCAATTCTGAAAGAAATGCCAATGCAGAGGCGGCGTATAATGCCACCCCTGCATTGAATGCCTTATCGGTTCCGTGATTACCACTCACAATGACAACCTCGGGTTAAAGCGCTCTAGCACAGCTCAATCATCACCTTCGCTGTCACTGTCGCCGCCTTCACTGTCGCCACCGCCGTCACTGTCGCCGCCTTCACTGTCGCCACCGCCGTCACTATCGCCACCTTCGCTGTCGCCACCGCCGTCACTGTCGCCGTCGCTTTCGCTATCGTCGCTTTCGCTATCGTCGTCGTTTTCGTCGTCGTCGACTTCATCATCATTGATGTCATCGTCGTCTTCATCGTCGTCGTATTCGTCATCTGACTCGGATCTGTCGCGAACCACGGTCCCGTCTTTGCCCAGAACAATTTCTCGCTCTACGCCGGACCCGGTTGCTTCAAAGCGCGTGTTGCCAAACAAGGTGCGGCTGATCTCAATGCGCTTGAAACCTTGTTCCGTCAATTCTTCGATAATCTGGTCCCGTGTCGTTTGAGACAAAGCAGTGCTGGCCATCAAGGCGAATGACGTGCTTATCAAGATCGTTTTCATTTTCATGGTGTTTCCTAACGTTTGCTATGGTTCCAGACAAACATGGAAAAGACGACCCAGGAAATACAACTTAGGATTAAATCGGTGGAAATCATCCAAAGGAGCATTTGCGGATACAAGCGTTTGCCAGATACTAAGGGCGCGTCTGTCGAATTTTCACGACCCCTGTCGGGGTGCGACAAACAACACGAGGAAAACGTCATCAAACCGTATCTCATGCATTGTCAGAGAATGGGGAAAGACCAAAAGAGCCTGAAAATGATAGAACAGACAAAGTACCAAAAACTTTTTTCCACGCCACTAATTCGGTTCCAATTGCCCGATTGCGCGGTGCTCAATGCGGCGCTTTTAATGGAAGGCGAGCAGATGCGCGCGGGAAACGCAGGTGTTTCAAAGTCCAACCGAGGCGGCTGGCACTCTGAAGGCAACTTGTTCGACAGCGATGCACCCAGTGTTCAAAGAGTGCGAGAAGCAGCGCAACAGGCCGTTTACGACCTCACACTAAAGGTCAATTCAGGGTTCAAAACCGAAGATTTCAGCTTGAAACTCTTTGCATGGATGAATGCAAATCCAGCCGGTGGATACAATGCGCCCCATACACATCCCGGCGCGCATTGGTCTGGGGTTTATTATGTTGCTCAGCCAGAAGTAGAAGAAGGTTCTTCAGGAATGATCGAGTTTCTGGACCCGCGTTCCGACCTCCAGCATTGGAAAACTCTTGGTGCCAGCGCCTTTCAGCAAAAGCGAGGCATTCGCCCATCAGTTGGTGAGTTGATCGTGTTTCCTTCCTATCTCATGCACTGGGTTCACCCCAATCAAACCGACGAAGAAAGAGTTACCATCGCCTTTAATGCTACATTTCGCCGCCCAAAAAAGAAATAATCAACACTTTCTGCTATAAACTGAGTGTTTACTGGGTCCGCAGCTTACCAGCTCGCTGCTGGTTCGATCTTGCACTCACAGCGAACCGCCGGTTCGACGGGCCGCGCTGCAGCACGACGACTATGCTATGGACGTCGGCTTTGGGCCGTTATGAACCCTGTGACTGGCTTGCCTCAAACTTTTTCCAAACGTGCATGTGTCCTCTCTGACGAGCTGCAGCTAGCCACATTTTCTTCCTAGCGTTTGGAACTTCCATATCGCGATAAACGCCACCCGAAAATTTCGGCCAGTCTATCGCTAGCCCCTGCTTTACCAGTTCAGCAGACAGGTCTCGGCCATCGGGAAGGTAGCACCGCGCCACGGTCCGGCCGTATGCATCTTTCTCTGTTATTTCTGCTCTTATCTTTTGGCCCTTACATAGCTTCACCATCGCCCACTTGGCTTTTTGGCCGTAGGGGTGGTTCAACTCAGGTGCATCAATTCCAAAGAGACGTATCTGAGTTTTCTTTATTACAATGGTGTCCCCATCGGTCACGTACGCCGATCCTTCAACACATTTCTTTTGTGGTAATCGCTTCGCGGTCTTCGCTTCAAAACGTGCCGGTTTGGGTGCGATCTTTAACGGTGGAAGTTCTCGCGTTTCTTCTTCGGCAACTCGATATTCGGACGGTTTCGCACGCAAGAGCCAAGCTAGAATGATTGCGACTACAACACCTACTAGGAGCAAACCCTCTATACCGAGCGCGTTGGCAATTGATTCAACTTCATCAAGCGGAACGACAAAGGCCGTCTCTTCACCCGGCAGCTTGGGCCGCAGAGAGAAATTGGGTGGTAACGTATTTAAGTCTGTATTTGCCAAATCCACGCGACCCTAACAAAGCCAAAAAATCGTGTCGCGCAGAATCTAGCACTGATAGAAAAACAAACTGTTTCCACAGCATTTGGACGTCTAAACATTCACTCTATGTTCCGCCAAAAAATGGCTTCCGTCTAAACATAAAATACTGATTTTTCAGTACTATTCTAACTCTTGCAAATCCGTGTACACCGGTTCGATTCCGGTACTCGCCTCCACAATATATAGTGTCATTCACCATATTGTCGCCAGTCCATCACAAGATGTAGTCGCGCGAATTGTGTGCACAATTCGTACACACCGAGCGCGGCTCACAAGAAGCATTCGCAAGTTACGTTTAAAAATTGCCATTGAGCACAACTTGGATCAGCGCTGGTCAGGCACTGAAACAAGCACGACAGTTTTTCCAGTTTCTCTTGGGATAACCCCCATCTACAGGGAGGTAGACAGAAGCTATCCTTTCAGCCAATCAGCTTAATCCTTGGATTTTCTATCTTCGCATCGATTGCAAAGTCAATTTGGTGAGGGGGCGGCATTGCAGTCTGCTTGATCTGAATTCCGATTGTTGCCGTTCACGGGACTGCTGCCCAGAAGGATCGCCGGTCATGGCAAGTCGCGTAATGCTGTGGAAAGAATGAAGAATGCATGCCCTGGTGTAAGCGCTTGCACGAATCAACTGTTGGAGATTAGTATGGCGGCGACAACAGAATCCAAGGCCCAATGTAAGCGCTTGCATTGCAGGCGAAGCAAACAACCGGAGAGCAAATCAATGTACTTACTCGCATCTTTGGGCGTCTTCATAATCTATTTCGCAAACGTCGCCATAGGCGCTTACACGCGAAACCCGGTTTTGGGGGATGTGGCGGAAATGGTTGTCCTATTCGCGGCGTCATTTCTATTCGTCGTCGGGATTTTGAAAAAAGAAGCTGATCGGGAGAAGGATTCCGACAGCTAAAAAACAGTTTCCAATGGGAGGAAAACGAATGACTGAAGAACGCAATGAGCTTGCGTCGGCGGAGCGCCGAAACTTTTTGAAATTGGCAACTACGGGCAGCTTTACAGCAGCCATGGTTGCTGGCGCCGCAGGCGTTTTGTGGTCCTCAGAGGCTGCTGCCCAATCGGCAAACGAAGAGCGTGACCGCGAAAAGGCCGCCGAACACATCATGATCATCGGTACTGCCTACGTGCTTGGCGCGTCCCGCGGCTATCCGATCATGCAACTGGACCTTAAGGAAAACATTCAGAACGCGACAAACGGCAAGGTCTACGTGAAACTTGCTCCCGGCGGTCAACTTGGCGCTGGCGGCGCACTCGTTCAAGCCGTGCAGGGTGGCACAATTCAGGCCGCACAGCATTCCTTGTCTAACTTTGCGCCATTTGCATCAACAGTTGATCTTATCAACATGCCCTACCTGTGTGGCTCCAACCAGCGCTTCACTAATTTGGTGACATCAGACTTCTGGAAATCCAACGTCGAGCCCAAAGTCGAGGAAAACGGCTTCAAGGCCCTGTTTTACGTCAACATCGACCCGCGCGTTGTTGCGGTTCGCAAAGGCGGCGCAGGCGCGGTAATCACGCCCGGTGATCTGGCAGGTGTAAAGTTCCGTGTTCCCGGATCGAAGATGCTTCAGCAGTACTACCGTATGGTCGGCGCGAACCCGACACCGGTTGCGTGGGGCGAGACACCATCCGCGATCAAGCAAGGCGTTGCTGACGCACTTGATCCGTCTGTTGGCGCGCTTCACGTATTTGGTTTCGGTGAAATTCTAAGCCATGTGACATTCACGCAGGCTGTGCCGGATAGTCAGGTTTACTCCTGTAACCTAGAGTGGTTCAAATCGATGCCGGCTGACGTACAAGACGGTATAATGTGGGGATCGGAAATGACTGCGCACCAAAACCTTTCCAAAGTTCCGTCCGCCCGTGCTTATGCCATGGCGGAACTGACAAAGGCCGGTGTGGAATTCCACAGCCTAAGCGAAGATCAACTTGGCGAATGGAAAGAAGCAGGTGGCTTCCAGCGCTCCGAATGGGACGAGTTTAAAGTGGACCTAGCTGGTTCCATGGACAACTTTGCCAAGATGGAAGAAGCCGCTGGTACCCAAGGCAAATACTACGTCCACGACGCATAAACGAGAAACTAATCGGGCGCCCTTTGAGGCGCCCGATTTTCTTAGATGACCTACGGGAGCAGGTGCCGCTGCTCTCCGGTTCATAGCTATACATTGGACACCGAAATGGACCTATTGCGTCAATTCGACCGAAATGCTGAACGCTGGCTCTTGCTGATTTTCTACGTGATGCTTGTTATCACTATGGCAATCGAAGTGCTGCGCCGCGAAGTCTTTTCCTACTCCTCGATCTGGGGGGAAGAGATTGTGCGGTATTCTTTCATTTACCTCGCCTGGGTTGGTGCGGCGGCCGCCGTAAAAGAGCGCGCGCATATCCGCATTGACGTGATCATGCACTATTTACCGCCGCGCGCCAAAGCGCTGCTGTATATCTTCGGCGACTTCATCATGTTTTTCGTAGCGATCATAGCACTCTATTGGTCGTGGGAGTCTGTGCATATCTCCGCAAAATTTGGTTCCGTGACAGATGGCCTGCGCATTTCCAAAGTGTGGTTTCTGATGGCAGTACCTGCAGGTTTTGCTCTCATGATCTGGCGTTTGATGCAGTCATTCAAACGTGATTTTCATGCCCTTCGCACCGGTAAGCCGGTTTACGAAGGCGATACTCTTTTCGATTAAGGACCACGCTCATGCTTTGGCAACAAGTCAATCAAACAGTCGAGCTCGGCTGGGACTTCTACATACCGGTCCTCGTGTTCGTCGCATTGATCGCACTCGCTGTACCCGTTTGGGCAGCTATTGGCACGGCCGCAATCGCCATGCTTGTAATGTCCGGCGATCTGCCGCTCAGCCTCGTAGGCGAGAAACTCTTCACCGGCATCGACGCTTTCGCGTTGACAGCCGTGCCGCTCTTTATCCTGACCGGTGACGTTCTGGTTAGAACCGGGCTCAGTCGAAAATTTCTCGATGTGGCTGAGGCTCTCACCTGTTTTGCAAAAGGCGGTTTTGGCTCCGCGACGGTTCTGGTCTGCGGCATGTTCGCCGCGATCTCCGGCTCGGATGCTGCGGGGGCTGCGGCGGTTGGTCGTATGACGATCGCGCGCCTTGTCGAAAGCGGGTACCCACGCCCTTACGCCTGTGCGCTCGTCGCTGCGGGTGCCTGTACCGGTATCCTGATCCCGCCGTCCATCGCCTACATCATCATCGGCCTCGTTTTGGGCATATCGGCGTCGACGCTCTTTTTGGCGGCGCTGATCCCCGGCCTATGCATCCTGTTCTCGATCCTCATTACCAATCTGATCGTGAACCGCCTCTACAATTACGAAGGCGGCGGAATGATGACAGCCAATGAGTGGTTCACGAACCTGGGCCGCGCGCTAAAATCAGGTTGGTATGCGTTTATCGTGCCGGGCATAATCTTCTACGGCATTTTCTCGGGACGTCTCACACCAACTGAGGCCGGCGCAACAGCCGTCGTGGTAACCATCCTCATGGGATTCATTATGCGCACCCTCTCTTTTGCCGACTTCCCTGCAATGCTGGTGAGTTCGGCCAAAGTGAATGGTGTGATCCTGCCCATCATCGCCTTCTCCGCGCCTCTGGCGGAAGCTTTGGCAATTATGGGCGTGCCGCAGGGTTTTGTAACTTCCGTGACAAGCCTGACGGATGAGCCTTGGCTCTTGATCTTGCTGATGATCGGCATCCTGATCGCCGCTGGTTGCGTGATGGAAACCACGCCAAACATTGTGATACTTGCACCGATCCTGAAACCGCTCGCGGACAATATCGGGATGAACGAGATTCAGTTCTGTATCATGATGATCACGGCACTGGGTGTGGGCTTCATCACCCCACCGCTTGGTCTCAACCTCTTTGTCGTGTCGGGCATTACCGGAGAGTCGATACTAAAGATTGCCGCGCGGGCTGTACCCTTCGTGCTGTGCATGTTTGCGGTCGTAATCCTGATTGCATATGTGCCGGCAGTATCGACGACGTTCCTCCCTGAAATCTACAAGTAGGATTGCAAATCAGGGTGCATCGGCATTCATCCCTGAATGATGCGGTGCACCAAATATCACAAAAACGTTGGAGTTCGCATGTACAAGAACATTCTGGTCCCGATGGCCCTTGACCATGACATCTCACCTAAAACACTAAGCGTTGCCCGCGCCTTAGCAGGTGAAGATGGCAAGATTACCGCCATCCACATCCACGAAGCTCCGCAAGGGTCAGTCGCGGCCTATCTAAGCGAAGACTTGGTACGTGAGGCGCAAGCCGGTGCACGCGCGAGCTTGAAGGAGAAAACAGCCAGGCTGGAAGATGTGACCGCCGAACTGGTGGTTGGACACGCTTACCGTAGTATTATCGAGTACGCGGAGAGCAAAGGCATCGACTGTATTGTCATTGGATCACACAAACCCGGTCTGAGCGATTTCCTACTTGGATCGACAGCGGCGCGCGTCGTGCGCCATGCGCCCTGCGCTGTGCATGTCTGCCGCGCCTAGTGGGAGATCAACAAGCCCGGTGTTAAGCTATCTTCAGGCAAGGGCGTTGCCGAAGCGATAGGATGTCTTCCGTGTTTTGCGGAGCCGGCGTAGATGTGTCGCAGCGCAAATAGGGGATGTGACCTTTTCCGGGAGCAAACCTCGGATTTGTTCTCTTTAGATGCAATCCATTCGAGCGACAGCAAACTCCCGAACGTGTTAGGCATCCTTCGAAAAGCCCGCAAAGCGTTGGTTTGTTAGTAAAACACGATGGCCGGTTTGTCCGCGTCATACCAATTCGTGCATGACGCAGCGCACGACCGGTTTTAATTTGCGACATAGAAGTAAGCAGCGACTATTCAGAAACCGCTAAAATTTTAGTAAAATCCGCACAGCCGTTGATGGCGCCAAATCAACCGCTGTACACAGTTTTGTCCGCACCGATTTGTAACGTTAGCAAGCTGTTGAAATCGAACGCGGCTTTTCGGTGTGTGCTTGTTGCAAATCTGTGTACAGGAGTTTGGTTCTCCTACTCGCCTCCATATAATCAATTCGCTTCACTACGTGGTTTGAAACGTTTGGGAGCTGGTCCGCAAATCGATCAGGCTTCAATTCGCGGCAGAGTACCGTCGTAGCGTTTGGTTTCCGGTCGGACGCCTGAGTGCGTTGTCTGGTTTTTTAGTTCTTTAGCTAGGCAAGCAATTTGCCATGAGCGGGTGGATAGCCGGATCGTCAATGGACCACGCAAATCTCTATACCAAACGAAGGTGAACTCGTCTTCTTTATCGCGGTGCTGCGACTATGGCGACCCGGACAAGGGTTAGACGCGATATACCCGCAAGCATTAATGCACCCAAAGCCGCCGCCCCAGTCGCCGGAGCGCACAGTTCGTTAAGCAAACTGGCGCGCGGTCACACGCGGATGCTATAGCTGGTTTAAAACGCGTACGGCGGGGCCAAAATTACCGCACCAACGCCAAGGGCCGAAAGCCCCGAGATGCCCAAAGCCATTTTTTCCAGACGCATAAGTGGCATCGGATGCGCGGTGGTGCGACTAGGAATATCATACTGCACTGCGCCACACCCTTTTGGCTGCCGCAGCGGTCGCGTAGTCAGTAAAGTCGCGTGCCTTTCGACCCAAAGCACGCTCGACGCCGTCGCTGATATACGCGTTGCGCCCATCTAACGTTTCCCGTGCAATTCCGGTGAAAATATCCGCCACGAGCGTGCCACCTGATTTTGCCACTTCAGCATGAAATTCTTCGTAAGTGATCGGGACGTGTCGTATCTGACGCCCCGTTGCATCGCTTAAAGCCGCGGCCATGTCGGCGAATGTCAGCAGCCGGGGCCCTGTCACTTCGTAAAGTGCACCTTGGTGACCGTCTTCGGTCAAGGCAGCAACCGCCACGTCGGCGACGTCGTCCACGTCGATGATGGGCTCGGCAATGTCACCGCCCGGCATCGGCAGTATACCTGCCAAGATCGGATTGCGCAGATACCCCTCGCTGAAATTCTGAGCGAACCATGCGGCCCGGACGATGGTAAAGGGAATGCCGGATGCACAGATAACCTCTTCTCCGAGCCGCGCGTGGTGTTCACCGCGCCCCGACAAAAGAACGATGTGTTGTAACCTACTCGCGGTGGCGGCTTTGGCAAAGGCTTCTAGTTTTTCGATGGCTCCGGGAAACGCAAGGTCTGGAAAATATGTCATATAGGCCTTGGCGGCTCCGTTTAACGCGGGTGCCCAAGTCATGGGGTCATCCCAATCGAAACGGTAATCTGAACCGCGCGACCCGCAGCGCACACAAATACCTTTTTGTTCAAGCTTAGTGGCAACGCGCGCACCGGTTTTACCGGTCGCACCGACAACGAGGATAGGTTTAGTCGTCATGCCAAGCTCCCTTGGTTAAAACTTGCAACCCCGTCGTAGCTCGGTTTGACCGTCCAAGTATTGACCTATTTTGCAAAGCATTCGACCCTATGTGCCAAAGCAACAGCCCGCGCGTGCAGATGTTCTGTGACATCAGAAAAGAACGCAGATACAGTTCTGCAGTAAGCCCGAATGATCTATCGAAAGCCTTTGCAAAATGGCCTATGTGACGTCTCTTTTTGCACGCAAAATGGTGGTAGCCGCCGGTTCCGTTATCGATGCGCGGCAAATGCTGGCCAGCGCGGGTATTGATCATGACGCGCCCTGGGATCCCAAGGCCATGATCCCAGCCCAGACGTATTACAGTTTGCTCGAAGCGTTAGCGGAACAAGTCGACGTCACACCATTACCACTGCGCGTCGGTGCATCCATGAGGTGTGATGAATACGGGGCCCTTGGTCTGGCTTGGAAAGCCGCCCCCACGCTTTACGGCTCTTTCACACGCATCGAACGGTATGCCCGCCTTTGGACGGGCGTTGTCTCCTACGAACTGCGACCAAACCCACGTGGCACCTTGGTCGTATTGCACCGAGAAGGCGTTCGTCGCTTGGGTCTGCGCCTTTCAAATGAAGCGACATTGGCAAGCGCCGTTTCTCTGAGTAGACAAGTCTGTTCGGAACCCTTTGCTCCGATCGAGGTATTTGTTCAGCACGCCGCCCCGCGGACTAAAGCATTTCATGAGGACTGGTTTCGCTGCCCTGTCACATTCAATGCAAGCATCGACGGTCTTTTGATCTCTGAACAAGCGATGGAGCGGCCCAACCTGCTCGGCGACGAAGGAATTTCGCGCTATCTTATCGGTAACCTCGAAACTGAGCTTGCGGGTTTTCGCCATCTGCCCCCGCTTGTGAGTGATGCCAAGGACGCGATTGCTCAGGCCTTAAATGAAGGTGCACCAAAGCTATTGCACATCGCAACCCATTTGGGCTTAAGCAGTCGCTCATTCCACAGACGGCTTTCCGAACATGGTCTGACCTTCCAGATGTTGACTGAGCAGACACGCAGAGAGCTTGCAGAGGCTCTATTGCGCGAAGATCAATATTCGCTTGCAGACATCGCATTTTTGACCGGATTTTCCGAACAAAGCGCGTTTACCCGCGCATTCAAACGGTGGGTTGGCCAGACCCCCGCGAGCTACCGCAAGTCCAGCAAATGAACAGGCGCGTCATTTAAGTTGCGGGACCGACCGTCGTTTTTCCTATTTTGAGTAAAATGACCGCTAAAAAATGGCTAAACTGAAGGCCGTTTCATACTCAGAATTAAGCAGTCCTGTCTAACGGTACGTATGGATTCCACCTTTCAAAAGGACACTGTCGTGCATTTACCTTTCGGACACGTTTTATCAATTTTGTTGATCCTCGCGCCGTTCTCCGCATCTGCCGCTCCGCGCCCAGTTCAACTTGCCCCCATGCAAGAAAGAGCGGCCGAACTGGTCATTGTAGCGGCCGATGGCAAAGAAGCACGCTACAGCCCTGACACGCTGGAAGAAATGCCAACGTATCAACTAACGACGACAACGCCTTGGCGCGAAAAGCCTGCAAATTTCGAGGGCATTCTGCTTAAGGATTTGCTGAAGGCGCATGGCTTGCACACGGCATCTGCCATTCGAGTGACTGCAGAAAACGACTTTACGTCGATTATTCAACGTGCCGTCTGGGAAGAGGTGGAAATCTTGGTCGCAACCCGAGTGAATGGCAAAGCGCATTCCCGCCGCGCCCGCGGGCCAATCCAGTTCGTGATCGACAAAAGCAGCTACGAAAGTTCAAGCAATGCATTGGAAGAGCATTTGGTTTGGATGGCTGCTCGGATCGAAGCCGTTCAGTAGGACTATTGAGCCTCAGATGCACAAGGATGCCCCATCCAAGCTTACACGCTTACGCGATGCCTTAGCGTCGCGGATGGGCGTCGCATTGTCTGTCGCGATGTTGATAGCGACCTGTGCAATAGCCGCAGCTTTTGTTGAACGCTCTGTCCAAAGCGTGACCGAAAACCACCGTATCTTTAGTGACACGCAGCTTAGAAACGGTTTTGTGTCTATGAGCGATATCCAAAGGGTTCTTTTGATCGCGCAGGAAGCGGCAATTTACGGGACGTTCACCCCGGAAGCAAAACTGAATTTTATTGAGGCCACGGACATCTTATACGTGCGCCGCGATAGCTTCAGTCGCGCCTTGAAGGCGGACGATATATTGCAATCGGCCGAAGACGCTCTTGCGTCGCTGGAAGAAGTATTTCTGATAGCCGATGATGCAATTTTGTCCGACTTTGCAAATCCAACCACTGTCTGGAGTGATCTGTTCCTACCGGCCCAAAACGCACGGCAGAAACTGGTCCTCTTTTTGGATGACATGGGCCATATGCAAAAAGCGATCCTGCGTCAGCAATCGGCAACGGTGGCCAAGCAACGGCATGTCCTGCTCGCAAGCCTTGGCGGATTGACCTTTGTCGGCATCGCAGCCTTATTGCTGTTTCAAAGTGAGGTGCGTGCAAGCCGCGCGCGCGCAAAAGCAGAAAAACACGTACAGTTTCTGGCATTCTACGATCAACTCACTGAACTGCCCAATCGAGCGCAATTTCAGGCCAGGCTTGGTGAGTTGCTGGACAGCGACGAACCTGTCGGTTTAGCGTTGGTGGATCTGGACGACTTTAAAGCTGTAAACGATACCTACGGTCACGCAGCAGGCGACGCTGTATTATGTCATGTCGGCGATCTGCTTGATCAGACCGCGCAACAGTTTAACGGGTTTGCAGCACGATTTGGGGGTGACGAATTCGCTATCGTTTTTCGGTCAAAAGATATGCCAGCTATGATGTCTGCGTGCGAAAACTTGCTGCAAAAAGCGCGCGAAACGCTTCTGTTTGAAGGCGAAACTTTGCGATTTGGGTTTAGTATTGGCTTAGCAACCAAAGACCAACTTAGTACGCAGCTTGCGCAGACCTTGGATGATCTGTGTAGGTTCACCGATTTTGCTCTTTATACTTCCAAAACAAACGGTCGTGGTCGGCTGACCATCTATGACGCCAAGCTTGAACAGCGGTTTTTAGAACGCCGGTCGATGGTCGATGCTCTGCCAAAAGCGATTAACAACGACGAATTGGAAATCTATTTGCAACCCAAAGTCCGCATTTCATCTGGCGAGGTCTACGGCTTTGAGGCCTTGGTGCGCTGGATCAGAAACGGCAGCGTCATATCACCGGATGAGTTTATAAACATCGCGGAAGAAAGCGGTGTGGTTTTAGATGTTGATCGCTTTGTACTTCAAAAATCAGCTGAAATAATGGCACAGTTCAACCAAGCGAATAACTCCAGTTATTCCGTCAGTGTGAATTTATCAGCCTTGCATTTTCATTCCGACCGCGTTGTCGTCTGGGTTTCTGAGGCCCTTGAAAGATCCGGCCTAAGGCCAGAATTGCTCACACTGGAAATCACCGAAACGGTCGAAATGCATGATTGGGGTCAGGCGCATGAAATTATTTCGGCGATACGGGCAATTGGGCCCCGCATCTCGATTGATGACTTTGGGACCGGGTATTCGTCCTTAGGCTATTTGCAATCAGCAACAACAGATGAATTGAAAATTGACCGATCGCTGGTGGACCAGATTGAACACTCACAAAAAGCGCGTTTCTTGCTAGATGGCGTTCTCGATATGGCCCAAAATCTACAACTTCATGTCGTTGTTGAGGGTATTGAGACAGAGCAACAAGCAAAGGCTTTGATCGAATTGGGTGCGCAATGTGGTCAGGGATACTTGTATGGCCGCCCCGTGCCCGCGCAACAGGCGCTTGAAATTGCATGGCAGGCGACTGCACCAGACTCTCAAGAAAATAATCGGTTGCACTAATATTTTGTTGGTCAACAATGAAATCCTGCACTTAGGCCGGATAAGATTGTGGGTGGTTTCTAGTTGACTGTTCCCGATAGATTACACCAAATATCCCCCCTGCCGTCCCCAGCTGCAACACATCATGCAAGCGTCCGCAAACAACAATTGTATCTGTTTTGCAGTGACTGATTCATAAAATCACAATAGGTTGCCACTACTCCCCTATCTGTTTGGTAAGCGCCTCATAGTTCAAGACAACTGACGCCACCAACGCAAGACCAAGTATTAAGATAGGTGGTACAAGCAGATGCGCTTCATTACAGATATGAATATTGGCAAAAAATTGCCTTTGGTTATTGGACTTCTGGTCGCGATGACCATCGTGATCATGTCGGTGGCAAACGCCTATATGACACAGCAATCGATTGCCCAAAGCGCACGTGAAAAGCTGGAAGGTGTGACCTATGTCAGCACCAAACGCGTACAAGCGCTGCTTGACAACATCAATCGCGACATCACATTGCAAGCGGCCGCACCTGCGACCTCTCAGGCATTGATTGCGCTTGCGGATGGATACAACAGCCTCGAAAAACCAGAGGAAGTTTTGCGCCGTGTTTATGTTACGGAAAATGAATACCCATTAGGTGAAAAGGATCTTTTGGTCTCAGCGGACACGGGGTCCAGCTATGGCTTTATTCATGCCATCTATCATCCGACCTTGGACAACCTACAAAACGAAATGAATTATTACGATATTTTTCTTTTCGATCTCGAAGGCAACTTGGTCTACAGCGTGTATAAAGAAAACGATTTCGCCACCAACATGCTGACCGGTCCATGGGCCACTTCAGGTCTGGCGGAAAGCTACCGGCAAGCAATGGAGCTTGGTCCAGATAGCAGCTCCGCATTTGTAGATTTTGCGCCGTACGAACCCAGCAATTTTGCACCAGCAGCCTTTATTGCCCGGCCCGTGTTTAACACGGACGGGACACGTCTGGGCGTCTTGGCATATCAAATGCCCATCAGCGAACTGTCGGATCGCGCGGGCAACTTTCAAGGTTTGGGTCAGTCAGCCGATGGCTTTTTGGTCGGAGAAGACCGGCAGATGCGGTCTGACTCGCTACAAACCGAAGATGTAGATATTCTAAACCGCATCGTGGACACTCCTGCTGTTGCAACTGCATTATCTGGTACGCCGAACGCTTTTGCGGCCACGGGCCATTTCGGCCAAAATGTTATGGGCTATGCAAGACCCATTGAGTTCCTTGGGACCAAATGGGTCACCGTGGTGCAACAAGATACCTCTGAACTTTTTAGCAGTTTGCGCACCTCAATACTCCAGGCCTTGGCAATCTCTTTTTGCATTTTGTTGGGTGTGTTGGGCTTTTCCATAGCGTTTTCACGCAGTATTGCGCGCCCCATTCAAAACCTCACCGGTGCGGTCACGCATGTTGCTGATGGTTCTTTGGAGACAGAGGTGCCCTGCACGGAGCGCAAAGACGAGATTGGCCAACTGGCGCGAAAAACCGAAATTTTCCGTCAAAGCGCTCTACGCATGGAAAAAATGAGCGAAGAACAAAAGGCAGCCAGTGAAAAAATGGCGGAGCTGAACACAGAAAGCGAAAAAGCGGCGCAGCGCGAAATCGAAATGGCGCGTGAAAAAGAGCAGGCAGATCGGGATGCCCAACGACTGCGTGACGAAATGATGCAGAAGCTTGGGGATTCCTTTGGCGATGTTGTCGCCGCGGCGCTGGAGGGTGACTTCTCTAATCGAGTGCAAGCGGACTTCGATGATAAAACGCTCACGGACTTGTCCGAGAACATCAACGATTTAATGACAGTTGTTGATGACGGCCTCACTTCAACGGGTGCCGTGATGAGTCAAGTCGCAGAAGGAAATCTAACGGATCGCCTGCACGGAGATTTTAAAGGCTCATTCAAGGATCTGCAGGTAAATGTGAACAATATGTTAGAGTCCCTAACCTCACTGGTTTCGGACATTTCGGCAAGCGGCACCACACTTTCGGGGTCGTCATCCGAATTGCGCGAAACCGCAGATGTACTATCGAGGCAGGCGGAACAAAATGCCGCTGCAGTGGAAGAAACATCGGCTGCGCTCGAAGAACTGACTGCAAGCATCGAACAGGTAAACGGCAACATTACTGACGTCAGTAAAAACGCCCAACAAGCCAGCCGAACTGCAAAAGAAAGCGAGAAAGTTGCGAATGATGCCGCTGACTCCATGGACCGTATCGCGCAGGGCTCTGCAGAGATTACCCGCGTCACAGGTGTTATAAACGATATTGCTTTCCAAATTAACCTGCTCGCACTTAACGCGGGAGTTGAGGCGGCGCGTGCAGGTGATGCAGGCCGTGGCTTCTCCGTAGTGGCCTCTGAGGTCCGACAATTGGCACAGCGTGCCAGCGAAGCATCAAAAGAAATATCAGCCGTTCTTAGCCAGAGCGACCTTGCGGTCAAAGAAGGGGTCGACAATGTTGCTAACGCTAAAACTTCTTTGGAGAATATCGCAGGCAGCGTGGTGAAAATTTCAGATAGCGTTAGCGACGTAACGCGGGCCATATCTGAGCAAGCATCTGGTATCAAAGAGATTTCCTCCTCACTCGCACAAGTTGACAGCAACACACAAAAACAAGCAGCAGCCTTCGAGGAAGTAACCGCCTCCAGCCACGTCTTGGCCAATGAAGCAACAGAACTGCAGACAGCCACGGAACGCTTCAAAGTTTCCGGCTCCAGCGCAGAGATACAAACAAAACCAAAGTCACCGTCAGAACCGTACAAGCCAGCAATGGCTGTCGGGGCCGAGAAATTCGAAGAGTGGGGAGAGTTCTAACTCCCCAGTCGCTACCCACGGGGTAGAAAGCGCACAGTGGTTGCCTATGACAACCGAAAATGCAAAGTGGAAAACTTCAAAACACCGAAACGGCAAACAGCGGTGCAAAGCTTTCTGTTTATTTTACCCAGTCATGAAAATGGGTTTAATCAACCTACAAACATGGAGTTTACCATCTTGGGCTCGTCTCGTTTATCATTTCTACCGCCATTGCAACGACGCAGTAGATTGCCGGAAATGATGCATAAGCGCTCGGAAAATACCCTGTAGTAGCTGTAAAAAATCGATTTACCAACCACAGCTCAAATAGGACATTTTGCCAAAAAAGCGCAGCCACGTATTGCGGCATGCACTTTTTTTCACCAGTTTACGCCAGCGAAACAAAGGTGACACATGAGCGGTGAAATAGACATTGGCCAGTTATTTTCGACACTTACAGCTGAACTCGTCGATGGTATATTTGTTTTCACAACCGTGAATGAACTACCATCCAAGCAAAAGTTCTCTCCTCGGATGATGTTTCAAGAAGCGGAAGGCATCACGCTCGTTCTACTGCAATCTGATGCAGAGGAACTCGGGGTAGACTATGAATTCCCATGTCGAATGATTACGCTGAATGTCCACTCGTCGTTGGAAGCCGTTGGCTTCATTTCGCGGATTTCGGCCGCCCTGACCCAAGCAGATATGGGCGTAAATCCGGTTTCTGGGTTTTACCATGACCATCTGTTTGTCCCGCTGGGACGAGAAACAGAAGCTTTGGGAATTTTGGCCAGCCTTCGTGCACAAGCGAATGAATAGTTTTAGCGACTTTCAAAAAAACGAGCGAAAAACGGTGCGCCCACGATCACGACAACGATCCGCAATACATGATGCGCCACGACGAAGGCCATATCTGCGCCTACTATCAAAGCGAGGACCGTCATTTCGGCCTGCCCCCCCGGCGCGAATGCCAGTAAAGCCTCCATCCCTGGTGCAAGGCCCAGCGTGTACACAATTTCGACGAAGAAGAACGTCAAAACCAATAAGATGCAACAAAAGCCCAAACCGGCGACTAAATCATGCCGGACTTCGGCCATTGTGATGCCGGTGTATTTCACGCCGACTGTCATGCCGATAAAGAATTGAGCCAACCAAACCGCCTCTGCAGGAGGACGATGCTCCAACACGCCGGACAATGCGGCAATCGCCGCCGCAATCAACGGCCCTAGAATGGATGCACCAAACAATCCGAGAGCTTTGGCAACACGCCATCCTCCGATCGCGCAGATGACCATAATCAGCAACTGGTCCAAAGCAATCGACGTTAGAGGTGCTCCAGGCGGGTTGGACAAATCCGCCTGCCAAAACGCCTGCAAAACGAAAGGCAAAGACACTACAATGACCAGGATTCGCGTAGCATGGATCAAAGAAAGAGCGCGCGGATTCCCACCTGCTTCTTCACCAAATAGCAACATATCCTGCAACCCGCCCGGCATCGCCGCATAATAGCTGGTCGGGAAATCATACCCACAAAGCTTTTGAAAGTACGGGACACCGACAAATCCGATACAGATGATCATTAGTGGCACCAACAGCAGCGTCGGCCACATGCCGAGCATGGACGCCAAAACCACGGGCGTGAAACTGGCACCAACGGCCACGCCAAGTATCGTTCGCATGGTATTGTTGACCACGCCAATACCCCGCATACGCAGACCTAACAAAGCGGCTACAAGACAGGCCATGATTGGCCCCAAAAGCCATGGCAAGGGCAGATGCAACAGATGGAACAAGCCGACACCAACCAGAGCGATACCAAAGGGCGTTACATACTGGACCAAACGGTCAAACGCTGTTGGAGCAGACATTACAGCTTTTCCTTTACCAGCATTCCAAGTGTGCAGATTAACCCTGCTGCCGCAGCCAGTCCATTACCGCGGGTCTAACCGACATTTCACCTCGGTGGCGTGCATCTGAAATAACTTTGCGCACCGCGCTCAAATCAGACCGCCTCAGCAGGTTTTTAACGGGGCCAATCGAGGCCGGGCGCATCGACAAATTCCGCAATCCAATTGCTGCAAAGCACAGCGCCTCGACAGGTCGACCTGCATCTTCACCGCAAAAAGAAACCGGTGTTCCAGTGATTTCGCACCGCTCAACGATACGCTCGACAAAACTTAGGAACGAAACATTGAGGGTATCATACCGCCTGCGTACCCGTTCATTTTCTCGATCTGCTGCAAAGAAGAATTGCTTGAGGTCGTTGCCGCCAATTGACAGGAAATCAATATCTTCGAAAAATTTCAGCGGGGCGAACGCAAGGCTCGGAGTTTCTAGCATTGCGCCCACTTCAACCTTTTCAGGCAGCGGGTGACCCAAGCGGGCCTCTGCTGCAAGGGTCAAATCCATCAAGCGGCGTGCTTCTGTGTATTCTTCCATTTGTGCGACAAAGGGAAACATCACCGTCAGGGGACGCCCGTTTGCAGCACGGATCAAAGCCTGTAGCTGCATACGCATAATGCCCGGCTTGTCCAAACCCACCCGGATCGCGCGCCACCCCAAAGCTGGGTTCGGCTCATCGTTTGGCTTCATATAGGGCAGGACTTTGTCCGATCCGATATCGAGCGTCCTAAATACAACAGGCTTGCCTTGGGCTGCGTCTAATACGCGCGCATACAAAGCCACAAGCTCTGATCGGCGCGGCATTTGATTGCGCACAAGAAACTGCAGTTCGGTTCGGAAAAGGCCGACCCCCTCTGCACCAGATGATGGAAGGGATGGTAAATCCGCCATCAAGCCCGCATTCATTTTCAGCGAAACGATAGCCCCATCTTTGGTCTGAGCCGGTTTGTCGCGAATAGATGCATAGCGCTCTTGGGCGGCCGCCAGCATCGCAATCTTGTCGCGAAACGCTGACACAACGGATTCGTCGGGCCGCAGGTGCACAATGCCCTGTTCGCCGTCGACCATGATATGATCGCCGTTTAGCGCTTCGGTTGTCACACGACCCGCATGCACGACAAGGGGAATGGCCAAAGCCCGCGCGACGACTGCTGCATGGCTTCCAACAGAGCCTTCTTCCAACACGATGCCTTTCAGGCTTCGGCCATATTCGAGCAATTCAGCCGGGCCAATGTTGCGTGCAATCAAGATCGGATCAGCAGGTAATTCAGCCCCGGTGTTTGCCCCTTGGCCCGTTAGAATACGTAATAAACGGTTGGATAAATCATCAAGATCACTAAGCCGTTCGCGCAAATATGCATCTGTGACTTGCGCCATACGCGCCCGTGCGGTGGATTGCTCTTTTTCCACTGCAGCCTCGGCTGACAGCCCGTTGGAGATGTCTTCCTCCATCCGCCGCATCCACCCTTTGGAATTGGCAAACATGCGGTAAGCTTCTAATACCTGCAGCTGTTCTTTGTCACCATTCCCCGCCATGTCGAGCATCTTGTCCACGCCCACGCGCAACTGTTCGACCGCGTCGTGCAGACGGGTCAATTCGGCATGCGGATCGTCAGCGATAGGATTGGTGACCACGACCCGCGGCTCGTGCAGCCAAACATGCCCTTCGGCGGCACCTTCCTGGCCTACGGTGCCGCGAAACATCACCGGACGGGAATGGCGCGCCGACAAAGCAGCCCCCTCGCCCAGAAACACACCCAGCTCTGTCATCTCGGCTAGGACCATTGCAACAACTTCAAGCGCATAAATTTCATCTGCCGAAAACTCGCGGCTCGACTTTGACTGCACCACCAAAACGCCCAGCGCTTCGCCCAAGCGCTGAATGGGAACACCGAGGAAACTGGAATATATCTCCTCTCCCGTTTCGGGCATGTAGCGGAAACCCTTAGCCTGAGGCGCATCAGGCGTATTAATCAAACTGCGCTGCTTCGCGACCCGGCCCACCAGCCCTTCGCCCAGCTTCATGCGTGTTTGGTGCACCGCTTGCTTGTTCAAGCCTTCTGTCGCGCATAGCTCCAGTGTGTCTGCATCTCGGAACAGATAGATGGAGCAGACTTCGCACCGCATGCTTGTCGCGATCAGGGCGGTGATCTCGTCAAGGCGCTCTTGCCCGGCGGCATCGCCAGCCATGGCATCGCGTAGCCGCCCAAGCAACTTGCGCGATTCACTCTCAAGACGCTCAGCCAATGGTGCCTTCCTCCAAGATCAGCGCCCGATGCTGTAAGTCGCCTAGGCTGCTTTCTCCAATTCGAAAGCATCATGCAAGGCTTGAACAGCAAGTTCCATGTATTTCCGATCAATCAGGACGGAAATCTTGATCTCGGACGTGGTGATGACCTTGATGTTGATGCCTTCAGCGCTCAACACTTGGAACATTTTCGCCGCAACACCGGTATGGCTGCGCATCCCGATACCCACAACCGACACTTTCGTGACATCAGTGTCCGCAATCGCTTCGTGGTAGTTGATCGTACCGGCAGCCTTCGCATCAGCCACAGCCTTTTCCGCGCGCGCCACCTGATTGGTGGGGCAAGACCACGTCATATCCGTGCGCCCTTCTTCCGATATGTTCTGGACAATCATGTCGACATTCACACCCGCATCACTGAGGGCGGTAAAGATGCTTGCCGCAATCCCAGGACGGTCGGCAACGCTGACCAGTGTCATTTTCGCTTCGTCCCGGCTGAACGCCACGCCTGCAACTACATTGCTTTCCATGATTTCATCCTCGTCGCAGACCAATGTGCCTGCTTCATCTGATTGTTCTTCAAAGCTGCTGAGCACTCTGAGTTTGACCTTATACCGCATTGCCAGTTCCACGGACCGCGTCTGCAAGACCTTCGCGCCCAAAGACGCCAGTTCCAACATCTCTTCAAACGCGATTTTGTCGAGCTTGCGCGCTTTGGGGCTGATGCGCGGGTCGGTGGTGTAGACACCATCCACGTCCGTATAGATATCGCACCGCTCCGCCTCAAAGGCCGCAGCAAAAGCAACAGCGGTCGTGTCAGACCCGCCCCGGCCTAGTGTTGTGATGCGGCCCTCGGGGCTGACCCCTTGAAAGCCAGCGACCACAGCCACACGCATGCCTTCACCAAATTTCGTGTTGATGTTTTCTGGTGGGATGTCTTCGATGCGAGCGGAGGAATGTGCGCTGGTTGTCATCACCGGCACTTGCCAGCCCTGCCAGCTGCGCGCGGGCACATCCATTTCCTGCAATGTCAGCGCCATCAACCCTGCAGTGACGTTCTCGCCCGACGACACAACAGCGTCGTATTCACGCGCGTCATACAGCGGCGAGGTTTCATTCACCCATCCCACAAGTTCGTTGGTTTTCCCAGACATGGCCGACACGATCACGATCACGTCGTAGCCCTTAGCAACCTCAACGCCGACCTTCTTTGCGGCGCGGCGGATACGGTCGAGTGTTGCCACCGATGTCCCGCCGAATTTCATGACCAAAACTGGCATCGTTTCGTCCCTTGCATTCGTCGCGGCGGGTTTACGCGCTCTGCCCGCGACACACAAGCAAGACCTGTGGCATGCCAGTCAATCATACGACCTTAAAAGGGGTGCGTGCGCCCGTCCCACGTCTCGAATACGCCGGTAGTTGTCAATTCAAGTGCGTCAAACCGCGCGATTAAGCCCGACACCGCTTCTTCGACATCAATATCTGCAGAGGCCCCGCCCATATCGGTCGTCACCCAACCAGGGTGGTAAATCCCAACTGCAATGTCATCGCTTTGCAAATCTGCCGACAAATTCCGTCCGAGGTTCAACACCGCGGCCTTTGATGCGCGGTAAATGTAGCTGCCCCCGGGTGCATGCGTGCTGGAGGCCATTTGCGACGAAATAATTGCAATCCGTCCGTTGCCTGCTTTTTTGAGGTTCGGAAGCAGCGATTGGATCGCCAGAAAGACGCCCGTGACATTTGCAGCAAAACTGGCTGCCCACAAGTCTGCGCCATATCCTGTGTCTATTGCATTGCCTTTGTCCAAAAACACACCTGCATTACATACAAGCAAGTCGATTGGCTTACCTGCCAACCGTTCGGCAAGTGCTGAGTGGCTGGCGGGATCCGTCACATCCAGCGCCCATTCCCCTGCGCGTGTTGTACCAATGACGTCTTCGCCGCGCGCGCGGTACGCGTTCGCCAGCCCTGCCCCAATACCGCGGCTGGTCCCAGTTATTAAAACAGTCATTTTGGTCAATTCGCCTTTCGGTTCGGAATAAAGGGCAACGGCGCCACGGGGACCCCCTCTTCAATCAGGGCTTTGGCTTCTGCGCCATTCGCCTCGCCATAAATCGCTCGTTCTGGCGCGTCACCTGAATGCATTGAGCGCGCTTCCCGCGCGAAATTACCGCCAACATAGTCGGCGTTTTGTTCAACATGTTCGCGCAACGCGTTGATTTCTTTTTCAGCTTCAGAGGCGGGCGCCGTCAAAGGTTGTGCGGGCTCCACGGCCCGCCCAGACGATACGCGCGGAGCCATCACAGCCTTTTCAACCGACGTATTTCCACAAATTGCACAGGACAAATGGCCCGCCTGAGACAGTGTCTCAAAGGCTGACGCCGATTGAAACCAGCTTTCAAACTGGTGCCCGTCACTGCATTTGAGCGCATATTGAATCATAGCGAATGTGTTACCCTGCTGGCCGTATCTTGCCAAAGGAAATGTGGCGTCCACCTGCCCGCGTCAAGGTCGTGTCAATTGTTGATGCGTGGATCGAAATCGCGCAAAATCCGCGACAGCTCAGGCTCGTCCACCAAGGCGGCCGCCTTTTTGCGCGATATCCAAATACGGTCGCGTTCGTTCGCTTCGGGGTATTCATCGGCCAAGTCTGTCACTTCTATCGCAAATACCATCGCCAAACAGGGCAAATCGTCTTGGTCTTCCATGCCTTTGCTATAGGAAAAAACGCCAATACAACGTTCGTCAGAAACGCCCGTGACGCCCGCCTCTTCCCATGCTTCGATGTAGGCCGATTCCGCTGGTGTTTTTCCGTCCATCGGCCAGCCCTTTGGAACGATCCACCGCTTTGTCGTTCGTGATGTGATCAGCAAAATACGCACTTTGCCTTTGCGCACTTTATAGCAAAGCGCCGCAAATTGCGTGCGCACATCTGTCTTGCGGGCGCCGGGCAACGAGATGGGCAGTTGCTTGATCATATTTCGCTGATGTGTGCTCATAATTTTATAAAAGTGATATTTTGCCGCATATTGTGCCTTAGTTTTCACTAATTGCCAACCAAAACACTAATTTTTTACTAATTAGGCCAAACTGTTGCGGTGTCACTACCATATTTTGTAAGCGGCGTGGAGCTACGCGGTAATGTCCCTGTGCTTAACACGCTGACGCAATGCGTCGACCAATACGTCCAGCGGAACATCTGCATCCACCGACAGCTTGCGCAAACCAAAATGCACATGTGCCATTTCGGAATAATAGCTCGTATAGGCATAGTTGGTCGCTGCCCCCGCAACCGCCCCCAAAACAGGCACTGTCTGCGCTGCCAGCTTTTGACCCAACACAGTCGCTAGACGCGGGGCAACTTTGGCAATGACGCCGTGTACGGCTGCCCCGGTTATCGTCACGCGCGCGGATATGAATCCCAAATCTGCGCCATCGTCTGCCTCAAGCGGCCCTGCTGAGGCAAAAACCTGAATACAATCGAACTGAACATTTTGCGCAGATGCGTCAAAGCCGTTCTCAACCGCAACGCCTTGGATAACACGCAGCAGCAGCGTGGTGGTCACCGGCAATTCCGCCAAGGCCGTCGGCAACCCGCCCATGCCGCCCACCGCCCCCATCGCGGCACCCGCCACGGAATTAAGCCAGCCTTTTTGGTCAGGGACAATTGCACGGCTTTCGTGGGCGGCTTTCATCGCCTGCTCAAGCGCGCGCGTCGTTGCCTGCTCAAGCCCCCCCCGCACTGCGTTCGGCAATTGATCTAACAAGCCCTCGGCGCGTCCACCAATCAGGTTTAAAACCTCGATCCCCAAGCCGCCTGCCCGTTTGTACCGACGCGCCAAAGCATCAAGCCGCGCGTCCACATCCACTGGTTCGTCAACGATGATTACATCCATTCCGCGATCTCCTGTTACCAAGATGGGCAGCGCAACGGTCGATTTCAATCAATCGTCCAACGGGTCACATGCCCAGTCAAGTTATCCCATGCGCCACGCACCAAAGCACGCCCCAAAACGCGATCGGGGTTGGTCGGCGGCGGCATGACAACGCCGTCAAGCCGGCCAAACCCATAACGTGCGTAGTAAGGCGCATCCCCAACAAGCATCACCCGCGCCCACCCGAGGCCTGTTGCCAATTCAAGTGTCTCTCGGATCAGAACGGACGCAAGCCCTTCGCCCTGCCGTGTCGGATGCACAGCAACAGGCCCCAATAACAACGCATCCTCTTGCCCGACATGGACCGGCCAATACCGGATCGCCCCCGCCAGAATACCATCCACATCACGGGCCACATGGCTAAGACCCGGCACCGGCGGAACGTCATCGCGCAACCGGTACGACGACAGCGCCTCGCGCCCCGGCGCAAAACACAAATCATAAAGCGCTTCGACTTCATAGACGTCCTGCGCGGTTTCTAAAGTTAACTTGTACACAGGAAGAACCGGGCCAGATGATCTTTGCTTTGGGTTTCAGGTGGTCCGGGCCTAGCACATGGGGTACACCGCCTGCAAACGATCTGGAGACGCATATGTTTTATCGCCCCAAAGACGGACATGGTTTGCCCCACAACCCGTTCAACGCCATCGTCACGCCGCGCCCTATCGGTTGGATTTCCACACGCAATGCAGCCGGACAAAACAACCTTGCACCCTATTCGTTTTTCAACGCGGTAGCCTATGTGCCGCCACAAGTCATGTTTGCCTCGACTGCCGCGAAAGACGATCAAGGCGACACAAAAGATTCTGTTGCCAATATTCGTGAGACTGGTGTGTTTTGCGTGAACATCGTACAGTACGATATGCGTGACGTGATGAACGCTTCTTCTGAGGCGTTACCCCGTGACGTGGATGAATTTGCCCACGCCGGAATCGAACAAGCCGAATGCGCCGAGATTAACTGCGCGCGTGTCGCAACAGCCCCCGCCAGTCTCGAATGCCGGATGACGCAGATCATTAAAATCGAAGGCGCGCATAACTTTGTCGTCTTCGGTGAAGTGATCGGCGTACATATGCGAGAGGACACACTGGTCGACGGTCGTTTTGACGTGACCACTTTCACGCCGCTAAGCCGTATGGGCTACCGTGATTATACCCGTGTGACTGATGTTTTCGAACTAGCCCGTCCCGACGATTAATATACGGGAATTCACCACACCCGCTCCACCAAAAGGTGTGCTACCCTCCTTCTGTTAGGCACCACAAAGGGAGGCGACCATGACCGATTTCAACCATTCGATCATCCGTGCAGCGGTTTGGAACTTGGCGGGATACACCCGACCAGGCCAACCTGTTGGTATTTCCGGGCGATCAAAGAAGGCGCAAAAGCAGGCCGAAGGACTGGCCCTGTTGGACGCTGAATTTGTCACTTTGGTCGAGGTGTCTCCGCTCAACTATATCAACACGCTCGTCAGCAAGCTCAATGGATTTGGCCTGTGCTACAATCACACGATACTGGAACAGAAAAACGGCAATATCCACATCGGCTTTCTACACAAACCCGGGATAGAGGTGACGAACCCGAGGTTCATTCCCGGTTCCGAAGGCAGCTATGGGCGCGGGCGACAAGCCTTTGCGGTCGACGTGAAAATAGCCAAGCTCACGGCAACAATCATCGGGGTGCACCTGAAAGCTGGACGTGACAAAGATGAACAGGAAATGCGCGACAGCCAAGGCAAAGTCATCGGTGATTGGATCACCAACTTGCAAGCGACGAAGGGCACAAAACGCAGGGCGATCTTTTTGATGGGGGATTTTAACATGATCCCCGGTCAGGATGTCTCCAACTTTCACCACCTGGGCGGGGATGACGTGATGGATTTCGTTTCAAGCTGGGATCTGCAAGATAGGTTCTCGCATATCCTCGAAAAGGGCCGTGCAAATTTGCTAGATGGCTTTGCGGTCAGTCGAAAGTATTCAACAGACTATATCAAAGGATCCCTGCGCCTTTTCCCGATGCATTGGACGATGGATATGGGCCGCGAAGCTTTTCGCAAAGAAGTCTCAGACCATTTGCCGTTTGTCGCGTCTTTCAAGATTTTCTGAACCTCAGAGGCGGTCGAATGGGATGGTGGGCGGAGCGACTTGCCATAGGCAAGAGCGCCGATCCACCATTAATGTCCGCCGAGACTGCCCGTTTTGATCGAATAATCGACCGCCAACGCATACTCGGGGTCGTCGTCACTATCTACCATCAGCTGTCCCGCTTTCTGCAAAAGTCTGTGACAATCTCGGCTCAGATGCCGCAGCATTACAGTCTTTCCCGCAGCTTCGTACTTCTCTGCAATGGCTTCGATAGCTTGCAATGCCGACTGATCGACAACGCGGCTGTCAGCAAAATCAACGATCACCGTATCTGGGTCACCTTCAACGTCGAAAATCTCCATAAACCCATCTGACGATCCAAAAAACAAAGGCCCATTAATCTCATATACCTTGGCACCCTTTTCGGTCGACGATGCCCGCGTCTTCGCATGAATCCGCGTAGCATTGTTCCACGCATAGGCAAGCGCGCTGACAATCACACCGACGACAACCGCGACTGCCAAGTCTTCAAGCACGGTCACAACTGTTACCAGCAAAATCACAAACGCATCGGTCAGGGGCACTTTTCGCAGGATGCGCAGTGAATTCCACGCAAAGGTCCCGATGACCACCATGAACATCACACCGACCAGCGCCGCCAAAGGGATCAACTCAATCACAGAAGAACCAACCAGAATAAACAGCAGCAAAAATACCGCGGCCGCAATACCTGCAACGCGCGTACGTCCACCGGATTTTACATTGATCATCGACTGCCCGATCATCGCGCACCCGCCCATGCCGCCAAAGAAACCCGTAACCGTGTTCGCCACACCCTGGGCAATACATTCTTGCGACGCGCCACCGCGTTCGTTGGTCATATCTCCCACAAGGTTCAGTGTCAGCAAGCTTTCAATCAGTCCGATCGCCGCCAGAATGATCGCATAAGGCAGAATAATCTCGAACGTTTCCCAATTCAGCGGCACCATCGGGATATGCAAGCTTGGCAAGCCGCCTTGGATCGACGCCAAATCTCCAACACGCGGCACATCCAGCCCAAAAAAGATCACCACCGCAGCGACGATACCGATGCCCGCCAAGGGCGCGGGGATAGCGCGCGTGATGCGTGGCATGACCCAGATAATCGCCATTGTTGCCGCTACCAGCGTCAACATCAAAAACAGCGGCCCCCCGGACAACCATTCACCACCACCCATACCATGCCCGGTATTTTCCATCGTTCCAGGCACTTTGAACTGGCTCATTTGCGCCAGGAAAATAACGATCGCCAAACCGTTTACAAAACCAAGCATAACTGGATGCGGCACCAGTCGGATAAACTTACCCCACTGCATCACGCCTGCAAAAACCTGCAACAACCCCATTAAAACAACGGTCGCAAACAGATACTCAACCCCGTGTTCGGCCACCAAAGCGACCATCACAACGGCCAAAGCGCCCGTGGCCCCCGAAATCATACCCGGGCGCCCCCCAATCAAAGCCGTGATCAACCCGACCAAAAACGCAGCATATAGCCCAACCAAAGGGTGGACCCCTGCGACAAACGCAAAAGCGACCGCTTCGGGCACCAAGGCCAAGGCGACCGTTAGCCCCGACAAAAGCTCTATGCGGAGCCGACCCAATGAAAAGCCGTCCTCCGGCATCCACCGCAGATCAGTCACATCCAAATTCTTTGCAAAGGAGCTGAACGAGGTTCGCGCCATACCATATTCCTAACACTGGGCCGAAGTTGTCGCGCGGCAATTACCGCTGTTAGCGCTGCCTAGACCCATTCGGGCAAAATGAAAACCCCCGAGATATGTCCCCCATCGTGGTAAAGTTTTCATGAACGCGGGCGCGCAGGCGCACGGTAGCTTCACGTGATGTTCAATTCTTGACGGTGATTTCAATCTTTTCAACACGCAGTGCAACGGGCAGACTATAGCCAAAGAAGAAAAGGAGATCCGCCATGGGTCACACAAAGATTGCTGTCATCGGCGGCTCGGGCATTTACGATATTGACGGTTTGCAAGACGCTGCATGGACACAAGTGGACACACCTTGGGGTGCGCCCTCGGATCAGATATTGACCGGTACTTTAAACGGTGTCTCGATGGCGTTTCTGCCCCGCCACGGGCGCGGACACATCCACAGCCCTACAACTGTGCCCTACCGCGCAAATATTGATGCCCTGAAACGCATTGGCGTCACAGATGTAATCTCTGTTTCGGCTTGTGGATCGTTTCGGGATGAAATGGCACCGGGTGACTTTGTCCTTGTGGATCAATTTATTGACCGCACTTTCGCGCGGGAAAAGTCGTTCTTTGGCACGGGGTGCGTGGCGCATGTCAGTGTCGCCCACCCCACCTGCCCGCGTTTGACTGACGCATGCTATTCGGCCGCCAAAGACGCCGGGATCACGGTGCACAAAGGGGGTACGTATCTGGCGATGGAAGGCCCACAATTTTCCACCTTGGCGGAATCCAAAATGTACCGCGAAAGCTGGGGGGCGGATGTGATAGGTATGACCAACATGCCCGAGGCAAAACTCGCCCGCGAGGCAGAACTTTGCTATGCCTCCGTTGCCATGATCACGGATTATGACAGCTGGCACCCCGACCACGGCGAAGTCGACGTGACCGAGATTATTAAAACGCTGATGGGAAATGCCGACAAAGGGCGCGATTTGGTCAAACGGCTTCCTGCCCTTTTGGGATCAGATCGCGCGCCATGCCCGCATGGCTGCGACCGTGCGCTTGAGTTTGCAATTCTCACAGCACCCGAAGCGCGCGACCCGGCTGTGATCGCGAAACTCGATGCAGTCGCAGGCCGCGTACTGTAGATTAGCGGCTTTTTCACGCCCAGCACCAATGCTCTGTGACGTTGGCTTCTCACTCCGAGAGGCGATTTGTCAGAGAGTATGCAATGAAGCAGGGTGCCATTCGTATCGTGCAGCGACGGTTGCGCAAATCAGGTCATTACAATGGGCCAATCAACGGCCGGCTGAACGCCCGTTTTGACCAAGCTGTCGCCGACCAAATTGATGCGCGGCTTGGAGAAACCAAAACCGCATGGAGCATGGCGCGCAAACGTGTCGCTGCACTGCAGCTGGTTTGTGCGGACCTTACGTTAGACCCCGGCCCAATTGACGGGCTTTGGGGTACCCGAACGGAAACCGCTTATGCAGACGCGCGCACGTTTTTTGAAACCGGTGCGCTGCCGCTAAATTATCGGGACCTGAGCCCACGCGACGTTAACCCCAATGATTGGCCGTGCGACAGCCGCGATCAGGCGGAGTTGATCGACTATTTCGACTTTGATCCGGCCAAGGGAGGTCAACCTGCGGTTAAATCTATACCTGTCCCATGGACGTTAAAACTGGATTGGAACAGGTCGGTCAAAACCCGCAAGATTGGGTGCCACCCAAAGCTTGCCCCTAGTCTTGAACGCGTTTTGGAGAAAATCGCCCAGCGTTACGGCCCTGCCGAACGCAGCGACATGGGTTTAGACATCTATGGCGGGTGCCTGAATGTGCGACGCAAACGAGGGGGCAGCACCTGGTCTGCGCATTCTTTTGCCGCTGCCATCGACTTTGACCCTAGCCGCAACAAACTGCGCTGGGGTTGGCAGCAAGCACGCCTTGCGCGCAGAGATTGCCTTGATTTTTGGCAGTTCTGGGAGGAAGAAGGTTGGGTTTCTTTGGGCCGGTCGCGGAATTTCGACTGGATGCACCTTCAGGCGATTAAATTGCCCTGAGCACTGGACAAAATGTGCAACCGGTGCCCTTCTTGGTACAACGTAGGAGGCACCAGAAATGGACATTCACCTTTGGTTGGCCTTTGTCGCCGCCTCAACCGCGCTATTACTTATTCCAGGCCCGACGGTCTTGCTTGTGCTGAGCTATGCGCTGTCCAAAGGGCGTTCGGTTGCTGTTGCTTCTGCGGCGGGTGTGGCTTTTGGCGATCTGGTTGCGATGATGGCGTCGCTGATGGGGCTTGGCGCTTTGGTGCTTGCGTCTGCCACCGCGTTTACCGTGCTGAAATGGGTTGGCGCGATCTATCTGATCTGGTTGGGGGTTAAGCTGATCCGCTCCGCCCCAAGCCAGGGATTGGCCCCCCCTAAGACTGTTACCGCAAAGGGCGTTTTTGGACACACGGCCGCCGTCACGGCACTGAACCCTAAATCCATCGCATTCTTTATCGCATTCGTGCCGCAGTTTATTGACGCAGGCACACCGCTACTGCCGCAATTCGCTATTCTGATCACGACATTTGTTACGCTAGCGGCCCTTAATGCATTGGCCTATGCGCTGCTCGCAGACAGATTGCGCCGCGTAATTTCGCGGCCCAGCATTTTGACATGGATCACCCGCGCAGGCGGTGCCACGCTTGTTGGTATGGGGGTGCTGACTGCCACGCTCCGCCGCGCCACGCCTTAACCGAAAGAGACTTTATGAAAACCGTACAAGACTACATCCGCAACATCGTCGATTTTCCTATCGAGGGTATCATTTTCCGTGACGTGACCACACTTTTTGCAGATCCGCGCGGGTTTCGGATTGCGATCGATCAGATGCTGCACCCCTACGCCGGCATGCAGATCGACAAGGTTGTAGGCCTTGAGGCGCGCGGCTTTATCTTGGGTGGGGCGATTGCGCATCAACTGTCCAAAGGCTTTGTGCCGATCCGTAAAAAAGGCAAACTGCCCGGCGCCACGATCAGTGAGGCATATACCCTGGAATATGGCGAAGCGGTGGTCGAAATTCACGATGACGCCATTCAACCGGGTGAAAAGGTGCTGGTGGTCGATGATTTGTTGGCGACAGGTGGCACGGCTGAGGCAGGTATCAAGCTGATTGAACGTCTGGGCGGCGAGATCATCTCGACCTCGTTCATTGTCGATCTGCCCGACTTGGGCGGACGCAAACGGCTCGAAGCGATGGGCATGGAAGTGAACGCACTTTGCGCCTATGAAGGCGAATGACGCCCCGATAGACCGGGCGTTTTTGCTATGCTACGCTGCTTGCATGTCACTTGTACCAAGACCTGCGGCGCGATGACTTTGATAAGAAGATACGCCTTTTCGCTTTTGCACAATGTTCCCTGCAGTTTGCGGGCCTTGATCGCGATTGCAATTATGACAGTTGCATCCTCAGCCCCCGCGCAGGATTTCTTTACCCTCAAAGGGCATGGCGGCCCGGTTAAAGGCATCGACGCAGGGCCGGACGGCAGCATCGTCACTGCAAGCTTTGACAACTCCGTCGGCTTATGGCGCGATGGTATTCCCATTTGGATGGAACAGCATGAGGCGGCCGTGAATGCGGTCTCCTATCTGGGCGCGGGGCGTGTGGTATCAGCGGGCGATGATTATTCTGTGCGGCTTTGGGACAGCGTCACAGGTGTCACAACGCTAATGGGCACGCATCAAGCCAAGATCATCCAGCTTGCAAA
>JBGCDB010000042.1:0-12272 GCA_045104955.1 Roseobacter sp.
AAATCCTTCATGCGGGGCCAAAGCTTTCTTGGTAGAACCGATACCAGTTGCCCCCCATGATCCCGTCAACCTCGTCTTGCGTCAATGATGTCGCCATCAAACCCTGTCTGATCTGGTCAAAGTCGCGGTTGTCGTTGAACCAATGCGGCATCGGCGGGAAACCTGCGTTGCTCGCAGAACCTTCGCCATAGTCGATCACCTTGGACCAGCGCCCTACACGCATCCATTCGACAACGCTGTCGGGTTGGTCCTGACACAAATCCGTCCCGATCCCCAAGTGCCGCGCGCCATAGCGCTGTGCGGCCTCAGCGACCATTGCGCAGAAACTATCCAGACGACAGTCAGAGCCGCCGGCCAAATGATGCGGATAGACAGAAAACCCAAGCATCCCGCCCGCGCCTGTCAACGCTTTGAGCACAGTATCTGATTTGTTGCGCAAGGCCGCATGCCACCAATGTGGATTGGCGTGGGTGATCGCAATGGGACGCTCTGAATGATCGATCGCCTCCAGCGTGGAGCGTTCGGCAGAATGTGACATGTCCACCACCATGCCGACGCGGTTCATTTCTCGTACGACTTGTTTGCCCATACGTGTCAGACCAGTGTCGTCATCCTCGTAGCAGCCCGTCGCCAGCAAAGATTGATTGTTATACGTCAGTTGCATGAAGCGAATACCGAGCTGGTGGCAAATCTCAACAAGGCCAATGTCGTCTTCGATGGGGCTGGGGTTTTGAAAACCAAAAAAGATCGCAGTACGCCCGGTTTTCTGCGCTGTCGCGACATCCTCAGCACAGGTGCCTTTGAAAATCAGATCGGGATGCGCTTCGAACCAGCGGTTCCACTGCTCAAGGTTCAACACCATCTCACGAAAGCTTTCGTGATAGGCGATCGTCACATGCACAGCGTCCACCCCACCCGCCCGCATCTGAGCGAAAATGTCGGGCGAAAACTTCGCATACTGGAGATTATCAATAAGGGGCGTCTTCATATTTGCAGGTTAAGTTTTCTAGTCGCGCGTTCAATAGCAAATACGTCATTCAGCGCGCCGTTTTCGTTCATTTATCAGTTTTCTGCACACAGCCACAACAGCTCAAACTTTCACTTTCGGAACATTAATTAGATTTTTATCTTTTCTAAACTAACTACACTTGACCTTATACGACTTTATCTAAAATTTTCCACAAAATCGTGAAGAACTGGATACTACTATATCTTTTCCTGCGTATGCTTGCGCAATTCTGCGCGCGCGACCTGCCTGCGATGCACTGCGTCGGGCCCATCTGCAAAGCGCAAGGCCCGCTGCCACGTCCATGCCATCGCAAGCGGCGTATCCTGGCTGATGCCTTGTCCGCCATGCATCTGCATCGCTTCATCAATCACCTTTAACGCCATCCTTGGGGCCACCACTTTGATCTGTGAAATCCACGGGGCGGCGGCACGCGCATCGCCCTGATCCATCATCCACGCAGCTTTCAGGCACAGCAGGCGAGCCATCTCGATCTCCATCCGGGCCTCTGCAATGATGTCGAAATTCGCCCCCAAAAGGGCCAGCGGCTTGCCAAAAGCTTGCTTTTGAAAGGACCGCTTGCACATTAATTCAAGCGCTGCCTCAGCCTGACCCACGGATCGCATGCAGTGGTGAATACGTCCCGGTCCCAAGCGCCCTTGCGCAATCTCGAAACCGCGCCCTTCGCCCAGTAACATGTTCTCGGCGGGTACGCGCACGTCGGTAAAGCGGATGTGCATGTGGCCGTGGGGCGCATCATCATGGCCAAACACATGCATGGGGCGCAGCACCTCGATCCCCGGTGTGGCGGCATCAATCACAATCATGGAATGACGTTTATGCTTCGGCTCGTCGTCATCGCCCGTACGCACCATGACAATATAGACCTTGCAGCGCGGGTCGCCCGCGCCAGAGGCCCAGTATTTCTCACCATTCAGAACATAGTCATCCCCATCGCGCGTGCACGACAACGCAATGTTGGTCGCATCAGAAGAGGCAACATCCGGTTCTGTCATCAGATAGGCCGAACGGATTTCGCCCTCGAGCAACGGGGCCAGCCACTGTTCTTTCATCGCAGGCGTGCCATAGCGCTCAAAGACCTCCATGTTGCCGGTGTCGGGGGCAGAGCAGTTGAAAACTTCGGCACCAAGGGGCGTTTTACCCATCTCTTCGGCGAAATAAGCGTATTCCACCGTGCTTAGTCCGAACCCCTTGTCGCTGTCTGTTAGCCAGAAATTCCACAGCCCCGCCGCTTTGGCCTTGGCTTTGAGACCTTCGAGAATTTCAGCTTGGCGGTCGGTATAAGCCCACCGGTCACCTTTGCTGATTTCCGCATGGTATTCGGCTTCTAGCGGCATCACCTCTTCGCGGATCATATCAGCCACACGAGCAAGCAGCTGTCGGTTCTGGGGGGCCATACCAAAATTCATATCCACTGCGTGATCCTCCGCTTTTGCATTCTGGGGCTTTCCCCCGCACGCCAGACTTGCTTAAATCGCCGGGGCTTGTCCATGGGCGAAAAGGGTATTCTAGGGTGCACAGTTTTGATCACAGTGAGTTGGAAAGCTATCTGGCTGCATATGTCCCCGGGTTTGGCACACTGGACAGCATCGAAAAATTCTCGGACGGGCAATCGAACCCCACTTACAAACTGCAAAGCGGAGGCGATTTTTATGTTTTGCGCGCCAAACCACTGGGCACGCTGCTGAAATCGGCCCACGCCGTGGACAGAGAATTTCGCGTGATGCAAGCCTTGGCTGCAACAAACGTGCCGGTTCCGCGCGTGCTGCATCTAACCGAAGACACCTCCCCTATAGGGCCGCAGTTTATGGTGATGGAGATGGTGGCGGGTCGTATTTTCTGGGACCCGGCCCTGCCCGAGGTTGAAACAGTACACCGGGCCGCGATTTATGATGCGATGAATGCCACTTTAGCTGCCCTACATGATGTGTCGCCTGCGGTTGTTGGGCTTTCGGATTATGGCAAACCCGGTAACTACTTTGAACGGCAGGTCACGCGCTGGTCAGGTCAGTACCGCCAGGCCGCTACAGATCCTTTACCCGACGCGGAATGGTTGATGGACTGGCTGGTCGAGCAGATGGTCAAGGACGACGGTGCAGGTGCTATCGTTCATGGTGATTTTCGTATTGATAACATGATATTTGACCCCCAGACGCCACAGATCTTGGCCCTGTTGGACTGGGAACTGTCGACCTTGGGCCACCCCTTGGCCGATCTGGCCTATCAGTGCATGCACTGGCGGCTGCCGCACGCGGGCCATTTCCGGGGTTTGGGCGGCGTGGACCGTGCAGCCGCCGGCTTGCCGTCCGAGGATGATTATGTCGCGCTTTATTGCCAGCGCCGCGGCATCCCACTGCCAGACAACTGGTCGTTTTACGTGGTGTTTTCCTACTTCCGTCTGCTGGCGATCCTACAAGGCGTGCGTCGGCGCGGGCTGGATGGAAATGCCTCTAACCCCAAAGATACCAATCGTCTGCGGGATATCATCGCCTTGATGGCCAAAGATGCGCGCAGTTTGGCCACAAAAAGCGGGTAGCGCTCATACCGTTTCACAAAGCTTGACCTTACCAGCAATCGGGTGTTCCTGATATGCGTACCAAAGAAAAGGAGGACGCATCTTGGCACCTTTGCATTCAACCTATGACGTGGTGATCGTTGGTGGCGCGATCTTTGGATCAAGCGTCGCATGGTGGCTCACGCAGATGCCCGGCTTTGACGGACATATTTTGGTCGTCGAACGCGACCCGACATATGAATTCGCGGCCACAAGTCTAACCAATAGCTGCATCCGCCAGCAGTTCTCGAACGAGACGAACATTGGTGTGTCGCAGTTCGGTGCTGAATTTATCCATAACTTTCAGAGCTATATGGGTGGCGGGCCTGATGTGCCCGAAATCACACTCCAAAGCTATGGCTATATGTATATGGCCGATACGCCTGAGTTCGCCGCCACGCTGAAAGAAAGCCAACGGGTGCAAGAACGCCTTGGGGCTGCGACCAAACACATGACCCGCGACGAGATCGCGTCAGATTATCCGTTCTACATGCTTGATGATATTCTGGGAGCGAACCACAACCTTGTAAACGAAGGCTATTTTGACGGCGGCACCATGTTTGACTGGTTCCGCCGCATGGCGCGTCAAAACGGTGTTGAATACATCACCGATGAGGTTACCGCGATGACCCGAAACGGTAGCAAAGTCGAAAGTGTGATGTTGAAATCAGGGGCGCGCGTCAACTGCGGCGTCGTGGTCAACGCCTCTGGCACACGGGGGGCGTTGACGGCCCAGATGGCGGGCCTTGATATTCCGGTCGAGCCGCGCCGCCGCTACACCTATATTTTTGACGCCTCCCACCCGTTGGATCAGGATTTGCCGCTGACAATTGACCCATCTGGCGTGCATTTTCGCTCAGATGGACGCTACTATTTGGCCGGGGGACCACCAGACGATGACCCTGCAGTAGAATTGGACGATTTCGCAGCAGATCACAGCCTATGGGAGGAAAAATTTTGGCCCATCATCGCAACCCGCATCCCCCAATTTGAACGGATCAAACTGGTGAACATGTGGGTTGGCCACTATGACTTTAACACGCTGGATCAAAACGCGATTGTAGGGCCGCACCCAGAAGTCACTAACTTTATGTTTATCAATGGGCTATCTGGCCATGGATTGCAGCAATCGCCAGCTTTGGGCCGGGGGTTGGCAGAGCGTATCGCATATGGCACCTACCGTAGCCTTGATCTGTCGCCTTTTTACGTCGATCGCGTGCTGCGCGGCGAGGAATTCTTGGAAAAAGCGGTCATTTAGAGCGCAGGAGGAACAATGAAGAAAATCGTACTCACCGGGGCGGCCGGCCGTTTGGGGTCATACCTGCGCGAACCGTTGACAGCATTGTGCGACGAATTGGTCAGCACAGATATCGCAGATGATCTGGGCACGCTTTACGCAGGCGAGCGCTATGTCAAAGCGGACCTTGCACAGATGGACGACATCGCCCCCGTTCTTGAAGGTGCGGATATGGTCATCCACTTCGGCGCGATCGTCGATGAAAAACCATTTGAAGAACTTTTGGGCCCAAACTTTGTCGGTTCTTACAACATCTGGGAAGCGGGTTACAAAGCGGGCGTAAAGCGCGTGGTTTATGCATCTTCAATCCATGCGGTGGGCATGCACCCCAAAGCGGACTTTATCGGTATTGACGCCGAACACCGCCCCGACACGTTCTACGGACTTGCCAAGTGTTTTACCGAGGATCTGGGCCGTATGTATTGGGAAAAACGCGGTATGGAATCGGTCCATCTGCGGATATTGTCATGCGCGCAGGTCAACAACAGCCGCGCTTTGGGCTCTTGGCTCAGCTATCCTGACCTGATCCAGTTGGTGACCCGTGCGATTGACACGCCATCGGTTGGCTTTTCGGTCATCTACGGCGTCTCCAACAACGACCGCGCCCCTGTCGACAATGCCAAAGCATCCTTCTTGGGTTACCGTCCCGTCGACAACGCAGAGGTTTTTGCCGCCGAGGTATTGGCAGCAGCGGAGCCTGTTGACACAACAGACCCCGGTCAAATGTGCCACGGCGGACCTTTCGCCAAGGTCGATCTGGGCCAAAGTGGTTTAGCCCAAATGAATGTTATCAATGATAAAAAAGAGACCTGAGCCCTAAATTTCCGGTCTCCTGCCGAATTCTCTGTTACGTTGACGCAATCAGGAAGCGCTGTGCCCCTGATCTACCCCAAATGAGGTACCAAAATGCCGGTTGAAATTGTGTCAGGGTCAACCCCTGTGATCGTCGTACTTCCCTATACCGGCACAAACATCCAGCGTGTGGTTCAAAAACGCTTAGCTGAACCCGAGCATGCGATCACAGCGCCTGACCATTATTTGGACCGGTTGTTTGACGATTTAGGAACAGAAATCAACGTCTTGAGGTGTAATTTCCACCGTTATGTTTCGGATGTAAACCGCGAAGGCGTGACAAGTGGCGGGGGCGCATATTCGGGCATGGTCAGCTCTGTACCGTTGGTCGATACGGTTGGGCGCGCCATCTGGTCCGAGCCACCCCAAAAAACCGAAGCCGCAAATTGGCGATCATCACACTACGCGCCGTTTCACGCAGCCATTGGCGCCAAAATCGCCAAAATCCGGGCCAAACACGGACATGCGATCTTAATCACCTGTTGGAGTTTGAAAAGTGGCGGGCCCTTCAAAGATCAGGTCATTCAAGCCGATTTGAATCTATCAACTCATATGGGCGGATCATGCGATATAAACCTTGCCATGAAACTGGCCGCCATCGGCAAGGCTTGGACAGACCACAGCTGCGTGTTGAACGGCATCAAAAAAGCAGGCTGGATCACGCGTAACTATGGTCGCCCGCAGATCGGCACACATGCGATTGATTTGGTTTTAAACGACGCGTGTTTTGTGTCGCATGATGCGGGAGAAGGTCACTACGACACTGAGAGAGCAACCGAGTTGCGCAGCGTTTTATCAGATATCATCGCGTTTGCGGCAAACTGGAAACCCAACTGACCACGTTGCATCCTAAGCGGCGATGCCCCCAGCCAGAACCGGCCGTCGCAACGCAATTATGTCGCGGGCCTCGTCTACTTTTCCTTGGTTGATCAGCGACGTGGCGAGTGTCTGCTCAACCAGATCACGTTGTGCTCTACTGCCGCCAATACGCGCCAGATCAGCCATTGCACGCGTTAAAGACCGCTGCGCATCCACCCAGTTTTGCGCGGCCACATGAGAAAAGCCCGTCGCGATATCCGGCACCAAATCGGCGGCGGGTCCGGCCGGGTGCGCAATGATCTGGTCCAACGCCTCTGTTTCGCCCGCCATGGCATGGGCGAGGGCTGCGTGAATATCAATGAACGCGTTGCCGGTTTTGGGGAATGCCTGTCGTGCAAAAGCACTTACGCTTTGCCAACGGTCCGGCGTCACGGTGACGCCTGCTAGGGTCGCGCGGTGCAGGATTGACGCAGTATCGGTTAGCACATTGATTGCCGGACCACCCGGTGCAGTACCTGGCGCCACAGCCGCATCTACTTTGGCCCACATGGTTTCAATATCTCCCTGCTCCAACGCCCATAGCGCCTCGTGCCAATTAAGGTGCGTGAACATGATCCCCTGCGGGTCATACCTCGACAGCCAATCTGCGAGATACGCGCGCCCGCCGTGTGTATCACCCAATTCATACGAGACATGGCTGCGCACGTGCGCGCCATGCGCATTGTCGGGGTTCAGCGTCAGTGCATGATCAATCAACTTATCTGCTTTGGTCAAATTGCCCGTTTCGCAAAGCGCAAAAGCATATTGGCTGATGGCCCACCAATCATCCCCATAGTGCGGCATTAAGCTTGCATTAAACGCCAGCATTTCTGCCTCGCGCCCCGGCTGACCAGAAAACCCAATAAGCCCAAAGACAGACGAGCAAGTCTGCGCGACCAAAGCATCTTGTGGAAACTGTTCTACATGGGCGCGGATCGCCTGATATGCAGCCGGTCCTTTGCCCGCAAACATCAAACCCATAGCGTTTATATGGCTTGTTTCACGTGGGGTTAGGTCCGCATCCTGCGCGACGGCCTTTTCCATCGCTTGCGCCACGGCAGGCATATCCCCTTGATAGTGGTGTGCCCGCGCAAGCCCAACCCAACCCAAGGCCAGTTCAGGGTCTGCCTGAACAGACTGCCGGAACGCCTCAACCACACCGGCTTGCCCTGCCAACATAAGATCCAACGCTTGGACATACGCGTCACGGGCGTCAGCTGAAGAGGTGGTCAGAACATTGTCGTATCGATCTTTGAACATGGGACCCTCGGTGTTGATGTGACGCAAAGGCTAGGCGCTACTGCCCCGTCGTACAAGCCTCAGATGCCCGTCACCTTTGAGGCTTTCAAGCCTGGCAAGCTTACGCGCCAAAACCTGACCGACAATAGCACCCCTGCCAAGCCCAGACCGATCACAAGGCCCAACCAGATGCCAACACCTTCAAGGCCCAATACAAAGCCAAACAGGTAGGAACACGGGATGCCAACACCCCAGTAGCTGACTGCTGCGATGATCATTGGCATGCGGGTATCTTGCAGTCCGCGCAACAACCCCAAAGCAATGACTTGTGCGCCATCGACTAACTGGAAAAGGGCAGCAACCGCCAACAGACCCACACCCAGTTGCAAAATCTCAAGTTTGGCGGGTTCGTCATCTTGTACAAACAACGAGATGAAAAAGGCGGGCATGGTCAAAAAGAAAACAATTGTTACAAACGCAAAAACCAAAGACATTCCCGTCACAACCAGAGCGCCCCGTTCAAGACGCGGGATGTCCGAACGCCCGATCGCATTGCCTGCACGGATGGTCGCCACGTTGGCCAAGCCGATATGAATCATGAAAGTGATCCCAGACAATTGCACAGCGATACCATGCGCGGCCAAAGGCACCGTCCCAAGCCAGCCCATCATCACGGCGGTGGCTGCAAACAGACCCACTTCCGACAGAGACGTCAGGCCAATCGGCAGGCCCAGTTTGAAGACCCGCGCCAGCATCTGCGGGTCCGCGCGCCACAACCGCTTGAAAATAGCGTGCTCCGGCAAGACCCAACGCGCATAGATGACGACGCCAATCAAAGACACCACTTGCGTCACGACAGAGGCGATTGCAGCACCTTGAATGCCAAGTTCGGGTGCGCCCCAATTGCCAAAGATGAACATGTAATTCGTCAGCGCATTAAACACCGCGCCAAGCACCGTGATCCATAGGACGATCTGCGTGCGCTCAAGCGCTGCTAGGTAGGATTTGATCACCATCACCACCAACGCAGGCAGGATACCAAAGGCCGCTATTTCCAGATAGAGCGATGCATCGCGGGCCACGGATTGGCCCTGCCCCAACAGTCTTAGAATAGGTTCTGACCAAATCATCAGCGGCATCGCCAAAAGACCAAATGCAACGCTAAGCCATAAACCCATGCGCGTTGCGCGCCGAAGACCCGTTTCGTCTTCCTCCGCGGCGAAAGAAGCGACCATCGGCATTACGGCCCACGCAAACCCTGAACCAAAGACAAAAAACACAAAGAAATACGTCGACCCAAGGGTAACCGCCGCGAGGGCTTCAACCCCGTACCAGCCGACCATCACGGTGTCGGTAACACTGATCGCGATTTGCGCCAGATGCCCACCGATCAAGGGGACGCCCAGCCGCAGAACGGCGCGCCCGTGTTCTGAATATGCCCCCTGTACTTGCATACCTGAGCCATACGCCTGCGTTGCGTCAAACGGAAGAGCCTGTTTTCATCACGGCCACAATACATTCAAGCCGAAATCAAAAAACCTAACTTTCCCTTATGACGTGCAGGGACAAATTTTGATAAAACACCATAACTACTTGAATTTTTATACAAACCCGTCAAACTGCTTGCATTAAGTAAGGCACATTTTCTGTGCGGAGCAAGACCATGAAGAAACCTCAGCAAATTGCTGCTTTGGCCGCGATAATTGCCTCTCCGACGTTTGCAAATCCTATTGATCAAATCAGACCGGATGCCCCGGAGCTCGCCGCTTACGGCGATTTTTTTGTTGGTGTTCAAACACTTGAATTAAGTAATCCCGCGCAAATCGACGTCCTGTCAGTGACTGACAGCGAAACACCAGTGTACGATCGCCCGCTGACTGTTGAGGTGTGGTATCCAACAGCAGACCAAACACCAACGCGCGGCAGCTACACCGCCACGCTGCGTGATGGCACCACGCAAGTCACCCTAACAGGTCGCGCAATGCGCGACGCGCGCCCTCTTGAAGGGGACCGCTTTCCCCTCGTGGTGGTAAGTCATGGATACCCAGGCAATAGGTACCTGATGTCTCACCTGTGCGAAAACCTTGCATCAAAGGGGTATGTGGCTGTGTCGATTGACCATACCGACAGCACTTATTCGGATCAGGCCGCCTTTGGGTCAACACTGCTTAACCGTCCATTGGACCAGCAGTTCGTCGTCGATTACATGAGCACGCTGGATACGCCATTGGGGCAGATCACGAATGCAAATATGACTGCGGTGATCGGCTATTCAATGGGCGGTTACGGGGCGCTGGTATTTGGTGGTGCTGGGGTCACTCAGGCTTCAACGGAATATAGCTGGGGCACGCCACACGGCCTGCTGGCCCGGCATCTTGCAGGGTCAGAAAGCCATGAGGCGATCGTTGATCCCCGCGTTCGAGCCATCATTGCCATCGGCCCTTGGGGCCGCAATGCAGGTTTTTGGGACATTGCAGGCATGTCCGGCTTGCGCAAACCAACAATGATCATGGCGGGAGGATCCGACGATGTATCTGTATACGAGGCGATCCGGACCATTTTCGACGAAGCCACGAATGCCGAACGTCATCTACTGACATTCGAGAACGCAAATCACAACGCAGCAGCCCCAATGCCCGCACCCAAAGAAAGCTGGCAGCCATCGGACACGTTGGATTTCGTCCCCTTTGAACATTACGCCGATCCTGTCTGGGACAGCGTGCGCATGAACAATATCGCACAGCACTTCGCCACCGCGTTTTTGGACATTCACCTTAAGGCTCAGACTTCCCGCAGGGCCTTTCTAGAGCTGCTCCCCAATTCCAGCGATGGGGTCATCGCATTGGACGAAGATGGCATACCCACCGAAGATCACACATACTGGGCAGGCTTTGGCCCGCGGACCGCAAAAGGACTGCGGTTCGAGACCCGCGCAAAAGGCGAATAAGCCCGCTGGTTTATCCCACTGAACGTGCCGTCACCTACAAAGCAAAAAACGCCCGTGCCTTTTCGCGGCATTCGAACCAGACGCCCTTTTCCCCGCACCCCTGCTCTGACATACTCTGTATGAAATCAACAAAAACGAGCAGCGGTATGAGCGACCTTCTTTCCGGCCAGACGGACCCTTCCGACTATGATGCCTCCTCAATCGAGGTGCTCGAAGGGTTGGAGCCTGTGCGTAAAAGGCCCGGTATGTATATCGGCGGCACAGACGAACGCGCGCTGCACCATTTGGTGGCAGAGGTACTTGATAACTCGATGGACGAGGCTGTCGCAGGTCACGCAAACCGGATCGAGGTCGAGTTGCACGAAGACTACGCCATCACCATCCGTGACAACGGGCGCGGGATTCCCATCGACCCGCACCCAAAATTCCCCGACAAATCCGCGCTTGAGGTGATCTTGTGCACGTTGCACGCGGGCGGCAAGTTTTCCGGCAAAGCCTATGAGACGTCTGGCGGCTTGCACGGGGTTGGCGCATCGGTGGTAAACGCACTGTCAGATTCCATGGTCGTGCAAGTGGCGCGCAATAAAGAGCTTTTTGAACAAAGGTTTTCGCGCGGCCTGCCCCTTGGGCCTGTGGAAAAAGTGGGCAGCGCCCCCAACCGTCGCGGCACCACCGTGACCTTCCACGCCGATCCCGAAATCTTTGGCGCGCACCGGTTCAAACCTGCGCGGCTTTTCAAATCCATCCGGTCCAAGGCGTATCTGTTTTCGGGCGTCGAAATCCGCTGGAAATCCGCCATTGATGACGGGGAAACCCCGCGCGAAGCGACGTTCCATTTCCCTGGTGGGTTATCGGACTATCTGCGCGAAACCTTAGGCACCGCAACAACATACGCTGAAAACCCATTTGCAGGCACCGTTGATTTTAGGGAAAAATTTGGCGAAGCAGGCAAAGTCGAATGGGCAATCAACTGGACCCCATCGCGCGACGGTTTCATCCAGTCCTATTGTAATACCGTCCCCACGCCCGAAGGTGGCACCCATGTAGCGGGCTTTTGGGCCGCGATCCTCAAGGGCATCAAGGCGTATGGCGAGCTGTCCAACAACAAAAAAGCCGCACAGATCACCCGCGACGATCTGATGTCGGGCGGTTGTGCTTTGGTGTCGTGCTTTATCGCAGAGCCCGCTTTTGTTGGTCAGACTAAAGACAGATTATCAACCGAAGCGGCGCAAAAAATGACCGAAGGCGCTGTGCGTGACCACTTTGACAACTGGTTGGCCGCAGATACGAAATCCGCCGGTGCGATCCTTGATTTCCTTGTCCTGCGCGCCGAAGAACGCCTGCGCCGCCGTCAGGAAAAGGAAACTGCCCGCAAGTCCGCCACCAAAAAGCTGCGCCTGCCCGGCAAGCTGACCGATTGCACGTCCAAAGACCGCGTGGGCACCGAACTGTTTATCGTAGAGGGCGACAGCGCGGGCGGCTCTGGCAAGGGCGCGCG
>JBGCDB010000043.1:0-55493 GCA_045104955.1 Roseobacter sp.
TGAGGATGTGAGAAAACGCGCGCGCCCTGCGCCACACCACCAGATTTTGGATCGCTTGCCCCGTAATAGAGCTTGTCCACTCTCGCAGCCGAGATTGCCGCCGCGCACATCGCACAGGGTTCTAACGTTACGTACAACGAATACCCTATCAACCGCTCCGACCCCACAAGAGCGCAAGCTGCGCGAATAGCCAATATTTCAGCATGCGCGGTCGGGTCATTCTGGGCCCGGGTCCGGTTACCTTCTGCCGCAACAATCTGCCCCTGCGGGTTGACGATCACGGCACCAACCGGCACCTCACCACGTTTTGCAGCGGCACGCGCCTGAGACAAAGCCGCTTCCATATGAGTGTTAAACTGCATGGGCATAGTTGCCCCCAAACGCAGCCCTTTCGCAAGACCCACAAACAGGATATGCCGCCGCTATGTCCGAAAGATCTACGCCGCAAGGCGACCGCATCGCCAAAGTCCTCAGTCGCGCCGGTGTTGCCAGCCGCCGCGAAGCCGAACGCATGATTGAAGCTGGCCGCGTGCGTGTGAATGGCGCTCCGATCTCTTCTCCTGCGTTGAACGTGACAGAAACCGACAAGATTACCGTGGACGGCAAACCCGTGGCAGCCCCCGAGCCCCCACGTCTTTGGTTGTATCACAAGCCAACGGGCTTAGTGAGCACCGACAAAGATGAAAAAGGGCGTGAAACTGTTTTTGATGCGCTGCCCGACGACATGCCCCGTGTCATGAGCGTGGGCCGACTTGATCTAAATTCCGAAGGGTTATTATTGCTGACCAACGACGGGGCCATCAAACGCAAACTGGAGCTTCCTTCGACAGGATGGCTGCGGCGGTACCGGGTCAGGGTGAATGGCAGACCCACCGATGCAACCCTTGACCCTTTACGGCATGGTATCAGTGCCGACGGCGAGAAATTCCAGCCGATGGAAGTCACGCTCGACCGCCAGCAAGGTGCAAACGCATGGCTTACCGTCGGCCTGCGCGAAGGGCGAAACCGCGAAATCAGGCGGGCCCTCGCAGAAGTCGACATGACCGTGAACAGACTTATCAGGATCAGCTATGGTCCGTTTCAGCTCGGTGAATTGAAATCTGGTGCAGTAGAGGAAGTCAGACGGCGGGTCGTGCGCGACCAGCTCGGGCTTTCTTTGGACGAAACGCCCGAAACGAACAGCACCCCACGAAAACCCGCCAAAGTGAGCAGGTCAAGTCTGGCAAAGAAGCGCCAATCAGAACCGCGTCGGGCCAAAGCACCGCCGCGACGAAAATGAGAAGAATTCGCTGCGTTTCCCCCTCAAAACTCAGCAGCGAATGAGCACATATGGGGTAATCGCGTGTCAAAGTGGCAGTTTTCCCCTTGAGGTGCACCGATACACACCTGATATGCCTGCGACCCTAGCGCCGCAGGGCACAAGCAACTATATTCGACTGAAAGAAGGGCTGGGGAGGCCAAATGAAACCGACGGCATTGCAAAAAGTGGCTTATGTCGCCTTGTTACTGGTCATGCTTGGGGTCTCCTCAGGGCTGATCGGGGGGTTATGATATGGCTCAACGGTTTGGCGGAAAATACAGCCCAGATGGCGCGCAAAATTCATCGTCTTCAGGGCAAAATACGTTTACTGCGGCGTCCGTAGATCCTGTAGGCGCACGCGCCAACTTGATGTTCTTGCCACCAATTGCCCTTGTCTTCACTGTGCTGACCGGTGGCGCGCTGACGCTCGCACTGGGTTTAGTAGGGGCCGCGGCTTTGACTTTGGGTGCGTGGCTTTTGCGCGGTGGGCTACTGGCCGAAGCTGAATATCACGCACGCAAGGTTGCGCGGCGGCCTGCCCTGCCCCGCAAGCTATTTGCGGCAGCACTGGCCGGCAGTGGCATCGCATTGGGCGCACTCAGCCATGATAGCGGCGTTGTCGCCTCGGTGATCTATGGTGCCGCCGTCTTGGGCCTGCACATTGCCGCTTTCGGGGCTGACCCGCTTGCGGACAAAGGCATGGAAGGCATTGATACGCACCAACAAGATAGAGTGTCGCGAGTGGTGGATGAGGCCGAAACACACCTGGCAGCAATGACCGATGCATTGCGGCGTATCGGCGACCGTCAGATCAATGACCGCATGGCACAGTTTCAAAATGCTGCCCGCAAGCTAATCCGCACCGTCGAAGAAGACCCGCGAGATTTAACCGCGGCGCGCAAATATCTAGGCGTTTACCTCATGGGTGCGCGCGACGCATCTTCGAAATTTGCCGATGTGTTTAGCCAAAACCAAAACACGCAGGCAAAGGATGACTACCTTGCCTTGCTTGATGATTTGGAACGAAATTTTGCCGCGCGCACTGAGAAACTGCTTCTGGAAGATCACAGTGATCTGACCGTCGAAATAGAGGTCCTGCGGGACCGTTTACACCAAGAAGGGGTGCGCCTAAAGTGACGCACAAAGTAAAAGGGACCCAATTAAATGTCTGATACCAATCGCGAAAAAGCACAAGCTGTACTGGCCGAAGTAGAAGAGGTGACTTCTGTCGTGCTCGCAGAACCGATCGAAGCCAACGCTATTGTGACGCTCGCGCAAGCTGATGAACCCGTCAGCGCCGAGATCAAAACGCGCATGGCCGAAATCGACATTTCAGACACGCAGTCCATTGTGTCTTTTGGCAGCGGCGCACAGGCAGAGTTGCAGGAAATCAGCCAAGCGATGCTGGGCGGTGTGCGCAACAAAGATGTCGGCCCTGCGGGGGATTCGCTGCGCAATATCGTCACGACAATTCGCGGGTTCTCCATTTCCGAGTTAGACGTGCGCCGCGACCGCAGCTGGTGGGAAAAACTACTGGGTCGTGCGGCACCGATTGCCAAATTCACTGCGCGCTACGAAGAAGTCCAGGATCAGATCGATCGCATCACGGGTGAGCTTTTGAAGCATGAACATACGCTGCTGAAAGACATTAAGTCACTGGATATGCTTTATGAAAAGACGCTGCAGTTCTACGATGAACTGGCGCTTTATATCGCCGCTGGCGAAGAAAAGCTTGGCGAGTTAGACAATACGGTCATCCCTGCCAAAGCTGCGGAAGTTGAAGCCGCCGCTGAAAATGATCAAGTGATGGTTGCCCAAGAACTGCGCGATCTGCGCGCAGCACGGGACGATCTGGAACGCCGCGTGCATGATCTGAAACTCACGCGTCAGGTTACAATGCAATCGCTACCTTCGATCCGGTTGGTACAGGAAAACGACAAATCGTTGGTGACCAAAATAAATTCTACCCTCGTGAACACGGTACCTTTGTGGGAAACGCAACTGGCCCAAGCAGTGACGATCCAGCGGTCGGCCGAAGCGGCCCAAGCAGTGCGTCAGGCCAACGATCTGACCAATGAACTGCTTACCGCCAATGCCAAAAACCTGCGCGAAAGCAACAAGGTGATCCGCGAGGAAATGGAACGCGGCGTATTCGATATCGAAGCCGTCAAGCAGGCCAATGCCGATCTTATTGGCACCATAGAGGAAAGCTTGCAGATTGCAGACGAAGGCAAAGCAAAACGCGCCGCAGCCGAGGTCGACCTGCAAGAGATGGAGGCAAAACTGCGCGACACACTCGCCTCTGCCAAGGCACGGGGCGATGGGCCGGGCGACAACGCGGGCACGGCTGTTCCTCAGTAAATCCAGATGAAGCCCCTTAATGTCATAAGGCGATGGAGCGTTGCGATGGCAGCGCTCTGCGCCATTGCGGCTTGTGACATGGGGCAGTTGACAAGCACCATGCCGCAAAGCCGTCCTGCGGGGCTGACTGAGCCTGTGGTCAAACCAACCTCTGAGGCGAGCGCGGCACTGCGGCAATATCTCGTGCAGGTGCAAGCTGCACAACTTAGCCAAGGGCTGCTGCGCGAAGACGGAGGAGGCCCGGATACGCCATTTACCGCCGATATGCTTGCACGGAACTTTGAAGAAATCGTGTTTTACAACGAATATGCAAGCGCGCTGCAGGGGCGCGGTGGGCAAAGCCCGTTGCGTCGGTGGTCAGTGCCGGTCCGTATGGATACGATATTCGGCGCCGGCGTCCCCCCCTCCCAGCGCACCCGTGATGCAGCCGATATCCGCGCCTATGCCCGCAGGTTGGGTAGCATTACAAATCACCCAATCACCAGCTTTGGCACCCCGAATTTCATCGTGATCGTCGCCAGCGAAGACGACCGAAGCGACGCTTTGGATGCTGCTGCCGCTCGGGTCGGTGGGATTACCGCCGCCAGCCTTGACCCACTGCGCAACTTAAACCGCGACACCTATTGCGCGGTTGCAGCCTACGCGGCAGGGACAGACGCCAATACATATACCGCCGCCGTCGCAGTGATCCGCGCGGAGAACCCAAGCCTTTTGCGTCTAAGTTGCATTCACGAAGAACTCGCGCAGGGCCTTGGATTGGCCAACGACAGCCGCACAGCACGCCCATCTATCTTTAACGATGATGACGAATTTGCTTTGCTGACAGGGCATGATGAATTGCTGCTGAATATGTTGTACGATCCGCGATTAACGACAGGCATGACAGCCACAATGGCTGCCCCCGTTACCCGCATCATCGCGCGCGAGTTAACAAGCGGACCTCTTTAGACGCCTACCACATCAAAGGATTGATATTATGGGTATTTTTGACTTTCTTTCCGGTGAATTCATCGATGTCATCCATTGGACCGACAACACTCGCGACACGATGGTATGGCGGTTTGAACGTGAAGATCACGAAATCAAATATGGCGCCAAACTAACCGTGCGCGAAGGCCAAGCGGCCGTGTTTGTGCACGAAGGGCAGCTTGCCGATGTCTTTACGCCCGGTCTTTACATGCTTGAGACCAACAACATGCCGATCATGACAACGCTGCAGCACTGGGATCACGGGTTCCGCAGTCCCTTCAAGTCAGAGATCTACTACGTCAACACCACCCGGTTTAACGATCTGAAGTGGGGCACCAAAAACCCAATTATCTGCCGCGATCCTGAATTCGGTCCCGTGCGTCTGCGCGCTTTTGGAACCTATTCGATCAAGGTCAGCGATCCGGCGAAGTTTCTGGTCGAGATAGTGGGCACTGACGGTGAATTCACCATGGACGAGATCAGCTTTCAAATTCGCAACATCATCGTTCAGGAATTCTCTCGTACGTTGGCCCGCGCTGGTATCCCGGTTATGGATATGGCTGCCAATACCCGTGAATTGGGCCAGCTGGTTGGCAAGGAAATCAGTGCACAGCTGGCAGAATACGGGCTTAGCATGCCAGAGCTATACATCGAGAATATCTCTCTGCCGCCTGCTGTCGAGGACGTCATGGACAAGCGGTCTTCGATGGGGGTGATTGGAAACCTTAATGAATACATGCAGTTCCAAGCCGCCGAAGCCTTGGGCCGTGACGGTGCAGGTGCGGCTGCGATCCAAGCGGGGCTTGGCGCAGGTTTGGGTATGCAAATCGGCCAAGCTGCAGCGCAACAATCAGGGCCATGGGGCGCGCGTCCTGCCGCCGTAGCCCCGCCTCCTCCGCCACCTGTGGAACATGTCTGGCACATCGCGGAAAATGGCGAAACAAAGGGTCCATTCTCCAAGGCGGCCCTTGGTCGGATGGCAACGGATGGATCATTGACGCGCGCGACGCTTGTCTGGACACCGGGCCAAGACGGCTGGATGCAAGCCGAGGATGTCGCTGAACTGGCGCAATTGTTCACCGTATTGCCACCACCACCGCCACCGCCAGCGGGGTAACTGCTGCACCGCGTACAGCGCGACGCGGTACTATTCGCTTTGGCGAAATAAATGAACGAGGCCGAGTTGTTTGGTATGCCGCCGCATGAGGACCTTAGGGCACAGGAAGACTTATGACCGAAATAGCGGTTTCTTCAACAGAGGATAACGTTCACTTTCCCTGCGATGCATGCGGTGCCGATCTGCGATTTGACCCCAAGACCGGTCATCTGCTTTGTGCGCATTGCGGCAATTCTGAAGTGTTAGACCAAGGACCTTGGGCCGCCGCCAAAATCCGCGAGATCGATTTTGACACCGCGCGCAGCGGGCAACTTCCTGCCCCTGAGATGGAAGAAACCCGCGTTTCAAAGTGTCCCAACTGCGCCGCAGAGGTCGCATTTGACCCCGAAGTTCACGCCAAAGAATGCCCGTTTTGTGCAACTCCAGTTGTTGCGGATACAGGAACGCATCGCCACATAAAACCGCGTGCCGTGCTGCCTTTTGCCCTTGATGAACCGACTGCCCATGATGCCATGAACGATTGGTTGGGCAGTTTGTGGTTTGCCCCAAACGGGCTGCAGCAATACGCGCGCAATGGGCGAAAAATGCAAGGGATATACGTACCTTACTGGACCTATGACGCAGATACGACATCAAATTATACAGGGGAGCGCGGCACGGTATATTATGAAACGCGCCGCGTCGTGCGCAACGGGAAATCGCAAAACGTGCGCGTGGCCAAAGTGCGATGGCGCCCTGCGCGGGGGCGCGTTACGCGTTTTTTCGATGACGTTCTGGTGCTTGCCTCAAAAAGTCTGCCCAAACGGTTCACTGACGCACTGGCACCTTGGGATCTTGCCGGGTTAGAGCCTTACACCCCCGAATATCTCGCAGGTTTTCGTGCCGAAGGTTATGCAATCCCGTTGGAGGAAGGTTTCATTGAGGCGCGTGCCATTATGGACAATACAATACGCCGCGACATCAAATTCGACATTGGCGGCGACAGGCAACGCATTCATCAAGTGCAAACGGATGTGCGCGATGTAACCTTCAAGCATATTCTACTGCCGGTATGGCTGGCCGCATACAAGTACCGCGGCCAGACCTTTCGCTTTGTTGTGAATGGCCGTACTGGCAAAGTGCAAGGCGAACGGCCCTATTCTGCAGTTAAAATTGCATTGGCGGTTATCGCGGGAGCGCTGCTTGCTGGCGCCGCTGGCTATCTTTATGCGGTGAACCAATGACCCAGATTGATACATTAAACGCGTTGATGGATGCTCGCTTTTCATGCCGCGCCTTCAAGCCAGACCCCGTACCGCGCGCGGACATTGAAAATATTGTCGCTTGCGCGCGCAAAACACCATCGTGGTGCAATGCGCAGCCGTGGCAATTGACTGTCACCGAAGGGGACGCAACCCAGCGTTTCCGCGCAGCGCTTTTGGAACAAGCAACCTCTGGCGCGGCAAAGCTGGACCTAGAAGGCCCGCAAGGCTACCCAGGTGTGTATGGGGACCGGCGGCGGGAGTGCGGCTGGCAGCTTTACGATGCTGTGGGCGTGCAAAAAGGGGATCGGGCGGCATCTGGCCAGCAGATGATGCGGAACTTTGTGCTGTTTGATGCGCCACACGTGGCAATCCTGACAAGCCCGCGTGTGCTAGGCGGCTATGGTGCGATGGACAGCGGCGGCTTTGTGTTAGCCTTTACACTAGCGGCGCAAGCAATGGGCGTTAATACGATACCACAAGCGGCTGTTGCCAATTTTGCGCCTTTTGTGCACGCGCACTTCAACATTCCGGACGACCGATTGGTGCTTTGTGCACTGTCTTTTGGATATGCAGACCATGACCACCCGGCCAATAGTTTTCGCACCAACCGGGCCCCAGTTGACGAAATCGTGGAGTGGATCACATGAGAGCGCTATTGCAGCGCGTCGCGGCGGCATCTGTTACAGTGGACGGGGCCGTGGTTGGCGAAATCAACGCGGGGCTTCTCATTTTCGTCTGCGCCATGCCGGGCGACACTGCGGAGGTTTCAGCCAAGCTTGCTGCGAAAATATCAAAGCTGCGGCTGTTCAAGGACGATGTGGGCAAAATGAACCTCAGTTTGGCGCAAACTGGTGGGGCTGCCTTGGTCGTCAGTCAGTTCACACTGGCCGCAGATACATCACGCGGCAATCGCCCCGGATTTTCCGGTGCTGCGCCACCCGCCGAGGCGGAAAAACTGTATTTGCAATTTGCCAGTGATTTGCGTGCGCTTGATATCCCAGTTCAGATGGGTAGGTTTGGGGCCGATATGTCTGTGGCCTTGACCAATGACGGCCCCGTCACGGTTTGGTTGGACACCCAACAGCCCTAACCCACACAACTGGTAAACGCATGATCCACGCAGAAACGCTTCGTAGTTTGTTTGATGCCGCAGTGCATGCCGTACGCGGCGATAGCGCAGTGGCCCACGCCTTAGCGCAAATCGATGCCCCCCCGCCAGACTACATTATCGCAGTGGGCAAGGCGGCTACGGCTATGGCTGCGGCTGCACACGACCAATATCCGGATGTTCCGTTGTTGATCGTCACAAAATACGGTCATGCCGCGGGGGCCCCCGCACCGGCAGAAGTCATCGAAGCGGCCCATCCGGTACTGGATGAAAACGCATTGCGCGCCGGGGCGCGGTTGCTGGAGATCGTGGGCAAAATGGGGGAAAGCAGCCATCTTATGATGCTTGTGTCCGGCGGGGCTTCCGCGCTGGCCGAGGCCCCGGTCCCAGGCTTGGACCTTGAAGGTTTAAAAGACCGCAGCCGCGAGATGCTGGGATCAGGGGCCGACATTCACGCCATGAACAAAGCGCGCAAAACGCTCAGCCGGATCAAAGGCGGTAAGTTGTTGGCCAGTTTTGGCGGGGCGCGGGTCACGACACTGGCCATATCCGATGTAGAAGGTGATGCGCTTTCGGTCATCGGGTCGGGTATCGGCGATGCCCCCGACGACCGCACATTCCAATTTGACGCGCATATCGTCGCCAGTAATGCCATTGCGCGGGCGGCGGTCGTAAAGGCGGCACAGGCCTCGGGGTTGCGCACGTTGGAAAACGCTGAAACGCTCTATGATGATATCAATATCATAGGTCCTAAGGTGGCACAGGCGCTGACACGAGCCGCGCCGGGTGTGCACCTCTGGGGTGGTGAACCCACGGTCATCTTGCCACCCAACCCAGGTCAGGGCGGTAGAAACCAAGCCTTGGCACTGGTGATTGCGCGCGAAATCACAGGCCAGAAGGGGCTGACCGTTTTGGTTGCCGGCACCGACGGTACCGATGGTCCCACTGAGGCGGCAGGGGCGATTATCAACGGTCAAACTTGGGACGCATCGGGGCAAGCTGCGTTAGATGCCGCTGACGCAGGTACTTGGCTCGCTGCGCGCGGTGCACTTTTGAATACAGGCCCCACGGGTACGAACGTCATGGATCTTGTCATCGCTTTTAAGGACTAGGCCACAATCGACCCACAACCAATTGACAAAGCGAGGCAAGACGGCAACCGTCTAGGCATGACTCTTGCAAATACGCTTCGACAGATCGAAGAAGACCCAGATTTTGGCATCACGCTAAGCGACGGGTGCCGCCTGTCCGCCCGGCTTTGGAAACCAACGGACGCGGGCGACGCCCCGGTGCCCGTGATCCTTGAATACCTGCCCTACCGTAAACGTGACGGAACATGCGCGCGGGATGCGCTGACCCATCCGTGGTTCGCCGAACGCGGATATGCCTGCCTACGGGTGGACATGCGCGGCAACGGCGATAGCCACGGATTAATGAGCGACGAATACACCCCGCAAGAACTTACCGATGCGGTCGAAATCATCCACCAGATGGCCGCACAGCCCTGGTGTAACGGCCGCGTGGGCATGATGGGGATCAGTTGGGGAGGCTTCAACGGGCTGCAAGTAGCCAGCCTTGGCCCTGATCCGCTGAAGGCAGTCATTACCCTGTGCTCAACCGTCGACCGATACGCGGATGACATCCACTATAAGGGCGGGTGCCTGTTGAATGAAAACTTAGGCTGGGGGGCGACAATGTGGTCCTATTCCAGCCGCGCGCCTGATCCTGCTTTGCGTCCCGATTGGCGCGAGATATGGATGGAGCGCCTTGAAAACGAACCCTTCTTGCCATCGGTCTGGCTGCGCCACCAACGCCGCGATGCCTATTGGCAGCATGGGTCCGTCTGCGAGGACTATAACGCCATTAAAGCCAAAGTGCTTGCCATTGGGGGCTGGGGTGACGCCTATAAAAACGCGGTACCGCAATTGGTATCGGCTTTGCCCGGCGCAAAAGGAATTGTGGGGCCTTGGGTCCACAAATACCCACATTTCGCCGTGCCCGAACCGCGTATTGGTTTTCTGCAAGAAGCCCTGCGCTGGTGGGACAAATGGCTAAAGGACATCGACACCGGTGTCGAAAATGACCCCGATTACCGCGCCTATCTGATGGACGGTGTACGTCCGCAAAGGTGGTACACTGAACGCCCCGGCCACTGGGTTGCCGAGGAATATGGCGCCACGTCGCATATCCCGCATCGGTCGCTGCATCTGACAAACGTGGGTCTGTCGGACGGGTCTGGGCCGCTAAAGGCTGTGGTGAATTCGCCGCATGATTGCGGGGCCGAAGCAGGTGAATACTGTGCCATCTGGCTGGGCCCCGAATTGCCCGGGGATCAGCGGCGTGATGATGCAGGATCAGTGTATTTCGATAGCGCCCCCGCAGAGGCGGATACCGACATCTTCGGTGCACCGCGTATCACGCTGCGGCTGAGTTCAAACAAACCTCAAGCGCAAGTCGCGGTGCGTCTAAGCCACGTGCACCCGGATGGGGCCACCACCCGGATCACCTACGGCGTGATGAACCTGACCCACCGTGACAGCCACTTAGACCCCAGCCCCTTGCCTGTGGGCGAGGCTGTCCGCGCGGTGTTTCACCTTGACCACATCGCCTATCGGCTGCCCAAAGGGCATAAACTGCGCGTGTCCGTATCGACCGGCTATTGGCCGCTGATCTGGCCCAGCCCAGAGACCGCCACCATTTCGCTGCACAGCGGCACGATGAACCTGCCCGTCCGGCGCACCGCGCGCAAAGACGAATGCAGTTTTGAGCCGCCCACCGCAGCCCCGGCGTGGGAGGTCACAACTCTGCGCGATGCCTCAAACATCCGCCGCCGCGAAGTTGATATGGCGACCGGGATTGTCGCGCTTGTGATCAACGATGACTTTGGCAAAGTCCAAGACAGCGATCATGGGTTGATCAACGGGTCCGTGGCGCGCGAACGCTGGGAAATACACCCGGAAGACCCGCTTTCAGCGCGCGGCACCTGTCATTGGACGGATGAACTAGAACGCGATGACATCCGCCTGCGCACCGAAGCGCAATGCGAGATGTGGTGCGATGCGACGCATTTCTATCTCAAAGCGCGGATCGAGGCCTATGAAAACGACGTGCTGGTCTATGCGCGCGATGTCTGTGACACAATCAAACGCGATCACCTGTAGGACTGGACCTATCAATTAAACCCAAAAAGCCTTGCGACCTTGTCAGAAATGCGCAAGCTTGCTGTCACAAATAAAAAATTGAAGCGCGCGTCAAGCGTGCGAGCCCTGGGAGATACCTATGCAAGACGAACTTAAACACCTGAGTACACGTGTGACCAAAGGCCTGATGACACGCCGCGAATTCGTAGGCCGTGCCGCAGCTTTGGGTGTGACCGCAGCGGTCGCCAATTCCATGCTTGCCTCGGCCGCCAAAGCGGCAGGCCCCGTGCGCGGTGGCACCATCAAACTTGGTGCGTCGGGTGGCGAAAGCACAAACACGCAAGACCCTGCGCTGACAGCCTCCGAAGTACCTCTTTATAACCTGCGTCATTGGGGTGAGACCCTTGTAGACGTAGGCGCAGACGGCAATCTTGAAATGCGGATGGCCGAAAGCGTCGAAGGGTCTTCAGACGCCAAGCAGTGGGTTTTCAAAATCCGCAAAGGCATCCCGTTCTCCAACGGCAAAGACATGACGCCCGAAGATGTCATGATGACAATGCAGCGCCATTCTAACGAAGACAGCCAATCAGGTGCTTTGGGCATCATGCGCGGAATCGAAGACATGCGCGTAGATGGCGACAATTTTATTGTTGATCTAAGCACCGGCAACGCCGACTTGCCCTACCTGATGGCGGACTATCACCTGATGATCCAGCCCGGTGGCGGCATGGACAACCCTGCGGCTGGCATCGGTACGGGCCCTTACACTATCGAATTTGACGAACCCGGTGTGCGCCACGGCTTTAAGCGCCGCGATGACTACTGGGACGCGGACAACCGCGGTTTTGCTGAGTTCTCCGAACAGCTGGTACTAAACGACGCCACGGCGCGGACAGCAGCGCTGCAATCTGGTCAGGTTCATATGATCAACCGGGTCGATCCAAAAGTTGCGGCTTTGCTCGACCGGGCGCCCAGCCTCAGCGTGAAATCCACAGCGGGTCGCGGCCACTACGTGTTTATCATGCACACAGACACCGCACCGTTTGACAGCAACGAACTGCGTCTGGCGCTGAAATACGCGATCAACCGTCAGGAAATGGTCGACAAGATCTTGCGTGGCTATGGCTCCATCGGGAACGACTTCCCGATTAACGCGGGCTATCCCTTGTTCGACGACACGATCGAGCAGCGTGAATACGACACGGCCAAAGCGGCTGAGCACTATAAAAAGTCTGGCCACGACGGCTCGCCGATTATCCTGCGCACAGCAGACGGTGCCTTCCCGGGTGCGGTCGACGCGGCGGCATTGTTCCAGCAATCAGCGCAAGCCGCTGGTATTCCACTGGAAATCAAGCGTGAGCCAAACGACGGATACTGGTCCGAAGTGTGGAACGTGCAACCGTTCTGTGCCTCGTACTGGGGGGGACGCCCGGTTCAGGACCAGATGTATTCCACAGCATATCTGTCGACCGCTGACTGGAACGACACGCGCTTCAAAGTCCCAGAGTTCGACGCAAAACTGCTCGCAGCGCGCGCCGAAATCGACGAAGCCAAGCGCAAGGCGATCTATTCCGAAATGGCCGTCATGTTGCGGAACGAAGGCGGTTTGATCCTGCCAATGTTCAACGACTTTGTTGGCGCGATTGCAGCCAATGTTGGCGGCTGGGTTGACGATCCAAACGGGCCTTTGATGAACAACAAAGCGCCGATTAAGTGCTGGTTGACAGACGCATAGGGCGGTCTGTACATGCACCCGATCCTCAAACTTGTGGCCCAGCGTTTAGCGCTGGGTCTACTCCTGCTCTTCGCGGCTTCCATTCTGATCTTTGCAGGCACGTCGATCCTGCCCGGGGATGTCGCCCAACAAATTCTTGGACAATCGGCAACACCTGAAGCGCTGGAAAACCTGCGCCGCGAACTGGGCCTGAATGAACCTCCGGTATCACGCTATTTTTCTTGGCTTGGTGGCATCCTACAGGGCGATCTGGGCACTGCACTGACAAATGGCCGCGACATCGCTGAAAGCCTTGGTACGCGCCTTGCAAATACTCTTTTCCTTGCCTTCTGGGCGGCCGTCATCTCGGTCCCGTTGGCGATCTTTCTGGGTCTTCTCGCTGTCCGTTACAAGGACCGGTGGCCCGACAAGCTGATCTCGGGCGTGACACTGACGACGATCTCCATCCCCGAATTCATGATCGGCTATATCCTGATTTATTGGGTTTCCATTCAGTTTGGTTGGTTTTCCTCTGTGGCCATCATCAACGACAGCATGACACTGGGCCAAAAGCTGAACGCAATCGCGATCCCCGTCATGGTGCTAACGCTTGTGGTGCTGGCGCATATGATGCGCATGACGCGTGCGGCGATCCTGAATGTAATGCAATCAGCTTATATTGAAACGGCCGAGCTTAAGGGTATGCCAATGCTCAAAATCATCAGCAAACACGCATTCCCCAATGCGATTGCGCCCATCGTAAACGTGGTGATGATCAACCTTGCCTATCTGGTTGTGGGTGTCGTTGTAGTCGAGGTTGTCTTTGCATACCCCGGCATGGGCCAATACCTTGTAGACCACGTGGCCAAGCGGGACATCCCTGTGGTGCAGGCTTGTGGGTTGATTTTCGCCGCCGTCTACATCGGGTTAAACCTTGTGGCTGACATCGTCTCGATCCTCGCCAACCCAAGACTGAGGCATCCGAAATGAGAATTCCCTTAGCCGCTCTGATCGGCCTGTTCTTTACGAGCCTGTTTTTCCTGATGGCGATCTTTGCGCCGCTCATCGCCCCCTACGGCATGGCCGAAGTGGTAGGCGACGTGTGGGAACCGCCATCTGACAAATTCATGTTAGGCACCGATAGCATTGGGCGCGACCTGCTCAGCCGTATGATCTATGGTGGGCAGACGACGATCTTTATCGCCACAGCCGCGACTGCGCTTAGCTTTATCACCGGGTCGGTGTTGGGCTTTTTCGCAGCGGTCTCAGGCGGTTGGGTCGATCAGGTAATCAGCCGTTTTGTCGATCTGATCATGTCGATCCCGTCACTGATTTTTGCGCTTGTTGTATTGTCGGTGATGCCCACAACAGTAACGATCCTGATCGTTCTGATGGGCCTTTTGGACAGCACCCGCGTCTATCGTTTGGCCCGCGCTGTGGCCGTAGATATCACGGTAATGGACTATGTCGAAGCCGCCCGACTGCGCGGCGAGAAAATCGGCTGGATCATCTTTCGCGAAACGCTGCCTAATGCGCTGTCTCCTCTGGTGGCAGAAATGGGTTTGCGGTTCATTTTCGCGGTGCTCTTTGTGTCCACCTTGTCGTTCCTTGGCCTTGGTGTGCAACCGCCGCAAGCGGATTGGGGCGGTATCGTGAAAGAAAACAAAGAAGGCATCAACTACGGCATCGCAGCGGCCCTTTATCCGGCCTATGCAATTGCGGTGCTGTGTATTTCGATCAACCTTGTGGCGGACTGGGTTCTGAACCGTACCACCAGCCTGAAAGGGGGCCGCGGATGACCGAACCTCTTCTCAAAGTACGGGGCCTGAAAATCGGTGCGACGATCTATCCGCCGGGCGAAAAATCCCGAGATATTGAAATTGTGCATGGCGTAGATTTTGATCTGGCACCGGGCAAAGTGCTGGGGCTTATCGGTGAATCCGGTGCGGGCAAATCGACCATCGGGCTTGCGTCGATGGCCTATGGCCGGGGCGGCGTTGAACTGACGGGCGGATCCGTCGAGGTCAACGGCCGAGATATTCTGCAAACCGGCATCCGCGATATTCGCCGCCTGCGCGGTGCCGAAGTCACCTATGTCAGCCAATCCGCTGCGGCCTCTTTCAACCCGGCCAAGCGGATCATGGAACAGGTGACTGAGGCTGCGATCCTTCAGAACAAATTTTCGCGCAAGGATGCCGAAGACCGCGCCGTCGTTCTGTTTCGCAAGCTAGGTCTGCCAGACCCTGAAAACATCGGGCAACGCTATCCGCACCAAGTATCGGGTGGCCAGTTACAGCGCTGTATGACTGCGCTGGCGCTATGCCCCGAACCCGATCTGGTGGTTTTTGACGAACCTACTACGGCGCTGGACGTGACCACGCAAATCGACGTGCTGGCGGCCATCAAAGAAGCCATCCGTGATACAGGTGTCGCGGCGCTTTATATTACCCACGACTTGGCTGTGGTGGCGCAAGTCAGCGACCACATCATGGTGCTGCGCATGGGCGAGATGGTCGAATATGGCACCGTTGACCAAATCATAAACAACCCGCAAGCAGACTATACCAAAGCGCTGGTTTCCGTCCGCTCTATTGAGCATGAGGAAAAGCAACCCACGCCGGAACCGGTTCTCAAGGTTGAAGGTATCACCGCGCGCTACAAGGGCACCACCTTTGATGTATTAAAGAACATCAACGTTGAGCTACATCCCGGCCAAACCTTGGCTGTGGTGGGGGAATCTGGTTCTGGCAAATCGACCTTGGCCCGTGTGATTACCGGGCTGCTGCCCCCCAGTGCTGGAAAAATCACCTTTGACGGTCGCGAACTTACGCCTGATCTTCCGACACGACCTTTGGAAGACCTGCGCGAATTGCAGATGATCTACCAGATGGCGGACACGGCAATGAACCCGCGCCAGACGGTCGGCACCATCATCGGGCGCCCGCTTGAATTTTACTTTGGTCTCAAAGGGGCAGAAAAACAAAAACGCATCCAAGAGCTTTTGGACGAAATCGAACTGGGCACTGGTTTTCAAGACCGCTATCCGGCGGAACTGTCGGGTGGGCAAAAACAACGCGTGTGTATCGCGCGCGCACTGGCCGCCAAACCCAAACTAATCATTTGCGATGAGGTCACATCGGCACTTGATCCGCTAGTGGCTGATGGCATCCTCAAGCTGTTGTTGAACCTGCAAAAGGCAGAAGATGTAGCATATCTGTTCATTACTCATGATCTAGCTACGGTACGTGCCATTTCAGACAGTATTGCAGTCATGTATCAAGGTTCAGTGGTGCGGTATGGGCCAAAGTCACAGGTGCTTAGCCCGCCCTTTGATGACTACACAGACTTACTGCTCAGCTCTGTGCCTGAAATGCGGCTGGGGTGGTTGGAAGAAGTGATCGCTAACCGCAAAATGGAAAGTGCGGGCAACTAAGGCGCGCCCGCGCGCGCCTTTAAGCCGACGCAGTTTTATGTGCGGAAAAGATCGACTCTAACTGTGCTGTGCTATGCATGCCCGATAGGGTCCGCAGCCGTTCACCCTGCCCGTCAAACAACAAAAGCGTCACATGTGGGACGCCGTACCGCGCGGCGAATGCGCCGCCTTCTTGCGTTTTAATATCTGCCACAAGATACACCAAACCACATTCACTAAAGAGTTTCATCGCTGCCCGCGTTTGCTTTTGTAGCGCGGTACAAGTGGGGCATTTCGGATCATGAATTTGTACGATCGTGGGCGCGCCCTGCCCTACACGCGTCAAATCATGTTCCGCAGTATACGCACGAAACGACCCCAAAGCCCATAGGCCTGTACCGCCAAAGACCACAGCCCCAAGTGCCCCGTTGCGCACCATCTTAAGCGCATCGCGCCGATTTGGTTCAGGCGTAGGGGATTGTTTTTTGCGTTTGTGCTTTTGTCGTGATTTGCTCATGACGTCCTCGTTTCCTGGTGCCCACTCTGCTTGGCGGAAGGCGCTCCCAAAAGCGAAACGCAATTTCATCACGTAATCTCACGTTCGCGTCACATGCACTCTCTTCGCTTTGGGTTGTCAGGTCTTTGGTGCAGGCTATCTAAGGCCTAACCAAGTGTTAACCAAGAAGAGGTTGTCGCATGTCTACGAGCACTATCGTCGCCCCGGCCCTCCCAGTAGAGCTGACAGAGCTGTGCGACGGCTTGGCTGTACCCATGACCATCGCGGATCCCTCACGACGCGACACACCGCTGATCTATGCAAATGCCGCCTTTGAAGGGTTGAGCGGATGGTCAAAGGATCAAATCATCGGACGCAATTGCCGTTTCATGCAAGGCCCGATGACAGACCGTACCGTTACCGATGAATTGGCGCTCTCAGTCGACCAAGTCAACAGCAACGCGGCCTGCCTGATCAACTACCGCGCAGACGGCAGCCAGTTTTTGAACCTATTGGCGTTCCGACGTCTGTGCGAGCCTCGCCGACGCAACTTCCTTATTGGGTGCCAGCTCGAGTTCAAACTGACGCAAGACCACTATTGCGACGATACCAATTGTGATGCCGTAGACCGCGCATGGCGGCAGCTGCGCAGACGAAACCGACGCATCATCGCCGACTTGGGCACGAACGATATGTACCGTTTGGATTCTATTTCTATGCGCTTTGAGTCTGCTTTCATTCGCGCGCAGAATACCTTGATCAAACGGGCGGCAGACAGCACACGACAAGGTGCACTGTATGGTTTTGCGGCAGCACAGAACCACAAGGCAATCGCGGCCCGACAATGCGCTTAGGTATCCAGACACATATCCTGTGCCTTTAGGACATTTCCCATTGCGATGCCGCTTAACTTGCGCTTGGGTTGGCCCATAACAGCTCAAGTAGTCCCATGACCCAGAAACTATTACTGATCATCCTTGATGGCGTTCCCTATCGCAATTTCCGGCGCCTCTTTGGGAACCTTGAAGGATGGGTAGATAGCGGTGCCGCACGCGTCTGGAAGCACCGCGCTGTGCTGCCCTCTATCTCGGCGTGCTGCTATGCCTCGCTTCACACTGGGGTGGCGCCCGCCGAACACGGCTGCACAGGCAATCATGATGTGAACCGCTTAAGCCACGCCGATGTGTTTTCTCAGGTCAGGGCAGCAGGCGGCGTCACAGGCGCCGTCGCCCATTCGTTTTGGTCTGAGTTTTTTAACCGCGCACCGTTCGATTTGATCCGTGACATGGAATACGACGAACCTGACAGCCATACCATCAACCACGGGCGCTTTCATACAATGACAGGGTATGGGCTGATGAACCAAATGACGCCCTCTGATGTGGACCTATTTGCCACCCTGACCATGTTGTGCCACCGATATGACCTGACCTACGGAATGCTGCACACCTGCACGCTGGATAGCATGGGGCATCGTTATTTTCATGACTGCCAGGAAATGGACCACGCCTGTGGGATGATGGATGAAATGCTGGCTCCGTTTATTACGCAATGGCGCGCAGCAGGCTATGAGATCATCGTGACCGCGGATCACGGACAAGATGCGCGCGGCCACCACGGCGGGCGCGATCCACTGCAACAAGAAACCGCGCTTTACTATTTTGGCAAGGGCGACGGCCCGGCACCCGACACGGTGATAGACCAGTTGCAACTGGCGCCGACGATCTTGTCCCGGCTAGGGGCGCCCATTGCATCCACGATGAAAGCGCCCATTTTTCTAAAATAAGTACTCGCGCTTAAGACGCCATTTCCCACGGGCGCACAAAGTCGCCCAGAGTTTTCGCGATCTCGGCTTCGGCAGTCCCGTTGGAAGCGACCTGCGCTACAAGCCCGCGTTTTTTATCATCCGTAACCGATACCACGCGCGCGGCGATTTGCGCGCCTTCTAGCGCTTCGTTGTAAACACGCGTGATGGCGTCTTTGCGTAGATCGGGCTTGAATATTTTGCCCACAGCAGTTTTTGGCAGTTCAGGCATGATTTTCATATGCTTCGGCTGCGCCGCACGTTCGAGCACGCGTGCTTTGCAAAAGGCCAGCAATTCTTCTTCACTCACCGTCGCCCCATTAACCAGTTCGACAAAAGCGCAGGGTACTTCGCCCGCATGGGCATCCGGTTGACCAATCGCCCCGGCAAAGGCCACGGCCTCATGGTGCAACAATGCCTCTTCGATCTCAGCGGGGTCAATGTTGTGCCCCCCTCTGATGATGAGATCCTTGGCGCGGCCCGTGATCCAGACATAGCCATCGGCGTCTACCCGCCCCAAGTCGCCCGTCCGCAAGTAATCCCCGTAAAAGAGGTCCACGTTCTTGTCGTCTTCTGTGTAGGTGTGACCGACATAAACACCGGGGTTGGACACACAGATTTCGCCTATGTCATCCACCTCTGCCTCAACAGGACCATCCGGTGTTGATTTAAAAATTTTAACGTCACTGTAGGGAAATGGGATGCCAATGCTGCCTACCTTTTTTTCCCCGTCTGTCGGGTTGCATGACACAATGCAGGTCGCTTCGGTCAATCCATACCCTTCGATCAACGTGACATTCGTTGCCTCTTCAAAACGGCGGAACAACTCCAACGGGAGCGGCGCAGAGGCCGAAAAAGCAGTTTTGATTGTGCTGACATCCGCGTCGATCGGGCGCTGCATTTTTGCAGAAATGGCAGTCGGAACCGAGATGATGAACGAGATCTTCCAACGCTCGACCAACTTCCAAAAGTTATCCATGACCCCTTCACCACGGTACCCCTGCGGTGTGGGAAAGACCACATGCGCGCCCGACATCACTGCCGTCATCAAAATCGCCTGACAGGCGAAGACATGAAAAAGCGGCAGCGGACACATAATGTTGTCATCAACCGAAAAGAGCAGTCTTGCACCGACCCATCCGTTGTAGATCATGCCGGAATAGCGATGCTGCGCAACCTTGGGCATCCCCGTCGTTCCGCCTGTATGGAAATAAGCGGCCACACGATCCGTCGTGCCATCTGCAAAGGTCAGCGTCTTGGGTTGCTTGGCGATCTCGGATGAAAAACTTTTATAGGCGGCTTGGTTTTCCACACTGCGTTTGGGACGGATCAGCGGCACGATCCATGACTTTGGCGGGGTCAGGTAGCGCAGCAGATCAACCTCGAGCACAGTGTGGACATTGGGGGCAAGGGCCACGGCTTCGGCTGCTTTGTCCGCTACATCTGTTTTGGGAAAAGGGCGCAGGGTCACGACGACCTTGGCACCTGTTTCGCGCAGGATTGATCCTATTTGTTCGGGGTCCAGTAGCGGGTTGATCGGATTTGCAATGCCTGCAACGGCACCACCCAGCAGCGTAAACACAGTCTCATTCGCGTTGGGCAGCACATACGCAACCACATCCTTTTCCCCAATCCCCAGCGAGCGAAAAAGGTTTGCAGTTTGGGTCACCTTATCCTTCAGTGTCGACCAGTTTAAGGTTTCGGCCTTATCGGTCGGCCCGGAAAAAAGCTGATAACTGATTGCGTCATTGTTGGGAAACTTTGCCGCCGTTGCGCTAAGGATACCGTATAGTGTGGGCGGCAGGCCACGGTCTTCCCACGCCATTTCTGCTTCAATGGCGTTGCGATCATCTAAACCGGCAAAGGTCATCCTTGTTCCTCCCAAAACAATTCTGCATCCGCGCCCATGCGCAGGCGTAGGTATGCGTGACCCGCAAACTGCGCGCTCATGAGGTGCAGCGCAAGCCATCTGACGCTGCGTGCATTGTTCGAACGTAACGTAAAAGTGGGGGCTTTGGCTACTCAGCCGCGAGCCCGTCGGTAAATTGCAGGCGGGCCAGTCGCGCGTACAGACCGCCCTCGTTGACCAGTTGATCATGCGACCCGGTGGCCACAATGCGACCTGCGTCCATCACAACGATGCGGTCTGCCTTTTTCACAGTGGCCAAACGGTGCGCCACAATCAGCGTGGTGCGCCCAGCGCTCAGCCGGTCAACGGCCTGCTGGACCGCGCGTTCGCTTTCAGCATCCAGCGCACTGGTGGCTTCGTCCAACAGCAACACAGGTGCGTCGCGCAGAATTGCGCGCGCAATGGCGATGCGTTGTTTTTGGCCACCTGACAACATCACGCCCCGCTCGCCCAGATAGGCGTCGTACCCATCCGGCAAAGCGGCGATAAAGTCATGCGCAGCCGCGGCCCGAGCGGCCTCTTCAATCTGTGCATCGGTGGCATCTGGCCGCCCAAAACGAATGTTTTCCCGCGCTGAGGCTGCGAATATCACAGGGTCTTGCGGCACCAGTGCGACGAATTGGCGAAAGTGGTCGCGGCGCAGGTCTGCCAAATCAATTCCATCGATCAAAATACGGCCCGACGCCGGGTCATAAAACCGCAAAAGCATCTGGATTATCGTCGTTTTACCCGCGCCGGACGGGCCTACAAATGCGATCGTTTCTCCGGCGTCGATGTTTAAACTGACCGTATCAAGCGCTTTGATGTCTGGCCGTGTGGGGTAGCTGAAAGTGACGTCTTCAAGCGCCAATTGCCCCTGCACCGGCTGCTGTAAGCACTTGGGCTCTTTGGGGTCCGCGACGCTATCTTCGGTGTTAAGGAGTTCGACAAGGCGTTCCGTGGCGCCTGCTGCGCGCTGCAATTCGCCCCAAATCTCTGAAAGTGCTGCGACGCCCCCCGCAACCAAGACCGCATAGATGACAAATTGCACCAACGCGCCCTGCGACATCGCGCCTGACCGTACATCCCATGCCCCAACCCAAAGCACACCGACAATGCCCGCAAAGACTAAGAAGATCACAATTACCGTCATGATCGCGCGCGTGGTGACCCGGCGGCGCGCAGCGTCATAGGACAATTCGGTCACATCGCTAAATTGTTTTCGGCTGGCGGTTTCATGCGTAAAAGCCTGCACGGTTTGTACCGCCGTCAGCGCCTCAGATGCGTTGCCCGAAGAGGCCGCAATCCAGTCTTGGTTTTCGCGGCTCAAAACGCGCAGTTTGCGCCCCAGTACCAAAATTGGGACGATGACCGCAGGCACCAACAATAGCACCAGCCCTGTCAGCTTGGCCGACGTATAAAGCATCAGCGCCAAGCCACCGATAAAGATCAAAATGTTACGCAGCGCGATCGAAACAGATGACCCAATGACCGACAAAATCAGTGTCGTATCCGTAGTAATGCGGCTGAGCACTTCACCAGTCATGACTTGTTCATAAAATTGCGGGCTCATACCAATCACGCGGTCAAACACCGCTTTGCGGATGTCGGCCACCACCCGTTCGCCCAATCGCGTCACCAATGCATACCGCAGTCCGGTACCAATCGCCAAAAGGGCGGCAATACCCAGTGCCGCAGCAAAGTACAGATCCAACGTCTGCGCATCTTTTGAATAGAAATTATCCACCACGCGTCTGACAGCCAGCGGCAGCGTCAAAGATATACAGGCCGTCACAACCAAAGCCGCAAGCGCACAAGCCACCAATACGCGGTATGGTGCCAAAAAGGGCAGCAACGCTTTCAAAGCGCTCAATTTCTTGGATTTCTCGCGTTCTTCTGTTTGCCCCGGTGCTCCGGGAACCGCGGGTTTTGACCGGGCCATGCTTTTTCCTTTGTCGTGTCGTTCCCTGTCATGGCGGCAAGGTGCGAAAGCGTCAAGATGTGCCAACCCCCATCGGACAATTACCCGCAGGCAAGCCATCCAAAAACCAACGCTTTCGACAATACCGTGAGAACGTTGTCGCGGCTCCCATTGACAGTGAAATGCGCACCGCGGCAGGTTTGCATAAAGGCAGATTAAAGGGCCAATCATGAAACGCATTTTGATAACGGGCGCTTCCAGCGGTGTTGGAGAAGCTGCAGCTTACGCTTTCGCCAAAGCAGGCGCGCGGGTCCTGTTGGTCGCGCGCACGGCTGAAAAGTTAAAACAGATAGCTGCGGAAACGGGCGGTTTCGCGGCCCCCTGCGACGCCTCTGATCCAGATGCGGTTGCGCGCATGGCTGTTGCAGTCGAAACGCAGCACGGCACACCAGATGTTGTGATCAACGCCGCCGGGGCGGGCCAATGGAAAACGCTACAAGACACGTCTGGTCCCCAAGCAATGGCGATGATGCAGGCCCCCTATATGTCGGCTTTCCTAACTACCAAGGCCTTTTTACCCGGCATGCTAGCGCGTCGCAGTGGCGTCATTCTTCACGTGAATTCACCTGCTTGCGTTTTTCCATGGAAATCATCCGTGGGTTATGCGGCAACAAGGGCGGCATTGCGCGGCTTTCATATGGCGCTGGCGCAAGACTTGGTCGGAACGGGCGTGATCAGCAGCCATGTCATCTTTGGCAAAATTTCTTCGCCCTATTTTGACAACAATCCTGGATCAGCCGAACATATGCCAAAACTTGACCGGTTGATCCCCACGCTTTCCCCGCAAGATTGCGCCCAAATTTTGATGGGGCTGGCAGCCAATCCAAAATACGAGGTCATTCATCCTTTTATGCTCCGGGCTATGCTGCGCGGTGGTGCTTTGACGCCGCGGCTAACACGTTGGATTGCGCGGCAATAACCGCCGGGGTGTCATAAAAGACACGCGCCGCAGCACGCCAGAGAGTGCGCATGAATTCGGTTGCTCGAATCACAGGTCTCTACTAGGCGGTGCACATATACAGCGATACCGGGAGAAGATGGCGCAAGTCATCGCCGAAGGAGCAACCGCCCCGGAAACTCTCAGGTCCAAGGACCGGTATTGCTGAAACACTCCGGAAAGCGGCTCGGAAGGGTCCACCGTAGGAGAAAGCCCGCGCACCAGATGGTGCTGCGTGTGAAGCTCTCAGGTTCCAAGCACGGAGGGGGCATGCGGCATTTGCCGCCCGTGCATGGAGTATACACATGACTAAAGTTGCCGTTATCGGTGCAGGCGTAACAGGCCTGACCACTGCTTATGAATTGCTCGACCAAGGGTTTGAGGTCACCGTGTTTGACCGCCACCGCTATGCAGCGATGGAAACCAGCTTTGCGAATGGCGGTCAGTTGTCGGCCTCCAATGCCGAAGTCTGGACCCAATGGGGCACCGTTCTGAAGGGCCTTAAATGGATGCTGCACGCAGATGCACCGCTTTTAGTGAACCCGGCGCCTACATTGCACAAAATGCGATGGATGGCGGAATTCCTGTCCAATATCCCCAGCTACAAAGCCAACACTGTGGAAACGGTGCGTCTGGCGATTGCCGCACGGTCCGTGCTTTTTGAAATGGCAGATCGCGAAGGCATAGACTTTGATCTGGAAAAACGCGGCATCCTGCATTTTTATTCCAACGCCAAAGACCTTGCCCACGGGCGCAAGGTCAACGAATTGCTCGCCATGGGCGGGCTTGATCGCCACGAGGTCACCGCGGATGAGATACGCGACATCGAACCGGCCCTTACAGGTGATTTTGTGGGCGGCTTTCACACGCCTTCAGACAGTTCAGGTGATATCCATAAATTTACCATGGGCCTGGCCAAAGCCTGCGTACGGCGCGGGGCGGACATGCGGTTCGGCGCACAAGTCGAAGGCGTCCGTGCTAAAAATGGCGGGGTGCAAATAACGGAAACAGGCCGCGATAGCGCCTTTGATGCCGTGGTGATCAGCGCAGGTATCCAAAGCCGCGCATTTGCCACCCAGCTTGGCGATCGGGTCAATATATACCCTGTCAAAGGCTATTCCGTCACTGTATCGCTTGATGACGCCGAAAGCCGCGCTGCCGCACCTTGGGTCAGCTTGCTTGATGACCGTGCAAAAATCGTTGCATCCCGCTTTGGGGAAAACCGTTTTCGTATCGCCGGTACCGCCGAATTCAACGGCGCCAATCGTGACATCCGGGCAGACCGGATCAAGCCATTGACCGATTGGTGTGAAAGGTATTTTCCAAACATCTGCACCGAAACCGTCACCCCTTGGGCGGGACTGCGTCCGATGATGCCATCTATGTTGCCACGCGTTGGTCGCGGCAACGCACCGGGTGTTTTTTACAACACGGGGCATGGGCACTTGGGGTGGACCTTATCTGCGGCGACAGCACGGCTGATTGCGAGCCAAGTCGCTGAGGTGCATCACAAAACAGCGATCCTGGGGACACCACACAGCGCACCCAAAGCGGCCTGAGTGCTTGCGGCTCCGGCGACGGAGCCGCTTTGCAAAAAGCAAATAGAGCAGCCCCATCAGCGACGCATTGCCGACTGAACAGACAAATAGATTAAGTGATTTTAGTTGATCCAACCGCTAATTTGCAGTTTCATCGACCTCTAGATGTAAGAATGACGCAGTATTTTGTAGGCGGTAGGGGTAGGTACACATGAGCACGCAATTATTTTCAAATTACTATTAACAAAAACACGCTGTTGAGTTGCAGACCAATATTTTGGACCAGCAGCATCCATTTCGAAGCAATACGCCAGTATTGCACAGCAATATTTAAATTGATCATTTTGGGAGACTGACCTTTGCTTTCATCCAAAGATAGAAGAACCAAATCCCTTCGGCCGCTGGGTGCCACGCGGACTGCACCTAAAGAAGTGCGTAAACAGCAGTTGATTGATGCAACGATCAAATCAATCGCGACCTACGGCCTATCTGGCACCACAATGAACAAGGTAACGCGATTTGCAGGTCTTTCGGTGGGCATCGTTAATTTCCACTTTGAAAGCAAAGACAAATTGTTCGAAGAAACACTTTTGCATTTGGCAAATGAACACCGGGAAAAGTGGCGTGGATTTATGAACGACGCAGACCTTTCCGCCAAAGACAGATTGTTGGCCATAGTCAGCGCGGAATTTGACACAGAAGTCTGCCAACGCGACAAGCTTACGGTTTGGACCTCGTTTTATGGCGAGTGTAGCTATCGGACCTCATATCGCAAAATCGTATCCGACATTGATTCAGAACGCTGGCAGATCACAAAAGCGCTCTGCTCTGAAATTATCGCAGATGGTGGCTATGAGGCGTTAAACGCGGATGAAATCGCAGAAACCCTTGAAGGGATGTATGATGGCTTTTGCCTGAATATTCTTCTGTATCCGCAAAACTTTACAGCAGACGACGCCCAAGCACGTGTGCATGGTTATCTAGCGCTATGCTTCCCACATCATTTTCAGAACCCGTCACGTATTAAACATCAAACGATGTCGACGGTATTGAGCAGCAATCAAACAAGCACCGGCGTTGCGTAGTGTTCCACTGAACCTTCGCAAATCTGTTTAACGTCTGAAAATGACGCCAGCGCGTGTTTCTCTTTAGGTAGTACCGGTTTTTTGCGTGGTTGCTGGTGCCGCACGCAGATCACACCGTCTTTGTGTCAAAACTTGCAGTGGTGGTCGCCGGGTTGCACGTTTTCCCTTTCTACCTTGTAGGGCACTGCCGCGTGATACACTGCTATGTCTGTGGTTGACGCTGCCTTACAGCAATGCATTTAGTGGCCGCGTATTGACCGGGGGACCCTCATGACGGACGAAAACGAACGCCACAATGAAAAGATGCGCAAGATCAAAGCCGCGCGCGACAAAATGATGGAAACAAAGACCGAAGAAAGAGGTCTGATCATGGTCCACACCGGGTCTGGCAAAGGTAAATCTTCGTCGGGGTTTGGGATGATCATGCGGTGCATCGCACACGATATTCCCTGCGCTGTCGTGCAGTTCATCAAGGGCAATTGGGTCACAGGCGAAAAGATGTTCCTGCGTGACCGCTTTGCGGATGAGTGCCGGTTCTTTGTATCGGGTGAAGGTTTCACTTGGGAAACGCAAGACCGCGCGCGTGACATTGCCGCTGCCGAAAATGGCTGGAAGATTGCAAAAGAACAGATTTTGGACCCTGACATTGAATTTGTTCTGTTGGATGAGATCAACATCGCACTGCGGTATGACTATCTGGATATCGACGAGGTGGTGGATTTTCTGATGACGCAAAAGCCGCGGATGACCCATGTATGTCTCACCGGCCGGGACGCAAAGCCGGAATTGATTGAGGCCGCAGATCTGGTCACCGAAATGAGCCTGATCAAGCATCCGTTCCGCGACGGCGTCGTCGCGCAAAAAGGCATCGAGTTCTAGGCCCGCCGGGATGGGTCGTACGATCATGTTGCAGGGCACGGGCTCTGACGTGGGTAAGTCGTTGCTGGTAGCCGGCTTGTGCCGCATTGCCCGTCAGCGGGGGCTATCGGTGGCACCGTTCAAGCCTCAAAACATGTCCAACAATGCCGCCGTCACCCCCGATGGGGGCGAAATTGGGCGCGCTCAGGCTTTGCAGGCGTTGGCCTGTGGGCTTGCACCGCACACGGATATGAACCCCATTTTGCTTAAACCAGAATCCGAAACTGGCAGCCAGGTCATCGTTCAAGGCACACGTTTGTCGACAGCCCGTGCGCGCGAATATACAGGCATGAAGCAACAGTTGATGGCCCCTGTGCTGGACAGCTTCAACCGGTTGAAAGCACAGCATGATTTGGTCATCGTCGAAGGAGCAGGCAGCCCGGCAGAAGTCAACCTGCGTGCCGGCGACATCGCCAACATGGGCTTTGCCCAAGCAGCGCGCGTGCCCGTGGTTCTATGTGGTGACATCAACCGCGGTGGCGTCATCGCACAAGTGGTAGGCACCCAAGCGGTCATTGCCCCCGACGATGCAGCGCTTGTGCGTGGGTTCATCATCAACAAGTTTCGCGGTGATACCAGCCTGTTCGATGACGGCTATAAATTCATCGAAGAGACCACAACTTGGCCCGGTTTCGGCGTCATTCCTTGGTTCGAAGATGCGTGGAAACTTCCGGCAGAGGATGCCTTTGACGTGCGTTCCAATACGAACACATCAGGGCTGCACATTGTGTGTTTACACCTTTCACGAATTGCAAATTTCGATGATATGGACCCGCTGGCGCAGGAACCCGGCGTACGTTTAACTATGCTGCACGCAGGCCAGCCGCTGCCTGCAGATACCGATGTGGTTATTATTCCGGGCAGCAAATCCACCTGCGGCGATCTTGCATTTTTGCGTGCGCAAGGGTGGGACATCGACATCGCTGCACATCTACGGCGGGGGGGCCATGTTTTAGGTCTGTGCGGTGGGTATCAGATGTTGGGCAAGACCATCAGCGACCCTGACGGGATCGAAGGCGCGCCGGGAACAGTTGCGGGGCTTGGCTTGCTGGATGTTGAAACGGTGATGACTGCTGATAAGACGGTACAATCTGTGGCGGCAGTGCACTCCAAAAGTGGTCAGACTTTCAACGGGTACGAAATTCATATCGGGGTTACGCTTGGCCCCGACTGCGGCGCACCCTTTGCGCAGGTCGGGCCGCGGTGTGATGGTGCGATCAGCGGATCAGGTCAGGTGACCGGCACCTATCTGCATGGGATGTTCTATGACGACGCGTTCCGGGGCACTTGGCTTGCCAGCTTTGGCGCAGCACAGCAAACGCAATATGCAGCATCGGTTGACCTCACACTGGACGCATTGGCAGATCATCTGACGGAACACATGCGCGTGGACGCGCTGCTAAAAGCGGCAAACTAAACCGGCCCGAAAAACGCTGACCATGCCTGCGTCCGTGCTGCATCGCGCGCATCGTATTGTGCAATCGCATGTTCCAAACTGGTGTCGAAATCAGCCTCTTGCCCGGTTGCTAGGGCTGTCAGTCGCATTGTGTACCATGCTGTAATGCCGCCCTCTGGTGGGTCAGTGAACTTAGGAAAAGCCGGTGCTGTGCGGTCCCCTGCCCGCCACGCATTGGGCAGATCTGGGTCCAGAATAAGCGAACGGGCAAGACCAACCATATCTACATTACCCTTAGCAATAGCTTCTTGGGCTTGTTGCCTTGTCTTGAAGCCACCCGTTGCCATCAAAGGTTTGGACGTCACATCCCGCGCGGCTTTCGCAAAATCAACAAAATACGGCCCCTTGCCCGCGCTATCTGAAGCCGCGCGCGCACCAGGGAAATAGGTACCACCACTGATATCAATCAAATCAACAGATGTGGCATTCAGCGCCGCAACAACAGACAAGGCATCCCCCGCTTCGAACCCGCCTTCAAGTTGATCTGTCGCGTTCAATTTCACTGCGATGCCAAAGGCGGGGCCCACGACCACACGCACCTGTGCAATTACATCCAACAGCAGGCGCATGCGGTTTTGAATGCTCCCGCCATATGCATCACCGCGCTTATTGAAGAGCGGCGACAAAAATTGGCTCAGTAAAAAGCCGTGGGCTGCATGGATTTGAACACCTCCAAAGCCTGCGCTTTGGGCCAACTTTGCGGTTTCGGCAAACTGCATGGGGATTTCTTTGATCTCTGCCACCGATAGCGCTGCACAGCTGAGGCCGGGAATATCCATTGCGCTCGGGCCTTTGGGTGCGCTGATGGGCGGGTAGGCCATTGCCCCTGCGTGACCCAATTGCACCCAAAGCTGCGCGCCACCCACCCCACCGGCCTCAGCCAACTGGCGAAAGGGGGCCAGATCCGCGCCCCTATGCAACACCAGATTGCCCGGCTTTTCTGCAAACCAAGGACTGCCCTGAACCTCACCGATGATGGACAGCGCCAACCCACCCTCGGCCCAACGACGATACAGATTGATCTGTTCTGCCGTGGGGGTACCGCAGCCATCCCCTAGCGAATCCGACATGGCAGATTTTGCGATACGGTTGTTAAGAACAATCCCGCAGGGCAGCGCCAGCGGTTCGAACAATTCGGTTGTCATGTTGATCCTTTATGCTGGTCTGCACCGCCAATTCCGCGCAGAATCGCCCCGATCTCGCGGAATTGATCGGACAGAGGGTTCGTCTTGCGCCACACCATGCCGATCTTGCGGGCCGGTGCGGGTGCCGGAAACCGCGCCACGGCCACATCCGCCGATTTCGTCTCAAGTGCTACCGCCATCTCGGGAATCAACGTCACCCCCATCCGTGCGCCCACCATTTGGACCAATGTCGACAAAGAGCTACCCTCCATCACTTGCTTGGGCTGCGCTTTGTTCACCGCACAAAAGGAAAGCGCCTGATCGCGAAAGCAATGCCCCTCTTCAAGTAACAAGAGCCGCATCGCTTGCAACATGGCCGGGCCCGGTACGGCGTTGTCGGCATCCTCGGGTGGGCGGACCAGTACGAAATCTTCAGCAAATAGATCAAATTCTGTCAGCGCGGGTTCCGAGATTGGCAAAGCCAGAACCGCCACATCCAACCGCGCATCCAGCAGGTCATCAATCAAAGACCGCGTGACCGTTTCGCGCAGCTCAACCGCCAATTCCGGGAAGCTTTGCGTTAATGCCATCATGATCTTTGGTAACAGATAGGGGGCAACTGTCGGAATGATACCCAAACGCAGTTTGCCCGCCAACGGCCCTGTATTCGCGCGCACCAAATCGCCGAGTTCATCCACGCCCAGCAAAATCGCCTGTGCGCGGGTTACAAAAGCCTCTCCCAGCGCGGTAAGGCGCATGTGGCGCGCGCCGCGTTCAACCAGCGGCGCCCCCAAAATGCCTTCTAGTTCCTTGATCTGTTGGGAGAGCGCGGGCTGCGTGATCGAACAGACTTCTGCGGCACGGCCAAAGTGTTTGTGACGCGCCAATGCTTCGAAATAGCGAAGCTGTTTCAGAGTGATACCATTCATTAGTTTTTCTTATCAGCTTAGTCAGAATAATCAATTAGAGTTACGAGTTCGCCTTTGCTAAAAGCGGGCTATATTTCAGCCTGAACACAGCTGATGCATCAAATGGAGAATGTCATGGACGGAAACAATATTGACCCCAAGGGCGGCTGCCCTGTCATGCATGGTGGCAACACTGCGATGGAAAAGCCAGTCACGAAATGGTGGCCCAATGCGCTGAACTTAGACATTCTGCACCAACGTGGCGCGCGCACCAACCCAATGGATCTAGACTATGATCACCGCAGCGCGGTCCAAGCGTTGGATTTTGAAGCGGTCAAAGCGGATGTCAAAGCATTGATGACTGATGATCAAGACTGGTGGCCTGCAGACTGGGGCCACTACGGTGGTTTAATGATCCGTTTGGCATGGCATTCGGCAGGCTCGTACCGCATGGGCGACGGCCGTGGTGGTGCGGGCTCAGGCAATATCCGCTTTGCGCCGCTGAATTCTTGGCCGGATAACGCAAGCCTCGATAAAGCGCGCCGTCTGTTGTGGCCGGTCAAAAAGAAATACGGCAACGCACTTAGCTGGGCCGATCTGATCATCCTCTCGGGAAATATGGCTTACGAATCCATGGGCCTGAAAACCTTTGGCTTCGGTTTTGGCCGTGAAGACATCTGGGGCCCGGAGACGGACGTTTACTGGGGCGCAGAAGACGAATGGCTGGCCCCAAGCGAAAACCGCTACGGCGATTTGAACGACACGACCACATTGGCCAACCCGCTGGCGGCCGTACACATGGGTCTGATTTACGTGAACCCCGAAGGTGTGAATGGCCAACCGGACCCCGCGCGCACCGCGATGCACGTCCGCGAAACATTTGCACGGATGGCGATGAACGACGAAGAAACTGCGGCCCTGACATGCGGCGGCCATACCGTGGGCAAAGCACACGGCGGCGGCGGCGCACATGACGCTATCGGTTCTGAGCCAGAGGCTACAGGCGTTGAGGCGCAAGGATTTGGCTGGGCCAACCCCGGCCATGGCGGCAAGGCGACAAACGCCTTTACCTCGGGCATCGAAGGCGCATGGAGCCAGCATCCCACACAGTGGGACATGGGCTATTTCGACTATCTGTTTGGGTACGAATGGGAACTGACGAAGTCGCCTGCAGGCGCCAACCAGTGGAAACCTGTCGATATGCCGGAAAGCGCGATGCCGCTTGATCCGTCCGACCCCTCTGGTCGCGCAATGCCAATGATGACAGACGCCGACATGGCAATGAAGGTCGACCCGATCTACAACGAGATCTGCCAGAAATTCCGTGCTGATCCCGACTATTTCGCTGATACGTTCGGGCGCGCTTGGTTCAAACTGACGCACCGCGACATGGGTCCAAAGGTTAACTATATCGGGCCTGACGTTCCGGCCGAAGACCTGATCTGGCAAGACCCGATCCCCGTAGGCAGCACCAGCTATGATGTGGCAGCGGTGAAATCCAAGATTGCGGCAAGTGGCTTGTCAGCTTCCGAGATGATCGCCACCGCATGGGACAGCGCACGCACCTTCCGTGGGTCTGACAAACGTGGCGGTGCCAATGGTGCGCGTATTCGTTTGGCCCCCCAGAACGCTTGGGAAGGCAATGAGCCTGACCGTTTGTCCAAAGTGTTGGCAGCCTTGGAACCGATTGCTGCGGAAAACGGCGCATCACTTGCGGATGTGATTGTGCTTGCAGGCAACGTCGGCCTTGAGCAATCCATCGCCGCCGCCGGTCACAGCGTCGAGGTGCCATTCGCCCCCGGCCGCGGGGACGCTACAGCCGAGCAGACTGATGCTGCATCCTTTGACGTGCTTGAACCGCTCAGCGACGGTTTCCGCAATTGGGAAAAGACGCAATACGCCGTAAGCCCCGAAGAGATGATGCTCGACAAAGCGCAGCTGCTGGGACTGACCGCAAACGAGATGACGGTCCTTTTGGGCGGTATGCGTGTGATGGGCACGAACCATGGCGGCACAAAGCACGGCGTCTTCACCGACCGCGAAGGCCAGTTGACCAACGACTTTTTCGTCAATCTGACGGATATGTCCTACAGCTGGCATCCAGTTGAGGCAGACGGCACCTATGAGATTCGCGACCGCGCGTCGGGCGAGGTGAAATGGACTGCAACAAGTGCTGATCTGGTATTTGGCTCCAATTCTATCTTGCGGGCCTATGCAGAAGTCTATGCACAAGACGACAATGCGACGAAGTTCGTACATGATTTCGTGGCGGCGTGGACCAAAGTGATGAACGCAGATCGCTTTGACTTGGCTGCATAAACCGCACATCTGACCGGCGCATCGTGTCGTGCCGGTCAGCCCCAAAGTCAAAATAAGGGCCGCGTTTCGCAATCGGGACGCGGCCTTAATTACAACATACGCTGCCGTTTGTCCGGTCACTATGGAATAAAGAACTTCGGGGACCACCTGATACGCCACAACAAAAATCGGGGCGACGATCCCAATCTGCACAGGTGGCACCAAAGACAAGCGCATCAGTACGATCTAAGACGTTGGCCTCTGAATGATCTGGCCAATTTGGAAAACCCATCACAGGCCAAAAAGGCTGCCGTACTTTACATCTAGCTGGCCGATGCGATGGCCTTCTTGGGGTCGTAAAATGGGATCGGCACGACAGTACAATTGCGGGTTTCAGGCAATTTGTTCACAATCACATCTGTGCCTACAGCGGCAAATTCAGTTTTCACCATCGCCAGTGCGATGTTTTTTTCCAACCTTGGCGAATACACTGCCGACGTCACAGTACCAACTTGGTTGCCCGCTTTCAGGACCGGCCAGAAAAAGTCATTTGACCCAACAAAGGGGTCTCCTTCGATCTCTAGTCCCACAAGCTGTTGGGATATGCCTTGGTCTTTGATCTCAGTGAGTGCCGCTTTGCTCACGAATTTAGCCGCCATGTCCAAATCGACCAATCGCCCCAAATTCAGCTCATAGGGGTTGTTGGCGAGTGTCATGTCAGCATGGTACGACAGCATGCCCGCCTCAATCCGCCGAATGCTGGATGTGTGGCCGGGTTTAAGTCCCAGCGGCGTGCCGACTTCCATGATGTGTTCCCACAACAGATTGCCTGCCGCACCGTCACGCAGGAAGATCTCATATCCCAATTCGCTTGACCACCCGGTGCGCGAGATGATCAGCGGCACACCGTTCCAATCGCATTCCATAAAGCGGTAGTATTTAAGCTCCGTGGGTGCATCACCAAAAGCTGCGCGCAAAACGTCACGCGATTTCGGACCTTGCAGCTGCAAAGGCGATACATCCGGTTCGGTGATCTGGACATCCATTCCTGCATGCACCGCCACCCCACGCGCCCATAAAAGCACGTCACTATCGGCAATGGACAACCAGAAATGGTCTTCGGCCAGTTTCAGTAATATCGGATCATTGATGATCCCGCCGTCCTGATCTGTGATCAGTACATATTTGCACTGTCCGACTTCGCATTTCGACAGGTCACGACAAGTAAGATATTGCGTGAATTTGGCCGCATCAGGGCCTTTGATTTCAACCTGTCGTTCGACCGAGACGTCACATAAGATCGCGTCGTTCACAAGGTTCCAAAAATTCTGCCCCGGATCGCCGAAATCGCGCGGGATGTACATATGATTGTAGACAGAAAAACCTTTGGCGCCCCAACGCAGTGCCGCATCGGAAAAAGGCGACTTTCGGACCTGTGTGCCGAAGCTGAATTGCGCAAAGTCTAGTTCATGGGACATGGCGTGGTTCCACTCAATGGGTCGGCTGGCCAACTTTGGCTACGGACCAGATTACGGGGTTATTTTTTAAAGGCTGTGCCAGTGCTGGTTCTGGGCAGATTGCTCTGGCCCAGCAACGATCATTCACCAGTCCAGTCCGGCATGGGGTCTTTTCGGGTAAAGGCACCAATCCCGGCCTCAGCATCCTTGGCCATCATATTTTCCGCCATCGTGCGCCCAGCAAAGGCATAGGCTTCTTCAAGCGGCATTTCGAGCTGTTCGTAAAAAGCGCGCTTGCCGATTTTGATGGCTGCGGGTGATTTGTCAGCAATCACACGGGCCATCGCAAGCGCGGTGTGTTCAAGCTCAGCAAGGGGCACCACACGGTTGATCAAACCCATCTCGGCGACGCGCGCCGCTGGCAAAAATTCACCCAGCAACAACATCTCCATGGCCTGTTTGCGCGGCACGTTGCGGCTTAGGGCAACCATCGGGGTTGAACAAAAAAGGCCAATGTTCACCCCCGAGGTGGCAAAGGTCGCATCCTCCGCCGCCACTGCCAGATCGCAAGAGGCGACAAGCTGGCACCCGGCAGCCGTGGCGATACCCTTCACTTCGGCAATCACCGGTTGCGGCAGGCGCACCACGCGCAGCATCATCGCAGAGCACGCGGCAAAGAGATCCTGAAAATACTGGAACCCGCCATCGGCATCCGCACGGCGCGCAGTCATTTCCTTGAGGTTATGACCCGCACAAAAATGCGCCCCGCCACTGCGCAGCACCACCGCCTTGACGCTGCGGTCACTGGCAATTGTGTCAAATGTATCAGACAAAGCCGCCAGCATCGCCTCGGACAAGGCGTTGATCGACTTTGGTGCATTCAACGTCAGAACCGCCACGCCATCCGTATCTGTGCGCTGTACCAGACTTTCGCTGACACTATTTTTTTCAAAACCCAACTCAGATCTCCCTATTCCGTGCAGCTAGACAAGAACGCCGCCCGCTTTTGTCCACGCGCCCACGCCCCCAGACATATTAACGACCGGTGACAATCCCATTTCAATTGCCACTTTGGCAGCCATAGCCGACCGACCGCCGGAGGCACAGTAAAACACGTAGGTTTTGTCTTGGTTGAACGCAGGTTTATGCGCGGGGCTTTCGGGGTCGATATGAAATTCCATCATACCACGAGACGAGGCAATCGCCCCTGCAATCGTCCCTGTTTTAGCTTGCTCGGTTCCATCACGTAGATCGACAAATACATGATCGGGCGACCCTTCAAGTGCGATCGCCTCTGCGGCCGTAATGGTGGGAACCGATGCCATAGCCTCTGTTACGATGTCTCTTGCGCTTTTGGTGATGGTTTGGGCCATTTTTAGCATCCCTTTGTGTGTCGTGTTTTCAGATAGCCAGATCAAGCCGAGGTTTCCAGAAGGGGCGGAACAATTCGATCTTGGGGCAGCGGTTCATGACCACCTGCAAGCCTGCCTCTTGGGCGAGCTTTGCCGCCGCATCATCGTATACACCGATCTGCCCCCACAGCACCTTGGCTCCGATGGCGATGGCCTGTTCAGTAATTGCGTAGAGCTCTTCTTTGGGGCGGAATACTTCGACCATATCGACAGGCCGGTCAATGTCTTGCAGCGAATGATAGACCGGTATGCCACGAATTTCCTTCAGCTTTGGATTAGGGTTCACCGGGATCATGTCGTATCCGGTTTCGTGCAAAACCCGCAGGACACCATAACTAAATTTGGTCTTGTCGGCGCTGGCCCCCACCATAGCGATGCTTTTGACCGACTTAAGAATATCGGCCAGATATTTGGCATCATAATCATACAAATCGTCCAATGCAGTGGCGGGCATGGCTTGGGCCTCCTAGGTCTGTTCTTGCCCGGCCGCTGTGCGGTTTTCAGGCAAAGGTGTCGCGATGTCCGCTTTCAATTCGTGCGGCTCGAGTGGGTCAAGAAAGGGATTTCGGTAAAGTGTGTCATGGCTTTCGACGCCGATCTCAAGCGTACAATCCGTGGTTGCCCGCGCCACACAAAGCAGCACATAGCCCTGAGCGATCTGACGATTGTTCAACGCCACTTGGCGGCGCTGGTCTACCTGGCCCGCAGTCAGCTTGGCTGCACAAGTGATGCAACCGCCGTACTTGCAGCCATAAGGCAGATCAACGCCCTGTTCACGCAAGGTTTCAAGCAGCGGGCGGCGCGCCTCGACCACGTAGGTCGCGCCGTCGCGGTTGGCGAGCTTTATGGTATGGGTCTTACTCACAGCCAGATGTCGCTGGTGCAATCGCCGCCGGGATAGCGGGTTTCGTGGCAGCGGCTGGGCCCGTTTGGTTCTTTGCCGAAATCAACAATAAAGTCTTCGTTGATCTTCATACCGCCGTTTTCGACATCACAGTCGATCATCAGCATGACACCACCCTGCGTTCGAATCTCGGGGTAGAACTGATTGTCCCACGTGGAAAACAACGACGTCGTGACATACAGTCGTTTGCCATCCAAAGACAGTTGATACATCTGCGGACCGCCCGCGACTTTGACCCCGTTGACCTTGGGCGCTTTGCCTAAAAGCCCCCCCATCCAGACCTGCCCGGTCAGCACTGGGTTATGGGGGTCAGTGATATCGTATTGGCGCATGTCCCCGTGCAGCCAGTTATTCAAGTACAGGTATTTGTCATCCATCGACACAAGGATGGCCGACATCACACCGGGCACCGGGATTGGCCATTCAGGGTGAGGTTCGTTTTCGACATCGATGATCTTTTCCCATTCCCATTTGCCTGCATCAGACTTCCAGAAATGAATGACATTGGCACTAAGGGCAGCCCCACAGAACCCATGCGTGCTGTCAGGGTTATGGTGGAATTTCACCTCAAGCGGGATCAAGCCATCTTCGCCCAGATACATCGTCTCAATCGGTTTGCGCGCCTCAAAGTCCCAGATGTGCAAGCGGCGCCCGTATTTGAGGTGCCCGACTTCCTCCAGATCAAAACCGGGCATAAAGGTATTGGGTGCCGCCCATTCTGAAGAGACCATAACGTTGTGGCGCGGCTGATACCAAAAATCATACGAGAACGGGATATCGCCCATTGTCTCTTCCCAGCGGCCGACAATCTCAAAGTCTTTGTTCAGATGCAGATACCCCCCAGGGGCCTCGCCCTGCGCGTCGCCCAAGAATGATATGATAATCTCTGACCCCAAGCAGTGCACTGTATGCGGCCCGCTGAGGTTTGTTTTTGATTTGATCTCGGCCCCGTCGATCACCTTGTGCAAGCGCGGTGCGTAGGGGTCGGTTGCGGTGTCAATCACGTGGATATTGTTAGAGCGCACACCAGGAACCAACAAATACTTGCGCGACATGCCCGCGTCATCATGGCAGGATGAACAGGCGTTCCACCCCATATGGTGTAATTCATCCCCAATGCCCGGCATTTCGAGCCGGTGAATGACCTGAGAATACGTGGAGCTGTCAGGGTCAGCATCTACGGTGGCAAGGTAATCCGGTTTTTGGATACCTGTGCCGGTGTAGATCGCAATCGTATACAGCAGTTTCTCGCGGGGGGCCTTAATGGCCTCTGCGGGGCTGGCATAGCCCGGACCGCAACATGCACCGTCCATCATCACATTCCTCCCTTGCGATCATAATGTAATTCTCGTAATTCGATAATTAGATTCTCACAAGGTAAAAATATGCATCTGGAACGCGTCATATGCATTCTTGAAATCGTCGGCCAAAGGGGCGAGGCGACTGTAGCTGAAATTTGCGTCTATGCCGAACTGCCCAAACCGTCGGCCTATAGATTAGTACAGGAACTGGTTTCTGTTGGTTTGCTGGCCCCGTCCACGCGTGGGCAGTTTATGCTGGGCACCCGCCTCAAACGGATCACGCATACCGATTTTTCAGACAACGCACTCATTAAAGTAATTGATCCGGTTTTGACGCAGGCCGCCACACATCATGGGGCTGCTTTCTTTTTGTCGCGATTGCGCGCCGACCGGGTTGAAATCATCCATGTAGCAACCCCGGATACCGGGGTATCCTATTTGCATCCCGGTATGGGAAAACGCCCTCTGCACGCGTGTTCTTGTTCCAAAGTGATTGCTGCATTCTCGCCCGAGCTATTTTCTAAACAAACGCTCGATGGGCGAATGAAAAGATACACCGACAACACCATCACCTCCCTTCAGGACCTCGAGACGGAATTCGAGGCTATTCGCAAAAGGGGATACGCTGAATGCGTCGAAGAGTTAGAGCGCGGCATTTGCTCGGTCGCGGCCCCCTTGTCGGCGACGGGGCCCGGTGCGACACTGTCCATAGGAGCAACGGCTTCGACGCGGGTACTAACCACTGCTGTGCGGCAAGAACTGGGCCAAAATCTGATAGCCATCGCACGGGACGTTTCCAACGCCTTGAACTGGAACAAGACCGCGCATCACCAAAAGGTTGGTTAGGACGGAGCGGCGCATTGTTGTGCACGATGCGTTTCTTAAAATTATTGAGATGCGTTGCACATAGTCTTGCATAACGTACATTCCATAGAACACATCGGCGACAGGCCTAAGGTTCCAGCGTCAGCGTAACTCGATCCCCCACGAACCAAGTACGCCCAAATTCAACCGGTTCGCCTTGCCCACTTTTGTTAACTCCCGAGGATTTGAGCAGCGGATCCCCTTCAACAACATGCAAAAGCAATGCTTGGGTGGCGGTAGCCCGAACAGCTGTCAAACGGTTGGAGGCACGGGTGTAGTCTATGACACCTGCTCTGCTTAACGCTTCGGTTACGCTACTGGTATCTTGTAGAGCCGCTGCAATCCCAGCAAGGCGTACCAACGGAAAAACACTTTCAAATACGGCAATCGGTTTCCCATCAGCCAATGAAAGCCCGTAATAAGCGCAAACCGGATCTCCCGTTGCGATGTCTAGCGCGTCAGCCTCGCCAGGTGTGGCCGCGCGTTCGTCCAGCGCCAGCAAACGTTTTTCCGGGCGGCGGCCCGCTGCGATCAAGTTTGCATGGAAGCGGACCCGTTTACCAATTGGATAGTCCGTTGGCGTTGCCGCTACGAAAGCCCCCGCCCCCCGACGGGTTCGGATCAACCCATCCTCGACGAGAACCGAAATCCCGTGGCGCACAGTGTGACGGTTTACGCCAAAGCGATCTGCCAAAGCAGCCTCGGTAGGCAGCTTGTCGCCGGGGCTATAGCGCCCTTCGGCCAGATCGCTGCGTAGCTCATCTGCGATAGCCTTCCAGATTGGGGTCTTGGCTGAAACGTCGGGCAATTTCACAAAACTCTTTTCGTGTTGCGTCACAGCAATGATAGAATTTGTATAGTTGTTCAGGAAGCAGAAAAGGTTCTGAAATTAAAGATACTCTAAAACAAGAACTCCTCGCATGGAGGGAGCCGATTTATCAATGGGCCAAAGCCCAATGAGAGTGCGTTACCGATGTGCTGTATAAGGCAATTCAACCCGCTTAAGCTAATGATATCCTTGCCCAAAAGTTACACGTCCTTTGGTCTGAGTTTGAACAAGAACTCGACAATTGGGCCTATGGCCCTTTTTGCGCGAATTTCAGTAGGCAATTTCGGCCGTACCCCAACACCAAAGGTAATGACCTATCAAGTCCTGGGCGAACTCAGCAGTATAGACAGCATCTTGCGCCATCGCTTCAGGGTTTGCAGGGACTTGCGACGGAAGCGCTGTATGGATGGGCAAAAAGTACACGCCGAGTGCAAACCCTGTGGCGACGGCAACGCCATGTGTGAATGATCCAACCAGAAATCGTCCCATGGTAATCTCCCGGTCGAATGGTGAAGCTCAGGAACCTGCAGGCCGCCTCATTTCGGTCCGTTAACATGAGGTATCTACTGGCAGGCCCAAGCCGCCATTCGATCAGGCCGCGCCTTTCAGCACTGCGAAAATGACTGCCAAATTTCATGGGAGCAGCGCGGGATTTGGCGCTTTACTGCAACCAAATGGTTGTGGTTGACGGGCTCATGATCACTGATCCTGACTTAAACGCAGACAACATTTGTCACGTGCAGACAATTCAGCCAATTGAGGCAGTTACGGCAAAAAGCAAACAAAGCGGGCGACCTGAGCGCCGCAGAGCACCCCGAGGCGGTGGGACAGGGCCCATGGTTCCGCCGCGATCCGCGCATCAAGGAGATCATTGCCAACGAAGGCTACCTTGGCTTAGGTCTCAAGGAAGATGCCACTTACGCCGAGGAGAACTTTTGATACGACGCATTGCTGCCTCCCTTATCACAGCTTTCTAGATGGCTGGCGCGGCGGCCGCTTGGGCCGACACCCCTTTCCGATTGACCTGGGCGGCCCCTATGCGCTGACTAATCAATACGGAGAGCTGCGCATCAATACGGAGAGCTGCGCACAGAGGCTGATACTGATGGCAATCCACAATTGATCTTCTACGGCTATGTGAATTGCCCTAAAATCTGTTCTGCTGCCCTGCTGATTATGGCGCAAGTAGTTGATGGCCTTTCTGAAGAAGGGGTCAAACTGGCCCCCACAGTGATCACGATCAATCCCTCATTGGATACGGTCCACAAAATGAAAGAACCCTTGGCCCGGATGCATCCAGATTTCATCGGTTTGACGGGAAACTAAGAGTTGCTGAGCGAGACTTACGATGCCTTCAACGTTGAATTTGAGAAACTGTTTGAAGATCCCGAATTTGGATAGATTTATAGCCAGAACAGCTTGATACACTCCGGCGATTAGGCGGTTGCGTTAACCACACTATTGCCACCGATTTTGAGCGCCGCTCACATCTTGAAAATCATTTGTGCCAACCCGACGGAACATTACACTTCGAAATCTGTCGCATCATATGAACAGTCGATTCAATTTTCGGCCGCCAAAACACACAGTGCCGACGACCTCTGGAAAATGAACCTTGCCAATCAAGTCATCGAATAACCCTTCGGTGCAGGTTGCTAACATGGCGCCACCGGGCAAGGCACTGTCCGACCCGACTTTGTAATTGCAAATTTGCCTTGGGCAGCCCCCATCATGTGTGATGCCTGTGACAAAGGTTCAGAAGTGGCTCTAGTCGGGTAAAAACGCGAGACTACTGGGTTTGTAATAGGCATCCGCTACAATCTGGATCGAACCGTTTTGGCCTACTCGGTAGACGTGATAGGTCCCGATCTCACTGTCTGCGCGGTCACCTTCGTCGTCCGTCAAGATGGCGTAGCTCGGATTAGTGAACCAACGGGAATGGTCAGACTTAACGACCACATCACTGGGAGAGTTCAGCCGCTTGCCCTTGTAGCAATCCGAGAAACTGTGATCGCTCCAACTGGTTCCGCCCGCGTCGCGCGCCAAGCGAGGTGTTCGCAAGTGATCAGCCGCCCTTGCCTATCCACCAATTGACCGTTGCAATTTTTGGACGGTTCAAGAAACACGGGAATAAGTCCGTTCGTATTATCAAACCGCTGAATCTGTTTGTTCGGAATATCCGACCATGGTAAATACTGCGAGGCTGCATTCCAAAGCTGCACCTCGGACCAGCGGGCACCATTTCACAACACTTCGACCCATGTATGTCCGGCACAACAAGCTTGAAAACTTGGGTCAATGACTTCAGACCTGTGCTACCGATTTCACCGGGCATCTTTGATCTTTTGTCTTAACGCAAAGAGGGGCGCGGGTGATCCACGCCCCTTTGCTATAGCTTGGCCTTAGCGATCCAGTGCACCAACACCTGAGAAGCGGAACGCTTCTTGTTCAAGCCCGTCAAGCTCTTCCGCGCTCATTTGGTCATGCGCAATGGTGATCCGGCCCAGGAAGACAAATGGTAGATCGGCAGCACGATTTTCCATCTCAGCTTTGATCGCTTCGGCTGTCGCGGCACCGACGTCGTCACCCATTCGCATGGGGGTCGCGTCCAGCTCACCACGACGGATTGCGTCAAGCTCTAGGCCTGTGCCACCCCAACCAGTTGAGAAGATTTCTTTCTCCTTGCCAACAGACACCTGAGCCTCAACAGAGCCCATAGCCATCGCTGTGTTGGCGTTATGGATGATTGTTGCTTCTGGGTAGGACTGAAGGATCAAGGACGTACCGGCAAAGCCACCTTCGCGCTGGTATTCACCGTAGTGCTCATAAACAGTTGTCCAGTTGCCCTTCTCCTCTACGCAGGCTTTGAAGTCACCGGAACGCTGGTTGTCCGTGATGCCCGGGATACCACGGTTCATGGCCATCGTGACGTCGTTGCCCAAGCGTTCAAGCATGTAATCACACATAGTCAGCGCACCCGCTGCAGAAGAGAAGTCGAACCATGCTGCGGGCTGCACTTCCATTTCCTTCAACGGTGTGTGGAATGCCCAAACATATGTCGTCAGATCGTCGCTTTCGCTCGCCAGCTTTACAATGTTGTCCGCTTGGATTGCCAATTCGGACGGACCGAACACAACGTAGTCATAGATGTCCTTGTCCAGCACAACTTGGTTTGCATATGTGGTCTGCAAAGAGTGTTCGATCTGACGAGATGCAAACTCAGTCGTTTCATACTGGATGCCCAACTCATCCAAACGCTTGGTCATCGCAAGGTAGTTACGCGCCCAGAAATCGGAAGTGTCGGAAGACGGATAAATCAAAGCGATCTGGATTGGACCGTCTTGGGTGCCAGAGAAAACAACGGCTTCAGAGCCGACTACCTCTTGCAGGGCTTCAAGCTTACCTTCAGCATTTACTTCGCCCGGAACCCAGTAATCACGGTCTTCGATGCCAGGCAGTTCGACCAGCGGCAAATGTCCGTCGGCCAAAGCGACGCCTGCAAAAGCGACTGCTGCGGATAGTGCAGTTGTAGTGAAAAGTTTCATCGTGTTCTCCTCCTGAAACGTTGATGATGTCGACTGGCAGATTCACGCCCGCCAGCCAGGTTTGGTTCATTGCGGTCAGCCGCTTGGCTTCACTTCGCCCGAGGTCAGACCACCGATGGCCAGCAAGGCGATTAGGATCCCGGCGATAAGTGCAATCAGACGCATGGTCTTTTGGCCCTCTACGGTTTTGAGACCAGAGAAGAAGCCCGATGATCCGTCCCGATCTTTCTTTTGGATCCAAGAATACAGCGCTACAGAGCTGATGATAACAAAGCCAGACGCCACAGGCTGCCAGAAGAACTCGATGCGAAGCGTCACAAGCGCATTCAGCATCATGGCCAATAACAGTACCCCCGAGAAAGACCCAATCATGGACGCGCGTCCACCGAACAAAGACGTACCGCCCACAACGACTGCCGCAATGACGTGCAGATTGAAGAACGGCGCCATGGTCGCTTGGATCGCGTTTTGCTTACCGGTCAGCATCAGGCCTGCAAGCGCTGCACAAGCACCACACAACACGTATGCATAGACCTTGTGGCGGTTCACGCCGATGCCTGTCAGTTCGGCAGATTCAGGACTGGATCCTATGGCGATGGTGTAGCGGCCAAAGTACGTGCGCTTCAGGATAAAGTAGCCAACCACCATGGTCAGCATTCCGATCACCGCCGGTGTTGGGATGAAGAATGGCGTTTGACCGCGACCCATTTCCGTCAAGATGTCAGGGAAGCGCGCCAACACAAGGCCTTTGGCCAAAAGCAAAGCCAGACCCTTATAGACGAGGTCCATCGCAAGCGTACCGATCAGATCGGGCACGTTGAAGCGTGTGATGACAAGTCCGTTGATCAAGCCAAGCAAAGCACCGATCGCTAAGGCAATCGGAATACCAACGTAAATCGAGAATCCGAACTGTTTGACCAAAAAGGCCATGATTATCGCGGACAGAACCGCAACCGATCCGACCGATAGGTCGATGCCCCGCTGCGTGATGACAAAGGTCATTGCCATCGCCATCGGCATGTAAAGAGCTGCGTCCTGCAGGATCAGCTGTAAGTTGCTAATGCGGTAGAACCGTTCGGGGGATGCAATCGCCATAAATAGGAAAATCGCGGCAATCATCGCCATCGGCGCGATGATGGCCATGTAAGGCTCTACTCGTTCGGAAAACAACTGTTTTTCTTTGTTGGTTGCAACTGTGGCGTTCATGCTGCGTCCTCTTCTTTTGCGCCAACGATCATGCCCAGAACCTCTTGGGTTGAGCTGTCAGCAGTGAGGACCACGCCTACACATTGTCCACGACGCTGCACGTGCACGCGGTCCGCGACTTCGAAAACGTCATCTAGGGAATGACTGATCAGAATGACCGCAAGGCCTTGCGCCTTGAGTGTCTGGATCAGCTTCAAAGTGCGAGCTGTTTCTTGCGGGCCCAATGCAGCAGTGGGTTCGTCCATCACCAGCACGCGAAGGCCTTCGTGATAAACGGCGCGGGCTATTGCAACGGCTTGGCGTTGACCACCAGACAAACTGTCCGTCTGCGCATCGAGCGACTTCAGTCGGACGCCAAGGCGCTCCATCAAGACACGCTCCGTTTCCTCACGCATCCTTTTATTGTCCAGAACCTTGATGCCAAAGACGCTTTTGGTCAGCTCATTGCCCAGGAACATATTCGCTGGAGGATCAAGATGATCGGCCAAGGCAAGAGTCTGATACACAGCATCTATGCCTTTGGCCGCGGCGTCTGCATGGTTTGAAAAATCGACCGGTTCTCCATCCAGATAAATCTGGCCCTCGGTAGGTTGATAGACCCCTGTCAGCACCTTGATCAAGGTGGATTTTCCCGCACCGTTGTCGCCCACAATAGCGAGGACCTCGCCAGGGTAGGCGTCAAGATTTACGTCTTGAAGTGCGGTTACACCACCAAAGCGTTTGGTGATCCCGCGCATTGAAACGAGTGGTTCGCTCATATCGGATGGAGCTCCTATAATGGACTGTTAAAACTAATTGGCATGACCCAACTGGTTTTAAATGGAGGGTGGCCGCCGAGAGGTATCTCCCCAGCCACCTGTTCAGGTATCAGTTCCAGATCGCTGAGTAGGCATCACGGTATGGAATGTCTGGGTCAAACGCATTGACATCACCCAGCTTTTCAAGACCGGCTCGTGTCACCAATGCTGGTGAAGTGATATAACTAGAACATGCTTCGCCCTGAATGGCACGATTTAATTCATCAACCAACTGCCATCCTTGCAAGTTGAGCGGCTCAGCGACTGTAATCGCTTGGTATCCACCTGAGCGGATGCGCTGGAACGCAGCTTCTGATCCGTCACCCGCAGAACCGGACAGTGGGCCTTGATCTGGTCCCAGACCGGCAGCCGCGAGTGATGGTCCCATAAAGTCAAAGTAAAGGTCGTTGATCGCAAGGGAGTGTGTCCAGCTGTCGCCATACTTCTGAAGAAGTGACGTTGTCAGCGGGCCCATACGTGTGGAAGTGTCTGCAATAGGCGTGTCCACATATTCCAGAACAGTACCGCCTCCAGCCTCAACCGTCTCTTTCAGACGGTCCGCTTTATCGATCGCGATCTGATATGTGGAGTCTGTGAAAATCACGACGCCAATTTCTTCGCCACCATCTTCCAGCGCCCATTTTGCGGCAACTTCGGAGACAGTCATCGCATCAGTGGACACGTTGGCGAAGATACCTCCTGGTGCATCGCATCCGATTACAGGGCCAGAGTGCCAAGCTACCATTGGAATGCCTGCTTCGACAACAGCTTCAAGCGCCGCTTGCTGTTCAACAGCATCAAATCCGTTGATGACAATGCCATCAGGTTGTAGCGCGAGGGCCTGACCGATCGCGGCGGTCCGACCTTGGATGGACCCCGCACCATCCAGAACGCGAACCTCCCAGCCGATCGATGTGGAGGCTTCTTCAACACCATTGGTTACGCCCAGAATCCCACCGTTTTTCAAGTCACCTGCGAGAACAACGATGGATTTATCTTCGGCACCAGCCGGGCCCGAAGTCGGACCGTCCCATTCCTGCGCATGAACAGCTGTTCCCGCCAGGACTGTTGATATCATCAACCCTACGATAAATGTACGTTTCTGCATTTGGTTTCCTCCCATTACTTATTTCAATTGCTCAGCCTTTGTCCGCGCCTTTGCGGCGCTGAGCGTATCCAGCGATGCCGATCGCGATCAGCAGTGTTATCCCGTTGAAGAGCGGCTCTACCCAGAAGGAGCCACCAAATTGTTGGATACCGGAAATCCCCACAGCAAGAATGGCCACACCAACAATAGTGCCCCATACGTTGACCCGTCCTGGCTTGATTGTTGTTGATCCAAGGAACGCGCCTACAAGAGCTGGCAGCAGGAATTCAAGCCCCACGGAGGCCTGTCCAATGCGAAGCTTTGCAGCCAGTAGGACCCCGGCGAGTGCCGTCAAAGTCCCCGAAGCCATGAAAGCACCGATGACATACTTGCGGGTTGGTATACCATTGAGCTGTGCTGCGCGTTGGTTCGCGCCAATCGCATAAAGGTAGCGGCCAATCGGTGTATATTCAAAAATGATCCACATCGTGATGGACAAGGCGAGAATGTAAAAGCCGGTGATAGGCAGGCCAAAAACAAACGTCGTGGAGAGACCATAAAACCCATCCGGCAAGACACCGACCATTTGGCGACCGCCCGTGTGCCATAGCGCCAGCGCATAAAGCACGGTCCCAGTTCCCAAAGTTGCAATGAAGCTGTCGATCTTTGCGACCTCGACCAGCAACCCGTTCAGGAACCCGGTTACTGCGCCAAGAACAAGAACGATCCCAACAGCCATGGGCCAAGGAAGACCAAGCATTGTCTGCAGGCTGATCGCGAGAATGTGCCAAAGCACAATGCCGTAGCCGACGGTAAGGTCAATCCGACCCGCCGCCATTGGGATCATCGCGCCCAAAGACAGCAGCGCGATGATGGCCTTGTCGCTGATAATTGCGCGCGCGTTCAACATCGTTGGGAAGGTGTTCGGCAAAAGTATCGAGAAAAGAACAATCAAAAAAACCGTTAAAAAAACCAGCCCGTATACCGGCAAGAAACGTCCAACCTTCTTAGAGAAGGAAAGCCCTTTCAGCTCTGCGGCCGTTGGTTCAAGCGCACCGCTCTCAAGCGATTGCATGTGACTTACTTTCTTCTTTATTCATGTTTCCGGCCGACGCGGACTGGATCAAATTCTCAGTCGTCAGGCCGTCACCCGAAATTTCATCAACGATTTTACCTTGAGAAAACACGATCGCCCGATGGCAAATCGCAGTAATCTCCTCAAAATCACTGGAGATCAGAAGGATCCCGACACCTTCGGCTAATGCACGATTCAACAATGCATAGATTTCGGCCTTGGCACCGACATCGACACCCGCTGTCGGATCCTCACACAAAAGCAGCGTGCGGCCCGTCGCCAACCACCGACCAATAACCACCTTTTGCTGGTTCCCACCGGACAAAGCTTCGATCACAAGCGTCGGATCATTGGGAGACAGGCCAAGCTCTGACCCGATTTCCTTGGCTCGCTGCGCTTCAGCGCCTGGTGATACGATATTTAACAACTTACGACCAAAACCGCCCGGATTCAGGAAAGTGTTCTCACGGATGGTTAGACTCATTGCGACCGACTCTTCTGTACGGTCCTTGGCAACCAAACCAACACCAGCACTCATCGCTTTCTGCGGAGAGCCAAGATCAGGCGCCTCACCCTTCAACAAGACCTTCCCATTGTAGGGTTTCAGTCCAAACAGGGCGCGAGAGATATCCTCATGCCCGGCACCGCGCAAACCAACCAGCCCGACAATCTCGTTCTGGCGCAAAGTGAAATCCATCTTCTCAACACCGCCAACCTTGAAGTCAGCAAGTTGTAGAACGCGATTACCCTTGGCGGCCTGAACCTTCACTGTCTCGCGTGTGTCGCGGCCTACGATCTGCTGCACTAGCAGCTCTGGTGTCATGTCTTTTATTTCACCTTCGCCGACAAGCATCCCGTCACGCAATACCGCCACGCGATCCGCAATGCGGAAAATCTCGTCTAAGCGATGGCTGACGTAAATCATGCCAACCCCCCTCTCGCGCAAAGGGGCGATGGCTATGAACAGCCGCTCGACCTCATCCGCAGGGAGGGATGCCGTTGGCTCATCAAGGACCAAAAATTCGGCATCAACGGCCAAAGCTCGGGCAATGGCGACAAGCGATTTTTCGGTTCTTGAAAGATCCTCAACCCGTATGGTTGGATCAAAATCGCACTGCACTTTTTTAAGCGCATCAGCTGCGAAGGCTTCGACATCGCGCCATTTGATAATGCCGCCCTTACGGGAATAACCCAACGCCAATGCAATGTTTTCTGCGACCGTCATCCACTCGATCAAACCAAGATCTTGGTGGATAAAGGCGACCTTCTGCCGCTCGCCAAAACCGGCAGGGCGGTGGACATACCGTTCACCGTCGATCAGTACTTGCCCACCATCAGGCACATGAATGCCTCCAAGCACTTTGATCAGTGTTGATTTGCCCGCACCATTTTCGCCAAGGAGCGCGAGGATCTCACCCCGCTTCACGGAAATTGTGACATCTTTGAGAGCATAAGTGCCCCCAAAGTGTTTTTCGATCCCGTCGAACAAGAGGCCATCTTGCTGGCGATTCATTGCTTTTCCTCCACTGCCACAGGCTTACGTTACCCGTAACATATATTTAAACATGAGGCGGATAGCTGATGCCGTCAAGAAGAAAGTTACCCGTAACATAAATCCGCAGATTCTTATATTTATAATTATTTTTCATATGCTTAATGATTTTATCGCACCCCGAACCCGCGGTCGCACAAATTTGCTTGTGAGGGGTTCACACCTCATTTCAACACTCAACGCAGAAAACCTAAGATAGTGCGGTGATTTCGGTCGATGCTAACGTCAATCCCGAATCGGTTTCCTTGAAAGGATAAGTCGAAGGCATGTAGTGCAATCGCCATCTGCGCGGTGCTAAACCGTTTGGTTCACATAAGAACTAGAGCGTCGACAAATCGATGTTAGTCGAACCTAGGTAGTCCCACCTTCAAATAGTTTTGCACCCAAATCGATCTGTTTCGGAGCGTCCAAACCTGAAAAAAGAGAATTCAAAAGATCTGCGACGGTTTCACCAATTTTCCTTGCGTTGACGTTCACAGTGGTGATTTGAGGCTCCGCAATCAAGGCAACGTCAAATTGACCAAATCCAGTGATTGCGATGTCTTCTGGGACCCTGATACCCAGCCGTTTACATTCGCTCATAGCGCCAAAAGCCACGGTGTCGGATACGCAGACAAGCGCATCAAGATCAGAAAGTTCTGCAACCCGGCTTCGGACACATTCTGCACCGTTACGCATCGAAACGGGCGCAACGCCAGCATCAAACAAAGTCACATCCGGTAGATTAATCGAAGCTGCATAAGAAACAACACTTTCCCTACGTTCTGCGCCCCGCAGGTCAGCACCCTCTGATGCGCCAATAAAGCCTAGCTTTCGACGGCCTTTAGAAACAAGATGATCAACAATCAATGTCATAGCATAAGCATTCGAAAAACCGACCGAATGCCCCAACGGCTCTTTTGGAAGATCCCACATTTCGATCACAGGTATGGACAGTGCGCCCACAAGCTCTCGCGTGGCATCAGTATGATTCCCACCAGTCAGTAAAAGAGCCTCAGGATTCCGTGCAAGCAGTTGTCGAACAAGTTGTTCTTCGCGTTCCAAACGATAATTCGTTGCACCCAATAACAGTTGCATCCGGCTGCCTGACATAGCTTCGGTCATTCCACGGTATGTTTCCGCAAAATTCGCGTTGTTGATCGATGGCAATGTGATTGCAACGAACCCGCTCTTTTGTGTCCGAAACGCCGTGGCTGTGCTGTCGTAGACATAGCCCAATTTGCGAGCGACTTCGCGTACTTGGGTACGCGTTTTTTCACTGACTGTGTTGTCATCGCGGAAAGCGCGGCTCACTGTCATTGGAGAAACCCCCAATTCACTCGCTACGTCCCGCATTGTGATCCGTGTATTCATCTCACGTTCTGAACTCATGCCGTTCTGTTACATGATGGTGGATCCGACCGTCAAAGAACTCTTCAACAATCTGACCGGTCACGTCTTTGGATTGAAACCGGGCCGGGCTATCAAGCGCACCATTCATCGTGTCGGTATCTGGATAGCTGATGGCGAGGATCAGCGGAAACTCTGGCGCACCTTCATCCCGTTCATTTGAAAACATGACGCGCACATCTGTATTGCCTGGGAACTGTGTCCAAAGTGGAACAAGGCGATCCTGCACCGCAGCGCGAAAAGCTTCTGTCTTGCCTGAGCGAATAGACCCTTCAAACAAAGCAAAACGTGTGATCATGGTTCAATCTCCTCTTTCGCGCCCCGGAAAAACTCCATGACGGCAGCTTGGTCTTCGCCGCCCAAGCCAGCAGCTGTAAGCATTCTGTGAATTTCTGTACAAAGGGCCGTCATTGGCATCGATGTTCCGGTTTGGCGCGCCAAATCGTTCACCATGTTCAAATCTTTGACCATATTATCGATCCGACCAGTGCGACGGTAATCTTTCGTGGCAAACCGTGGCATGTACTCCTGCAACAATGCACTGTCTGCCCGTCCACCTTTCAACGCAACCGGGATTTTGGTCGCATCCACGCCTGCATCTCTGGCCAGTTGCGTGGCCTCAGCCACAGCAAGAAATCCGAGTCCGCAAAGGACTTGATTGATCATCTTAGTGGTTTGACCCGCACCCGGGCCGCCCATATGGGTCATGTTCGACGCAACGTCAGAAAGCATCTTTCTCGCGGGTTCGACGTGCTCAATCGCACCGCCCAGCATCAACGTCAACTCTCCGGCAAGAGCTTTGGGCGCACCACCAGATAGAGGGCTATCGACCCAGCCAAAGCCCTTCTCCTCCGCCAACTTCGCAAACTTAATCGTCGCGTCAGGTTCGATCGAAGACATATCAACAATGATCGTACCCTTTGCCGCACCCTCGGCAATGCCGTCCTTACCAAAAGCAGCAAGCCCAACGATCCGGGACGCGTTCAATGATGTGATGACAAAATCCGCTTCGCTAGCTGCCTCCGCGGCAGAAGACGCCGCAGAGGCACCCTTCTCCACCAAAGTCGCGACTTTTTCCGCATCCAAATCGAAGACGGTCAGACTGTTGCCTGTCTCACATAAACGGGATCCAATCGCTCCACCCATTGCCCCTGCTCCAACTAGAGCGATCTTACGGCTCATATCATCGTCTCCTGAACATATGTTTCCGCCTGTGCAATAACCTTCAAAAAATCAACTGAAATATCGATCTCGATGCCAAGTTCTTCGTCACTGAGCGGCTCCAAGGCGTTATATTGGCTATCCAATAGGGACGTCGACATGAAATGATCCGAGCGCTTGCGAACCCGTTCCGCCAAAATATCTTTGGAACCCCCAAGGTGGATAAATCGAACCGGCTCTGGAACCTCACGTCTGATCCAATCGCGGTACTTCTTCTTAAGCGCAGAACAGCCAATGACGATAGGCTCATCTGTTGACGCAAGATATTTGCCGACATCTACCAACCAAGGCGCACGATCCTTGTCGTTCAATGGTCTTTCGCAGGCCATCTTATCTATATTCTGTGGTGGATGCAGATCATCCCCATCAATGAAGTCCATCCTACAAGTTACCGCCAAAGCGGTTCCAACAGAGGATTTGCCACATCCCGATACGCCCATAATAACATAGCACCGCATTACAGGGACGCCGTGATGCCGCCATCCACAAAAAGTGTATGGCCATTTACGAAACTCGACGCTGTCGAGGATAGAAACACGCAAGCGCCGACCAATTCTTCGACATTGCCCCACCGACCCGCCGGTGTACGTTTTTCCAACCATGCTGAGAACTCTGGATCCTTCACCAATGCAGCGTTTAAAGGCGTATCAAAGTAACCAGGGGCGATCGCGTTACACTGTAGCCCATGCTGTGCCCAGTCGGTGGCCATGCCTTTGGTCAGGTTCGCAACCGCCCCTTTGGTTGCAGTGTAAGGGGCAATACCAGGACGCGCCAAAGCGGTCTGAACACTTGCTATATTGATAATCTTGCCTTCGCCTCGCTCAATCATGTGGCGCGCACAAGCCTGGCCAACATGAAACACACTGGCGACATTTGTCTGCAAAAGCTTCTCGAAAGCCGCTGCAGGAAAATCTTCCAAAACCGTTCGGTGCTGCATCCCAGCGTTGTTGACCAAAATATCGATCGCGCCTGTGTCTTTTTCAAACGCATCAACCGCGCCTCGCACGCCATCGTGATCCGTAACATCAAACACAATTTGCGAAGTTGTTGCGCCCTCGCGTTCAAGCGTGCTGGCCGCTTCAGACAGTTTGGCTTTATTGCGGCCATTCAATACGATTTCCGCGCCAGCGGTCGCCAAGCCACGCGCCAGAGCAAACCCGATCCCCTGAGAAGAACCCGTGATCAGCGCACGTTTACCTTTTAGCGAAAACAACTCCGACACTCTAAATTTCCTTCTCAAAAACCGTTAACCAGACCGCGATGTTATCGATAACATGTTACCGGTATCAACCAATGTCAAGCGAGGATTCGCGAATTATGTCTAAGCCAATCATTCTTCAGGCTGGCCCCTACCCTGACTGGGACCAAACGCCTATGGGTACCGTATTCGACTGCAGGTACCTTTAGACGTGTCAGACCCCCATGCTGTGATCGGGAATTCGGGCATCAATTGCGGAGGATCGCGACCTTGGTCGAGTTTGACGCAGATGCTAATTTGATCAATGCTTGCACCAATCTCGAAGGAATTTCAGTGTATGGCGTAGAATACGGCGCCGTAGATACAGATGGTGCTGTCAAATGGAAATCAAAATTACCGACGTACTGACAGGGGACTTTGCAAATCTTGGCATCGCCTTAGTGCTGTGCCGATCGCCTGGCATGGTGAGGACCAAAAAAATGGTCCTGCGACAGCAACTGGGTGGCCCATGGGGTGTTCGATCTCAACCGCCGCATTTCCGGCTTTAAGGCAGGCATCCTTGGCCTTGGGCGAAGCGGATTCGAGTTGGTAAAGCGACTTTCTGATTTTGATGTGGACTTAACCTCTAGTGACATATCTGCAAAGTAATACGTCCCAGATTGGACCTACATTGAAAACGCGGCCGTTCTTACCGAGCGCTCGGATATTCTGATCATAACACTCACTGCCACCGATGAAACCACACACATCGTCAAAAAAGGGGTCATCGACGCAGTTGGACCAGACGGGATGACAATTAACAGCTCCCGCGTTTTCAGTATTGACGAAGACGCGTTGAATAGTGCCCTCAAAACCGACCCATTGGGATCTGCAGCTTTAGATGTCTACGAAGACGAACCAGCATTCGATCCACGATTCCCTGTGATCGGCGGAACCACAACTTGTGCAGCGTGGCTTTGGCATATGCTCGGGCTCAACCATCACCATTCCTCCGCCAGCATGACAGTGAGCACACGTTTGGTCCTGCTTAGGTCTGTTGGATTATCCGAGCCCATGGAATAGTCGTTGTCATACGCGTCAATTTTCCAGAAGCAGGTTTCGCCCAAATATTGGAATGATCCGAAGTCATGTTCCGCGTGTGGGTCATTGTCTTCGGTGAACACATTGAATTCACTGACAATCTGCACGATCCCATCGCCATCCACTTTGTTTCGCTTGAGCAGTTCGATGATACCGGCGGTGAGGAAACGCATCCCTGGCACACTGGGATCGCACCTGCGGAAAGCATCATTCAGTTGGGCTATCCGCTGGATTGTGGGTGGCGCCATGTGGACCTCATATCGTTGGATCCAGCGCAGTTATGGCGTTATGATTGTGAGAGCGACCGAAGAGTGACTGGGCGAAACAGCCGTTCGAACGTGCCGCAGCGGATGGTCAAAAAAGGAACCCACAGTTGCAAATACTGCAGGGTGCACGAATGACTTCTATTGGAGTTTCAGGTCCGATCGTTGGGTTGTGTATTGACATACCTCTGGCTACCCTTCCGGCCTTTTATGCAGCCAACTTTTTGAAGCGAGAATGACCATGAACCGTCGTGACGCGCTCAGGGTAAGCATTTCAGCATTTCTTGTATCGCTTGCGGCCAGCGCGAACAGCCAAAGCCTAGCGAATACCAAAGTCATTGTCGTGGGAGCAGGACTATCGGGCTTGGCTGCAGCGCAAAGCCTTCAAGCCCGAGGGGCCGAAGTGGTGATTTTGGAGGCAGGCAATTATGTTGGGGGACGCGTTCGCACCGATATGACTATGGCAGCACCGTTCGAATTTGGTGCCGGGTGGATTCATGGACCGAGCTTTAGAAACCCCACGCAACAACTCGCTCAACAGGTGGGCGCGAGGACTGTCATTACCGATGATGACAGTCTCGAGGTCTTTAAACCTGACGGAACGCAATTGTCGGATGATGAGTACCAGCGGCTTGAGCGGGTATATTCCAAATTGGAAGACATACTGTATCATCCTACAGCACCAGGCCGTCTTAGCGTCAAAGAGATGTTGGCGCGCCGTGACCCTGACCTGCTGACCGATCCTCTTGCGCGCTGGATGCTATCAGCTTTTTTCGAATTTGATATCGGGGCGGGCATCGCAGACATCTCAGCCGGAAATGGCTTTGAGTCTAAGACCTTTTTGGGGGCGGATGTCGTTTTCACCGAAGGGTATGATGCAATCATTGCGCCATTGGCTGAAGGTTTGAACATCCGGCTCAACACACCGGTCACCGAAATTTGGTATGATGATGGTGAAGTCGAGGTCAACGGTATGTCTGCCGATTACGTCATTTGCACAGCCCCCTTGGGTGTCCTGAAGTCCGGAGCAATCGAATTTGATCCGCCATTGCCCGAGGCTGTGCAAGATGCAATTGAGAATATTGGCTTTGGGTCAGTCACCAAGATTGCATTGAAATTCGACACGCCGTTCTGGGACATAGATACGCAGTATTTCGGAATACTGACCGAAACAATGGGGCGGTGGAATTACTGGCTGAATTACCGAACCTTCAGTCATGAGAACATCTTGTTGGGTTTGTCTGTGGGCCAGTATGCTCTGATCGCAGATAAGATGAGCGAAGCAGCTATGACCCGTGACGCTATGGAAGTTCTGAGATCTGTATGGGGATCGGACGTTCGGATGCCTGAAATGGTCATAAGCACACGTTGGTCTCAGGACCCGCATTTCTATGGCGCGTATTCCTTTGCGCAAGCTGGAGGATCACTTGCGCAATTTGATGTGTTTGGAACCGCTGTTCGGAAACGGTTGTTTTTTGCAGGAGAACACACCAGTCGAGACTACCGAGGCACCAC
>JBGCDB010000044.1:0-48488 GCA_045104955.1 Roseobacter sp.
ATGGTGGGTCGTGAGAGGCTCGAACTCCCGACATCTTCGGTGTAAACGAAGCGCTCTACCAACTGAGCTAACGACCCGATGAAATGCGGTTTAGACAAAGTCTCGACCCGCTTCAAGCCCCTATTGTAAGTTTAATCTGCACACCCTGCTCTAAGTAGTACGCCACACCCTGCCCCCCCGGCAAAAGCCCGATTTCACTGATATCCATGTCGAGTAAAATAAGCCTAAGCATCCGCGACGTGATACCATGGGTCACAACAATCGATGGCCCCGTCAAGTCATCCAGAAATGCCACGCAGCGCGTTTTAAGTGCTTGGAAACCTTCGCCATCGGGTGCTCTTTCGTATAGATCAAACGCGCTTTCGTCGCTTTCGTCCAAGGCGCGGTCAATTTCCAGATCCGCAACATAGCGCCCCTGCCATGCGCCAACACCAATCTCCCGCAGCCGTTCATCTGTTTGGATATCCGCAATCAGACCATTTAAGGCAATGCGCGCGGTCTCGACGGCTCGTCCTTGGGGACTGCTGTAGGCTTTGAAATTAGCCAGATCGCGGTGCGACAGGATCTTGTTCTGGTGCTGGGCTTCAGCAACGCCTTGGGCCGTAAGAGGTGAATCGAGCATACCCTGAAGGCGGTGCACTGCATTCCATTCGGTCTGTCCATGTCGGAGCACATAAAGCGGCGGGATATTCATCAATCATTCAATGTCAAAGCGATGTAGCTAGGCGTCTGGCAAAGGTGTTGATATCGGCGCAGTCTGGCGGCTTTTCTGACGTAGTTTCAAAATGATAACCCGACCATCTGGCAGTTCTTTTTCGCGGTTGATCACCACGCGGCCCAAAGGTGGTAGTGCCAATTCGCGGCCAGTCGCCAAGGCTTCGCCCAATTCTGCTAACATCGCCTCGACCACAGGCTTTGCGTCTTTCTTCTTTACCCCAGAGCGTCGCACGACGTTATCCACCAACTCTCGTTTTCGTAGCAACTCTGGCTTTGCGTTATTGCTGGGGTCGACACTTGGTTCGCGCACTTGCGCCACTTTCTTTGCTGGGCTGGAAACCTTGCGGGTACGCGTGGCTGCGGGCTTTTTGGTGGTTGGCATCAGAACCTCAGAGTGTTGCGTCATTTACTGTAAAGGGCGCCGTGATTCACCCCTGCACCTTGTTAACCTATTCCGCCCATGTTGTTTTGCACAACGATGTTGCTTGCTTATCTGGCGCACAAGCAAAAAAAAACGCGCCCTATGAGGGCACGCTTTCATTCTTTTTGCCTGAACTGCAGTTAGTGAGCCGTCGCACTATCGTTTGCTTCAGAAGATTTGGACAAAGCCGCGGCTGCGGCTGCGTCTTCTGCTTCCTGATCCCAATCGATCGCCTCTGGCTTACGTGTCAAAGCATGCTCCAACACTTCGGACACATGAGTAACCGGGATGATTGTGAGCCCCTCTTTCACGTTGTCAGGAATTTCCGGCAAGTCCTTGGCGTTTTCTGCGGGGATAAGTACCGTCGTGATCCCGCCGCGCAAAGCCGCCAATAGTTTCTCCTTCAACCCGCCGATTGGCATCGCATTGCCACGCAACGACACTTCACCGGTCATCGCGATATCTTTGCGCACAGGAATTTGCGTCAAAACAGATACGATCGACGTAACCATAGCCAACCCTGCTGATGGGCCGTCTTTGGGCGTCGCACCATCTGGCACGTGGACGTGTATATCGATCTTGTCGAACTGTGGCGGCTTAACCCCAATTTGTGGGCTAATAGACCGAACATAGCTGGATGCTGCATCGATGGACTCCTTCATCACATCGCCAAGCTTACCAGTTGTCTTCATACGGCCTTTACCCGGCAAGCGCAGCGCTTCGATGCTCAGCAATTCGCCCCCAACAGAGGTATAGGCCAATCCCGTTACAACGCCAATCTGATCTTCTTTTTCAGCCAACCCATACCGATACTTTTTGACACCCAAGAAATCATCAAGGTTTTCATCGGTTACAGTTACCGATGTCGCCTCTTTTTTGATAATTTTCGTCAATGACTTACGGGCAACCTTCGCGATCTCACGCTCCAGATTACGTACCCCTGCCTCGCGGGTGTACGTGCGTATCATTTCCGACAGTGCACTGTCTTGAAGGTCAAACTCCTTGGCTTTCAACCCATGGTTTTTGACTTGTTTTGGCACTAAATGCTGTTTTGCGATCTCACGTTTTTCGTCTTCCGTGTAGCCTGCCAACGGGATGATCTCCATCCTGTCGAGCAAAGGACCCGGCATATTGTAGCTATTGGAGGTGGTCAGGAACATAACGTTTGACAGGTCGTATTCCACCTCAAGGTAGTGATCGACAAAAGTAGAGTTCTGTTCCGGGTCAAGCACTTCGAGCATCGCAGATGCCGGATCACCCCGAAAATCCTGGCCCATTTTGTCGATTTCATCCAACAAAATAAGCGGATTTGTGGTCTTTGCCTTTTTCAGCGCCTGAATAATTTTCCCGGGCATCGACCCGATATACGTCCGACGATGTCCACGAATTTCGGATTCGTCACGCACACCGCCAAGCGAAATGCGGATAAATTCGCGGCCCGTTGCCTTGGCCACAGATTTGCCCAGTGACGTTTTACCAACGCCCGGAGGGCCAACAAGGCACATAATCGGGCCTTTCAGCTTGGTTGATCGCTGTTGAACCGCAAGATATTCCACAATCCGCTCTTTGACTTTTTCCAAGCCAAAGTGGTCGTCGTCCAAGGTTTTCTGCGCACGGCCAAGGTCTTTCTTGACCCGCGACTTTACACCCCACGGGATCGATAGCATCCAATCAAGATAGTTGCGCACCACTGTTGCCTCAGCCGACATCGGGCTCATGTTCTTGAGCTTTTTGATCTCAGCGTCCGCTTTTTCACGCGCCTCTTTGCTCAGCTTGGTTTCAGCGATTTTGGTTTCAAGTTCGACGACCTCGTTTTTGCCGTCTTCACCATCTCCCAACTCTTGTTGGATCGCTTTCATTTGCTCGTTGAGGTAATATTCCCGCTGCGTCCGCTCCATCTGGGACTTCACGCGGGTTTTAATCTTCTTCTCAACCTGAAGCACGGACATCTCGCCCTGCATCAAACCATATACTTTTTCCAATCTCTCTGAGACGCTGAGCGTTTCGAGTAAATCCTGCTTTTGAGCAACTTCAATACCGAGGTGTCCTGCAACCAGGTCAGCCAATTTGGCCGGTTCAGAGCTTTCGCCAACAGCAGAAAGAGCTTCTTCCGGGACGTTCTTTTTCACCTTTGCATAACGCTCAAACTCATCTGACACCGTGCGCAGCAAGGCTTCAGTTGTCGTAAGATCGCCGGGCATCTCAGTCAGATATTCCGCGCGAGCTTCGAAAAAATTGTCATTCTCAAGGTACTCAGTGATGCGAACACGGGCCTGACCTTCGACCAATACTTTTACGGTGCCGTCTGGCAGTTTTAAAAGCTGCAGAACATTCGCCAGAACGCCTGCCTTGAAAATCCCATCGCTGTCGGGGTCATCTTCGCCCGGATCAACCTGGCTCGACAGTAGGATTTGCTTGTCATCCGCCATGACCTCTTCGAGGGCGCGGACAGATTTATCGCGCCCTACAAACAGGGGGACAATCATATGTGGGAACACGACAATATCGCGCAATGGCAATACTGGATATGATGCGTTCAGAGGCTCTTGCATGCTCTTTCCTTGTTTTTGGCAAGATGGTTCCGGTCCCGCTTGGCAGCAACACTCGACCATCTCCGTTTCACGACTAAACAGGTGGGCATCATACGCCCAAAATCAACCTGTCTTTCGTTTCTGCCGCCTTAGCATGACCAGAGTATTTGCAAATCACAAGGCACATCGCCTGAAAAAACAGCACAAAAAAGCACTAATTCAACTACGATAAACGCTCAGTTAAAGAAACGGACAACGACGACACCCGAGAGGATAGTGTTTTCACCTCATCCGCGATTACGGTAAAGCCCTTGCCCGCATCACCAACACGTGCCGCCTCAATCGAGGCGTTCGTTGCGACCATATTGATGACGCGGCCGATTTTGCCAATCTCAGACGCGATGTTGCTTGTTGTATCGGACTTTTCGATCTTAGCCTTCTCTGTCAGCTCCAGGAAGAAGCCAGCAAGTTCTGCACTGAATGTGTTTAAGCCTTTTGCGACCCCACAACAGCACAAATCATACATATCTGTCGTGGGTTGAAAGCCTTGCAAATCATCGTTTTCATTCAACGTGCAGCGGTCCAAAATTCGTGTCAATTCCGCCAGTTTTCGGCTCACGGTGGTTTTTGTTTCACCCAAGGCGTCAGGCAGTTCCAGACCCAAAGGTTTCAGATGTCGGGTTTCAATTTCTTTCAAGCTGGTTTCTGCACGCTTTATATCTGCGATAGCCTGCATGAACTCTTTTGCTTGAATATACTGCGTATCCTCTGACCCAAGCTGCATATTAAAAATGATAACCTGCATCGCGGCGACCCGTGCTGCAGCCAAATCATCGCGGATGGCATTAAGCGATTTATCCAATGAGACTTCGTTTTCAGCTTCTACTACTTTGTTCATTACATTCATGCGCCATCTCCAGGTCAACTTTGACGCTGTTGTAAGGCGGTTTGGCTTAATCAGGTATTAAGAGCACCGCGCCATCCGAGCTTTTTCAGAAAGAATTTTCGCGCGAACGCGGCCTGCTTGGCAACGCTATATCGGTTCTATATCTCCAAGTGCGCGCTGTTGGTGGAATTGCTTTTCCCAATCCTCGAACGTTCCATCGCCAATCGACTGGCGCATACCGGCCATAAGTTCTTGGTAGTAGGGCAGATTGTGCCACGTCATGAGCATCGAGCTGATGATTTCCTGCGATTTGAACACATGATGCAAATAGGCCCGCGAATAATTCGCGCAGGCCGGACAAGTGCAGTTTTCATCCAAAGGGCGCGGATCATCCGCATGACGGGCGTTTTTTATGTTAACGACACCCCGGCGGGTAAAAACCTGCCCGGTACGTCCCGACCGGCTGGGCAATACGCAATCCATCATGTCCACCCCCCTTTTGACGGCGCCTACAATGTCTTCAGGCTTGCCGACACCCATCAAATACCGCGGTTTATCGGTCGGCAGTTGATCAGGCGCAAAATCAAGGCATTTCAACATCGCTTCGTGCCCCTCGCCGACGGCCAAACCGCCGATGGCATAGCCGTCAAACTCAATCTCTCGAAGGGCAGCGGCACTCTCCTCGCGCAGGTCTTGTTCCAATCCACCTTGCTGAATTCCAAACAAGGCATGTCCAGGCCTGTCACCGAAAGCATCCTTTGACCGCGCAGCCCACCGCATGGACAGGCGCATGCTTTGCGCCAATGCATCACGATCTGCGGGCAACGCCGGGCATTCGTCAAAACACATAACGATATCAGAGCCCAATAGCTTTTGAATTTCCATCGATCGCTCTGGCGTGATCTCGTGTTTGGAGCCGTCGATGTGGCTTTTAAAGGTAACACCGTGCTCTGTCAGCTTGCGCAGATCTGCAAGACTCATGACTTGAAAACCACCCGAGTCCGTCAGAATGGGCCGGTGCCAATTCATAAATTTGTGCAGACCACCCAAACGGTCGATCCGCTCTGCCGTAGGGCGCAACATCAGATGATAGGTGTTGCCCAGCAAAATGTCCGCACCGGTGTCGCGCACAGAAGCAGGCAGCATCGCCTTGACCGTCGCTGCCGTACCAACAGGCATAAACGCAGGAGTTCGAATATCACCCCGTGGCGTCGAAATCACACCAGAGCGCGCTTTGCCGTCGGTGGCTTTAAGGCTAAACGAAAATTTCATACCGCCCGTTTGACGTAATTCACCCCATTTTCCAAGCCCTCAAGACTGTTGTTACCTCCCCACCAAAGGGTCAAGTGCACAGCAGCTCGGTTTTTTCCGCGTCTCTTTGCTTGCAAAACAACGCAATTGAGACCACATCATACCCCGTATGGTAAACGAAAAGGCCCTGTAAAACATGGATTTGGAAACTGTCATCATCGAACTTTTAACCGGCAATATCGTGTTTTTATTGCTGGCCGCATTGCTGATCGCGCTTGTGGTCAAAGGCGTGAAGATCGTCCCGCAGTCCGAAAAATATGTGATCGAACGGTTTGGCCGCCTACGCGCCGTTTTAGGCCCCGGTATCAATTTGATTGTGCCCTTCATTGACCGTGTAGCGCACGAGATTTCCATACTTGAACGTCAGTTGCCCAACGCCAGCCAAGATGCCATTACAAAGGACAACGTACTGGTGCAGGTTGAAACATCCGTGTTTTACCGCATCACAGAGCCTGAGCGCACCGTTTATCGTATCCGCGATGTAGATGCCGCGATTGCAACAACCGTGGCCGGGATTGTCCGCGCCGAGATCGGCAAGATGGACCTTGATGATGTTCAAGCCAACCGCGCGCATTTGATCACGACTATTAAATCCTTGGTAGAGGATGCGGTGGATGATTGGGGGATCGAAGTCACCCGCGCCGAGATTTTGGATGTGAACCTTGATCAAGCCACACGCGACGCGATGTTGCAGCAGTTAAATGCTGAGCGTGCGCGTCGTGCGCAGGTGACCGAAGCCGAAGGCTCAAAGCGCGCGGTCGAACTTGCTGCTGATGCTGAACTTTACGCCTCTGAACAAACCGCAAAAGCGCGCCGTGTTTTAGCCGATGCCGAAGCATACGCCACCCAGACCGTCGCCAAGGCGATCAACGAAAATGGTTTAGAAGCAGCGCAATACCAGATTGCCTTAAAGCAGGTGGAATCGCTGAACGCGCTTGGTGCAGGTGAGGGAAAGCAGACGATTGTGGTTCCCGCACAAGCAATCGAAGCTTTCGGTGACGCGTTCAAACTGTTGAAAGGTCGCGACGGATGATGAGCGCGTTGCTTAGTATTTGGTGGCTCTGGATTGCAGCGGCCATTGTCTTGGGTCTGATAGAGATTTTCGCGCCCTCTTTCATCTTTTTGGGGTTTGCCTTGGGCGCGCTGGCCACAGGCGTTCTGGTCGGGCTGGGCGCTGTGCCCTCTGCGGCAATTTTGATTGCAATCTTCGCAGGGGTGTCCCTGCTTGCATGGGTCGGTTTGCGCACCGCATTCAAAAGACAATCCACACCGGCCAAGATCATCACCCGCGACGTGAACGACAACTAATCCCCAGTCAAAAGCCATTGGCGTGCCGACGCGTCCCGGACTTGCGCACGCATCTGCATTTCAAATTCCGCGAGGTCCTCATCAGAAAGGATACCTTGCCATTTCCGGGTGCCACCAGTGTCGAAAAACGCTGTGTCGTCATACCAGAACCCTTTGCCGCCTTCAGGCACAAAACGAACCGGATCAGCGCGCATTGCGGCCATCGACGTGGCACGCGTAACATCGTTGATCAGCGCATCATCATGCGCAATATCCAAGACATTAGCTAAATGACTTACAGTCTGTTCGTGGGCTGCAATCATCGACGCATAATGCAACATCGTTACGTTTCGTTTGTCTGCAACCGACATCGTGTTCTGGAAATGCGTACATAACCCAGATAGGGAATCCCGGTCCAGATCCTCGATATCAAAAGGGATGCCAGCATAGTACCGCACGGCGGCTGGTATGGGCCCACATAGCACAGGATTGTCCCCCAGCTTTGCGTTCATCACATGCTTTCTGATTGATAAAAAAACGTCCAAAGGGTGCCTGTAGACAGCAACCACATACACGCCATCCCAGATCGGGAAACCATCGGCAGGTGTATGGGTTTTTACAAGGCGCCGACCTGAAGGACTCGGTGGCACCGCGCCAACCCCATCCGCATCGGACAATGCGGAATCGACCCAAGGCGACAACGCAGACAACCGATCCGGTAAATTGGTCGTGCCATAAAGCAACATCGCAATCATACTTTGTGTCCATGTGGTGCCGCACTTGGCAGGCGTACACACGATAATATCACCCACATTTGGCACCCAGTGCGCCCATTTCTCAGGCCGCGTAAAAGATCCACTGTAGCGCTGCACAGCAGGTGAACGTAACGATGCAGGCTGAAGCATAAAGAACCAGAACTTTCCATTTGTTTTTACGAACGTAAACCGCGCACAGGTCCAGGTCAAAAGGGTACCATATGCCCTTCCGGTTGAGGTCACTCCGCGCACCTGTTACCCACAACAGACATTATAAATGGACGGGGAACAATCATGGACAAGCTGAACTTCGGCTGGGAAGAATGGGTATCATTACCCGATTTGGGCCTGCCTGCTGTCAAAGCCAAAGTCGACACAGGCGCGCGCACTTCTGCCCTGCACGCCCATGATATCGAAGTCTTTGGCCCCGCGAAAAATCCAAAAGTCCGGTTTAACGTACACCCGATTGCCGGGCGCGCGGATGTCTCGATCACCTGTTCTGCACCGCTGGTAGATCGGCGCGAGGTCACATCCTCCAACGGTGAAGCAGAACAGCGTTTTGTGATCTCATCCATGTTGCATGTGGGCGATCACGCCTGGCCAATCGAAATTACGCTGACCAACCGCGCGAGCATGAATTCGCGAATGTTGTTAGGCCGGCAAGCACTGACAGACCATATCTCGATCTCGCCCACGGAAAAACACCTTCAACCCGAATTAAGCTACGATGACTATCACACTGCGGCCTTGAAAAAACGCGCCCCAAAGCGGGCCTTGCGCATCGCTGTTTTGAGCCGCGAGGATAACTATTCAACCCGTCGTTTGGTCGAAGTTGGCGAAGCACGCGGTCACGTTGTCGAAGTGATCGACACGACGCGCTGCTACATGGCGATCAACACAATGGCACCCGAAGTACACTATGACGGCAAACGCCTGCCCCGCTATGATGCGGTCATCCCGCGCATTGGTGCATCAATCACCCCTTATGGGACTGCGGTCATTCGCCAATTTGAAGCAATTGGAACCTATTGCGTGAACGGAGCTGCCGGGATCACAGCATCCCGCGACAAGCTGCACGCCCATCAGGTGCTTGCCACGAAAAAGATCGGCATGCCGTCAACAGCCTTTGCCGCCTCGCCAAAAGATACGTCGAACCTTATGGGGCTTGTGGGCACTGCCCCGTTGATTGTGAAGCTGTTGGAAAGCACCCAAGGCAAAGGCGTGGTTCTGGCCGAAACAAAAAAGGCCGCTGAATCCGTTATTGATGCCTTTCGCGGGCTCAAGGCAAACTTTCTGGTGCAAGACTTCGTCAAAGAAGCCGCAGGCGAAGACATCCGGTGTCTGGTCGTGGCAGGCAAGGTGATCGCCGCTATGAAACGCACTGGCGCCGAGGGCGATTTCCGCTCGAATTTGCACAGGGGCGGTTCTGCCAAGGTCGTACGTATCACGAAAGAAGAACGCGACACCGCAGTACGCGCCGCGCGTGCATTCGGCTTGGGCAAGGCAGGCGTGGATTTGTTGCGATCCACCACCGGCCCAAAGGTTCTTGAGGTCAATTCATCCCCCGGCTTTGAAGGCATCGAAAAGGCCACCGGCAAAGACATCGTCGGCAAGCTGTATGATGAGATTGAAGCGCGTGTGAAACCTCAACCTGCGCGCAAAAGGCGCGGTTAATCTGGCCCAAAAATGGCTTTGAAGCGGTCGATCGATAGGCGAAAGCCCGACTCAAAATCACCATTGCCGGGGTGGTACACGCTCTCGAACGAGATCACACCTGCATAGCTATCGGCGCGCAGTGCATCCGCCATCGGTTGGAACTGATCTGCCAATTGCCCTTCTCCCATGCGGCGCACGTTGAGTGTGGCGCGCGGGGTATCAACCTGTACGTCTTTGATGTGCAGATGGCCAAGATAACCGCCACAAACCTCATTGTAGCCATCGGGGTATGCGCGCTCATGGCACCAGCAGTTGTTGGCCGGATCCCACAGTACTTGCAGCACATCCTTGGCCCCGAGATCGTCGATCAGTTTGCGTGCTGTGTAATTGGAATTGACCATCGTGCCATTGCCCGTCTCGACCACCAACGTTACTCCTGCATCGCGCGCCACATCGACAGCGGGCGCGATCAAGGGCAGCATATTGTCCCACGCGCCATGGGCGACATTCCATGTCTCGGCCCCATGGCTGCCCCACAAGATCATCTCCTTTTTTGGCGTCATGATCCGCACCAAAGGGCTGCCCACGACTTGCGCCATATCTATGACGCGCTTTAACGCCTCCATATGGAGCTGATGCACCGGATCCCCCGGTTTGTTCGCGCCCGTCATGCCCGCAAAAATATGGCGCGACAAACATGACACAGGCTTGCCCCGGTCGCGCAGCACCGCATCAATTTCGCGGATTTCTTGCGCGGTGTGATCGCCGACCTCTGTCTCGCCAACAAACTGAAGCTCTGCATACTCTAGCCCAAATTCGTCCATCACCCCCACCGCATGGGTTAAATCGCGGCTGATCCCATCACAGATCACACCTAATTTCACGGTTTGGCCTTCCGGTGGAGTTCAGCGCCAACGATGTCTTCAATCACCCGCGTGCAGACCCAGTTGTCACCATTTGGATATTTGGTTCGGCCTGCGTGGAAAACCTGCATCGCCGCGGCTGCCGTATGCAAAGGAACCCCCAGTTCTTCACCCAAGTTCATCGAGATCGTGAGATCCTTGTGCATCGTGTTGATATGACTGCCAGTCCCTTCAAACTGCCGGTCGATGATCTTTTCCAATGCGTTGTTGACCACCCCGCACCCGGCCGAGGACGTCGAAAACACATCCAAAAGCACCTGACCCGATACACCCGCTTTGGCGGCTAACGCGGCAGCTTCAAACGTGGCTGAAAACTGCGCGCCAATCAGCGACTGCAAGCAGGCTTTGACCGTTTGACCTTCGCCCGGCTGCGTACCAACCCGGTGGATATTGCCAGACACGGCCTGCATTACAGGGGCAAATTCATCCAGTACCGCTGCGGGTGCAGCCGCCATCATGGTCAACGTGCCAGACTGCGCACCCGGAAAGCCACCCGAAACAGGTGTATCAATCAGGTGAATACCCGAACCTTCCATAGCGGCGCCAATCTGCTGTGCCTCGCTTGGTTTCACTGTCGCCGACAAGATCACGGCACCCCCCTTGGCCATATGGGCGACCAATCCATCCGGACCCAAAATAACCTCAGCCGCCTCGGACCCTTTCATCACCATAACAAAGACGGCTTGGGATGCGCGGCCAACCGCAGCGGTACTTGATGCCGCCTGCCCGCCCATCTTGTGGAAAGCCTTTTGCCTTTCGGTCAAAAGATCACGCCCCGTGACCGTAAATCCATTTGCAATAAGGTTTTTGGCAATCCCGCTGCCCATATCGCCAATGCCGATAATACCCGTCGTTTTCATAGACACCTCCCGTTCTTTGGCGCGATGCGCCCTCATGTATCAGCCGTCTGTAGGCCCTGTTCATGGTGGGGTTTCACGCGTCACAGCGGTGACGTCGGGCGCGTCCGAAAGACACCCGCTGCCCGGTTAGGTGGGAAAAGCCTACGCAACCAAACCCACAGACTGCAACAGGTTTTTCCACGCCATGCACCACTTGCGATGCCGTCCATGCCACGACCTTGCCAGATGCTCTTTACGCCTGCGTCCGCAATCCCTATATAAATGCTCAGGAACATAACCGAGGCCCAACATGACCAATGCACCAGATCCTCTTGAAGGCGCGCCTTTGATCGCGCCATCTTCGACGGACCATCCGCTGTATGAACAGGTGGTGGACGCGTGTCGCTCCGTGTATGACCCGGAAATACCGGTGAATATCTATGAATTGGGTCTGATCTATACCATTGATATTGATGCGGAAAATGCGGTTCAAATCAAAATGTCTCTGACTGCACCCGGCTGCCCGGTGGCAGGCGAAATGCCAGGCTGGGTTGCCGACGCGGTCGAACCGATCGCGGGCATCAAGCAGGTCGATGTTGAATTGGTTTGGGAACCCCCATGGGGTATGGACATGATGTCAGACGAAGCGCGACTTGAACTGGGCTTTATGTAAGCGCACCCCATGCAAACCGAAAAGCAAAAAATGATAGCAGGCGCGCTTTATGCAGCCGGCGATCCAGAATTGGTGCGCGAACGCGCGCGCAACCAAGATTTGCAACGTCAGTATAACGCAACCACGGTATCGGATGCGGATGCACGCCAGATCATCCTAGATCAGTGGATTGGCTCACGTGGCACGGGCGGGTCAATCCGCGCGCCGTTTTACGCAGATTATGGCTATAACATTCATTTGGGTAACAATGTCTTTTTTAACTACGGCTGCGTTCTGCTAGATGTCTGCCCGATCCACATCGGCGATATGACCCAGATTGGTCCGTATGTACAAATCTTGACCGCCGATCACCCCCGAGACGCTGAAACGCGCGATACAGGGCTAGAGTTCGGAAAACCGATCACAATTGGGCGAAACGTCTGGATCGGCGGCGGTGCTTTGCTGTTGCCCGGCATCACTGTCGGTGATGATGCCGTTATCGGTGCGGGCGCTGTTGTCACAAAATCTGTTCCCGCAGCTGTCACAGTGGCAGGAAATCCAGCGTGCCCGCTTGTTCCGCGGACAAACAACGCCTAAATTGGCTCCAAAGGAGACGACACATGTTTGGTATCCCGGGCAAGCAAGCCGTAACGCTCACCCCTAAAGCGGCAGCACAGGTCGCGAAACTGATGCATTCTGCAGGCCACGCGGGTTTGCGTATTGGCATCAAAAAAGGTGGCTGTGCAGGCATGGAATACACCATGGAATACGTCGAAGAGACCGATCCAAACGATGAGGTTGTCGAACAGGATGGCGCACGGGTGATGATCGCGCCGATGGCCCAGATGTTTCTTTTCGGCACAGAGATTGATTACGAGACCAGCCTGCTGGAATCATCCTTTAAGTTTCGCAATCCCAATGTCACCGACGCGTGCGGCTGTGGTGAGTCGATAAACTTTAAAGACGTCGAAGAGCTAAGCGCACAACGCGGCAGTTGAGCCAGACCGTCCGTCGGTTCAACCCCACGCGCACCTGCCAAAGTGCGCGTGTTTTTGTATTCAAAAATCAGTTTTGTAGGTGCACGTAGGTTTCTTTGAAACGGCGCGCCATATGGTCGCCTGCGCGTATCGTTTGGCCTGATCCCATGGGCGCGATATTCGTGTCTACCGACGGATTAAAAAACAGCGGCACGGACATACGCTCGTTCTGGCCGCCAACAACACGGTGCGGTGTCGCTTTGACGCGCCCTTGGCTCCAAATCTCCATCATCTCACCAAAGTTGATGATGAATTCGCCCGGCGGGGCAGAAACCGGGATCCAGCCTCCACCGCGCTTGCGCACCTCAAGCCCTGGCGACCCATCCGTCGCCAGCAGGGTCAGGCAGCCATAATCAGTATGTGTCGCGATACCGAAATCCTGATCTGTCGCCCATGCAGGCCGCGCTGGATAGTAGTTCCCACGCAACAAGGCCATAGGTGCATCAAAGGCATCATCAAAGTAATTCGGCGGCACCGCCAACGCTTTGGCAACGCCGCGCAAGACCCCCATGGCCACATCGCAGGCCTGTTTGTAATAGGCCTCTATCTCTGGTTGGAACGCATCGGGCTGCGCGGGCCATTGGTTTGGCGCATAAACATCCAAGCTGGCGCGTGGATCATTGCTGGGTAAAGTGAAGCCGCTGTCGAAATACTGTTTGTAGTCAGGGTTTGCATTTGGATCAACTTGTTCTGATCCCGCGGCACCCCACCCCCTGTTTGACCCCGTACGCGCCATGTCCACCTTGGCTTTTTCCTCTTTGGGCAGCAGAAAAAATGCATGATAAAGCTCAAGTATCTCAAGCACGCGGTCAGGGCTGATCCCAGTACTGTGAACGGTCGCAAAACCAACAACAGTTGCCGCTTCGCGCATTTGGGCAATCGTGGCTTGGTCTTGGCTGGCCAGTTTGCGTGCATCAAGTCTGGGGATCATGATCTACTCTCCACATTGGTGGAGTGGACCTGCCACAGGCGGCCCCGCCTTGCAACCGGGCCAGACCATTTGCCGCTGCGTGCCGGGCCTGTTACCAAGTGACCAGCAAAGAAATGGGAGCAAAAGATGCCGCGTAAATTGGCTGCAGGTAACTGGAAAATGAACGGCTCACGTGCGAGCCTTGAGATGTTCAAGAGATTGGAGGCAACGCATCAGGACACGGTCTGCGATATCGCGATTTGTCCGCCAGCTCACATGCTGGTGGCATGTGTGGATGCAGCGGCGGAATGCCCCGTTGCGATTGGCGCGCAAAACTGTCACGCGGCCATGTCTGGCGCGCATACTGGTGATATCTCGGCTGCTATGGTGGCCGAAACGGGTGCAACCTATGTGATCACCGGCCATTCAGAACGCCGCGAGGCCTACAGCGAAACAGACACACAGGTTCACGATAAATCTGCCGCGGCCCAAGCCGCCGGTCTCACCGCAATTGTTTGCATCGGGGAAAGCCTGGCACAACGCGAGGCCGGCGCCGCTCTGCCCGTTATCCGCGCGCAGTTGGAAAACTCTGTACCAGATGGCAGCACAGCGACCAATCTGGTGGTCGCGTATGAACCCATCTGGGCCATTGGGACGGGCGTTATTCCGACCATGGAACAAATCGCCGAAGTTCACACCACCCTGCGTGCAGACTTGGTTGCGCGCTTTGGCGCAGAGGGCAACGATATCAGCCTGCTGTATGGGGGGTCGGTTAAACCCACAAATGCGCCCGAGATTTTCGCGTTGGACAATGTGGATGGCGCATTGGTCGGCGGTGCAAGCCTAAAGGCAGAAGATTTCTCGCCCATTATCGAAGCTTTGGACGCCAGCGCCTGACCAGAAAGTTAAGGAGCCGGAGCGATGATCGCCCCGGCCCCTTGATCTATTGTATGATAATCTCTGGCCCCATGACCAAAGTGGGCAGCCATGTACTGATGATGGGGATGTAGGTCACCATAATCAGGAAGACGAAAAGCACCGCTGTAAAAGGCAAGGCCGCTTTGACGACCGCCCACATGGGCATATTCGCCACGCCGGACGTTACAAAGAGGTTCAGACCAACAGGGGGTGTAATCATCCCGATCTCCATGTTGACGACCATGATGATGCCCAGATGGATCGGGTCGATTCCCAGTTCAATCGCGATCGGAAAGACCAAAGGCGCCACAATGACCAGCAGGCCTGAGGGTTCCATGAATTGTCCGCCAATCAACAAGATGACGTTCACGATGATCAGGAACACCACCGGGCCAAAACCTGCCTCAAGCATACTTGCAGCGATCTGTTGCGGGATCTGTTCGTCGGTCAGCACGTGTTTAAGGATCAGCGCGTTGGCGATGATAAACATCAGCGTCACCGTCAGCTTGCCTGCTTCAAACAGCGTGTTCTTGGTGTCTTTGTGGAAGAAGGCCGTCACCAATGCGATGGGCTTCTGCATGAGGCTTAGGTTTTGCGTGTCGTCCCCTTGGACATGCAGCGGCCCCATATCCCGGTAGACAAAGCATGCAATAAAGAAAGCGTAAACCGCTGCCACCGCTGCTGCTTCTGTCGGGGTAAAGATACCGCCGTAGATACCACCCAATATGATCACGATCAGGAAAAGGCCCCAACCCGCTTCGCGCCCGGAATCGAATACTTCGCCCCAGCCGCGCCATTCGCCTTTGGGCAAATCACGAATTTTGGCGATAATGTAGATCGTCACCATCAGCATCGTGCCCGCCATCAGACCCGGAATAACGCCCGCTAGGAACATCCGACCCACAGACACATCCGTGGCCGAGGCGTAGACAACCATCACGATAGACGGCGGAATAAGAATGCCAAGCGTCCCTGCATTGGCGATAACCCCTGCAGCAAAGTCCTTGGTGTAGCCCACCTGCCGCATGCCCGCGATCACGATAGAACCAATGGCAACCACCGTCGCCGGGCTGGATCCAGAGAGTGCGGCGAACAACATACAAGCAAACACGCCAGCGATCGCCAGACCGCCCGGCAAATGCCCCACCAGCGCAATCGAAAACCGGATAATCCGCCGCGCCACGCCGCCCGTCGACATAAAGGACGACGCCAAAATAAAGAACGGAATAGCCAAAAGTGTGTAGTGACCGGCCATCGCCTGAAACAACGTTTGCGCAATTGAGCCAAGCGACGTGTCGCTAAGCACCAACAAAAACACGATCGAAGACATGCCGAGGCTTACAGCAATTGGGATGCCCACAAGCATCAGGCCGACCACCATGGTGAAAAGTATTGTGACTTCCATGGGTTAGTCCCCTGCGTTCATGTGTTTGACGTCGGCGACGGCGTCTTCTGCTTCGTGGCTGACGATGAGGCTTGTGGCGTCCCCGCGCCACACGCGAAGAGTGGCTTGGACAAAACGGAAAAGCAGCAAGGCCATGCCAAAGGGCAGCATCGCATAGGGAATAAAACGTGGAATTTTCTCGTATTCCTCGCCCTCATTGAAAATAGGCTCGATAAAACGCAGCCATTCGGGGATCGGTATATCGACCACTTCATACCACGCTTGGTCGCGGCTGTTTTCAAACCCTGTAGGGAACCAGCGCCCGCTGGTGGCGTCAAAACCTGCAAAAGGCGCCCAATAGTCCCACGCCCCCTTCATCACCAGCGATGCATAGGCGATGCAGATTGCACCTGCGAACAGTGCAAGGCCTCTACGCACGGGGGGAGAAAATAGGTTGATCACCGCGTCCACACCAAGGTGCGCTGTCACCTTTACCGCGTAGCTTGCCCCAAACAGCACCAACCACGCGAATAGAAACGTCACCGCCTCAAGTCCCCAGATGATCCCGGTGTTAAAGCCGTACCGCAAAACAACGTTGATGAAGGTTAATATGGTCATAAGACCCAAGATCACCGCGATGGCTGTCTCTTCGATCTCGTTGACGATCCGGCCCAGTGCCGTGTCCGCCTCATAGGAATGCGACATGACGCTCCCTTCCCCCTTAAATATGTCATCCGGCCCACAAATCGCAGGCCGGATGGGTATCGTCTTTAGTCTTTAGAAGCCTGCGTTGATGGCTTGGGCTGCATCGATGTTTTCTTGGCCAACATCTTCTTTGAACTGCTCCCAAACAGGTTTCATCGCAGACACCCATGCCTCACGCGATGACGCGTCCAACTCACGGACAACGCCGCCCGCATCCAAGATCGCTTGCTTGGCTTGCTGGTTAACAGCTGCGGATTCCGCGTTCCGTGCAGTGGTAACTTCGCTCATGATGGTGCGCAGCTGGTCGCGTACGTCGCCATCAAGGCTGTCCCACCAATCTACAGAAGTCACCAACATATAGTCGATGATACCGTGGTTTGTTTCCGTGATGCCGTCTTGGACTTCAAAGAACTTCTGGCCGTAGATGTTGGACCATGTATTCTCTTGGCCATCGACAACACCTGTCTGCAGCGCGCCGTACACTTCCGAGAACGCCATTGGCTGGGGCGATCCACCCAAAGCTGCCATTTGCGCTTTCAATACATCAGAGTTTTGAACGCGGAACTTGAGGCCATCAGCATCTGAAGGGCTGTTCAGCGGCGTATTTGCAGACATCTGCTTCATACCGTTGTGCCAGAACTCAAGACCCAACAAACCACGGCGGGTCATGGATTCTTTCATCGCTTGGCCGGTTTCAGATGCTTGGAATGCATCAACTGCTTCGATGTTCTTGAACATGAACGGCAGATCGAAAATGCGGAACTGTTTAGTGAACTGTTCAAACTTGGACAGCGATGGGGCCGCCAGTTGAACGTCGCCCTGCAGCAGCGCCTCGAGCACCTGGTCGTCATTATAAAGCGTAGACTGCGGGAAGACTTCCATGCAGGCTTTGCCGTTCATTTCGTCGTTCACCCGTTGTTGCAACAGGCTGGCCGCGATGCCCTTGGGGTGGCGGTCTGTGTTGGTGACGTGGCTGAATTTGATGACGACTTCGCCATCGTCACATGCAGCCTGTACGGCGCCTGCGCTGACTGTCAGGGTCAATGCCGTCAATGCGGCGGTCATAAGTCTCATGATGCTTCCTCCCAGAAACTGATTTTTAGTCACAACACCCTTTTGCGGTGTGCTGGATGTAACAAGACAGTGATATGTGATCTGGCGCAAGCGGCAAACTGCTTGCCGCGCGAAGCTGTATAAAACCTTTTTTATACAAGGGTTAACACACCAACCCCCCTGTGGTTGGGAGCAGCGATGTGCGGAATGTCACACACAGGACAGCGAGCATGTGCGAAATTCCGCACATCAGTCGTTGCGAAAATCATCCGCTCGAATCCCGTGCCTGGCCAATTTGTCGTAAAAAGTTTTGCGCGGCAATTTCAACGCCCGCGCAGCATCAACGGCCTTGCCATCGGCGCGGCGCAATGCCCGTTCTAACAGGCTTTGTTCAATCTGTGCCATTTGTTCTGTCAGACCAAGTTCGGCATCAGGTCCGCTTTGTTCTTCAACGCCAAGGGCAAAGCGCATGGCTTCTGACATTAATGCCCGCGCATTGCCGGGCCAATCTCGTGCCATTAATCCGGAAATCACTGTCGGCGTGATCGCAGGCGCGGTCAACCCGGCCTGTTCGCTGGCTTGTGCGACATAGTGTTGGAACAAGACGGGAATGTCTTCGGGCCGCTCGGCCAAGGACGGGATGCGCACAGGGCTGACATCTAGCATGTAATACAAGTCTTCGTTTAGCGTGCCAGCCGCGACGCAAGACTGTAAGTCCCGGTTTGACCCAGCAATGACGCGGGTGTTTGACCCACTGTCCAAGGCTTCGATCAGCGCAATTTGAGCCTGTGCAGGTACTTTTGTAATCTCATCGATGAACAAACACCCTGTTTGTGCGGCGTTAAAAGCATCTTGCAATCCGCGCCCGTCCAACCCAACGGCGGCCCGTTTCACAAAAGGCGCTTTGGATCGGGCAGAGCACAGATGAATAACCTCGGCCACTTTGGAAATCCCGGTACCGGATGCACCTGTAACAAGGACTTCGGTTTCCATCGCAGCAACCTGCCGGACACGCTGGCGCAGCGCATCTGCCTGATCCGACGTGCCAAACAGCATGCGTTCTGCGGGATCGCCCGCTTCTAGTGTGCGGCGCAGGTGGCGGTGTTCCAACACGGCTGCGCGTGCGGCAAGTGCACGCCGCAAAACTCCCAATAAATCAGATGGCGCACAGGGTTTTTCCAGAAAATCAAATGCACCCTCTTCCACGGCCTTCATCGCCGTGGGGATATCACCTTCGCCCGTAAGCAAGATGACCGGCAAATCCGGGTCTTGCTTTTTGGCATAGCTCAGCAAATGAAACCCATCGCGCCCCGGCATCCGCAAATCGGAAAGAATGACGCCTTCAAAATCAGACGTGATATGATCTTTGGCCGCTACGAACGATGCGGCCGTGACCGGTTCAAGGTCGGCCAATTCTAGTGACTGACACAACGCGTCGCGTACAGCACTGTCGTCATCGACCAGCAACACGCGCGTCCTCATGCAGCCACCTGCGCACGCCACGGCTGCAGCTCAACAATAAACAAAGCGCCCGGGTTGCAATTGCGCACGCGGATATCACCCCCAAAGCTTTTCGCGATACCATATGAGATGGACAGCCCCAGCCCCATTCCCTCTGAGGCGCCAACTTCCTTGGTGGAATAAAACGGGTCAAATACTTTGTCAGGCACCGCCACACCCGGCCCGGTGTCGCGGATTTCCACTGCAATAACGTCGGCTGAGTTCACGCAGATGCTCAAACGTTTTGTCGCGTGATCCACCATGGCATCCAAAGCGTTTGTCATGAGGTTGCCAAAAACCTGCCCCAGACGCACCTCGCCCCCTTGCACCCAGATTGGAACACCTGGGTCCTCGAACACCACCTCAGCCCCCATTTTTTCCGCGCGCGCGGCAATCATTTCGATTGTGTCACGCAACACAGCCGCCAAATCAACGCGGGTCATCGGCTCTGCTTGTTGGGTCGAAAAGGCGCGCAAGTTACGGATGATACGCCCCATACGCCGCGCCATGTCCGAGATCCGCGACAGGTTGTCGGACACACGATCCGTATTGCCACGGGCTTGATATTCAACAGCATTTTCTGCAAAAGACCGGATCGCCATCAACGGTTGGTTCAGCTCGTGGCTGATACCTGCGCTCATCTGACCCAAGGCGCTCAATTTGCCCGCTTGCACCAAATCGGCCTGCGCCCGCGCCAAGGCAGCTTGCGCTTGTTCGCGCTCATGCGCTTCGCGCAGCAAGGCGGCATTGGTCTGCGATAACGCACGGGTGCGGCGCTCCACCCTTGTTTCAAGCTCGGTGTTGGCGGCGGAAAGCGCGCGTCGTCGTTCTGTTGCCAAGAACAATACCGCCCCAAAGGCCAAGCAAAGCGCCGCTACCGCTGCGGCTTGCAGCAAAGCAAGCCGGCGCGCCGGGGCCACATCTACCAAGGTTTCCCCCATGAGACCAATGATCGGCAATTCTCGCACCAAATGCAGCGCGTTTTGTGGCAGATAAGGCCCCCACCCCATTTGCCATACCTCATGACCACCCGTTTCATAGCTATCAAACGGTCTGGGGTTCCCATCCGCAGGTACAAGGCCCGGCGCACCCGCCGGACGACGCCATGCCACCAGCTCTGAGCGGTTGGTGACAAAGACTTCGCCAGATGTATCTGTAAAAAATACGGGTCTGAACCCACCTCTCCACTCATCCTCGATCGCTGTGATGCCAGCGGCAACAGTCACATTGCCAATGACCTGTCCCTGTGCGCCAAAAACGGGTGCTGCGTGATAAAATGCCCGGGGCGCCAATGGAAATGCAACCCCGTGGCCCCAGCCCAGTGCCCCAGTCGCGGCGCGTTGCACATACCCAATGCGGCTTAAATCGGCGCCTGCATCTGTGCGTGCTGCTGCAATCAGTTGGCCCGATTTACTGATAAACATCACATCAAGAGCACCTGTTTTATCAGCGACCTCCAAAAATAATTGATCAGCACGCGCGGCCTCTTCGCTACGAGCGATCTCTTGCACGGTGGGGTGGTCAGCCATCAAAACGGCAAGTTCGCGGTAGCGTTCTAACTGCCCCACAAGCCGGTCACTGGCCAAAGCCAGATCGGCACGGCCTTGTTGCGCCAGTTGGTCCAGCGCCTGCAAATACCCATACCGCCAGACACCAACGGAGACCAAACAGACCATGCCCAAAAAGGCACAGATCACGGCAAGTCTCTGAATAAACGGCGTTCTCATTGTCCAAGTCTACAAACGCCCCCTTGCCTTGACCAGAGAAATGCGCCTTTAAATTTTGATATGGAACGCTTGAAACAATCCCCAACCGAAGACGAATTTGTCCAAAACCCTTATGCGCTTTATGCGGAAGTCTTGTCAGGCAATCCCGTAAGATACTGGGAAGACTACGATATGATCGCAGTCTTTGATGCAAAAACCGTCCACGCCTTGCTGCGCGACCGCCGGTTAGGCCGCGCAGTGCCAAGCGCGCAGCAGATCCAAACACCGCTCCACCTGCAAGACTTTGCAGCAGTTGAACGCTATTCCATGCTAGATCTTGAACCACCCCAACACACCCGGCTGCGAGGACTGGTTCTGCGCGCCTTTACATCGCGGCGCATTGCTGCGTTGGAACCATGCATCCACCAAATATGCGACGAACTTTTGGCCGCCCTTCCAGACGGGCCATCGGACCTTATCCCAGCCTTTTGCGCCCCCTTGCCTGTGCGCATTATCGCGCGTTTGTTGGGCATCCCAGAAGAGCTTTCGGATGATTTACTGGGGTGGTCCAACAAAATGGTCGCCATGTATCAAGCCCGGCGTAGCAAAAGTACCGAAGACACCGCGAACACAGCCGCCCGGGAATTCGCTGATTTTCTATCGGGCTACATACAACAGCGTCAAAACGATCCCCGCGATGATCTGATCACACATCTGATTGCCGCCGAAGAAGATGGCAAAAAACTGTCCCGCGCTGAGATGATCTCGACCTGCATCTTGCTGTTGAATGCAGGCCATGAAGCCACAGTGCATACACTGGGAAACGCGGTCAAAACACTGCTTGAGACGAAAACACCACCTCAAGCACTTGCGCCGGAAAACGCCAGTGCCACGGTAGAAGAAATTCTACGTTTCGATCCCCCCCTGCACATGTTCACGCGCTATGCGTATGAAGATGTAGGCCTTGGCAGTGTGATCCTAAAACGCGGCCAACAGGTGGCCTTGATGTTGGGATCTGCAGGTCGCGATCCACTGTTGTGCGCGCACCCAAACACCTTTGATCCTTTCCGCACGCCGCAAAAACACGCAGCCTTTGGCGGCGGGCTACACTTTTGTGTCGGGGCCCCCTTAGCACGGCTGGAATTGCAAATTGGCCTGCAACGGCTCTTTACTCACGCCCCAAATTTGAGGATGTCGCAAGAACCCAAATATCAAAACAGCTATCACTTTCACGGCCTGACGTCGCTAATGGTGACGTCTAACCCAGACGCGACGTAAATCCTTCGGGCTCACGTCGCGCCAACCGCCTATCAAAAAAATGCGGCGCAGCCGCGCCTTGGGATCCCGACCTATAGCGGCAGCATCGTCGTCGATTTAATCTCCTCCATCGACAAAAGGGCGGTTACATTGTGCACCCGCACTTCTGAGATCAGCGTCTGATAGAAAGCATCATAAGCGCGCGCATTCTTAACCCGGACTTTGAGAATATAATCGATATCTCCCGCAAGCCTGTGCGCTTCCTGCACTTCCGGTCGGTCTCGCAACGCCATGAGAAACTTAGCTTGCCAATCTGCCTCATGCTCTGAGGTGCGGATTAACACAAAAAAACATGCCTCAAAGCCCAAAGCTTCGGCATCCAGAAATACGGTTTGCTGTCCAATGATGCCCCCATCGCGCAATTTCCTGATCCGATTCCAAACAGGCGTCTTGGATGACCCCACTTTAGCCGCGATCTCATCCAATGACTGGCTGGCATCCTCTTGCAGCGCCTTGAGGATTTTCCGATCTATTTCATCTATTCGAACTGACATTCTATTTTCACACCTTTTGACGGCTATTTGTTCTTCCTTAGTCCACATATAGAACAAACGTCCTTATCAGGCAAAGTATATGGTCAAATACTAGAACTTTTTTCTATATTAGAGCTAAGAAATATGAATAGGCAGTCTTATGGATCACTTCCCAATCTTCATGCGCGTTCACGGCCGACGTATTGTTTTGTCCGGCGGAGGCGAGGCGGCACTAGCCAAACTGCGCCTTATTCTGAAAACCACAGCCAATGTATCTGTCTTCGCGTCAGAGCCTGCCGCGGAAATCGAAGCTTGGGCAACAGCAGGCAAACTGCGCTTGGTAAGACGCAGCATGGCACCCGGTGATGCGCTTTGTGCAGCGTTGTTTTATGCCGCCGATGAAGACGACGCAGAGGATGCGCGCACGGCGGCCATAGCACGGGCAGATGGTGCGGTCGTCAATATCGTGGACAACCTACAAGACAGTCAGTTTATTACGCCCGCCATCGTTGACAGGGACCCCGTGACCGTGGCCATCGGCACCGAAGGTGCAGCCCCCGTGCTGGCACGTGCGATCAAGGCGGATCTGGAAAGCCGCTTGCCTGTAACCCTTGGTCCTTTGGCGCGGATCGGGAAGTCTTTCCGCAAAGTTGCCGATGCCCTTCCCTTTGGCCGTGCCCGGCGCGATTTCTGGCGCGATTATTATTTTACAACTGGTCCTAAAGCGATCCAGCAAGGCGAAGACACCGTCCGCGACAGCCTGGATGCGCTGCTAAACACGCATCTTGCGCGCGAAGCACGCGCAGGCCATGTCTTTTTTGTGGGTGCCGGCCCCGGTGACCCCGACCTGCTGACCATGAAGGCCCGTCGCGTTTTGGACGAAGCTGATGTTGTCATATACGATCGGTTGATCAGCCAACCCATTCTCGAACTTGCTCGGCGCGAAGCTGTGATGATTGACGCGGGAAAGGAAGGCTTTGGCCCTTCCATGTCACAAAGCGACATCAATGATTTGATCGTTGAGCACGCCCAAAAAGGGGCGCACGTGGTGCGCCTCAAATCCGGGGACGCGACGGTCTTTGGTCGTCTTGACGAAGAAATCGACGCCGTCGACATCCACCACATCGGATGGGAAATCGTGCCGGGCATAACATCTGCCTCTGCGGCCGTGGCTACGATTGGGCAAAGCCTGACCAAACGCGGTCGCAACTCCTCTGTTCGGTTTCTGACTGGCCATGACATGAAAGGCTTTGCTGATCATGATTGGGCAAAATTGGCCCGTCCCGGTGAGATTGTCGCGATTTATATGGGTAAGAAATCTGCGCGCTTCATCCAAGGCCGTCTGTTGATGCATGGCGCCGACCGCCACACACCTGTCACGGTGATTGAAAACGCCTCACGTCCAGAACAGCGCGTGCTGGAAACGACACTTGATGCGCTGCCTCACGCGCTATCGGCTGCCGATATGTCTGGCCCTGCGCTGACATTTTATGGCCTTGCCCCCCGCGCAGCGGCAGCAGCCCGCCTTGCCCAAGACACCAACGCTTTTGACCTTGCCCCAAAAACGCAGGAGGCACTTTGATGCCCAAATCCTTCACCCCTAAAGTCGTGACCGCCAATCACCTGCTGAAAGGCGATGTAGTGTATCAAACCGCCACAGGCTGGACCCGCAGCTTGGATCAAGCCGAAGTGCTGACCGACGAGGCCGATGCCGATCTGCGTCTGATTGATGCAAGCCAGCAAAGCGCCGAGATCGTTGGCGCCTACCTCGCGGATGTGGCCGTTTCAGATGGCACACCACAACCCCAGCATTTTCGCGAAGAGTTTCGCGCCACCGGTCCATCGAATTACGCCCACGGCAAACAGGAGGCCCTGAGCAATGTATAACTACACAGATTTTGACAGCGCTTTTATCACAGAGCGCAACGCACAGTTCCGTGCCCAAGTGGAACGCCGCATCGACGGGTCGCTGACCGAGGATGAATTCAAGCCGCTGCGCTTGATGAATGGCCTTTATCTGCAGCTACATGCCTACATGCTGCGCGTGGCCATTCCTTATGGCACGATCAACAGCCGCCAGATGACCCAGTTGGCCTATATTGCCGACAAATGGGACAAAGGCTATGGCCACTTCACCACCCGGCAGAACATCCAGTATAACTGGCCTGAACTGCGCGATGTACCAGATATGCTTGACGCGCTGGCCGAAGTGCAAATGCATGCCATCCAGACATCAGGCAACACAATCCGGAACGTGACTGCAGACCATTTCGCGGGTGCTTCCGCAGATGAAATCGCAGACCCGCGCCCTGTGGCTGAGCTCATCCGTCAGTGGTCAACCGATCACCCCGAATTCCAATTCCTACCCCGCAAATTCAAGGTTGCGGTCACCGGGTCGCCCACCGACCGCGCAGTCACCAAAGCCCATGACATTGGCCTGCGCATGGTTGAACGCGATGGTGAAGCTGGGTTTGAGGTCATTGTGGGTGGCGGTCTGGGCCGCACACCGATGATCGGCAAGGTGCTCAAGGACTTCCTGCCCCGCGAAGACTTGCTGCCCTATCTAGAGGCCATCGTCAGCGTGTACAACGTGTTGGGCCGCCGCGACAATAAATACAAAGCCCGCATCAAGATCACCGTGCATGAAAACGGCATTGATGACATCCGCGCCCGCGTCGAAGAACGCTATGCGCTGATCCGCGCGCAATTTACGGGCGTGGATCAACAGCTGTTGGCTGCGATCGAGGCGGATTTCAAAGCACCCGAGTTTGTGACCAAATCACTCGCAGGCTTTGAATCTGCCTACACCAATGATCCGGTGTTCCGTGCTTGGGCCGATACAAATCTAAATGACCACCGCGCCCCCGGCTACGCGATTGTCAGTATCAGCCTCAAAGCACATGGGGCAACGCCCGGTGATGCGTCATCCGACCAGATGCGCCTGATGGCTGATTTGGCCAAAACGTATGGCCATGATGAATTGCGTATCAGCCATGAGCAAAACGTGATCTTGCCGCATGTGCATAAATCAGACCTCCCCGCTGTGCACGCTGCACTCAAAGACGCAGGGCTCGGCACTGCTAATATCGGTCTGATCTCGGATATCATCGCCTGCCCCGGTATGGACTATTGCGCGCTGGCCACGGCACGATCGATCCCAATCGCACAAGAGATCGCCACGCGTTTTGATGAACTCAAGCTGGAACACGACGTGGGCCCGCTCAAGATTAAAATCTCGGGCTGCATCAATGCTTGTGGCCACCACCACGTAGGCCACATCGGCATTCTGGGTCTCGACCGGGCAGGTGTCGAGAATTACCAGATCACCTTGGGTGGCGATGGATCGGAAGACGCCAGCATCGGCGAACGCGCTGGCCCCGGCTTTTCCGCCGAAGAGATCATTCCAGCCGTTGAGCGGTTGGTGATGGCATATCTCGATCTGCGCGCAGAGCCATCAGAGGCATTTCTTGATACCTACCGCCGGCTTGGGTTGGCACCGTTCAAGTCAGCACTGTACCCAGAGGCACAGGCCAATGCCGCTTGATACGCCGCAACGCGCACAGGGGGCGGACGTCGCGCCGCCCGCCAAACTGCAAGCCTTGGTGGATGCGCTGAACGCGGAGGTAAAGCATCATTCGGCGACCCATGTTCTGACCACGGCGCTGACCCAGATTAGCCCGCTGAGCCTTGTATCCAGCTTTGGTGCTGAATCCGTGGCTTTGCTGCATTTGGCGGCAATGATTGACCGGGACATTCCGGTGATCTTTATCGACACTGAGATGTTGTTTACAGAAACACTGGTGTATCAACAGGAGCTTGCCGAACGGCTGGGGCTGCGCAATATCCGTATCTTGCGTGGCGCAGATCTGGCGCTGCATGATCCCGATGGCACCTTGCATCAAACAGATCCAGATGCGTGCTGCGCACTGCGAAAAACCGAACCGCTGCAACGCGCCTTACAAGGAAGCAACGGTTGGATTACAGGGCGTAAACGCTTCCAATCAGACAGCCGCGCGGATCTGCAGCATTTCGAAATTGAACCCGAAACCCTGAGGATCAAGGTCAATCCCCTTGCCGGTTGGACGCGACAGGACGTGGCCGACTACATAACCGAGAACCGCCTGCCCCGGCACCCACTGGTGGCCAAGGGCTATCCGTCGATTGGCTGCGCGCCTTGCACGTCCAAAGTGGCACCGGGCGAAGACATGCGCGCAGGCCGGTGGCGTGACACAGACAAACAAGAATGCGGCATACATTTTGCCAATGGCAAAGCCGTCCGCACAGGAGAAACACAATGACGATACTTGTAACAGATCAAGGTTTTGCCAAAGACCACTGGACCGATGGGTTTGTGGCCCTTGGTGCTGCAAATGATGCCGACGCGTTGGACGTGCCGTCAGATGCGGATCCTGCTGATATTAAACTGTGCGACGGGTTGAAAATTGTCCGCGTCGACTTTCCGTCCTCTGCCGATGGACGCGGTTTTACCATCGCACGTGCCCTGAGGTTACGCGGTTTCAAAGGGCGTTTGCGCGCCAAAGGCCATATACTGGCAGACCAATATGCCATGGCGCGCCGTTCGGGGTTTGACGAGGTCGAAATCGACGATGATCTTGCCGCACGCCAGCCGCAGGACCAGTGGCTGTTCCGTGCAAATTGGCGCGACCACGACTATCAAAACCGGCTCAGAGGCCGCGCCTCCGCCTGAACGCGGCAAAGCGCCCGCTTGCTCCAACCACATTCATCTTTCAAAAAGGGACGCGCAGGTGTAAGCCTGCGTTGACACATTCATGACCGAGCATACACCAGTGACCCAAGCCACCGCGACCAAAGTCCCCACACTCCCCGATGCACAAACCGTGACATCCGTCCAGCACTGGACCGACCGCCTGTTTTCGTTTCGCGTGACGCGCCCTGCATCTTTGCGCTTTCGCTCAGGCGAATTCGTCATGATCGGCTTGATGGGGGATGCCGATCCCAAGACAGGCAAGCAAAAACCGCTGCTGCGTGCCTATTCCATCGCGTCCCCTTCATGGGATGAAGAATTGGAGTTCTACTCCATCAAGGTGCAAGATGGCCCGCTCACCTCACGCCTGCAGCACATCCAACCGGGCGACGAGATCATTCTACGCCCCAAGCCAGTGGGTACCTTGGTTCACGACGCGCTGATCCCGGGCAAACGCATCTGGTTTTTTGCCACCGGCACGGGTTTTGCCCCCTTCGCGTCGCTGTTGCGCGAGCCGCAAACCTATGAGGACTATGACGAGATTATCATCACCCATACCTGCCGCGAAGCAGGTGAGCTGACCTATGGCCGCGAGCTGATTGACGCGCTCAAGGATGATGAATTACTGAATGAAGTGATCGGCGATGGCTTTTGGAAAAAGATCAAATACTATCCCACCACAACACGAGAAGAGAGCGCAAAAATGGGTCGTATCACCGATCTGATGCGTTCCGGCGAAGCTTACTCTGATTTGGGTGTTGCCCCGCTTAGCCCTGAAACTGATCGCGCTATGATTTGCGGCAACCTCGCTTTTAATCTCGAGCTGAAGGATATGCTGGAAGAATACGGGCTCCAAGAGGGTGCCAATTCCAAGCCTGCGCAATACGTCGTGGAAAAAGCATTCCTCGACTAAGGGAAACGGCCCGCGGTGCAATCGTGCACTGCGGGCCATAAATTGCATTAAGATCCGTAGCCAAGAGCTTGTTGCACTTGGGAAAGTGCTGCCTTGAGCACTTCGGGGCTTTCCTGCGCTTTGGTGACGGCAGTGGTCAAAAACGCTTTTTGCGTGCTGCTCAATTCTGATCCATCCACGAACTCTTTCACCTTCTCCAGATCAAAGCCTTCAAATGTCAGGTACTCAGGGATTTTCGCAGCACCCTCCCGTGCCGCGTCCACCCCATCAGAGACCAGCGCCTGCGCTTGTTCGCCCAACGATGACGCGCCCGCGGCGGCCTCTTCTGCTTTGTCTTGCAGCATGGCCACAACGTCGGCTGCTTGCTCTTCGATAGAACTATCTTCTGCCGTTGCAGCGGTAATCACTTCTTCAAGTTGTTCTGTGACCGTTTGAACGGGTGCTACTTCTTCTACGACTTGCGGTGTTTCGACAACCTGTTCGACTTGCGGCGCTTCTGCCAAAGCGACCGGTTCTGGTGTCCGGTCTGGTGCAAAAAACAGATATCCGCCCCCACCGATGATGACCGCGCTCATAATCCACAATGCATTTTTCATTTTACTTCACCTTGCCTGTTATTGGTGCGCACACTCATCTGTGTGTGCCTTCATGCCTCAAGTGGCGGCTTGCACCATGCGCAACAAGGGGAAAAACAACGCGATTGGGCCCCTTCCCAATGATTTGCAGCTTGAAGTGTGGGCCGCCTGCGTTTAATTTGGCGGCGCAGTTTTGTGAATAATTGAAGGAACAACATCATCGCTCGCAGACCACACAACGCGCCGCCGCAACGTGAAACCGGCCCTCGCGTAAACGAAAAGATCAGAGGTTCAGACATCCGCCTTATTGGCGCCGAAGGTGAAAATGTGGGCGTCGTGACGCCCGAACGTGCCATGGAAATGGCTGATGATGCCGGGCTCGACCTGGTTGAAATCTCACCAAATGCGAACCCACCCGTTTGTAAGATCATGGATTTTGGCAAGTTCAAATACGAACAGCAAAAACGTGAGAGCGAAGCCCGCAAGAAACAAAAAATCATTGAGATCAAAGAGGTGAAATTTCGCCCTAACACAGATACCAATGATTACGATGTGAAAATGCGCAACGTGTTCAAGTTCCTTGAGAATGGCGACAAAGTCAAAGTGACCCTGCGTTTCCGGGGGCGTGAAATGGCGCACCAGAACTTGGGTCGCGAATTGTTGGAACGTGTCGCCGCCGACACTAAAGAGCATGGCAAGGTCGAAAACTTCCCTAAAATGGAAGGTCGTCAAATGGTGATGCTGATCGGACCATTGCCCAAGTAACCGACACGGTTCGACCAGAAAAAAAATGACGCCCTGTTCACCCGAATGGGGCGTTTTGGTTTATGGTGCGTTGCCCTCAAGCTGGTCGGGATGGGGCCGCGCTCTAAATCTATCTTCAGGAAAGGGCGGTGACGGACGATGTCTCGTTTAAATTGGATGTTTTTGATTGTGATGCGTTATTATCGCAATCTCGGTCTGCGCGTCTCATTTTACGCCCTGTTGTCGTTGCTTGCCGCCTTGTCTGGTCCGTCTGCTCAAAGGGTGATGGGGCTTGAAGCCGCATCGCGTCTTGGTTTTGATTCAGTTTTGCCGGTACTGTCCATTCTAGCGACCTCCATGCTTGCAGTGTCGACGTTTTCGTTGAACATCATGGTTTCGGCCCATCGGTCGGCGGCTGCAGCCACGACGCCGCGCGTGCAGCGCATATTGCTGGACGATACGACCACGCAATCTGTATTGGCCACATTCATAGGGGCGTTTGTCTTTTCGCTGACATCAATCGTGCTGTACCAAGCGCGGTTCTATACCGAAGACACAGCAATTATCGTGATGGCCGTTACGGTTGTTGTTGTTGTGCTGGTCGTGGTTTCGATGCTGCGCTGGATTCATCACCTCACAGATCTGGGCAGCGTTGATAACAGCGTCCGCGCTGTGCATGTAAAGGCGTCCGAAAGCCTCGCAGAACTGGCTAAATTTCCTACTTTTGGCGCGGCGGCGCTTACGTCATCCACCGTTCTGCCGACCAAAATGGCGCCCTTATACGCCCCGCAGTCCGGCTATATCCAACTGATCGACGTGGCCCGGCTGCAAGAATGCCTGCCCCCACAAGGTGCTATCTATATCTCTCAGCGACCTGGAGCCTACGTTCTGGAGGGGCAAATCATCGCGCATATCTCAGGTCAGCTGTCCAAGGGCGGTCAAACCCGGCTCAGCAAGGCGTTTACCTTGGGTACACAGCGTACCTTTGAACAGGATGCGCTGTATGGGCTGGTGGTTATGTCCGAGATTGCCTCCAAAGCGCTGTCGCCCGGCATCAATGACGCTGGAACAGCGATTGCGGCGATCCACAGTCTAAACGGTTTGCTGTGGGATTTTACACGCGTGCCTCAAGATGCGTCTGATCTCTCGGCACCGCGTGTCTTTATGCCGTGCGTGGACCCCCAGCACCTTGTGGATGCGGCCTTTGCCCCCATCGCACGGGACGGTGCAGGAGTAATCGAGGTTGCAACGAACCTCCGGCAGGCCTTGGCCCGGTTGGCAACAAGCCGTGATGAAGGCATCAATACAGCGGCGCGCGTAACTGCACAGAAAGCACAGGATCAGACAAGACACGCGGGCAAACTAATGGAGTGGGAGCTGGAAAAGCTGTCCCAGATCAAAGTCTAAGACATCCAGCGGCGGGCAAATAAGCCGCCGCTGGATGTGTTATGGATCAAGACGCCGCAGCGACTGCCCGTTTGGTCATCACGGCAACCAAATGCGCGCGATAAGCGGCGGTCCCGTGCAGGTCTTCGATCATGTCATCGTCAGAAACACTCAGCCCGTCTAATGCGTCTGCGGCAAAGTTCGCCGACAAGGCCGCTTCTGCCTCTGACCAGCGGAACACCCCATCGTTGGACGCACCTGTCACGGCCACGCGCACACCGTCCGCGTATTTCGCCACAAAGACACCCACCAGCGCAAAACGCGACGCAGGCTGCACGAACTTTTGATAGTTCGATGCCTCGGGAATGGGAAAGCGGACTTCGGTGATGATCTCACCTTCTTCCAGATCTGTCGTGAACATGCCTTGGAAAAAGTCGTCCGCCGCAATGGATCGATCATTGGTGATGATTGTGGCCCCTGCCCCCAAAGCGGCCGCCGGATAGCAAGCAGACGGGTCATTGTTGGCGATGCTGCCGCCAATCGTGCCGCGGTTGCGCACAGCCGGGTCACCAATGTGGTTCGCAAGCCCCGCAAGCCCGGGGAATTTGTCCGCCGCATCTTGTGCGACTGTGGCATGAGTTGTGCCGCCACCGACGCTCAGTTGGCCATCGTCTGTGGTGCAAACGCCTTTCATCTCGGCAATCGACGACAAGCTCACCAGCACCGATGGCATTGCCAAGCGTTGCTTGAGCGTGGGGATCAGCGTCTGACCGCCCCCCAAAGCCTGCGCGTCTTCTTTGCCCAAAGCGCTGACCGCATCTGCGACCGTGCTGGGCGTTTCTACGTCAAAATTATACATCTGTTCTTCCTTTCACTTGGCGGGGCAGCAAAGCTGTCTGCGCGCCTGAATTCGTTAGGGCAAAGGGGCATGGAACCCCTCTGCCCCGCCAGATCATTGCATCGCGGCCCAAACGCGCGACGGCGTAAGCGGCATGTCGATCTCTGTGATCTCTTTGCCCGACGACCGGATCGCATCAACCACAGCGTTGACAACTGTGGGCGGGGACGCAATCGCACCTGCTTCACCGCAGCCTTTCACGCCCAGTGGGTTGTGCGTGCACGGCGTGCCGTTGGAATGGTCCACCGAGATAAACGGCAGGTCATCCGCGCGCGGCATGGCGTAATCCATGTAAGACGCGCTCAGCAACTGGCCGTTTTCGTCATAAGCGGTCTGTTCAATCAGTGCTTGACCGATGCCTTGTGCGACCCCTCCATGCACCTGCCCTGTAACGATCATCGGGTTGATCACATTGCCAAAATCATCCGTTGCCACAAAGCTTTCAACGCTGACTTTGCCCGTTTCCGGGTCGACCTCCACCTCACAGGCATAAGCACCTGAGGGATATGTAAAGTTCGCAGGGTCATAGAACGCGGTTTCTTCAAGGCCAGGTTCAATATCCTCGATCGGGAACTGATGCGGAATATAAGCCTTGAGCGCGACCTCGCCGAAGCTGACTGATTTGTCAGTACCCGCGACGCTAAACTGACCGTCTACCAATTCGATATCCGCCTCGGAAGCTTCGAGCATGTGGGCTGCAATTTTCTTGGCTTTGTTGATGATCTTTTCTGTCGCCCGCACAACGGCAGAGCCGCAAACCGCCAATGACCGTGATCCATACGTGCCCATTCCGAATGGAATTTTTGACGTGTCGCCGTGCACGATCTCGATGGATGCAGGGTCAATACCCAACATGTCACCGACCACTTGTGGGAAGGCTGTCTCATGCCCCTGCCCGTGGCTGTGCGCCCCAACCATAACAGACAGGTTGCCCGTGGCGTTCACCCGCACAGTCGCGGCGTCATAGAGGCCAACGCGGCTGCCAAGCACACCCACAAGGTTCGAAGGTGCAATGCCGCAGGCTTCGATGTAGGAATTTATTCCAAGACCGCGCAGCATGCCCTTGGCCTCAGACGCAGCGCGGCGGGCGGCAAAACCATCCCGGTCCATCAGCGCTTCTAGCTTGTCCATCAGCGCGTCATAGTTGCCACTGTCATATTCCAGACCGGCCGCTGATGTGAACGGATACTGATCAGGTTTCACAAAGTTTTTACGGCGGATAGCGATCGGGTCGATCCCCAACTCATGCGCTGCCTTGTCGATCACACGCTCTAGCGAGTACGTCGCCTCAGGCCGTCCTGCGCCACGATAAGCGTCCACTGGCGCGGTGTTGGTAAAGACCGCTTTGACGTTCACATAGACATTGGGAACGGTGTAGTTACCGGCCATGAGTGTACCGTGCAGGAAGGTGGGTGTCGCGGTCGAAAAGTTCGACAGATAGGCCCCAACATTGGCAAGCGTTTCAGTGCGGAAGGCAATGAAAGTACCATCCTTTTCACACGCCAATTCAATCGTGGTCACGTGATCACGTCCGTGCGCATCGGTCAGAAAGCTTTCAGACCGTGTGGCTGTCCAGCGCACAGGCCGGCCGAGCCGTTTGGCCGCCGCCAGAACAAGCGCTTCTTCGCCGTAGTGATAGATCTTGGACCCAAAGCCCCCGCCCACATCCGGTGCAATCACCCGCAGCTTGTTTTCAGGAATGCCCAATACAAAGGCCGAAATCAGCAGCCGCGTCAAATGCGGGTTCTGGCTCGTGGTATAAAGAGTGTAGTCGCCTGTGCCTGGGTCATACTCAGCCGTGGACGCGCGCGGTTCCATCGCGTTGGGAACCAGACGGTTGTTCACCAGCTCAAGCGTGGTGACATGCGGTGCAGCTTTGATGGCTGCATCTGTCGCTGCGCGATTGTCTTCGATCCAGCCCCAATCGAAACAGACGTTTGTTTCGATCTCATCATGGACCAGCCCGCCACCTGCGACGGCTGCGGCCATATCAACGACCGCAGGCAGCTCTTCGATATCGGCTTGGATCGCGGCAACAGCGTCCAGCGCTTGTTCCGCCGTCTCAGCAATCACCGCAGCATAGGCATCACCGACATGGCGCACTTTGCCATGGGCCAAGACGGGGCGCTTTGGTTCTTTCATAGGCTCGCCATCGCGGCTGTTGATCAACCAGCCTGCAGGGTTCCCGCCCACATCGACGAAATCGTCACCTGTGAAAATCGTCAAAACACCCGGCATGGCCGCCGCTGCGGTGGTATCAATTGATTTGATCCGCCCATTGGCCACGTCTGATCGTGCAAAGGCCGCATAAGTTTGGCCCTGCAAAGCGATATCGTCTGTATATTTCCCGCGTCCCGTTAAAAACCGAACGTCCTCGCGCCGCGTTTCGCTGGCGCCGATGCCTCCATCTTTTGGCATATGTATTCCTCCCTAAAAATCGGCGGGCGCACCCCCGCCTTGAAAGCGCTGACGCGGTAAGGTGGACTTCAGTCCACCTTCACCCCTTCAGCGCATTGGAATTAACTATTCCGCAGCAATGCTGCCGACATCCTGACCGGACGCCGCCATGATTGCTTTGACGATGTTGTGATATCCTGTGCAGCGACAAATGTTGCCTTCGAGGTATTCACGCACTTCGGCTTCAGATGGCTTGGGGTTGTCTTTCAACAAAGCCGCAGCTGACATGACCATGCCGGGCGTACAAAACCCGCACTGCAGGCCGTGATGGTCCTGAAAGGCTTGCTGAATGACACTTAGCGACCCATCTGCATTCGCCATCGCTTCAATTGTTTTGACCTCGGCTCCAGCGGCCTCCGCGGCCAACATTGTGCAGGCCTTTACCGCTTCGCCATTCACGTGCACCACACATGCACCACACTGGCTGGTGTCGCAGCCCACGTGCGTACCCGTCAAACGCAGCTCTTCGCGCAGGAACGTCGACAATAGCGTTCGACCCTCCACATCACCGGACGCGGCTTTTCCGTTCACAGTCATCGTGACCTGTGCCATGTTTTCCTCCCTAGAAATCATTTTGGTTGTCCTGAGTTAAGCATGTGCAATCACAGATGAGAACCAATAATTTTCACAAATTGGAACATGAGACGCAAAACTGTTTTGGCATTCAGACAGTTGCCGGCCCACGCCGAGGCTGCGGACGCGATGGAATCTCTTTCAACAAACCGCCCACGCCCATGCCAGCAATATCGCGCGCCGTCACCGGCAAACCGCATACAACGCGCGCGATGACCCAATCAGCACCGTTCAACGCAGGCGACCGCGCACAGCCCGGCAGCCCGATCACCACAGCTGCCCCCAATTCACCAATGAAAAGCAGGTTTCCAGGATCAACAGGCATCCCAAATCGCGCAACATCTCCGCCCGCCGCGCGCACAGCCGCCGGTGCCACGTCCTCAATATCCGAGGTTGCAGACCCCGTCAGGATCAGCGCGATATCGCCTGTTTGCCCAGACAACGCTGCGGATAAATCAGGTACCTGATGTGCGACACAGACGGGCGGCGCAAGCGTCAGCCCAAAAGCCGCTATACGATCGGCCACCGATCGCCACCCCTTATCCCCCGCACCACCATCAATTTCGGTCACGATCAGCTGAACAGATTTTGCCACAGGCCGCGCAAGTCGAATACAAGCGCGGGCATGCGCGCAAGCGGCATCCAACGCCTCTTGTGACACCGCATATGAAATGATCTTGATCGTCGCGATCATACCCCCTTGCGCCATTTGTTGGTAGTTGGGCACTGTAGCGATCGTGATCATCGGATCGACAAGGTTGACCGCTTCAATTGCCGCTTCATCTAAAACGACTACGCCTGGCCCTGTCGCCAAAAGGTTCACCCGGCCGGTAAAGGCCGCTGTCAACTCAAGACCTTGAGCGGTCGGATCAGGCACAAACGCGCGCGCCAGCACATCGGCTGCTGCGTTTTCATCCACATCCCCGTCAGCCAATTGCGCGACTGTTACGATACTGTGACCAGCAGCCTGCAATGCAACCAGATCTTCTGGTGTCAGAACCCGACCTTTGCGCAGCCGAGCCCGCCCCGCCAATGCGACCGAATGCGCAAGGATCGCCCCTTGCGCCTCGGACACATCCACGGGCCCAAACTTCATGCGCCCCGCCTTAGAACGCGCGTCATTTGCGCAAGGATCGACACAGCAATCTCTGGCGGGCCGGATGACCCGATATCCAAACCAATTGGGCCATGAATGCGCGCAATGTCGGCTTCATTGAACCCCGCGTCTTGAAGCCGTGCGACGCGACTGGCATGTGTGCGCTTGGACCCCAGTGCGCCGATATAGAAACACTCAGACTTCAGCGCCAAATGCAACGCGGGATCATCCAGTTTTGGATCATGGGTCAACAAAACGACGCTCGTGCGTGTATCAAGACCGATTTGCGCCACGCCTTCATCTGGCCATTCGGCGATCAGGTTTACGTCGGGAAATCGGGCCTCTGATCCAAAAGCCGCACGTGGGTCTATCACAAAAGGATCGTACCCCGCGATCCGCGCCATGGGCACCAAGGCTTGTGCGATGTGCACAGCGCCCACCACGATCAGTCGAAGAGGTGGGTTATGGATACCCACGAAAACCCGCCCTTCGCTTTCGAACCCCGACCGGTCCATAGCAAAGCGATCCCTGTACCCGTCCCGCACCAGCGCACGCCGCCCAGTTTCAAGGTCGGCTTCATAGGCGACAGGCGTCCGCGCAGCCCGCGCCGCCACCAGCGCTTGTAGCGCGTCAACCGGCATGGCAGAGCCGATAGGCTCAACCAGAATGCGAATTGTTCCGCCACAGGCCAGACCAACCGCAAAAGCATCCCCATCGCTGACGCCGTATTCCAAAACCCGCGCGACACTTTTGTCGAGCGCTTCCATCGCCTCAAACACCACAGCGCCTTCGACACAGCCACCCGATACGGACCCCTGCATTTCGCCATCTGACGCAATTGCCAATTGCGCGCCGACACGGCGCGGCGCAGAGCCCCACGTCTCGATCACCGTTGCAAGCACCGCTCCTCGTCCGGCCAGGTGCCATTCAAGCGCGCGTTCTGGTGCGTTTTCAAAAACGTCCATGTGGTTTCTCCCCTGTGGAACTATGGCGCAGCGCGACAGGCTTGTCTGCTGCAAAATGCAACCCGATCGCGCCCCAAACAAAGGTCAAATTGACACCTTGTTCCCTTGCCATTCTCCGACTACATCTAGATGCGACCAAAGATGGAACAACCCTATGCCGATGCAAGCCCACGAAATCGAAGACCTGCTCAGAGAGAGCTTTCCGGACGCAAAAATCCAAGTCGACGGTGATGATGGTGTGCATATGGCCGCTATGGTCGAAGATGAAAGCTTTCGCGGGAAAAACCGCGTCCAACAACAACGCGCCGTATATGCCGCACTCAAAGGCAAAATGGACGGCGCAAATGGCGAGCTTCACGCGCTGGCGCTGACAACCCGCGCGCCCGAATAATCAACGACACAGTACGGCGGTGGCAAAACACCCCGCTGACAGCTTCAAGGATACTGCACCATGACCGATGCAAACTCACAAATCCAAGAGACGATCACCGCACATGACGTGGTGCTTTTCATGAAAGGCACCAAAGAGATGCCCCAGTGTGGGTTCTCTAGCCGGGTCGCGGGCGTCCTGAATTATATGGGCGTGGATTTTTCCGATGTGAACGTGTTGGCCGACGATGGCCTGCGCCAAGGAATCAAAGATTTCTCAGACTGGCCAACAATCCCCCAGTTGTACGTTAAAGGCGAATTCGTCGGGGGCTGCGATATCATCACCGAGATGACGTTATCTGGCGAACTGGATACACTGCTGGAAGAAAACGGCGTCGGCTTTGACAAGGAAGCCGCTGACAAAATTCGCGAAGCGAACGGCTAATCTTGTTTTAAACACTTGCTATAAGGCGCGCGTCACGGACGTCGCGCCTTTTTTGTCGCGCGGAACAATCGCCTAATTCGCCGCTTTCTCTTCCACCGAAGCGGCAAGGCTTTCGGCGCGTGCTGCCAATTCAGCCAATGTGTCTGTCACGCTCTGCGGCACTACCGGGACCTCGATCCGTTCAGGTTCCGCTTGCGCGCTTTTTAGCGCAGACAATTCCGCCTCACGCTCGTCCAACTGTGCCTGTACTTCGGCGACCCGGTCTTCGATGCTTGCAGTTTTATCGGCCAACATCAAACCTGCCATCAAAAGCATGCGCGCTTCGGGCAAACGGCCGACTTGATCTGACAAAACACGCGCTTCGTCGTCCAAAAGCTTGGCTGCGGTGCGCAGATAGTGCTCCTCGCCCAATTGGCAGGCAACATCGAAATCACGGCCACCGATGGATACTTTGACCTCTGGCATCAGTGCGCCTCCTCTTGATCTTGGGGTGCAGTACTGGCGTGCAGCAGCGGCGTCAGTGTTGCGATGATCTCGTCAGCTTCAGCCATTTCAGCGCTGCGCATGGCGCGGATTGAGTCCAGCTCTGCCATCATAGATTGGTTGATCAGCTCGGGCTCGCCGACGCCTGCTGCATTCGCATCCCGAAGCGCCGAACAGGCCTCGGACAGCATGCCGTTTACTTTGCGCAGTTTCTGCATCTCGGTGTCGAGCGCGGTGAGACGCGCCTCGGCCTCTTGGGCTTTCGCCTCCATCGCCGCTTGCGCCTGCTCTTGCTTGTCGCCCAAGACGCGCACCCGTTCGGTCAGCTGTGCATTGACTTGTTTTTCGTCATCCAATTGTTGACGCAGTGCATCTATGTCGCCGGTATCCGCTGACGGTATCGCGTCAACACCCTGCGCCACGCGGTCCATCGCGGCCATAATCCGACTATGGAGTTCTTCGATTTCGCTCATGCCCACCTCAATACCTGTCGTTTTAGACCCAACGGGGCCTACCGCGCTAAAGGCGAATCGACTTTACGCGCCTTTAGCGTACCCTTATCACGCGCGCACAACAAACATGCTTTTGAGCGTGTTCAAAGACTTGCGACAAGCACTTGAAGTGACAGCTTACACAAGTCCATTCGCGCCCTTGATCTTTGTGGGCGGGCTGATATGCAGCCTCCTGAACGAAGAGACGTCAAAGCCCCTTGACGTGATACGAAACAAAGGAAGCCATCTCCGTGGATCTTAAAGCACTCGCCGCTGCAAACCCTGATCACTGGGCCAAAGCCAATGCCATTCGCGCACTGACCCTTGATGCTGTCACGGCAGCAAACTCTGGCCACTCGGGGATGCCAATCGGCATGGCAGACGCAGCCACCGTGCTGTTTGAAAAGCACCTGAAGTTTGACCCCACAGCTCCTAATTGGCCAGACCGGGACCGCTTTATTCTGTCGGCAGGCCACGGGTCTATGTTGCTCTATTCCCTGCTTCACCTGACGGGCTATGCGGATATGACGCTTGAGCAGATCAAGAACTTCCGCCAATGGGGTGCCATCACTGCCGGTCACCCGGAATACGGCCATGCCACAGGAATTGAGACCACGACCGGCCCGCTGGGACAAGGCATTGCCAACGCTGTTGGTTTCGCCATGGCAGAAGAAATCCAACGTGCGCATTACGGCAAAAAGGTCGTAGATCACTATACTTATGTCGTGGCCGGCGACGGCTGCCTGATGGAAGGTGTCAGCCAAGAGGCGATCACACTGGCGGGCCGCCACCAGCTCAGCAAGATGATCGTCTTGTGGGACAACAACAACATTACGATTGACGGCCCTGTCACTCTGTCAGACCGCACAGACCAAGTTGGGCGCTTCACATCGGCCGGTTGGCAAGTGATCGAGATCGACGGCCACAACCCCGCAGAAATCGACGCCGCGCTGACAAAAGCCAAGAAAAGCAAATCCCCCACGATGATCGCGTGTAAGACGCATATCGCGTTGGGGCATGCCGCCCAAGATACGTCAAAGGGCCATGGCGCGCTGACAAACGCTGATCAGAACACAGCGGCTAAAGAGGCATGGGGCTGGAAAACCGGCCCCTTTGAGGTACCCAGCGACATCAAGGCCGCATGGGAAGCCATCGGTGCCAAAGGCAAAGCAGATCGCGAGGCCTGGGAAGAGCGCTTTGACACCCTGCCCCGCAGCAAACGCGAAAATTTCAACCGCGCTTATGCGCTTGAAGCGCCCAAAAAGCTAAGCGCGACGATCAAAGCCTTTAAAAAGCAGACATCTGAGGGCGCACCTAAACTGGCCACGCGCGCAAGCTCTGAGAAAGTGCTTGAGGTGCTCAATCCGATTATGCCCGAAACAGTCGGCGGGTCTGCGGATCTTACAGGGTCAAACAACACCAAAACCAGCGATTTAGGTGTGTTTGACGTTGATAACCGTGGCGGGCGCTATGTTTACTGGGGCATTCGTGAACATGGCATGGCCGCGGCGATGAACGGCATGGCTTTGCACGGTGGTATGCGCCCTTACGGTGGTACGTTCATGTGCTTTACTGATTATGCACGCCCCGCCATGCGACTTGCCGCTTTGATGAAAATCCCAACCGTTTTTGTCATGACACACGACAGCATCGGGCTGGGCGAAGACGGCCCAACGCACCAGCCTGTTGAACATCTGGCGATCAGCCGCGCGACACCAAACACACATGTGTTCCGGCCCGCTGACACAGTTGAGACGGCAGAAGCTTGGGAGCTGGCCTTGTCGAGCAAGCAAACTCCATCGGTTCTGTCCCTGACACGCCAAGGGCTGCCTACCGTGCGGACCGACCATAAAACCAAGAACCTTACAGCCATGGGTGCCTATGTTCTGGCCGATGCCAGCGTCGGCAAACGCCAAGCCATCCTGATGGCGACCGGCTCTGAGGTATCTCTTGCGCTTGCTGCACGCGAAATCCTCGAGGCTGAAGGTATCGGCACGCGCGTCGTATCAATGCCCTGCTGGGAGCTGTTCGAAGAGCAAGATCAAGCCTATCGCAAACGCGTCCTACCCGGGGGCCCTGTGCGGGTCGCGGTTGAGGCAGGCATTCGCATGGGCTGGGATCGTTGGCTCTTTGGCGAACGCGGACGCCGCGAAAAAGCGGGTTTTATCGGCATGCACGACTTTGGTGCCTCAGCCCCCGCAGACGTCTTGTTCAAAGAACTGGGCATCACAGCCGAAGCAACTGCGCAAAAAGTACGCGACCTGCTGGCCGGCAAATGGGAACCCAGCGACCGCGTGTGATTTGCTCGGGGTAAGGTGCAGCTTGTCTGCACCCTTGTTTGTTGCGCGCGGCCCCTAGCCGCGCGCAAAAGCTTTGCGCCACAAAGGCGTGATTACTTTCTCACCCACCGGGATTAAGGCAAATCCAAGCGCTAATCCCAACACCCCATCCATAGCTGCCTTAGCAAACCACGTGCCAAAACCCTGCAGACTGTCCGGGAATGCATGCCCGATGAAATGCGACACATCATGGATGATATATTCCGGAAATTTCAATCCCAACTCATAAAGCCCATGCACGATAATTGAACCACCAACCCAAAGCATCGCCGCCGTCCCCACAATCGTCAGCGTTTTCAACACACCCGGCATGGCGCGCACGATCCCGCGCCCGACCGCACGGGTTGCTGCGACACGCCCCTTTGCCGCCATAGCAAGGCCCACATCATCGGCTTTCACGATCAAAGCCACCGCGCCGTACACAGCCACGGTGATCATCACCGCAACAGTGGCCAGCGTCGCCGCCTCCATCCAAAAATTGCTTTCCGGAATTGCAGCAAGTGAAATGGTCATAATCTCAGCGGATAAGATAAAATCTGTTTTGATCGCCCCTTGGGCTTTCTTTTCTTCCAGATGCGCGGGGTCTTGAGGCTCTGTGTCGGCCTGAGGATAATCCATATGCCCGTGGCCGCCAATCCCAAGCGAATGGGCGACCTTTTCCGCTCCTTCGAAACACAGATATCCGCCCCCCAGCATCAAAAGCGGAATAATCGCCCAAGGAGCAAAATGGTTCAGCGCCAACCCCACCGGCAGCAGATATACCAGCTTGTTGATCATCGATCCTTTGGCAATACGCCAGATGATCGGCAACTCGCGTTCAGCCGCGAAACCCTGCACGTATTTTGGTGTCACAGCCGCATCGTCGATCACGGCCCCCGCCGCTTTAGATCCTGCTTTGGCCGCCTGCCCTATCACATCATCCACCGAAGCTGCGGCCACTTTGGCAATTGACGCCACATCATCCAAAAGCGCTATCAGTCCACTCATTATACTACCCTTACGTGTACGACTATTTGTTTCCAATTCTTTGTAGGACTGTCGCAGATTTTTCAACAGTTTGTCGACCATTGTATACGTTGGCGTTAACATCTTTCCGCGCTGCGGCAAGTTTAACGCTAACAGTCGGAAAACACGCCATTTTAGTCATTCCCCGAAGCTCTGGCAGCCGCTATAGAAGGGCCATCAGAGAACGAGAGAGAAAGCAAAGATCATGACCATCAGAGTTGGTATTAACGGGTTCGGTCGTATTGGTCGTTGCACACTCTCACATATCGTCAGTTCCGGGCGCAACGATATTGATGTCGTCGCCATCAACGCGACAGGCCCGATTGAGACCGCCGCGCATCTGATCAAATATGACAGCATTCATGGCCGTTTTCCCGGCGAAGTCGTCACCAGCGCCAACAGCATCGACATGGGACGCGGCCCGATCCGTGTGATGTCGACCTACGACATGAACGATCTGGACTGGGAAGGCGTCGATGTCGTCCTGGAATGCACCGGCAAACACAACGACGGCAACAAGGCCAATGCACATATCGCACGCGGTGCAGAACGTGTTTTGATCTCGGCTCCCGCCAAAAACGTCGACCGCACAGTAGTCTTCGGCGTAAATCACAATGACCTGATTTCCAAGGATGCGGTTGTGTCCAACGGATCATGCACGACAAACTGTCTGGCGCCACTGGCCAAAGTGCTGGATGAAGCCATCGGCATCGAACGTGGCGTGATGACGACAATCCATTCCTACACGGGCGACCAACCAACGCTGGACCGCCGCCACGATGATTTGTACCGCGCACGCGCCGCTGCGATGGCGATGATCCCGACCTCTACAGGCGCGGCCAAAGCCTTGGGCGAGGTATTGCCTAATCTTGCCGGCAAACTCGACGGCACAGCGATGCGTGTTCCTACGCCAAATGTATCAGCGGTAGATCTTACCTTTGAAGCGGCACGCGATGTTACCGTGAAAGAGGTCAACGCCGCGATTGAGGCCGCCGCCATGGGCCCTATGTCCCGGGTGCTGGCCTATGACGCGGAAGCCAAAGTTTCGATCGACTTCAACCACACAGAACACAGCTGTATTTTCGCACCCGACCAAACCAAGGTTGTGGGCGGGCGCACAGTGCGCGTGCTCGCGTGGTATGATAACGAATGGGCCTTCTCTGCGCGCATGGCGGATGTCGCGGTTGCTTTGGGCCGTTTAAGCTAAACGCCACACCATCTTTTGCACGGTTGCGGGCGTTTCCACACGCTGGCATACCTGCCCATAGCCGACGCGGGAACACCACGCGCACGGTTTCGCTGCAAAAGAGAGTTCTGATATGACAAACCGCATCGCGCTGATCCTTGGTCTGGGTATCGTCGGCTTGATTGTACTCAGCATCCTTCTATTTGGCACCGAGCACATGGTCTTTCTTGGCAAGAAGATGAATGAGCTGATTGAGTGGCTTGCCTTTTGGCGTTGACCGACGCCCTTCATCACGGCTGAAAGAACACGGTACTATGACGACGCGCATCGGGATAAATGGCTTTGGCCGCATTGGGCGGTCCTTTCTACGCGGCCTATTGCTGAGTGGGCGCTCGGACCTGCAAGTCGTCGCGATCAACGACCCGGCCCCTGCCGAGACATTGGCCCATCTGTTCGAATACGATAGCCTGCATGGTCCTTTCCCAAACCCTGTGCATTTTGCAGGGCAGATACTGGATGCAGGCTTTGGTCCAATTCGTATTTCGTCCAAGGCAACCCCCCGTGATTTGGCGTGGAGTGACGTGGATATAGCGCTGGAATCCAGTGGGCAATTTTCGACAATGTCAGCCGCTTTACAGCATCTGGACAACGGTTCCAGCCGCGTTTTGTTGTCAGCCCCCGCCAAAGATGACGCCAAAACGATTGTCTATGGCGTGAACCACGGCGACATCACCCCAAATGATCTGATGATCTCGAACGCGTCATGCACGACAAACTGCCTCGTGCCGATTGCGGCTGTTTTGCAGGACACTTTCGGGATTGAGCGTGGGATGATGACCACGGTGCATTGCTATACGCGGTCGCAATCTACCCATGATGGCCCCCATGATGATCTGTACCGCGCACGCGCCGCTGCCGTGTCGATGGTACCCACGACCTCTGGCGCCGCACAGGCCTTGGGAAAGGTGCTGCCGCCACTGGCAGGACGCATCACCAGCCATGCCATTCGCGTGCCTACACCTAACGTGTCCTGCATAGATCTGACGGTCATGTTGGACAAAGATGCAACGCCCGAACAAATCAACGCTGCTTTCGCCCAAGCTGCAGATGGTGCGTATCACGGCATCATCGGATATACCGACCGCAAGCTTGTTTCATCCGATTTTAAACAGAACACGAACAGCGCAATCTTTGCCGCCGATCAAACACGTGTTCAAGACAAGCGGATGGCACGGGTCCTTGCATGGTATGACAACGAATGGGGCTTTGCGCACCGCTTGGCCGATACGGCAGCAGAAATGGGCAAACACCTATAACCTTGCGTTATGTACGTCCCATCTTGGCCAATAGTGCGTCGTTGACTTCGGGTGTCACGAACTTGGTCACGTCTCCGCCAAGGCGCGCGATCTCTTTGACCAACTTACTGGCAATGGCCTGATGTTCTGCTTCGGCCATCAAAAACACGGTTTCGATCGTGTCATCCAACTGCCTGTTCATGCCAACCATCTGATATTCGTATTCAAAATCGGCCACAGCGCGCAGCCCCCGCACGATGACGCTGGCACCCACGTCACGGGCGCAATCAATCAACAGGTTTTCAAACGGATGCGTTTCAATTTCCAGCCCGGTGAGTTCTGCGATTTTGGCCGTTTCCGCCTCGACCATCGCGACGCGTTCTTCCAAACTAAACAACGGCCCCTTGTCGCGATTAATCGCAACACCGATTACCAACTTATCAAGCAAAGCACTGGCACGGCGGATCACATCAAGATGGCCCAGTGTGATCGGATCAAAAGTGCCGGGATAGAGGCCAACGCGCATCGGACTCTCCTTAGGTAGTTACGATGTGCTAAATCACCATTTTTATTGTTCTAAAGCAAGTGCCTAGAAAGCGCTTGAGGCAATCTGCCTCAATGCCCCATAATCATACCTTCAAGCGCGTCTTTTTCCATTGCCAGTTCCATCAGGCGCGCTTTGACCACATCCCCAAGCGAAATAAGACCATAAAGCTCCCCTTCGTTCAGCACCGGCATGTGACGAAAACGTCCGTCTGTCATTTGGCGCAAAACGACGTCAGCTTTATCATTCAAAGTGCACGTCACCAGCTTTGAGGTCATCAATGTATCGACCGAATTGGTCAGACACCCAGCCCCATGCGCGCCGATTTCCGCGACAATGTCCCGTTCTGACAAAATGCCATCCGCCGACTTGCCATTTTTTGAGACGATTACCGTACCAATGCGTTTTTCAGATAAGATGCGCGCCGCTTCTGAAATGGTCATCGTCGGTGCGACGGTCACAATATCGTTTACCTTCTTAGTCTTCAGGATTTGCGATACCAGCATTGGGACCTCCTTAGTCAATTAAATGTGAGCCACTCAAAGGTCACCGCAAAGCCGTTTCAAGTCAAGTCAGCGCTTCGAGACGGGCCACTTCTGCGCGTAGACCTGCGCTAAGCTGATCTGCAAACCGGCTTAGCCGCGCATTGCGGCGGTCGTCTTCATGGCGGATCAGATAAAACGCGCGGCTCAGGTGCACGTCGTCGTTCAGAATTTTTTGCACTCCGCTGACAGACGGCAACGCAAAGTCATGCACGACCCCAATACCGCCGCCTTGTCGGATAAAATTCAATTGCACCGAAACGGAATTTGACGCCAAAGGCACGCGCGACACCCCCAGATCAGCAAGGTAATCAAGTTCGCGGTCAAAGATCATATCCGGAATGTAGCCAACCATCCGGTGCTGGGCCAAATCCGCTGCTGTCCTTAGGGGGGGATGTTTTTGAAGGTAATCTGTCGCCGCCGCCAGATGCAGTTGATAGTCAGTCACCTTTTGCACAACCAATCGCCCTGCCGTTGGGGCGCTGACACCGATCGCCATGTCCGCCTCGCGGCGGGACAAGTTGAAAACACGCGGCAAGGCGACAATCTGAAGGTCCAACTCCGGGTTTGCACGGGCCAAGTCCGCACAGACCTGCGGCAACAGATAATTCGCGGCGCCGTCGGGTGCACCAATCCGGATCTGCCCTTGCAGTTTGTCAGATGGTGCAGGCAAGTCTGCCACAGCACCGCGCATCGCACGTTCCGCCTGTTCTGCCCGTTCAAAAAGGGACTGACCTGCTTCGGTCAGCGCATAACCCTGCGGGGATTTCGCAAACAGCGTGGCCTGCAATGCAGCTTCCAATCGCCCCATACGGCGCCCCAAGGTCGCGGGGTCCAGGCGCAGCACCTTGCCTGCGGCAGACAGGCTTTGTTCCCGTGCTACTGTCAAAAACAAACGCAGATCATCCCAGTTTGTTTGCATCAAACATTCCTTCCCAACGCCCATATATTGCATTTTTGCAAAATGATTTTGCCTAATTGCCGCTGTTACAGACGTTTTTGCAAGGCTAAACTGGAGCCAATCACAATCAATCAGGAGAGCACGATGCAAGAACTGACGCACTATATGAATGGCGCGCATGTAAAAGGCACCTCAGGCCGTTTTGCAGATGTCATGAACCCGGCCACCGGTGAAGTTCAAGCCAAGGTGCCCTTGGCGTCGACTGCCGAAGTTGCCCAGGCCGTCGACTATGCGGCAACTGCACAGGTGGCTTGGGCCGCCGTGAACCCGCAGCGCCGTGCGCGCGTCCTGATGAAGTTTGTTGATCTGCTGAACCGCGACATGGACAAGCTGGCCGAAGCGTTAAGCCGGGAACACGGCAAGACCCTTCCCGACGCGGCCGGTGACGTGCAACGTGGTCTGGAAGTCGTCGAATATTGCATCGGTGCGCCGCACTTGTTGAAAGGCGAATTTACCGACAGCGCAGGCCCGGGCATCGACATGTACTCCATGCGTCAAGCATTGGGGGTCACGGCAGGCATCACGCCGTTCAACTTCCCCGCAATGATCCCGATGTGGATGTTTGCGCCCGCCATTGCCTGCGGCAACGCGTTTATCCTCAAACCGTCAGAGCGTGACCCCTCTGTGCCGCTGATGCTGGCAGAGTTGATGGAAGAAGCCGGGCTGCCCAAAGGGGTGCTGCAAGTCGTAAACGGTGACAAAGAAGCCGTTGACGCGATCCTGCACCACGATGTCATCCAATCCATTGGCTTTGTCGGCTCGACCCCGATCGCCGAATACATCTACGGGACAGGCTGTGCGAACGGCAAGCGCGTGCAGTGCTTTGGCGGCGCCAAGAACCACATGATTGTCATGCCTGACGCCGACATGGACCAAGCCGCAGATGCGCTGATCGGTGCAGGCTACGGCGCGGCGGGTGAACGCTGCATGGCGATTTCGGTGGCCGTACCCGTCGGGGACGAGACAGCTGATCGGCTAATTGAAAAACTGATCCCCCGGATCGAAAAGCTCAAGGTGGGCCCATACACCGCAGGCAATGATGTGGACTACGGCCCCGTTGTCACCGCTGCGGCAAAAGCCAACATCGAACGTTTGGTGCAGACGGGCATTGATCAAGGGGCCAAGCTGGTTGTGGACGGTCGGAATTTCAGCCTGCAAGGCTATGAGGACGGCTTTTTTGTAGGGCCACACCTTTTTGACCACGCGACCAAAGACATGGACATCTACACACAGGAAATTTTTGGCCCTGTCCTGACCACCGTGCGTGCCCAAACCTACGAAGAGGCAATCGGACTTGCGATGGATCATGAATACGGCAACGGTACCGCGATATTTACCCGTGACGGGGACGCGGCGCGTGATTTCGCCAACCGGATCAACGTCGGCATGGTGGGCATAAACGTGCCAATCCCTGTGCCGCTCGCCTATCACACTTTTGGCGGCTGGAAAAAATCTGTCTTTGGCGATTTGAACCAGCACGGGCCCGATGCGTTCAAATTCTATACACGCACCAA